>NZ_CP095461.1:615176-1230352 GCF_023022985.1 Arthrobacter gengyunqii | reverse complement strand
TGGCGGAATTCTCGGAGCGGCCCATCCGGGCACGGGCCGTGGCGGACAACGCAGGCTCCATCGCCATCCTGGAGAAGTACGGCTTCACCGTGGTGGGCGAGACGCAGGGCTTCGCCAACGCACGCGGCGCCGTGGTGCGCGAACTCGAGCTCGAGCTGCGCTAGGGCGCTGCGAGGGCGGTCCGCCGGAGCATCCGGCGGACCGTCCGCCAGCTACATCAGCGCAAGCGCCATTGCCGGTTCCGTCAGCACCGCTCCCACGTCGCTCAGGAAGCGGGCGCCCTGTTCGCCGTCGACCAGCCGGTGGTCGAAGGAGAGGCTGAGGGTCATCACCTGGCGCACCGCGAGTGCACCTTCATGCACCCAGGGCTGCTCCCGGACCGCGCCGAGCGCCAGGATGCCCGCTTCGCCCGGGTTGAGGATGGGTGTTCCGGCGTCGATGCCGAAGACCCCCACGTTGGAAATGGAGAACGTTCCCCCGCCAAGGTCCGCCGGCGTGGTCTTGCCCGCCCTGGCGGTCTGCGCCAGCGTTCCCAAAGCGGCAGCAAGCTCACGCAGACCGAGCGACTGGGCATCCTTAACGTTCGGAACCATCAACCCGCGCGGAGTGGCCGCCGCGATGCCCAGGTTCACATAGCGGTACTGCACAATCTCCCGGGCTGCTTCGTCCCAGCGCGAGTTCAGTGACGGATGCCGCGAAAGCGCCAGGCACACCGCCTTGGCCGCCAGCGTCAGCGGCGTGAGTTTCACGCCGTCGAACGCCGTCTGCCCGCGAAGCCGCGCCAGCAGCTCCATGGACGCGGTGACGTCAACGGTCAGGAAGACGGTCACATGCGGTGCGGTAAAGGCACTGGCGACCATCGCCGCCGCGGTGTGTTTGCGCATCCCGGCAATGGGAATCCGTTCCTCGCGGGCACGGGAAGTTCCAGCGACGGACAGCGGCAGGGCATCGGACGACGGCGGCAGCGGGTCCGCGCCAAAGTCCGGCACCGGCGCCGCAACATCACCCAGCACATCGGCCACATCAGCGTTTTGCTCCGCTGCACGGGTGACATCGGTGCGGACGATCAGCCCGTTGGGCCCCGTTCCATCAATGTCCGTCAGATCGACACCCAAGTCCCGTGCCAGCTTGCGCACCGGCGGAGTGGACCGCGGGCGTTCAGCTGCCGGCGCCGAGGAATCATCTGCCACGATGGCCGATCCCGCTGGAACGGCGGGCGGCGGAGCAGCGGGCGGTGAAGCGATTGGCGTTGAGGCAACCTGCGCCGGTGCCGGTGCTTCGGTCAGCCAGCGCCGGCGGGCCGGCCTGCCGGTCCGCTCCGGCACGGCACCGTATCCCACGAGGTTTGGCGTGCGTTTCTGTGGTTCTGCCGGGGCGAACGCGGCCGGCGCAATGCCTTCGGCGGTTGCGCTGCCCGCAGGTGCTTTGCTGCTGGAATCGGTTCCGCTGCTCGGATCGGTTCCGCCGCCCACGTCGAACGACACAATGGGGGCGCCGACTTCCACCACGGTGCCGGCCTGTTCATGCAGCTGCGCGACCGTTCCGGCATAGGGCGAGGGCAGTTCCACCACGGCTTTGGCCGTCTCGACGTCGGCAATGACCTGGTTCAACGTCACCTTGTCGCCCACAGCCACATACCAGGTGACAATTTCAGACTCGGTGAGGCCTTCGCCCAGATCCGGCAGCAGGAATTCCTTGATCACAGGCCGGCTCCTTCAAGAGCGGCGGCTCCGGCAGTGCCGAGCGGGCTCAGGGAGTTGGGGCGGCGCATGGCGCGGTCCACACCGTCCAGGATCCTGTCGAGGTCCGGCAAATGGTGGTGTTCCAGCTTGGAAGACGGATACGGAACGTCGAATCCGGTGACCCGCACGGGAGCGTGCTCGAGATAGTCGAAGCAGCGCTCGGTAATACTGGCGGAGATCTCGGCGCCCACGCCGCCGGACTGGCCGGCCTCGTGGGTGATGACGAGCCGCCCGGTTTTGCGCACCGACGCCTCCACGGTGGCGAAGTCCACCGGAGACAGTGACCTCAGGTCGATGACCTCCACGGAGACGCCCTCGTCGGAGGCGGCCACGGCGGCGTCGACAGCGGTCATGACCAGCGGCCCGTAGGTCACCAGGGTGACGTCGGTCCCCTCGGTGACAACGCGCGCGGCGCCCATCGGCAGTGCGCCGTCGAGCGTTTCATTGACCTCGCCCTTGACGTGATAGCGGCGCTTGGGCTCGAAGTACAGCACCGGATCGTTGGACGCGATGGCCTGCTGAATCATGGTGTAGGCATCCTGGGGGTTGGACACGCTGACAACGCGCAGCCCTGAGGTGTGCGTGAAGTAGGCTTCCGGGGATTCCGAGTGGTGTTCGGGCGAACCGATGCCGCCGCCGAACGGGACCCGGATGGTCAGCGGCATGTTGACCGTTCCGCGGCTGCGGTAATGCATCTTGGCAACCTGGCAGACAATCTGGTCAAAGGCCGGATAGATGAATCCGTCGAACTGGATTTCGACCACCGGGCGGTAGCCGCGGAACGCCAGCCCGACGGCGGTGCCCATGATCCCGGATTCCGCCAGCGGGGTGTCGATCACGCGCTGCCCGCCGAAGTCCTTCTTGAGTCCGTCGGTGATGCGGAAGACACCGCCGAGGGTGCCGATGTCCTCGCCCATCAGGACTACCTTGGGATCGGCCTCCATGGCGGCGCGCAGGCCGGCGTTGATGGCCCGGCCAAAAGTCATGGTGCTCATGCGGACTCTCCGTTCACTCCGGCATTGTCCGCCGGGTGGGTGCCGCCGTCGCCCTCTGCGCCATAAAGGGCAAGGTAGCGCTCATAGTCCGCCTGCTGGTTTTCCAGCCAGGAGTTGGGCTCGGCGTAAACGTGGGCAAAGATGTCCAGGGCCGGCGGCGCGGGCATGTTGATGCAGGAGCTGCGCAGCTCGGCGGCAACGGCATCCGCTGAGGCGGCCACCGAGGCCGCGAACTCCTCGGTGAAATGGCCTTCGGCGCGCAGGAGTGCTTCCACGCGGCTGATCGGATCCTTGGCCCGCCACTCCTCCAGTTCCGCGGCGTCGCGGTACCGGGTGGGATCATCCGCTGTGGTGTGCGGGCCCATCCGGTAGGTGACGGCCTCGATGAAGCTGGGGCCTCCCCCGCTGCGCGCCCGTTCCAGGGCTTCGCGGGTCACTGCCATCACCGCAAGCACGTCGTTGCCGTCCACCCGGACGGAGGGAATGCCGAATCCGGGGGCACGGTTGGCGATCGGAACCTGTGCCTGCAGGCCCACCGGCTCGGAGATGGCCCACTGGTTGTTGGAGCAGAAGAAGACAACGGGCGTGTGGAAGCTGGCCGCGAAGACCATTGCCTCATTCACGTCTCCCTGGCTGGTGGCGCCGTCGCCGAAGTAGGTGATGACGGCGTCGTCCGTGCCGTCGGCGACCACGCCCATGCCGTAACCGGCGGCATGCAGTGCCTGGGCGCCAATGATCACCTGGGTGGGTGCCATGTTGACGGTGAAGGGATCCCAGCCGGCGGCGGCATTGCCGCGCCACACCCGCATCAGGGATTCCGGATCCACGCCGCGGCACCAGGCGACGCCGTTTTCCCGGTAGCTGCCGAAGACAAAGTCACTGGGACGCAGGGTGCGGGCGGAACCGATTTGGGCGGCTTCCTGGCCCAGCAGCGGGGGCCAGAGCCCCAGCTGGCCCTGGCGCTGGAGTGCGGTGGCCTCTGTATCGATCCGGCGGATGATGACCATGTCCTCGTAGAGGCTGCGCAGCTGGTCGGCGTCAACATCGGAGACCCAGTGGTCATAGGAGGAGGGTGCCCGGGAGCCGTCGGGGCGGACCAGCTGGACGTAGGGGCCGGACGCGCTGGCGCCGGCATCCTGAGGGGGTCGAACAGGAGTATGCAGAGACACGTCGGTACGCATCCTTCCGTGTTGGGCCCCAGGGGTGGCGGGACCGAACCGATGCCCGGGCGACGTTGCCCGGATAAGTGTGACACTACTCACACTCAGCAGGTGGCACAACCATCAACACCATCGCTGAGCACTATGCCCTACGACCCGCCTCAACGCCGTGCTAATCTTTCGCACTATGCGCCTGCTGGACAGTACCGACACCCGACTGCTTCTGGCGATGGCAAAGGACCCCCGGCGGACAGTGGTCGCGCTGGCCAGTGCCCTCGGCATCTCCCGCAACACCGTCCAGGCCCGGCTGACACAACTGGAAAAGAAGTCGGTGTTCCTGTCCTTTGAGCGCAGAATCAGCCCGGCCGCCCTGGGCTATCCGCTGATGGCTTTTGTTCATGTGCACGTGCAGCAGCAGCGGCTGGCGGAGATTACCGAGGCGCTGGCCGGCATCCCCGAGGTGGTGGAGGCGCACGGACTGACCGGTGACGCAGACATCCTGCTGCGCGTGGTGGCGGAGGACGCCGAGGACCTGTTCCGCGTCAACAAGGCAATCCTTGCGGTGTCCGGCGTCGAACGCTGTGACACCAACCTGGCCATGGGCGAGCTCATTCCCTTCCGCGTCTCGCCGCTGCTGGAGCGCGGCGAGGCCGGCGCCTGAACGGCGTCTGAACCCAGCTGACCCGCACCGCCGGGTTAACCCAAAACACCCGGATTCCGTACCGAAGTACGGAACCCGGGTGTCCCCCCAGCATTTGAGGTCGGGCGGGGCTAGTGGTCCACTGCCTTTTCCGCGCCGACGCCGGTCAGAGACCGGACTTCCATTTCCGCCTGCTTCTGAGGAGACTCGTCGTCCTTGCCCACAACGGTTCCCAGCCAGCCAAGGAAGAAGGCCAGCGGGATGGACACCAGTCCCGGGTTGTTCAGCGGGAAGATCGAGATGTCGATGCCCGAAACCATGGACGTCTCGGACCCGGAGAAGACCGGCGAGAGAAGGATCAGCAGGATGGCGGATCCCAGGCCGCCGTACATGCTCCAGATGGCGCCCTGGGTGTTGAAGCGCCGCCAGTAGAGCGAGTACAGGATGGTGGGCAGGTTGGCGCTGGCCGCTACCGCGAAGGCCAGGGCCACCAGGAAGGCAACGTTCTGCCCCTGCGCACCAATGCCGCCGAGGATGGACACCACTCCGATGACGATTACCGTCCGGCGGGCCACCTTGACCTCGCCGTCGGCATCCACCTTGCCCTTGCGGATGACGTTCGCGTAAATGTCATGGGCGAAGGAAGCGGCCGCCGTGATGGTCAGGCCCGCCACCACGGCCAGGATAGTCGCGAAGGCCACTGCAGCGATCAATCCCAGCAGCACCGGTCCGCCGAGGGCGAAGGCCAGCAGCGGAGCCGCAGAGTTCACGCCGCCGGGAGCGGAGGTGATGGTCTCGGCCGGGATCAGCGCAGCGGCACCGTAGCCCAGGATCAGGGTGAACAGGTAGAAGATGCCGATCAGCCAGATGGCCCAAACCACGGAGCGGCGGGCTTCCTTGGCCGTGGGCACCGTGTAGAAACGCATCAGCACGTGCGGCAGGGCTGCGGTGCCAAGTACCAGGGCCATGCCCAGGGACACGAAGTCCAGGCGGGTGGTGCCGGTCTTGCCGTACTGGAGGCCCGGGTTCAGGAGCTCCGGGTTTCCGGACATTTCCACGGCGGAGCCCAGCAGTTCGGACAGGTTGAAACCGTTAAGCGCCAGGACCCAGATGGTCATGATGCCCGCACCGGCAATGAGCAGGCAGGCCTTGATGATCTGCACCCAGGTGGTGCCCTTCATGCCGCCGATCAGTACATAGATGATCATCAGTCCGCCGACGACGGTGATGACCAGGGACTGGCCGATCTTGGAGTCGATGCCCATCAGCAGGGAGACAAGCCCGCCGGCGCCGGCCATCTGGGCCAGCAGGTAGAAGAAGCAGACAGCCAGGGTGGTGATCGCGGCCGCGATCCGGACCGGGCGCTGCTTCAGGCGGAAGGACAGCACATCAGCCATGGTGAACTTGCCCGTATTGCGGAGCATTTCAGCCACCAGGAGCAGTGCCACCAGCCAGGCCACCAGGAATCCGATGGAGTAGAGGAAGCCGTCATAGCCGTTGATGGCGATGGCTCCCACGATGCCCAGGAAGGACGCCGCTGAGAGATAGTCCCCGGCAATGGCCGTGCCGTTCTGCGGTCCGGTGAAGGACCGGCCGGCGGCGTAGTAATCCGCCGCGGTCTTGTTGTTGCGGCTGGCCCGAAGCACGACGACGAGCGTCACGGCCACGAAAAGGCCGAAGATCAGCATGTTCAGCCAGCCGGTTTCCCGGACAGCCTCGGCGGACACCTCGGCCGCCGTGATGTTCACCGTTCTCATTTGGTCTCCTCCGGACGCGAGACGCCCTTGGCCTCAAGTTTTTCGCGCAGGTCCGCGGCAATGGGATCCATCCGGCGGTTGGCGTAGCTGACGTACCACATGGTGATGCCGAAGGTCGTGACGAACTGCAGCAGTCCCAGGATCAGGCCGATGTTGATGTTGCCCCAGACCTGGGTGGACATGAAGTCGTGGGCGTAGTCAGCCAGCAGCACATAGGCGAAGTACCAGACCAGGAAGATCACGGCCATGGGGAAAATAAAGCTGCGCTGCCGCTTGCGCAGCTCCTGCAGCTCAGGAGATTTTTGAACCTCCGTGAAATCGACCGGCGCCGCATGGGCGCCTGATCCGGTGGATTGCTGTTTTGCCATCGCTCCTCCTTGAGTTGGGCACGTCCCGGCGGCAGCCCCCTCGGGCACCACGCGCCGGACAGCACGCACGTACAAAATGTGATCAGCATCACCCTGCTATGGATGCCCGGCCAGCACCACATTCTTCTCCCCGGCCTCGCTGAACGGTCACTCCCCTGCGGTGAGCGGTGCGGCAGCCTGCGCTGAACGGGGAACCGAATGGCCTGCGGCTAGGCTAAGGGCATGTTCAGCCCAGCCGTCGACATCGCCGTGATCTGCGCCGTCGCGCTGGTGGCCGTGGCCGCCGTCGCCGCGCTGGGCTATCGCCTCAGCCGCTCCCAGCGGGACCTCGGCTCCGACACGGAGCGGGCCGCCTATGCCGCGCTGCACACCGCCACGCTGGCCTCCCGCCATCTGCGTGCCGGACTCACGGCCTCCGGAGCCGGAAAGGCCGGCCGGCATCTGCGCGCCCTGCTGGGCTGCGACACGCTGGTCCTTGCGGACGCGGCCGCCGTCCTTGCCTGGGAGGGCTCGCTTCCGGACGTCCCCGTATCCCGCACCCGGCTGTTGGCGGCGTCCCGGACCGTGCTGGAAAGCGGCCGGACCCGGGTCTTCCGCGGCGCATCGCTGCGCTCCCTGGGGTTTGACGACGATGACGGCGGCCGGCAGCTGCTCGTGTGCCCCCTGCAGGTCAACCGGAAAACCGTGGGCACCCTTGCCGTCTTCGCTCCAGCGGTAAGCGCCGGGCTCGTCCGCGCCGCCAACGACGTTGCCGGATGGGTTGCCGCCCAGATGGAACTGGCTGAACTCGACACCTCGCGCACCCTGCTGATGGAGGCCGAAGTACGGGCACTGCGGGCACAGATCAGCCCGCATTTCATCTACAACTCCCTCAATGCCATCGCCTCCTATATCACCACCGATCCCGTACGGGCGCGGGAGCTGGTGGTGGAATTCGCCGATTTCACCCGCTACACGTTCCGCCGCAGCGGCAACTTCACCACCGTGGCCGAGGAGCTGCAGGCCATCGACCGCTACCTGCTGCTGGAGCGTGCCCGCTTCGGCGACCGGTTGAAGATCAGCCTGCAGATCGGCCAGGAAGTCCTCGGTACGGTCATCCCCTTCCTGTCGCTGCAGCCGCTCGTGGAGAACTCGGTGCGCCACGGCCTGGAAGCCGCCGACGGCGAGGGGCACATCACGATCACGGCCACCGATGCGGGCGCCATGGCGGTGATCACCGTCGAAGACAACGGCGTGGGCATGGATCCCGAATACCTGCAGGCGGTCCTGGCCGGGCACGCCGAGGGCGACCATGTTGGCCTGCGCAACGTGGATGTCAGGCTCCGCCAGGTATACGGCGAGGATCACGGGCTGGTCATCGACACCGCCCCGGGCGCCGGCACCCTGATTACCATGCGAATCCCCAAGTCGCAGCCGGGCCACCGCACCTGAATCTTGTAACCTGATTCACATGTCCGCTCTCGGTAAACCCAGTCCCCGGCAAATTTCAGTGGTCGTTGCCGATGACGAACTGCCGGCCGTCAACGAGCTGGCGTTCCTGCTCGGCAAGGATTCCCGGGTCGGCGAAATACACCGGGCTTCCAGCGGGGCGCAGGCGCTGAACCTGGTTGAAAACCATGCCGTGGACGCAGTGTTCCTGGATATTCACATGCCCGCCCTGTCCGGGTTGGACATCGCCCGGGTGCTCGGCGGCAAGGAACGTCCGCCCGCACTGGTGTTTGTGACGGCGGACGAAGAACAGGCACTGGCAGCCTTCGACCTCGCCGCGGTGGACTACCTGCTCAAGCCCGTGCGCCCCGCTCGCCTGGCCGAGTCGGTGCGGCGGATCTGTGACTTGGCGGCGGAAGCGGCGGCCGGGGACAGCGACGTCGTCACCGTGGTCCAGGGCAGCACCACCCGCATCATCCGCCGCGAAGACATCCGGTATGTGCAGGCGCAGGGCGATTACGCCCGTCTGCACACGGACGCGGCATCCTATTTGATCCGCGTTCCGCTCGCGGAATTGGAAGAGCAGTGGGCCGAGGCGGGCTTTGTGCGAATCCACCGCTCCTACCTGGTGTCCCGCGCCCACATCCGGCAGGTGCGGGTGGCCGGCGGTCGTGCCAGCATTACCGTGGGGTCTGCTGAGCTGCCGGTCAGCCGCCGCCACCTGCCGGGAGTGCGCAGCACACTCGCCTCCAGCCGCGTGCGGCCCCGCGCATGAACCATGAACCCGCGGCGGACGCATCGGCGCCTCCTTCCCCGGTACCCTTCGGACCGCCTTCGGCACCGGCCGGCCCTCCGCAGCGCGTGCGGGTCACCGCTCCCCGATCCGCCCCGGCATCAGGGGCTCCGTACACCGTGTCGCGGGAACTGGATGAGCAGACCGAAGTGGGTGAGCTCTTCATCAACTCGCTGATCCGCTCCCAGCTGCGGCTCGCTTTGGTGGTGGGAGGCGGCTTCATGCTGATCCTGCTCGGCGTTCCGGTGCTGCTGGCCTTCCTTCCCGTGATCGCCAGCCTGACGCTTTTCACCGTTCCGCTGCCCTGGTTCCTGCTGGGGGCCGGCGTCTACCCCCTGGTGATCGTCTGCGGCGCACTGTATGTCCGCAGCGCCGCCCGCAACGAGCAGAGATTCCGGGATCTGGTTGATGATGTCTGATGTGATGATCCTTAAAGCAGGATGGCCGGCATGAACCCGGCAACAGGCTACGCAGCCCTGGCAGCGGTCACTGCCGCCACGCTGCTGATCGGCGTTTACGGACTGCGGATTTCGCGGACCACGGGAGATTTCTATGTGGCCTCCCGCACCGTTCGTCCCTGGTGGAACGCCTCGGCCATCGGCGGGGAGTACCTGTCCGCTGCGAGCTTCCTGGGCGTGGCCGGACTGATCCTGGTGACCGGCGTGGATGCCCTTTGGTTCCCCATCGGCTACACCGCGGGCTACCTGATGCTCCTGCTGTTTGTGGTCGCCCCGCTGCGCCGGTCCGGGGCATACACCATCCCGGACTTTGCCCAGTCCCGGCTTGAATCGCTGTCCGCCCGCAGGATCACCAGCCTGCTGGTGATCGCCGTCGGCTGGCTGTACATCGTGCCGCAGCTTCACGGTGCCGCTCTGACGATCCGGATCACCACCGGCCTGCCGGGGTGGGTCGGTTCGGTTGCGGTGGTGGTGGTGGTCTGCCTAAGCGTCATGACCGGAGGCATGCGCTCGATCACCTTTGTGCAGGCCTTCCAATACTGGCTCAAGCTGGTCGCCATCGCCGTGCCGGTGCTCTTTGTCCTCTTTCGGCTTTCCCGCGAGGGCTTGCCGTGGACCGACGGCGGTGCAGCATTTGCCGCCGCCCTGGACCCGGAGACGCACGCGTCCCTCTACCGGAATATTTCACTGAGCATTGCACTGCTCTGCGGCACGCTCGGCCTGCCGCACGTCCTGGTGCGCTTCTACACCAACCCCGACGGGGCTTCTGCCCGGCGGACCACCCTGATCGTGCTGGGCCTGCTCTCGCTGTTTTACATCTTCCCCATTATTTACGGGGTGCTGGGCCGCATCTACACGCCGGAGCTGGCCGCCGGAGGCTCGGATTCGACGGTGCTGCTGCTCCCGGGGCGGGTGTTCGACGGCGCTGTGGGAGACCTGCTCTCGGCGCTGGTGGCGGCCGGCGCCTTCGCCGCCTTCCTGTCCACCACTTCCGGGCTGGTGGTGTCCCTGGCGGGGGTGGTCAGCCAGGAGCTCTTCCGCGGCAGCGTCGGCGGGTTCCGGCTCTCGGCCGTGCTGGCCGCCGTCGTACCCCTGGGGTTGGCCCTGCTGACCAGCTCGCAGGCACTCGCCGGCAGCGTGGGCATGGTGTTCGCCTTTACGGCGTCAACGCTCTGTCCGCTGCTGGTGCTGGGCATCTGGTGGCGGGGGCTCACCTCCCCCGGAGCTGTGGCCGGCATGGTGACCGGAGCGGTGCTGTGCGGAGGCGCCATGGTGGCCGGGGGTGTGCTGGCCACCGCGGGCCTGGCGGCACCGGTCTGGCTGGAGCAGCCGGCGGCCTGGACCGTTCCCGCTGCCTTCATGGTGACCGTCGCCGTGTCACGGCTGCGGCCGGATCTCGCTCCCGCGGGCGCCGCCAAAATCCTGGCCCGGCTGCACACCCCGGAACGGCGGGACTGACGCCGCTGCCGGTCAGCGATGGCCCTAATCGATCGAGGCCATCAGTTCCACGACGCGGTCAAGAAACACATCAACCTGCGTTTCCTCGTACCCCTCGGGGCCCTTGGCCTCGCGGAAAACGGCGCGGCGCACCACGTCCACGCTGAGCGGCTTGTCGTTTTCGAAGTAGCCAAGCAGTTCGTTGCAAAGCGCGTCGACGTCCTGCACGTTGTAGCTGGGCACCTTGCGCTTGCTGGGACGGCGGAACCGTTCCCCGGGCTTGCGGTGCAGCCGGCCCCGAAGGACGGCCGACGTGCGCCCGATCTGCAGGAGCCAGGCTTCTTCGCCCTTGTCCTGAATCAACTGATCTCGTTCGCGCTGTGCAAAGACATCTTCGAGCCGGTCCAGCGCTGCGTCCACGGCCTGCGGTTCGTAGCCGGCCTTGGCCGGGTCAAACGCCATGGAGCGGACGTCGCGGCTGGTTATCGCCTTTGCGGCCGGGCTTTCGGCGTTGTAGTAGCTGCGGGCCTTAGCCAGAAACTCATCAACCTGCCGCGTGTTGTACCCGTATTCCCGACGCCCCACACACTCGAAAGGGGCGCTGGCCTGCCGCGCTTCGTCCATGTCTTAACTGTTCCTCTGTGGTCATGCCGCTTGCCGAGACTGGTGGAAAACCTTTAACTATCCTACGTTGCCGCTCCCCTGCGGCCGGCCAGGCCTGCCGCCGGGGAGCGTCGCCGCTGCTGCCGCACTCCGGAGCTAGGCCCCGGGCACCAGCAGCACCGAGAGCATGAAGACCACGGGTGCAGCGAACACAATCGAGTCCAGCCGGTCCATGATGCCTCCGTGCCCGGGCAGCAGGTTGGACATGTCCTTGACCCCAAGCTCCCGCTTGATCATGGATTCGGAGAAGTCTCCGGCCGTTGCTGCGGCCACCGTGGCAACGGCGAGCACGAGGCCGAACCACCAGGGCTGGTCCAGGAAGTAGAGCGCAGCCACGATGCCAACAACGGTGGCCCCGCCCGCCGAACCGGCGAATCCCTCCCAGGACTTCTTGGGGCTGATTTTCGGCGCCATGGGGTGCTTGCCAAAGACTGCGCCCACGATGTACCCGAAGGTGTCATTGGAAACCACCAAAAGGAGCAGCACGGCTACGCGAACCTGGCCGCCGGGCTCGCCCAGCAGCAGCAGGGCAAAGCTCAGCAGGAAAGGCACCCAGAGCAACACGAAAATTCCGGCCAGAATACTGCGCACGGCGTCTTCCGCGGTGTCGATGGTGCGCCACAGCACGAGTGCGACAACCGATGCCACGAGGGCAAAAGCCAACGCCTCGCTGCCGCCGAAATAAGCGGCGAAGGGCAGCGCCACGGTTCCCACCAAAACGGGAACCAAGGGGACTTTCATCCCCCGCACTTCCAGCGCCCGGCTGACTTCCCACACGCCGACGGCGGCAAAGACCGTTGCAATGGCCACAATCGCAAAGGGGAAGAAGAGCAAACCGGACAGCAGCGCGCCAAGCAGGACAACGCCGACGGCGATGGCAGCCGGCAGATTGCGGCCGGCCTTCGAGGGCTTTGCCGGTGCTTTCGGCTTTTTGCCTTCTCGCTTGGATACCTTCGCCGGTTCGTCTGAACCTGTTCCGTCGGTGGCACTCATGTCCGTGGCCTTTGCTGCCGGAGTCTCAAGGGACGTACCGCCAGCCTTGTTGGGAGGCTGGTCGTTGCTCATCAGACCTCGAGCAGCTCGGCTTCCTTGCGCTTGAGCAGATCATCGATGGCCTCGGTGTGGGCCTTTGTCTGCGCGTCAAGATCCTTTTCGGCACGGGCGCCGTCGTCCTCGCCAATTTCGCCGTCCTTTACCAGGCGGTCCAGCGCATCCTTGGCCTTGCGGCGGATGTTGCGGACCGAGACCTTGGCGTCTTCGCCCTTGGTCTTGACGATCTTGACGTATTCCTTGCGGCGGTCCTGCGTCAGCTCCGGCATGACAACCCGGATGACCTTGCCGTCGTTGGACGGATTGGCGCCCACCTCGGAGTCGCTCAGTGCGCGCTCAATGGCCCGCAGTGCGGAGACATCGTAGGGAGTGATGAGCAGGGTCCGTGCATCCGGCGTGCCGAACGAGGCCAGCTGCTGCAGCTGCGTGGGAGTGCCGTAGTAGTCCACCAGGACCTTGGAGAACAGAGCGGGAGTGGCGCGGCCGGTGCGGATCGTCGAGAAATCCTCTTTGGCAACTTCCACCGCCTTGTCCATTTTGTCGGTGGCCTCGGCCAGTGTTTCTTCGATCATGGTGTCTCCTAACACGCAAAAAATGTCCACGCGGTGGTGGCTGGGCTCTCTTATTCATCCTAAGCCAAAAGGGTCAGGGTTCCCTGCACCGAGCTTGCGAGGCGGAGGGGGGACCCTCTTGGCGCAAAAGGGTCTTAGGTTCCCTGCACCGACCTTGCCCTCAAGCCGGCGGGTGAGCAGCATGACGGCCCGACGGGTCCCGTAGGGAGCTGGAGGAAGGCGGCTTTATTATTCCGGAGGCCGTCCGAGGCCGAGGGAATATCGTTGCCGCCGCTCAGGTCCCGAAGGGACACCGCCGGGCACAGCAGGCTAGTTCGAAACGACGGTGCCGATCTTCTCGCCGCGGATGGCCCGGGTGACGTTCCCTTCGCCTTCCATGCCGAAGACCACCATGTTCAGGTCATTGTCCTTGCACATGGTCATCGCCGTCTGGTCCATGACGCGGATATCCTGGCGCAGGGCGTCGTCGTAGGTCAGGGTTTCCAGCCGCACGGCGGAGGGATCCTTGTTCGGGTCAGCGGTGTAGACCCCGTCCACGCCGCTCTTGGCCATCAGGACCTCGTCGGCGTGCACCTCAAGGGCGCGCTGCGCGGCAACCGTGTCGGTGGAGAAGTAGGGCAGGCCGGCGCCGGCGCCGAAGATCACCACGCGGCCCTTTTCCAGGTGGCGGATGGCGCGCCGCGGGATGTAGGCCTCGGCGACCTGGCCCATGGTGATGGCGCTCTGGACACGGGTCTCGACGCCGGCCTGCTCCAGGAAGTCCTGCAGCGCCAGGCAGTTCATGACGGTACCGAGCATGCCCATGTAATCGGCGCGCGAGCGGTCCATGCCGCTCTGTGAGAGTTCAGCGCCACGGAAGAAGTTTCCGCCGCCCACGACGATGGCAACTTCCACTTCACCAACGGTGGCGGCGATTTGCTTGGCGACGGCGCGGACGGTGTCAGGGTCGACGCCCAGCTTGCCGCCGCCAAAAACTTCGCCGGAGAGCTTCAGCAGTACGCGGCGGCGCGTCAAATCGGTGTCTTTCAGGACGTGGGCCATGGTGCCTCCCGGGCATAGGAACGTGCGTGGTTCAGGATTGGAGAACTGGTTTTGGGCAAACAAAAGGGGCGGCCACCTTGGTGACTGCCCCTTTTGTTCATGATGACGTGTCCGTCAGGTCCAGTGCCTTGTGGGCTAGGCGCCTACGCGGAAACGGGCGAAACCGGACGGTGCGGTTCCTGCCTCTTCGAGGACCTTCGCAACGGTCTTCTTGGCGTCCTTCGCGAACGGCTGGTCCAGCAGAACGATTTCCTTGAAGAAACCGGTCAGGCGGCCTTCAACGATCTTGGTCAGCGCGGCTTCGGGCTTGCCCTCGGCGCGTGCCGTCTCGTCAGCGATGCGGCGTTCGTTTTCCACAGTCTCGGCGGGAACTTCTTCGCGCGTCAGGTAGGTGGGAGCGTAAGCAGCGGTGTGCACGGCGATGTCGTGTGCAGCGGTCTTGGCTTCTTCGCTGTCACCGTCAACGGCGAACAGCACGCCAACCTGGGCCGGCAGGTCCTTGGAAGTCTTGTGCAGGTAGGCATCAACGGTCTTGCCCTCGATGCGTGCCACGCGACGGACAACAACCTTCTCGCCCAAGATTGCGCCTTCCTCGATAACAACCTCGGACAGCGGCTTGCCGTCAACGTTGTAGGCGAGGAGGGTTTCGGCGTCGGCAGCAGCAGATTCAACGGCTGCAGCCAGGACCTTGTCGGCCAGCTCGATGAATTTGGCGGACTTGGCAACGAAGTCAGTTTCGCAGTTCAGTTCGATCATGACGCCGACGGTGCCGTCGATGACCTTGGCCGCAACCAGACCCTCAGCGGTGGAACGGCCTTCGCGCTTGGTCGCGCCCTTCAGGCCCTTGATGCGGATGAGCTCCATGGCCTTGTCGGCATCGCCGTTGGCCTCGTCCAGAGCTTTCTTTACATCCATCATGCCGGCGCCGGTGCGCTCGCGCAGTGCCTTGATGTCAGCAGCGGTGTAGTTCGCCATTTGAACTCCAGTCCTCCCGTTATAAGTTTTGGTGAGATTCCGCCAGAGCGGCTGGCCGGAAAACTCCGGCCAGCCGCGCCAGCAGACATCCCGAAATCACTTTGGCCTCAGCTGCGGTGATTCGGGAACTTTCTATTTACTTCTCTGTTGCGTCCGCGGCGGGAGCCTCAGCAGCGGCCTCGGCCGGAGCCTCTTCAGCAGCCGGGGCTGCTTCAGCCGGAGCTTCGGCGGGAGCTGCTTCAGCGGCGGGGGCTGCTGCACCTTCGAGGAGCTCGCGCTCCCACTCGGCCAGCGGCTCAGCCGGAGCTTCCGTGTTGCCGGACTTGTTGTGGCGGACGATCAGGCCCTCAGCAACGGCGTCGGCGATAACGCGGGTCAGCAGGTTGACCGAGCGGATGGCGTCGTCGTTGCCCGGGATCGGGAAGTCGACGTCATCGGGATCGCAGTTGCTGTCCAGGATGGCAACAACGGGGATGTTCAGCTTCTTGGCCTCGTCAATGGCGAGGTGTTCCTTCTGGGTATCAACGATCCAGACCACGGACGGTGCCTTGGTCAGGTTGCGGATGCCGCCGAGGTTGGTCTGCAGCTTGGTGAGCTCGCGCTTCAGCAGCAGCAGTTCCTTCTTGGTGTGGCCGGAACCGGCAACGTCATCGAAGTCGATCTCTTCGAGTTCCTTCAGACGCTGGATGCGCTTGGCAACGGTCTGGAAGTTGGTGAGCATACCGCCGAGCCAGCGCTGGTTCACGTACGGCTGGCCAACACGGGTGGCCTGCTCGGCGATGGCTTCCTGAGCCTGCTTCTTGGTACCGACAAAGAGTACGGTTCCGCCGTGGGCAACGGTGGCCTTGACGAATTCGTAGGCGCGGTCGATGTAGGACAGCGACTGCTGCAGGTCGATGATGTAGATGCCGTTGCGCTCGGTGAAGATGAAGCGCTTCATCTTCGGGTTCCAGCGACGGGTCTGATGTCCAAAGTGGACGCCGCTGTCGAGCAGCTGGCGCATTGTAACGACGGGCATGTCGTCACTCCTTCCGGCAGCAGTCGGCGTGCCGAAGCACATGTTTCCTGCTGCCAATTGACGGTTGATAGCTGTACGCCCGGGCGGGCGAAGCTCCTGGCGCCCATCAGCTGAGTCAGCATGCCTCTCCTGCCGGCTTACCGGACCGATGGAAAGGCACCCGCGGCTTTCCCGAAGGAAGGTCACGGATAATTGGGGCACGCGTAGTCAGTCTCCAGTGCCGGAAATCGCCTGCGCTTCGGTGAAACGCGGAAGCGGCATCCCCCTGCGGGCAGGGAACATGGCACAGCAAACTGCTTCGTCAACTATACACCAGCTGCGGGGCGCTTCCGTCCTCCCCAGCGCCGCTTCGACCGCCGCAGCAGTGAACTTTTCCACCCCCGTCCCGGATCCTCCGGTAACGGCAGGGCGTCCGGCACACGATGAAGCATGAACTTTCGAACGTGGGGCTGCCGCTTGCTCGTTGTTCTCCTGATCCTGCCGGTCTCCGCCACCGTGCCGCTCGAAGCCGGGGCAGCACCGGCCGCGGCCGCGCGGGACGGAGCCGGCCCGGACCTTGCCTGGTCCGCCGCGGCATACGAGCCCGCTTGGAGCTGGCCGGTTTCACCGGCACCGGAAGTGGTCCGGGGTTTCCGTCCGCCGCCGCAACGCTGGCTGGCCGGCCACCGGGGAGTGGACCTTGCCGCACCGTCCGGCACGCAGGTTCTCAGTCCAGCAGCGGGCACCGTGGTCTTTGCCGGGCGGGTGGTCAACCGGCCCGTCATGACAGTGGACGTGGGCGGGGGCCTGCTGACGAGCTTTGAACCCGTGGATGCCGCGGCATCCACCGGAGACCGGGTGGCGGAAGGCGAACTCATTGGAGTACTGGCCGAATCGACGCAGGGGCACTGCGCGGCATCCTGCCTGCACTGGGGTGTGCGGCTAAACGGCGAGTACGTGAATCCACTGCGTTATGTCACCGACCGCAGGCCGTCGGTCCTGCTGCCGCTGCGCAAGTCCTTCGCCTCTGCCGGCAGTGAAAGGAGGAACAGATTTACTCCGGCAACGGAGTGCGGCCAGCCCCCTGAGGGACTGGCCGCACTGCGGATACAACAACCGGGCAGATCGGTTCGTTATTTAATTCTCTGTTGAAACGTTCAGCCGCGGTCAACCATTTTCCGGTTACACGAACGCGGCAACACCGGTGATGGCACGCCCGGTGACCAGGGTGTTGATCTCGTATGTTCCTTCGTAGGAGTAGATGGCCTCGGCATCAGCGAAAATCTTGGCCATGCCGTAGTCCGTGACAATCCCGTTTCCACCGAGAATACTGCGCCCCATCGCCACCGACTCGCGCATGCGGGCCGTGGTGAAAGCCTTGGCCAGGGCGGACTGTTCGTCCTTGGCCTGGCCCAGGTCCTCCAACTGTGCCAGGCGAACCATCATGCCCATGGAGCTGACGGTGTTGCCCAGGATCTTCACGAGCTGTTCCTGCACCAGCTGGAAGGATGCCAGCGGCTTGCCGAACTGATGACGCTCCACGGCGTACTTGCGGGCCACGTCGAAGGCCGCCATCTGCTGACCCACGGCCTGCCACGCCACGGCGAGGCGGGTGACCTTGAGGACCTTGTTGGTGTCCTTGAAGCTATTGGCGCCCTTCAGGTGGAAATCGTCGCTGACCACCACGTTGTCCAGGACGATGTCGGCATTCTGCACGGTGCGCAGCGCAATTTTGTTCTCAATCTTGGTGGCGCTGTACCCCTCGGTCTTGGTGTCCACCAGGAACCCCTTGACCTGGTTGTCTTCGACGTCGCGGGCATAGATGACAACCCAGTCGGAGAAGGTGGCGTTGCCGATCCAGCGCTTTTCACCGTTGAGGATCCAGTTGTCCCCGTCGCGGCGGGCCGTGGTGCGGGTTCCGCCGGCCACATCGGAGCCGCCGAGCGGCTCGGTCAGGCCGAAGGCGCCGATCTTCTTCAGCGAGTAGATGTCCGGAAGCCACGCGGCCTTCTGCTCTTCCGAGGCGAGAGCCTCGATGGAACCCGTGAAGAGGCCGTCATGCACGCCCATGAAAGTGGCAAACGAGGTGTCCGCACGGGTGAACTCGGCATGGCAGAGGCCGGCAAAGAGATTGGAGTGGCCCTGGCGGTACACCGGGCTCATGACGTCCAGTTCGGCAATCTTGGGGATCATGTGGTGCGGGAATTCACCGGCATTCCACCAGTCAGCGGCATGCGGCGTGACCTCGGTCTTCAACCAGGCCCGGACTTCGTGGAGGCGGTCCCGCTCCTTGTCCGAGAGCAGGTCCTCAAATGCGTAGAAGTCGCCGTCCGCGTACGGAAGGTTGTCGACGTCGATAATTGCCATGGGAAATATCCTTCGCTGCTGATCATCAGTGATCCGGGGCTGTGAAGCCGGTCTCACCCATGTTACCCATCAGTAACATGATGTACAACACGATCGCTTTCTGCGGGCAGGGGCTGCCGGCCTGCGGTGCAAAAGGAAACACCCCGGTCCGAAGACCGGGGTGTTGCCTATGTCGCGAGTCATCCGTGAACGATGTCCCGACTCATCACACGGTAGGGCTGGTGGGGCTTGAACCCACGACCCACGGATTATGAGTCCGCTGCTCTGACCAGCTGAGCTACAGCCCCGTGCTGCCCCCTGCGGGGCGGGTGTTGCGCCGAAGGCAACATGGACATCCTAGTGGCAGGCGTGTCCCTCCTCCCAATCCGGCGGGAGGGACACGGGAACTAGATGGTTCCCTGGCCCTGCGGCCGCCCGTAGTAGAGGTCCTCGAACGTGGAGAGGGTCGCGTCCAGGCTGTGGCGTTCCACCATGGAGCGGCTGTGGGCACCCATCCTGGTCCGTTCATCCGGGTCCAGTTCGAGGATGGAGGTCAGCCGTTCGCTGAGTTCGTCGCTGTTTCCAGGTTCAAACAAGTAACCGTTGCGGGCCGGGTCCACGAGATGCGGCAGAGCCATTGCATCAGCCAGTACCACCGGGGTGGACGCTGACATGGCCTCCAGCGTGACCAGTGACTGGAGTTCGGCGGTTCCGGGCATGACAAAGACATCCGCGCGCTGGTAGGCCCGGCGCAGTTCTTCGTCGGACACCAGACCGCGGAAGACCACGCGGCCTTCCAGACCCAGCCGTTTGACCTGCTCCTGCAGACTGCCCTTGACTTCGCCGCCGCCGATAATTTCGGCGTGCACGTTGAGGTGGTCAGGGGCTTTGGCGACGGCGTCGATCAGCACGTCCACGTGCTTTTCCTCGGCCAGCCGTCCCACAAACAGAACGGTGGGATACGGATGTGGTTCGATGCTCTCGCCGGGCTTGAGCTCGTAAACGGCTGCGTCGATGCCGTTGGACAGTGGCAGGACATCCGGCAGGAACGCGTGCGCGTGCATGGCTTTTGCAGCCAGCGGAGTGGGCGTGGTGACCACTGCCGCGCGGCCCATGACCTTGCCCATATCCTTCCAGGAGTTCTTGGCAACGATGTTCTTGAGCCAGCGGGGAAACGGCAGGAAGGGATCAAGGTTTGCAGGCATGAAGTGGTTCGTGGCAATCACGCGGATGCCCCGCTTCTCCGCCTCGTACAGCGTGTACTCCCCCACCATGTAGTGGCACTGGATGTGAACGACGTCGGGCTGCACCCGGTCAAAGAGCAGGCTGATTTCCTTCTTGATCTCCCAGGGCAGGCAGATGCGCCAGTACTCGTGCGTGGGGACGCCGTGGGACCGAAGGCGGTGGACGGGCCACTCCCCGTCAAGATCGCTCCTGCTGCCGCCGTCGACATCATTGGGCGCCAGCACGTGGACGTCATGACCGCGCCCGTGCAACCCGCGGGCGAGCCTGTAGCCGAACTGCGCGGCACCGTTCAGATGGGGCGGGTAAGTGTCACACGCAATGAGGATGGTCAGCGGTTTGTCGGCCGATGCGTCGTCGGTCACGGGGAGCCCCTCTTTTGATCTTTGGGAGTTTTTGCGGCGGCCTGCTTTTGCCGGCGCCGTGCCTCTGCCCGTCGTTGGATAACGTCCGGATGATATCGGGAGAGGGCAACAACCCCCACGATAGCAATCAAAGCTGCCACCCCCATGGCAACGGCAGCCACGGCAGGCACATTCGGCACCAGTTCATGGAGGACTCCGATGCCGATGGCAATGCCCACCATCGGATCGATAACCGTCAATCCGGCGATGACCAGGTCCGGCGGGCCGCTGGAGTAGGCGCTCTGCACGAACCAGGCCCCCAGCCCTCCCGCGACGGCAATTCCCAGGAGGGTGTACCACGGCACGTTGAGCAGGAACCGCCCGTTTGGATTCAGCAAATCGGCCGCAATGACCTTGGTCAGTACGGCCACGAAACCGAAAAGCACTCCGGCGCCCACAATGAAGCCGATAGCGCCGATTCGCCGGCCGAACAGTGCGTTCAGTGTGCCGAAGAACACCACAGCCACCGCCAGAATCAAGACGATGGTGAGCTCCTGCGCGGGGCGGACCTCCTGCTGGTCCCGGGTGACGCCGACGGCGAGGGAGACAAACAGAGCGCTGCCCACCACGCATGCCACGATGGAGACGACGGTAATGCGGTTCATCCGCAGGCCCTGATCCCGCGAGTTCACGATGGTGGTGATCACCAGGGCAATGGAGCCGATGGGCTGGACCACGGTCAGCGGAGCCAGCGTCAGTGCGGTGACGTTGAGCGCCGTCCCCACCCCCAGCAGGAACAGCCCCAGCAGCCAGCGGGGATTGCGCAGCAGCCGCAGCAACTGTGAAGAATTCAGCTCCAGGCCGCCGGTGTCAGCGCTGACCGCGCTCCCTTGGCGCTGGGCGCCAAAGGCCAGGAACACCGCGCTGGCCAGGGCGCAGGTGATGGCTATGCCGACCATCAGCCGTTACCGGCGGCAGTGCGTTCCCGGCCATGCTTGAGCCAGGACGCCCGCAAATATCCTGCCGCCGCAAGGATGTGGCCCACGCAGCCCAGCAGGAGGAGGCCCGTTCCGGCGGCGGAGAGCCAGCCGTAACCAAATCCGGGGACCAGCTCGAGCAACAGCAGCGGGGCACCCAGCAGGAGCAGTGCGGTCCGGATTTTGCCGATGGTGCTGACGGGAAGATTGGGACTTCCGCGGAACAACAGCAGGGCGTTGAGGATCAGCACGGCGTCGGGAATCACAATGGCCAGCACCAGCCACGAGGGTGCAATCCCCTGCACAACGAATGTTGTCGCGACAATGATCAGGGCAAGGCGGTCAGCCACGGGATCCAGCCATTTGCCCACGCGGGATACCTGGCCCAGCCGGCGGGCCAGATAACCGTCCACCCAATCGGTGCAGCCCACGGACACAAGTGTCATGAACGCCGGACCGTACTCTTCGTGAACGGTGAACCAGACGAACAGCGGCACTCCGAGAAAGCGAAGGACCGTGATCAGGTTCGGAACGGTCCAGAAGGTGTCCAGTTCCGTGTCCACACGGTCCGGACGCGTTCCCGCACCGATGACTCTGATCACGGCCCACTCCCCTTGTCAGCGATAATGGGACCTATTTTTGGGAGATCCTGCGCATCATGATGACCATGGCCAGCAGGGAAGCCGCCAGCACCGTCAGCGGCTGCCAGCGTTCCTTGATCAGGGCCATGATCTCATCGCTGGACGACGACTCGGCGCCCTGTCCGTTGGAGTCGGAGCTGCGGTGCTGAGCCGCGCGGCGTGCCTTCAGCTCCCGGATCTGGTCCTTGACATCGACTTTTTCGGCCAGGCCGTCGCGTACGGCAGCCATATGTTCGCGGCGCTGCCTTGTGCGGGTGCGCAGCTCCTCGGGAGTGGCCGGTTTCGGGCCGTCCTCGTTCGAGTCCTTCTTCTTGTCCTTGTCTTTGTCCTTCTTGTCCTTGTCTTTGTCCTTGGGTTCCGCCGGCTTCTTCTCCAGCGTGGCCGGATCGAAGCTGCGGCCTTCCTTCAGGACGCCAAGGTCATACCGCAGGCCGTAGATGGCTTCTTCCGGAAGAAGCGGCAGTGTCTTCTTGAAGCGGCTGTATCCGATCAGCCCGCCCACGGCGGCAATGATCAGGAAGAGCAGTGCCACGAGCAGGGCGGCAAGCCAGTCCGGCATAACGGTGCCCAGACCAAGGATCGCGGCGACAACCAGTGCAACGGCCAGGCCGGCGATGAAGAGCAGCGCCACCACCATAAACGCAGCGGCAATGCCGGCCTTGATGCCCTTCTGCTTCATTTCGGCAGTGGCCAAACCAAGCTCGTCGGTCAGCTGGCGGGGGGTCAGCCGGGCCATTACTTTCGCCAAACCGACCAGCGAGGAATTCCCTGCGGTCCTTCGTGTATTAGCAGAGCGTTTCATGCGCCCAGCCTCCGTCCCCTGATTAACCTTCGCCGTTGCCATTACCCAAAATTACCATTGTCCCCAGCTTTCACATTGTGAACAGGACGATCCTGCCTACGTGGTTTCCAGACCTTCCCGGTCTTCGAGGTCCCGTCCGGAGAATTCCGGCAGCTTTGTCTTCACGAACCAGAAGGAAATCACGGCGAAGACGGTGAAGATGGCGTACATGATCCAGACGCCAAAGTTGTCGCTCACCCAGGGGAACGACAGCGTGACAATGAAGTTGAAGATCCAGTTGACCATCGCGCCCAGCCCCAGGGCCAGGGAACGGATGTTGTTCGGGAAGACCTCGCCGAGGGTGACCCACATGACCGGCCCCCAGGTGGCAGCAAAGAAAATCACGAAGAGGTTCGCGCCCACGAGCGCCACCGGCCCCCAGATACCGGTCAGCTCGACGCTGTCACCGATGCCTTCGGCCTGGGAAAAGGAAATCGTGGCCATCAAAAGGCCAACGAACATTCCGGCGGAACCGATCATCAGCAGCTTGCGGCGTCCGATCCTGTCGACAAAGGCAATGGCCACGATGGTCATAACGACGTTGATGACGGAGGTGATGACCGACGTCGTGAACGAGTCGCTTTCGCTGAATCCCACGGACTTCCACAGCGTCGTGGAGTAGTAGAAGATGGCGTTGATGCCCACCAGCTGCTGGAAAGCGGCGATGGCCATGCCAACCCAGAGGATCGGCTGGAGTCCGAACTTCGGGCCGCGCAGGTCCTTGAAAGTGGGCTTCTTGCTGTTGAAACTCTCCCTGATCTGTCGGATCTTCAGGTCCGTGTCCTGAACCCCGGACACGGAGCGCAGCACCCTCGCCGCGTCTTCGTCCCGGTTGTGGCGGACCAGATACTGGGGAGATTCCGGAATGGTCAGGGCCAGCACACCGTAAACGATGGCGGGAAGGACACCAACCAGCAGCATCCAGCGCCACGCCGCCAAGCCCCACCAAAGTTCTCCGAGGGCACTGCCCGCGGCATCAGCCAGGAAAGCGTCGGACAGCAGCGCGGCAAAGATGCCCAGGGTGATCGCCAGCTGCTGGACCGAGCCCAGCGCTCCGCGCCACTTGCTGGGGGCAACCTCAGCGATGTAGCCCGGTGCGATGACGGACGCGGTGCCGATGGCGAGGCCTCCGACAAGGCGCCACCACATCAGGTCCCACTCGCTGAAGGCATAGGCGGAACCCACGGAGTTGGCGGCGAACAGAATGGCAGCGCCGACCATGACCTTCTTGCGTCCCAGCCGGTCTGCCAGCTGACCGGCAAACCAGGCACCCGCTGCGCAACCCAAAAGAGTGATGGCGACCGTAAAGCCCAATATCCCGGGGCTGAGTGTAAATTCTTCGCCAATGGCGTCCACGGCGCCGTTGATCACCGCCGTGTCAAACCCAAACAGCAGGCCGCCCACTGCTGCCGCCACGGTAACTGCAATCACCTTGAACGGGTGGGCCACCTTTTCGGATTCACCCGGGTGAGGCTCTGGCTGGCTTGCGCCCATTGAAGGTTCCTCTGTCTCTCGTAGATGTTGTGAAAGTCCCGCCCCAAACCTACTAATCCTACGCATAACCCTAGGCACGATGGGCCTAGGTGGGAACAGGCCGAGAAGCAGAGGCCTTGTCGTTGCGGCGAAAGCGGTGCCGGGCCGGAACTCCACAACCGCCGAAAAACACTGCAGGCCGCCGATGTCCTGCGTGCGGCGGCCTGCAGGGGCGTTTTCCCGTAAGGCTAGCTGTCCCGCGCGGCGGCGGCTACTGCTGCTGCGACGGCCGGCGCGACTCGGGGGTCCAGCGGGCTGGGGACGATGAAGCGGGCGCTGAGATCGGCTCCCACCAGGTCTGCGATGGCTGCAGCGGCCGCTACCTTCATGGCCGGGGTGATCCGCCGCGCGCCGCTGTCCAGGGCGCCGCGGAACACCCCCGGAAAGGCCAGCACGTTGTTGATCTGGTTCGGGAAGTCGCTGCGCCCGGTGGCAATCACGGCGGCATAGCGTGCAGCCACCTCGGGATGGACCTCCGGATCGGGATTGGAGAGGGCAAAAATCACCGCATCCGGGGCCATGGTGGCCAGAACTGCCTCATCAACGGTGCCGGAGGATACTCCGATGAAGACGTCCGCATCGTTGAGGGCTTCAGCGGCTCCGCCGTCCACGCCTCGGGGATTGGTCCTGGCGGCCAGGTCAGCCTTGACTCCGGTGAAATCCGACCGCCGTTGAGAGAGAATCCCGCGTGAATCGAGGACCACCACGTCTTGGATTCCGGCGTCCAGCAGGATGTTGGCGCAGGCCACTCCCGCGGCGCCGGCGCCGGAGATCACCACCCGCAACCCTTCCAGCGCGCGGTCGACGACTCTCGCAGCATTGAGCAAAGCGGCGAGAACCACGATGGCGGTGCCGTGCTGGTCATCATGCATGACCGGGCAGTCCAGGGCTTCGATGAGCCGCTGCTCCAGCTCGAAACAGCGCGGCGCGGCAATGTCTTCCAGGTTCACGGCGCCATAGCTTGGGCGCAGCCGGACCAGCGTTTCGATGATTTCATCAACGTTGGTGGTGTCCAGGACCAAGGGAATGGAGTTCAATCCCCCATAGGTCTTGAACAGAGCCGCTTTGCCCTCCATCACCGGCAGGGAGGCCGACGGTCCGATGTTGCCGAGCCCGAGAACTGCCGTACCGTCGCTGACCACAACCACTAGGCGGGAGGCCCAGGCGTACGTGTCCGCCAGTGCGGGATCTGCGGCGATCGCCCGGCTTACCTCTGCCACGCCGGGCGTGTAGGCGATGGACAGGTTCCGGCTGCTGTCCAGGGGAAGCCGAGATTCGACGGATAATTTGCCGCCCTCATGCGAACCGAAGATGTCCTCCGTGCTAATGGGCTGCCGGGCGTGTACGTGTGATGTCATGACGAGGCTCCTGCCGATGTTGCCGGGGATAGGCCGTGAGCCGGCCGGCGGGATGGAACCCGGGGGCGCTCACGGCGGAATCCGGACCTTGGGATCCGGATTCGAGGCAACAGGATGTTTTGCCTGCAGCAGGCCGGTGGCGGCCCCCCGGGGAATGTCCGGGGCTGGCCGTCGTCGGCGATCTACCGGCCCAGTGTAACCGCAGAAGTTGCCACTTTGAGGCAGTCGCGCGTCTTCGGTTGCGCCCGGGAGAAGCCCGAGCCGTCCGCTGACATAAAAAATGACCCCCTGGCAGGCATTTTCTGCCTTCCAGGGGGTCTCTTGCTCCTCCGACTGGACTTGAACCAGTAACCCTTCGATTAACAGTCGAATGCTCTGCCAATTGAGCTACGGAGGAAAGCGCGAGATCAACTATACAGGGTTTTTGGAGTGCATTCTCCACAAACGGTGTGTCGTACCTCTCCTTCCCGGGAACGGGCCGGCAGCGTGCAGGCGGGGGGGGCTGGAGGCATTGGCGTGGACAGCGATTAACGCAAAAAGACCCGTGACCGGCATACCGCCCGGTCACGGGTCTTCTCTCTTGCTCCTCCGACTGGACTTGAACCAGTAACCCTTCGATTAACAGTCGAATGCTCTGCCAATTGAGCTACGGAGGAAAGCGCGTGTCCTACTCTACAGAGGTTTTACAGGGAAGCGAAATCGGTGCAGACCCGGGCCCCTTACTGGTCTCCGCGCAGCGCGCGGCGCTGCATTTCCAGCTCCATCAGCTCCCGGTTCAGCTGCTGGAACAAAGCCGGATCGGCTGACGGATCGAGCCGCTGCAGCTGGCCCAGCTTTTCGGCTTTCAAGTGCGTCACCTGCAGTTCGAAGAGGCGGTTGAGGATATCCCGGCAGTACCGTTGGAGGGCGTCGTTGTCCCGGGCATGCAGCGGAGTGACCGCCAGTTCGCTGACGAAGTCACGCAGGGTGTCCGGCAATTCCTCGCGGACCTGTTCCACCCACTGCGCCGGACCTGCGCCTGCGTGGCCGGCGGCAATAATCGCGTTGTGCACCGCCAAGTAAGCCGGAACGGAGAAGCGGGCGGCTTTGAAGCGTTCCCACTGCCCTTCATCCAGGAGTCCCGGCTGCTGCAGGGCCACTTCCAGTGCCTGGCGCTCCATGCGGGCAGCAGGATCCCGCGGGTCCGGACGGGAGAAGGCCGGCTGTTCCAACACCGGTTCAGGCACGGACTGGCCATACCCGCGCTGATCCTGCCCGCTCCCCTGATTCTGCCGATTCCCCTGCTGGCCACGTTGGTCCCGGGACTCATGCTGGGAGCCGCGGGCGTCGTCGTGCCCCGGCTTGCCGGAGGAGGAGTTCGCGTGGGAGTTGCCCTCCCGCAACCGCTTGGCAGCTGAGCCGACGGCACGGGTGACGTCGTCCACATCGGTGCCCAGCCAGCCGGCGAGCTCACGGGCGTAGGCCGGACGCATGGCGGGATCGCGGATTTCCGCCACCACCGGTGCTGCGGCACGCAGCGCCTGAACCCGGCCTTCAACCGTATTGAGATCGAATTTGCGCAGCGTGGAGCGGATGGAGAACTCGAACAGCGGACGCCGGGAGCGAATGAGCTCAGCGACGGCGGTGTCTCCGTGTTTCTGCCGGATGTCGCACGGATCCATGCCCTCCGGGTCTACGGCCACATAGGTCTGAGCCGTGAAGCGCTGGTCCAGATCGAAGGCTTTCAGCGCAGCCTTTTGTCCCGCGGCGTCCCCGTCGAAGGTGAAGATCACCTCTCCCCCGGAACCGTCATCGGAGAGCAGCCTGCGGGCAATCTTGACGTGGTCCTCGCCGAAGGCGGTGCCGCAGGTGGCGACCGCGGTGGTGATGCCCGCGAGGTGGCAGGCCATAACGTCGGTGTAACCTTCGACGACGACGATCTGCCGGTCCTTGGCAATGGACCGTTTGGCCAGGTCAATGCCGTAAAGGACCTGGGACTTCTTGTAGAGCGCGGTCTCGGGGGTGTTCAGGTATTTGGGACCCTGGTCATCCTCGTAAAGCTTGCGTGCGCCGAACCCGATCACGGCTCCGGTCAGGTCGCGGATGGGCCAGATCAGCCGGCCGCGGAATCGGTCATAGAAGCGGGAAGCGTCCGAACCGGTGGAGAACATGCCGGTGCCCGCCAGTTCCTCGCGGGTGAATCCCTTGTCGGTGAGGTGCTTGAGCAATGAGTCCCAGCCCTGCTGTGCATAGCCGACGCCGAAGTGGGCTGCGGCTGCCGGGTCGAAACCGCGTTCCTGCAGGAAATCGCGGGCTGCCTGGGCGCCGGGAGTCCGCAGCTGCGCGGCGAAGAATTCCGCTGCAATCTTGTGTGCGTCCAACAGCCGCTGGCGTTTGCCGACGTCTTCGCGGCGCGGCCCGGTTCCGCCGTCTTCATAGTGCAGTTCGTAGCCAAGCCGGGCGGCGAGCTTCTCCACGGTCTCCGAAAAGGTGCCGTGGTCCATTTTCTGGACGAACGAGATAACGTCGCCGCTCTCGCCGCAGCCAAAGCAGTGGTAGGTGCCGACCTGGGGCCGGACGTGGAAGGACGGCGAGCGCTCGTCGTGGAAGGGGCACAGCCCCTTGTAGGACCCGATGCCGGCGGACTTCAGCGTCACGTAGCCGTCAATCACGGCCTTGATGTCGGTGCGGGAGCGTACTTCGTCAATGTCTTCGCGTTTAATCAGGCCGGCCATGATCCCAGTCTATTCTTCCTGTCCTAACCGCCGTGGCTGGTGACGCGCGGCACACCCTAGGGTTCCGGTGCAGAAGGGTCCCGCACAAAGAGGATCCCGCACGGCCACCGGCCGTACGGGATCCTCTCTGACTGCTACTGCGGATTACTGCTGATGGCTGCTGTCATCCTCCGCACTGTTTGCCTTGCGGCGGCTGGCCGCCATTGCGAGGCCACCGACCAAGAGCAGTCCGGCCCCGGCGGCGAGGAAGCCGACGGTTCCGTTGGCGCCGGTGGAGGGCAGATCCGGACGGGCCGGCTTGACCGGTGCCGGGGTGGGTTTCGGCGTCGGAGCAACCACCGAACTGTAGGTGTTGGTGACGATGGCTTCAGCCCCGCCGCCGGCCGGAATCATTACCGGATCCGGCAGATCCGCCGCCACATTCACGGTACTGGTTGCTCCGCTAACAGGTTCGGTAACGGTGCACTCGGTGCCGGTGGGGAGGTCCGAGAACCCGGTGCTGACACCACCCGTGGTTCCGGCCGGAATGGTCACCGTTTCATCCAGGACCGTGCCGTCCGGTCCGCACATAACCCGCAGGACGACTTCACCCTGCGCGCCCGATGCATCACCGGTGATGACCTTGGTGACCGTCAACGTGCCCGGTGCCAGGGTGTAGGTGTTGGTAACCGTGGCCGTGACAGTCTGAGCCCCGACCACTGTTACCGGCTCCGGCAGGACCGTCGAGACCAGAACTGTCTCAGTGGCCCCGCTGGTCGGTTCCGTGACCGTGCACTCGGTGCCGGCGGGAAGGTCCTCAAACGTGGTGGTGACATTGTCTTCCGTTCCCGCCGGAATTGTCACCGTCTCGCTCAGCACTGATCCGTCCGGACCGCACAGAACCTGCAGGACAACCTCACCCTGCTGCCCGGCGGCGTCCCCGGCGAAGGCCTTGGTAACCGTCAACGTGCCCGGTGCGAAGGTGTAGGTGTTGGTTACCGCGGCTTCGGAGCCCCCGGCGGCCGGAATAGTCACAGGGTCTGGCAGTTCCGTCGAGACCAGGATCGTCTCGGTGGCTCCGCTCGTGGGCTCCGTGACCGTGCACTCGGTTCCGGTCGGAAGATCCCCAAACGTGGCGCCCTCCGGATCCGTGGACCCGGCCGGGATCGTCACTGTCTCATCCAGCACCGATCCGTCCGGGCCACACTGGACCCGCAGGACAATTTCTCCCTGCTGGCCTGCCGCTTCACCAGTGATGGTCTTGTTGACCGTCAACGTACCCGGAGCGAACGTGTAGGTGTTGGTTACCGCGGCTTCGGATCCTCCCCCAACCGGAATAGTCACAGGGTCCGGCAGTTCCGTCGAGACCAGGATCGTCTCGGTGGCTCCACTCGTGGGCTCCGTGACCGTGCATTCGGTGCCGGTCGGAAGATCCTCAAACGTGGCGCTCTCCGGATCCGTTGAACCGGCCGGGATCGTCACTGTCGTATCCAGCACCGACCCGTCCGGCCCGCACTGGACCCGCAGCACAACCTCGCCCTGCTCACCGGCCGCTTCACCGGTAATGACCTTGGAGACCGTCAACGTTCCGGGAGCGTACGTGTAAGTGTTGGTCACCGTAGCCTCGGAACCGCCGCCTGCCGGAATGGTCACCGGATCCGGCAGAACCGTCGAGACCAGAACGGTCTCAGTGGCTCCGCTGGTCGGTTCCGTGACCGTGCATTCGGTGCCGGCAGGAAGGTCCCCAAACGTGGTGGGAACTTCCCCCGTGGACCCCCCCGGGATCGTCACCATCTCGCTCAGCACCGAACCGTCCGGACCACACAGAACCTGCAGGACAACCTCACCCTGCTCACCGGCAGCTTCACCGGCGAAGGCCTTGGTAACCGTCAACGTGCCCGGAGCGAAGGTGTAGGTGTTGGTCACCGTAGCTTCGGAGCCCCCGGCGGCGGGAATGGTCACCGGATCCGGCAGGACCGTCGAGACCTGGACGGTCTCAGTGGCTCCGCTGGTCGGTTCCGTGACCGTGCACTCGGTGCCGGCGGGAAGGTCCTCAAACGTCGTGGAAACATCCCCGGTGGACCCGGCAGGGATCGTCACCGTCTCGCTCAGCACGGATCCGTCCGGCCCGCACTGAACCTCCAGGATCACCTCGCCCTGCTCACCGGCCGCTTCACCGGTGATGGACTTGGTAACCGTCAACGTGCCCGGAGCGAAGGTGTACGTGTTCGTGACCGTCGCGCTCTCCGTGCCACCGGGGGTAATGGTAACCGCCGCCGGGAGTTCGGAGCTGACCTGGACAACTTCGGTGGCCCCGGTGATCGGTTCAGTTATGGCACAGGAGGCGCCCGAGGGAATGTTCAGGAACTGTGCGCCCACCTCTCCGGTCTGTCCAGCGGGGATCTGCGATGTTTCGAAGAACACAGTTTCCCCGGCCAGGGTGCAGAGGACGTCCACCTCAACGGCGTCCTGGTTCCCGGCAGCCTCACCGGTAATCACCTTGGTGACGATCAGGGTGCCGGGATTCTCGCTGTATGTGTCCGTCACTGTGGCCGTGGCAGTGGCGCCTGCGGTGATGGTTACGGAATCAGGCAGATCCACCACCACGCCTATTTCAGCACTCTCCCCCGTGACGGGTTCGGTGACGGCACAGCTGGCACCTTCCGGAATCCCCGTCAGGGTGCCCGCGGGAACGGTTCCGGTGGTGCCGGCAGTGACGGTGAAGGTCCCCTCTGCGACAACTGCGCTCTCCAAAGTGCAGGTGACCTGCAGGGTGACATCGCCCTGCTGGCCCGCAGCCACCCCCGCGATGGCCTTGTTCACGACCAGGGCTCCGGGGTTGACCGTGTACGTGTCCGTAAAGGTCACCTCAACGCCGTCGCCGGCCGGGACGGTTACTGCGCCGCCTGCCGGGTCAACCACCGTGGTCACGCTGACCTCCGTGGTCGCACCGTCCGCCGTCTCTGTAACCGTGCAGGTGGTCCCGGCGGGAAGGCCCGTGAATTCCTCTGTGGTGGTTTGGGTGGTTCCGGCCGGGATGGTGATGGTTTGGTTCAGGCCGGAGGAGCAGGTCACCTGCAAAGTGACGACGCCCTGCCGCCCCGCACCGGTGCCGGCGATGTCCTTGCGGACCGCCAGGGTTCCCGGGGTGAAGGTGTAGGTGTTCGTCAGTGCTGCGGTGACACTTCCTGCGGCCGGAATCGTTACGGTCCCTTCCCCGGCCACCTCGACTGACACAGCCGTGGTTTCCCCCCTGGCGGTTTCCGTCACGGCGCAGATGGTGCCGGCGGCGAGGCCGGGGAATTCTGCGGGCTCCGGGGTGAGGGTTCCCGCCGGAATCGTGATAGTGGTGTCCAGTACGGTGGTGGCACCGTCCAGGGTGCAGACCACGGAAATTGTCACCTCGCCCTGGGCGCCGTCTGCCTCGCCGGTGTTGGTTTTGGTGACCACCAGCGTTCCCGGTGTGAAGGTGTACGTGTCCGTAACGGTTGCCGTTGCCGTTGAACCCGAGGGGATGGTGACAGCGGTGGGCACAATGGTAGTGCTGACCTGCACACTGGCAGTGGTGCCGTTGGTGGGCTCGGTGATGGTGCAGGCGGTTCCCGCAGGAATGTCGGTGAAGGTCTCCGACGACGCCCCGGTAGTTTCGGCGTCGATGTTGAAGGTGAACTGGTATCCCGGTCCGCAATCGATACTGATGACCACCGCACCCTGGCTGCCGGCGGCCGGACCCTCTATTGACTTGGTAACCGTCAAGGCTCCGACCTCGTAGAAGGTCGCCGTGGCACTGGCTGCGGAGCTCAGGTCCCGGGTGTCCGCGAGGATCAGCTTCTGGGCAGCGTCCACCCCGGATGTCGCCCCGTCATAGAGGTACACACTGCCGGTGGGAACGGTCACTACCGCCCGTGCACTGATGGCGGCTGGCCCGGTGCCTCCGTCCTCGCTCCGCACCCACACCTGCGTACCGCTGGCGACGGGGTTGGTGAGCGGTACGGTGCCTGCTTCATCTGCGAAGAGACCGAAGCCTTCATCGGTCGTCACGGTGATTTCATCGGCCTCCGAGGTCACGGTGTAGGGTCCGGCGACACCGGTTACCGCTGCTTCGGCAGTGGCGGGAGTGATCGAAATATCCGGGGCGTCCGGTTCGTCCAGCGGCCCGGCCGCGATGGTGTCGTTCACGATCGAGGCAACGGTGGAATACAGGTTGTTGGTGCGGTTGACAACATAGCCGTCCGTGAAGAACCAGATGGCTGCCTGCACGGCCGCGGCCTTATCATTGTTGTTGGTGACACCGGCAGGGAGATTCGTGCTCGGGTAGTAGGTATTCAGGATCCGGTTCACATATCCGATGTTGGGAACGTTGGATTCGTCCCAGGTGCCGTTTTCATACCCGATGCCCACCCGTGTGGAGGTGCGCAGATCGATGCAGTACATCTGGGCCGTAGTGGTCCCGCCCACTTCCTGGGTGTTGATGACCCCCGCAAAACCCACGTTCTCTGTCTCGTAGCCCGCCGGACGGGAGGTGGGATAGGTGTCAATGGGCCAGGTGGCCCCGAGCGGCGGCAGATAACCGGAGATGTTCCGTCGTCCTTCGCCCAGGGACGTGATCACAATGTCAGTGCCGGCATCGGACGCCGGAGCCGGCCCGCGCGGCGGTTCCGGATCGACGGCGGCGTTGGCCGGGCCTGCCATCGGGACGAAAAACATCAGGGACAGCAGGGCGGCCAGCAGGATGCCCCACCGGCTGCGGCGTCGGGCGGACGGCGGAAGCGGGTCGCTGAGCCGGCGCGAACGGGATGGGTGTGGCTGGTCGCTCATGAAGAGTCCCCCGTGAGAGTTGTCCGGTAGAGGTGCTCCTGCGGCCAGTGGTAACCGAAGGGGTGGATGTTACACCTCAGAGCCGAAACACTAACGAGACACACCGGGCGGCGCCAGAGTTATCGGTCCTTTTTCATCCGAGACAACCAGATGTTTTTACCAGAGCGAGGGAACCGGGCCCACCAGGCGCTCGTGCAGTGCCAGCGCGGACCCGTCAGTAAGGGAGGCGACCTGGTCCACGACCACGCGCAGCCGGGCGCCGTCGTCGGCCGCTTCCCGCCAATCGGCAGCGAACATCGGTTCCAGGTGCCGATCCCCCGTGGCGGACAGCTGGGCCACCAGGGCGGTGAGGATCTCGCGCTGGCGTTCATACAGCGGCTGCCGCTGGTCGGTGGTCATCACGAAGGTGGTGGCCAGTCCCTTCATGACGGCGATCTCCAGCTTGGTCTCTTCCGGAACCACCATCTCGGCGTTGTAGCGGGTCAGCGGATCGGTGCCGTAGATGATGCGGGTGGCTTCGAGGGCACTGTTGCAGAACCGGCCGATCAGCTGGCTGGTCATGTCCTTGAGCGCGGCCATGGACTTGCGGCTGCCGTCGGACTCGCGGACCCACACCGGATCAGCTTCGAGCCGCTTGAGGGCCTCCTCGATCGCTGCGCCGTCGGTGCCGGGCAGGTACCACTGCTGGGTGTAACCGATGACGCGGGCGCGCTGGTCCGGGTTGTCCAGCCACTTGAGCTGTACGTGGCCGGCAACAATGGCGTCTTCGACGTCGTGCACGGAGTAGGAAATGTCGTCAGCCAGGTCCATGACCTGTGCCTCCAGGCAGGAGCGGCCGGCGGGGGCGCCGTCGCGCAGCCAGGTGAAGACGGGCAAATCGTCTTCATAGACACCGAACTTGGTGGTCCGGTGGCCGTTCACCAGCGGCGCGTCCGCGATGGACCACGGGTACTTCGTGGCGGCGTCGAGGGAGGCCCGGGTCAGGTTAAGGCCGGCCGGACCGCCGTCGGGCGCAATGATCTTGGGCTCCAGCCGGGTCAGCAGCCGCAGGGTCTGCGCGTTGCCCTCGAACCCGCCGATGGCATGGGCTATATCGTTCAGCGCGGTCTCGCCGTTGTGGCCGAACGGCGGATGGCCCAGGTCATGTGAGAGGCAGGCGGCGTCGACGACGTCGGGATCGCAGCCCAGCGCATTGCCGAGTTCGCGCCCCACCTGGGCCACCTCCAGGGAGTGGGTCAGCCGGGTCCGGACAAAGTCGTCGGTGTCCGGGGCCACGACCTGGGTCTTGGCCCCGAGCCGGCGCAGCGCCGAGGAGTGCAGCACCCGGGCGCGGTCGCGGCCGAACTGGGTGCGGTTGGTGTTTTTGGCAGGCTCGGTGACCCAGCGTGCAAGGTCAACGTCGGTATAGCCTGCGGTTTGGAAAGCCTGCGGAAAGGTCATGGGTGTTTAGCCGCCTGAGATGTTGAGTTCAGCTGCGGAAATGATGGACTTTTGTGCGGCGTTGAGCTCCCGCGATTCCAGCCAGTGTTCCGGCAGCGCTGTCTTTTTGGGTGAGCCCGCGCGGCCGCGGGGGCCTTCGGCGTCAACGCCGGGATACGGGGCCTCGGGGTCCAGCTGGTCCAGCAGTTCGCGCAGGACTTCGAGCGTGGGGACGGTGGCGAGCTGGGCGCGGAGATCGCCGCCCACCACGTAGCCCTTGAAGTACCAGGCCATGTGCTTGCGGATGTCCCGCAGCGCCATCATTTCCCCGCCGAAGGTTTCCACCAGCAGTTCGGCGTGCCGGTAGACGCTGTCGGAGACTTCCTTCAAGCCCGGGCGGTGCCGGGTGTCGCTGCCCTCGAACGCCGCCTGCAGGTCCCCGAAGAGCCACGGCCGGCCCTGGCAGCCGCGGCCGATGACGACGCCGTCGACGCCGGTCTGGCGCACCATGGCGATGGCGTCTTCAGCGGACCAGATGTCGCCGTTGCCCAACACGGGAACGTCCGGCAGGGCTTCGCGCAGTTCGGCGATGGCGTTCCAGTCGGCCTTGCCGGAATAGAACTGCGACGCCGTGCGGCCGTGCAGCGCGACGGCGGCAACCCCGGAGTCGCGGGCGATGCGGCCTGCCTCGAGGAAGGTCAGGTGGTCCTCGTCGATGCCCTTGCGCATCTTGATGGTCAGCGGAACGTTGCCGCGGGAGGCTTCCTTCACGGCGGTCTGCACGATGGCGGTGAACAGGTCCAGCTTCCAGGGCAGGGCCGAGCCGCCGCCCTTGCGGGTGACCTTAGGCACCGGGCAGCCGAAGTTCAGGTCAATGTGGTCGGCGCGGTCTTCCTCCACCAGGATCCGGACGGCTGCGCCGACGGTCACCGGGTCCACGCCGTAGAGCTGGACGGAGCGGACCTTTTCGTCGTCGTCGTGCTCAATGATGCGCAGGGACTCCGGCGAGCGCTCCACGAGGGCACGCGAGGTGACCATTTCGGAGACGTACAGGCCGCCGCCGTATTCGCGGCAGAGCCGCCGGAACGCCTTGTTGGTAATGCCGGCCATGGGAGCCAGGATCACCGGCGTGTCCACGGTAATGGGGCCCAGCTGCAGCGGCGGCAGCTCGAGCTTGAGTTCTGGAGATGAAACAGTCACACCCCCATTCTCGCAAGCCGGTGCAAATCCTGCTGCGGGTTGTGGGGAACCTTCCGGCAGCGTGTCGTGCGGACACCGCTGCAGACCGGCCCCGGACGCCGATTGACAGGCCCGGGGAACACCCCCTAGCGTGCAGGTGGCCTGCATCACAATGATGGTTTTTCAGTACTGGGCAGGCCATCCATCCGTACCCCTTCGGTTTCACTGCCGCAACCAGAATGAGGTCCCGCCATGTCTACCGCCACCACCCGCTCGGCCGGCTCCGAGAAAGGCCTGGCAAGAGTTGCCCAAGCTCTGGCCCGCTGGACCGAAAAGTGGTTTCCCGACGCTTACATCTTTGCCCTGGCCGGTGTGGTCATCATTGCCCTGGCCGCGCTGCTCAACGGGTCCTCACCGCAGGACGTGGCGGATGCCTTCGGCAACGGCTTTTGGGACCTGACCGCTTTCACCCTGCAGATGTCGATGGTGGTCCTGACCGGCTATGTCGTGGCCACCTCTCCCCCGGTGGCGAAGCTTATCGCCCGGCTGGCACGGGTTCCGCAGACCGCCACCACCGCCGTCAGCTTTGTGGCGTTCCTGTCGATGTCCGTGTCCTTCCTGAACTGGGGACTGAGCATTGTCTTCGGCGGGCTGCTCGCACGGGCAATAGCCAGGCGCTCCGATCTGCGCGTGGATTACCGTGCGCTCGGCGCGGCCGCATTCATGGGCCTTGGTGCGGTCTGGGCCTTGGGCTTGTCGTCCTCCGCCGCGCAGCTGCAGGCCACGGCGGCGTCGCTGCCGCCGGCTCTGCTGGAAGTCACCGGGGTCCTGGACTTCGGCAAGACCATTTTCACCTGGCAGTCGCTGCTCACGTGCGCCATCCTGATTGCCCTGACCACCGTGATCGCGCATCTCTCAGCACCCAAGGGCGAAGCCATCCGCACCGCTACGGAACTGGGCGTGGACCTGGATGACACGCCTGAGCCTGCCTCCACCCGGGAGCGTCCCGGAGAATGGCTGGAGTACAGCCCCATCCTGCCGATGCTCATGGGCTTGCTGACCGCCGGGTGGCTGGTCTCGCAGTTCGTGACCAAACCGTTCCTCAGCGTGATCTCCAGCCTCAACGGCTATCTGCTGGTCTTCCTCATCCTGGGGCTGGTGCTGCACCGCACGCCGCGCAACTTCCTGCAGGCCGTCACCAAGGCAGTGCCCGCCACCGCCGGCATCCTGGTCCAGTTTCCGCTCTACGCCGCAATGGCCGCGATCCTCACCAAAGCCGAAGGCGGCGGCGGGACCACCCTTTCCGAGCATCTGGCCACGTTCTTTACCAACATCGGCGCCGGCGGGGCGTTCGCCGTCGTAATAGCCATCTATACCGTCATCTTGGGCATCTTTGTGCCCTCCGGCGGCGGCAAGTGGCTGGTGGAAGCTCCCTATGTGATGCAGTCCGCCACCGATGTGGAGATGAACCTTGGCTGGACGGTGCAGATTTACAACATTGCCGAGGCGCTGCCCAACCTGATCAATCCGTTCTTCATGCTGCCCCTGCTGGCGGTGCTGAAGCTGCGGGCAAGGGACCTGGTGGGGTTCACCTTCCTGCAGTTCATCATCCATTTGCCTGTGGTCCTGCTGCTGGTCTGGCTGCTCGGCATGACGTTCACTTTCGAGCCGCCGGTTATTCCCGCCCCGGCTCCGGCGGCGCCGTAGGACGTGCGCGCCGTAGGACGTGTGCCCTTCGAGGCCGTGCGTTCGCTGCGCAGCGGGCCTCTAGGGCCGGTTGCGCAGCGAACGCCGGGTCGGCGGTGCGTCGTCGGCGGGATGGGCAGGCGTCCCGCCGACGACGCCGGGCGCTGCGTGGTCGAGCACCCCGCCGACAGCGGGTGTTGCGTGCGCCGGAGGCGTCCCGCCGTCGTCGTGCTTCGCGTGTGCTCCGTCCGCGCTGCGCGGAATCCCTTTGATGCCCACCGCCTTGACCACCAGGACGGCGATGGCCGTGGTGACCGGGATGGCCAGCACCAGGCCCACCGAGCCCACGAGCGTGCGGATCACTTCCTCGGCCAGTTCACCGCTGGTAATGCTGTCGAGGAAGGCCCGGTCGTAGAGCGAGACGAGGATCAACACCGGCAGCGCCGCCCCGGCGTAGGCGAAGGCAATGGTGTAGACGGTGGAGGCAATGTGGTCCCGCCCCACCCGCATGGCCCCGGAGAACAGCCGCTTGGCGCTCGCCCCGGGCGCCAGCTCGTACATCTCCCACACGGCGGAGGACTGCGTGATGGTCACGTCGTTCAGCACGCCGAGACCGGAAATGATCAGCCCGCACAGGATAATGCCGGATACCGAGATGTTGTCCGAGGAGTTGATGAGCGTGTACGCGTTCTCATCGTCAACCCCCACCAGGTGGGCGGCATCGGTCGCCCATGCGGCCAGACAAGCCGTGATGGACAGCCCGAACAGCGTCCCCAGCAGCGCCGTCGAGGTGCGCGCCGTAAAGCCGTGGGCAAAATACAGGACGCCGAACATGATCACGCTCGAACCGATCAGCCCCAGCAGCAGCGGCGGCTTGCCCTCCACCAGCCCGGGCAGGATGAACCCGGCCAACACCGCGTAGGCGCCCGCGAGCCCGACCAGGGCACGCAGCCCCCGCCAGCGCGCGACGGCGATCACCACGCCCGCGTACAGCACGGTCAACGCGGCCATGGGAATGGAGCGGACAAAGTCCACGAAGACGTAGGGCGGTGCGCCGCCGCCCTGCTGCATGATGGCTTCAAGATTCAGGTAGCGGATGGTGTCGCCTGCCTCGACGGCGCCTCCCTTGGCGACCTCAGGCGGAACTTCCACCTGAATGGTGGTGCCCCCGGAGTTCGGGACCGTGTACGCCACCAGGCACTGCTGGGCGGTCCCGCCGGCATCGACCAGCGCCTGCGACGACGGACAGTCCTCCTCGCTGACGCGCTGGACCTTGCCGGTTTCGAAAGTGACGCCGTCGGCGGTGGCGTAGGGATCGGACACCGTGATGCCGGTGCGGTCCCCGGAAGGCCAGAGCAGGACCATGCCGATAACGGCCAGCAGCCCCAGCGGAACCAGGATCCAGGTCAGCAGGAGGTTGGCGCGGCGCCGGGCGGCCAGCGCTGCCGGGGACGGCGGCTCATCGGAGTGCGGGGAATGGCTGTGTCCCATGGGAGGGTCCTTCGGCTTTGGCACGGAGTTGCAACGGAGGTGGCGCGGGGTTGCAGCCCGGAGGACGGGCGCAGGAAACACGGATCGGCATCATTGTCCCAAGTCCGGACGTTTTCTCCCAAGTTGGGCTTCCCCGGGCTGCCGGGCGGCTACCGGGGAGCTACCGGGCGGCTACCGGCCGGACCTCTGAATCTGCCGGACCCGGACCGGACCTCTAAGATCGAAGCAGGCCCATCACAAAGAAGAAGGAACGTTTCCATGCCACGCCAGTCAGGTACCAAGCGCGCGATCCTCGATGCCGCGTTGGAGCTGGCGGCGGACAACGGTATCACCGGAACCACCATGGAGAACGTTGCCGAGCGGGCCGGCGTCGCCAAAGGCAGTGTCTACTACAACTTCACGTCCAAGGACGGCTTGTTCGAGGAGCTGCTGCTGGAGGGCGTGGGGGTGCTTGCGGAAACGGTGCGCAACGCCCGCTCCTCGCAGACCGGATGGCCTGCCCTGCAGTCCATGGTCCGCGCCCTGCTGGAAACGGTCGCCGACAACCGCGCCCTGGCCCGGCTGCTGGCCGCAGAGATCTTTCGGACCGACCGCGCCTGGCAGCACTCGCTGGAACTGCTTCGCCGCGAAGTCCTGGGCGAGTTCATCATCCCCATCCGCGAGACCTCTCCCCCGGCGGAGATGGACGGCCGGCTGGAGGTGGTGGCCGGCAGCGTGTTTGGTGCGGCTCTGATCGGCGGACTTGAATGGCTGGTGTTCAGTCCGGAGCGTTCGCTGGATGAAGTCACCGAGTCGGTGCTGTACGCGATCTCCGGCCAGCTGGCTTCCCGGGCCTAATCTCCACGGACAGACTGGTGGGCGCTTCAGGTCTGCATATTCTCGCCACGAGTGTGCACATCTGGTGAGCTGCGTCGACTGTGTGTGCAGATACGGTGACCTGCGTGCGGTGCAACCCACCAGACCTGCACACTCGGTATGAAGCCGGCCCGTGAGACCCACCAGAACTGCACACTCGATGGCGCCGGCACCGCTCCGCATAACGACGGCGGGTGCCGGCTCCCCAAGGAACCGGCACCCGCCGTCGTCGTAATGCACTGGCAGCCGCAAAAGGCCGCAAAGGGTCTAGCCGCTGACGATCTCCGTGGCCGGGCCGACCTCGCGGGCCGCGCCCTTCTCCAGCAGAGCCTGGATGATCCGAGCGACGGGAGCCATGGATTCGTCCACCTCCAGCTGCACCGGGTACTGGTAGGTCAGCATGGCCAGCAGCGATTCCAGTGCCGCTTCCTGCTCGGACCGTTCCAGCTTCGTGTCATATCCCAGGAACACATCGGCGGGCTCGTCGGTGCGGTTGTGCGTGTAGCTCACGGCAAACGCAGCGATCTTTCCGCCCTTTGCCTTCGGCGCATCCCGCAGCACCACGGCCCCCGCGGCACCGGTGGCGTCGTTGAGCAGCATCTGCTGGGCGCGGCCCAGCGTCATGTCCGCCCGGTCCCAGCCGTGCACGCTGTTGTAGAACTCGGCCACAGCCTGCGTCAGCTCCACCGAACCGGTGGCGGCTTCCTCCAGCTGGGGACCGGCGTCGTCGGAGAACACGGGCAGGCTGATCCGGCCCGGTTCCACCACGACAACCCGCGAACGCTGGATCCGCGAGAATCCGGCGGCTTCGGCAAACGCGGCACCGGAAGTGCCCGGCTCTACCTTCGCCCGCAGGGCGGTGACGCCCGACGGCGCCGTCTCGGCTTCCTTGCGCAGCATGCCCAGCAGGGTGGATCCGAGGCCGGCGCGCCGGTTTTCCCGGGCCACCTCCACGTAGATCCACAGCCGGTCCGGATGCAGCGAGGTTTCGTAGACGACGCCGGCAGCCACCGGAATTCCGTCATCCTCGGCCACGATGCAGCGGCTCCACGGCTCGTTGGAGGACGGCCGCAGGACTGCCCGGAACTGGCCGGACTGCACCGTTTCCGGATCGCCCCACAGCTGATTCAGGGCCAGGTCGTCATCTTCGCGCCATTCGCGGAAAGTCAGTGCCATTACGCTCCGATCAGCCTTGAGGCGAGGTAGCCCTCGACCTTGTCCAGGCTTACGCGTTCCTGGGCCATCGAGTCGCGTTCGCGCACGGTGACGGCCTGGTCTTCGAGGGTGTCGAAGTCCACGGTGATGCAGAACGGGGTGCCGATTTCGTCCTGGCGGCGGTAGCGGCGGCCAATGGCCCCGGCGTCGTCAAAGTCGATGTTCCAGTTCCGGCGCAGCTGCGCGGCAAGGTCCTTGGCCTTGGGAGACAGGTCCTCGTTGCGGCTCAGCGGCAGCACGGCGGCCTTGACCGGTGCCAGGCGCGGATCCAGCTTCAGCACGGTGCGCTTGTCGACGCCGCCCTTGGCGTTGGGGGCTTCGTCCTCCGTGTAGGAGTCTACGAGGAACGCCATGAAGGAACGGGTCAAACCGGCGGCGGGCTCAATCACGTACGGAGTGAAGCGCTCGTTGGTGGCCTGGTTGAAGTAGCTCAGGTCCGTGCCGGAGTGCTTGGAGTGCGTGCCGAGGTCAAAGTCGGTGCGGTTGGCAATGCCCTCCAGCTCCCCCCACTCGGAGCCCTGGAAGCCGAAGCGGTATTCGACGTCGGTGGTGCCCTTGGAGTAGTGGCTCAGCTTTTCCAGCGGGTGCTCGAAGAGGCGCAGGTTCTCCGGGTCGATGCCCAGGTTCACGTACCAGTTGAACCGGTTTTCGATCCAGTACTTGTGCCATTCCTCGTCCGTGCCCGGCTCGACGAAGAACTCCATTTCCATCTGCTCGAATTCACGGGTGCGGAAGATGAAGTTTCCCGGCGTGATCTCGTTGCGGAAGCTCTTGCCGATCTGGCCGATGCCGAACGGCGGCTTCTTCCGCGACGTGGTGAGCACGTTGTTGAAGTTCACGAAGATGCCCTGGGCGGTTTCGGGGCGCAGGTAGTGCATGCCTTCTTCATTGGCCACCGGGCCGAGGAAGGTCTTCAGCAGGCCGGAGAATTCCTGCGGTTCGGTCCACTGGCCCTTGGTGCCGCAGTTGGCGCAGGCAATGTCGGCCAGGCCGTTCTCGGGGGCGTGGCCCTTCTTTTCCTCGTAGGCTTCCTCGAGGTGGTCGGCGCGGTAGCGCTTGTGGCAGCTCAGGCACTCAACCAGCGGATCGGAGAAGACCTCAACGTGGCCGGAAGCCTCCCAGACCTGGCGCGGGAGGATAACAGCGGAATCCAGCCCGACGACGTCGTCGCGCCCGCGGACCATGTGCTGCCACCACTGCTTCTTGATGTTTTCCTTGAGTTCGACACCCAGGGGGCCGTAATCCCATGCAGAGCGGGACCCGCCGTAAATCTCACCCGACTGGAAGACGAACCCCCGGCGCTTGGCGAGGGAGATGATCGGATCCAGTTTGGATTTGGTCGAAGCCATGGAATGGTACCGCCGTTCTTTCGTGTCTGCGCAGGCCGCTGGGTGCGGTCCGCTTATGGTCCCGTCCGCAGTGTGCACCGGCAGGTTGCGCGGCGAGGAACTGCAAAGGGCAAAAAGCTACAACTACCAGCTTAAGGTCACTGCGCCCAAAGCCCCGCACTCGGCACGTGGGGCCGGAACAACCCGGCCGGCACTATGCCGGGCTGTCACCGCCGGCGCAGCAGTCCTGGCATGTTCCACGGCAGCGTGGCCACCACGATGGCGGCCAGGGTCAATGCGGTACCCAGCACCGTGGCGGCGACGACGACGGAGCCCGGCGCGGGCAGGAAAATGTCCAGCAGCAGCGAGCCCACCAGCTGTCCGCCGATCATGCCCAGGCTGGTCAGCAGCACACCGAGGCTCCGCACCAGCAGGGCACTGAGCCCAATGAAGACGCAGCCAAGCGGTCCGCCCAGATACAGGTACCACTCCCCCGGCAGCGGGTTCCCGAATCCGGACACGGCCACCTTCACCAGCCAGCAGACCAGCAGGACCGCGGCACCGGAGATGAAGTTCACCAGGGTTGCCGTTATCGGTGTTCCGTAGTGCATGCCCGTGGTGCCGTTCATGGCCTGCTGGAAACTCATCAGCATGCCTGCGGTCAGGGGCAGCAGCACCGGCAACAGCAGATCCGAGGCCGAGGACGTTCCGCTGAGCTTGGGACTCACTGCCCATGCGACGGCGGCAATGGTCAGCACGGCACCCACCACGCGCATCAATGTCAGGGCCTTCTTGCCCGCCGGTCCAATGCCCAGGCGGTCCACCACCAGCCCGGTCATGGTTTGGCCGGCGACGGCGGCCACCGTGAACACGGCGACGCCCAGCACCGCCACGGTGAGGGTTTGCGAGAGCACAAAGTAGCCGCCAATGGCTCCGGCCAGGACGTAGTACCGCGGAAAACGGCGTTCCCGCAGGGCCGGGAGCAACTGGGCGGCTCCGGCGCGCCCGCGCGGCAGCAGCGCCGAAATCAGGATCATGACCACCAGCCCCACGGAGAAGCTGATGAGGGCTGCAGCCAGCCCGTCATCGATCCGTTCGCGCAGGGCGCCGTTGACGCGGGCCTGCGCAGGAATGGCCGTCCCGGCCAGGACGGCAAGGGGAAGACCGATCAGCGGATTTATTCGCACAGCATTTGGCACGGACCTACCCTACGGCAGGGCCGAGGGAAGGCCGGAATCAGCCCCGGACAATATCCGGCAGAATGGACACATGAGTAATACCGATCCCCAAGACCTTCCCATCCGCGACGAAATGATCCGCCTGGGCCAGCTGCTCAAGCTTGCCAGCCTCGCCGAAGACGGCATCCAGGCCAAGCAATTGATCGAAGACGGCCTGGTGAAGGTCAACGGCGAGATCGAGGAGCGCCGGGGCCGGCAGTTGCACCCCGGCGACATCATCTCCGTCAACGGCGAAGCCATTCGAATCGTGAAAGAGGACTAACCCTCCCCGAGCAGCCGGCTCCTCACCGGGACGCGGATCAGCCCTTGAGCACCAAGTGGGTGAGGAATTCCTTCACATGTCCCAGTTCCTGCATGTTGATGCCGTGCCCCATGTTCGAATACAGGATCTTGGTCAGCGCCGTGTGCTCGTTCAGCCAGGCATGGGTGAATTCGATGCGCGGCGCGTCAATCACCGGATCCGCCTGGTCACGGCCCCAGAAGAACGGCACGCCGCCGGCAGCGAGCTCGTCGTCGTGGAAGAACGGATTGCCCTCCGCAGGAACCACAAAGCCGGAGAGCCCGACGACGGCGGCAAAGTCCGCGGGCCGGTGGCGCAGCAGCGTGCTGGCCACGGCCATGCCCATCGAAAAGCCGAGCAGGGAAACACTGCTGTGAATGTCCTTGACGCTGTCCAGCCAGCCGGCAACGTCGTCGACCGCGTCCACCACACGCTCCACCGAGAAAGCGGCGTCGTTCATCAGCGGGAACCAGGTGTAGCCGGGGCCGAGGGCCTGGGGTGCGCGGACCGATGCGATGGTGAACTCCGAGGGCAGGTAATCCGCCAGGCCCATCAGGTCTTCCTCGTTGGCGAGGTAACCGTGGAAGAGGACCAGCAGCGGGGTTCCGGCCCGCTCGGCTTCCGGCTTGGACCAAAGGACAGTGGGGTTCCAGGGGGCAGTTTTAGGCATGATAATCATTCTGGCACGACCGGTTCGCGAACCTACGGTCGCGTAGCCCGGCCCCTCCTTGACAGGATGAACTGGTGACTTCTCCTTCGATCCCCGAAACCTCGTCCACGCCGGCGGCCGGAACGTCCGCCCCAGCCCCGGAACCCGCTGCAGGCGGGGAATCCGCGGTTCATCCCTGGACGCGTTATGTGGCCATTGGTGACTCCTTTACCGAGGGAATCGGCGACCCCGATCCTCAGAGCCCGGGCGGACACCGCGGCTGGGCGGATCGGGTGGCCGAGGAACTGGCCCGCAGCCGCGACGGCTTCGCCTACGCCAACCTGGCCATCCGGGGCCGGCTGCTCAACAAGATCATTGAGGAACAGCTGGAGCCGGCGCTGGAACTGCATCCGGACCTGATCACCATCTGCGCCGGCGGCAATGACGTCATCCGTCCCGGCGGCGATCCCGACAAACTTGCAGAAAAGATGGATGCTGCAGTCGCCCGGCTCACCGACAGCGGTGCCACCGTGGTGCTCTTCACCGGCCCGGATCTTGGTGCCACGCCGGTGATCGGCAGTGTTCGCGGCCGCGTGGCGGTTTACAACGAGAATCTCCGGACCGTTGCAGCCCGGCACGACGCCGTGATAGCGGACATGTGGGCGCTGCGCCAGCTGAGCAACCGGGAGATGTGGGCTTCGGACCGGCTGCATTTCTCGCCGCTGGGCCATCACACCATCGCGGCGATGGTGCTGGAGACTCTCGCCGTTCCCCACACGCTGGAACCTCTGGAGCCAAAGCCCATGCTGGCTAAGAATTGGCGGACCGCCCGCACCGAGGACCTGACCTGGGCTCGGGAGCACCTGATGCCGTGGGTCATGCGGCGGGTGCGCCACCAGTCCTCGGGGGACGGCATCGCGGCCAAACGTCCCGACGCCGGACCCATGTTTGGAGGTCCGGGCATGCCTCCCGGATCGGCGGGCTAAGCGGCCTTTCCCGACTCAGCGCTTAGGCAGGTTGTCCGTCGCCGCCGGACGCTGCTGAAGCAGGCGTTACCGGAGGACGATGCCTGCGGCCGGCCTGCAATCCGACCCAAAACGCGAGCACCACTGCACCGGCGAGCACCAGCAGTGCGCCCACCTGCATGCTGCGGCTGACAAGCACCAGCCCGTCAAAAACCCCGTCCGCCTCCGTCACCGGGATGTACCCCACAAAGCCGAAGTTCACGGTTCCGACGCCGGCGCCACGCACCAGGAGTACGATTCCTGCGATCAGGAGAACCGCGCCGGCGAGCGGCACTGAAAGTTGCAGTAGGCGCCTGACGCCGCCGGACGCTGCCGGCGGCTGGAGACTGTCATCGGATGTCATGGCGCCACGCTAGCACCGCCGTTCTGCGGGCTGGTCAGGCATGGGAAGCGTTTTCGGCCAGCGAAATCAGGCTCGCCAAATGGTCCGCCCATTCCTCAGTGTGGGTGCGGGCCACGTCGGCGCCCTCGGCCAGGCCGCCCAGCCCGCTTTCGGTGACGACGACGTCGGTGTAGTCCGTTTCCGGGTCCGGTCCCGGCAAGGCAGCCAGAGAAATGCTCACCACCGTATGCGCATTCCACTCGGGCATGGTCCACCGGAAGGACAGCAGCCGGTCCCGCGCCACCGCCAGCACGGTGCCCGAGGCACGCTGCTGGCCCCCGCCGTCGCCGCCGGCTGCCCGTTCCGCCAACGGCGACCCGGGGCTGGCGGTGAACTCCATTTCCGGCCACCACGCAGCCCGGTTGTCCACGAGCGTGTGCCAAAGCTGCGCCGGGGAACACTGTGCCTGTGCAGCCACACGAATCGAATCACCCATGCGTTTGTTTCTGCCACGTTCCGGCAGTCTTCGCAAGGGTAGGGCGTCCGCCGTCCGGCTAGGGTTCCCCGAAGAACCGTTCCCGCAGCGGCACGCCGATCTGTTCAACGTCGGTGAGGAAGCCGTCGTGGCCGATCGGGGCGCTGATCATGTGCACATCGGTCGTCCGGGGCAACGCCGCGGCCAGATCGCTGGACTGCTGGGGAAGGTAGAGCCGGTCCGAATCCACGGCGGCGATGAAGAATTCGGCGTCCACATCCGCCAGTGCCTGCCGCACCGTTCCGCGCCCGCGGGCCACGTCGTGGCTCATCAGAGCCTCGGTCAGCAGCAGGTAGCTGTTCGCGTCGAACCGCCCGGCCAGCTTCCGGCCCTGATGGTCCAGATAGCTCTCCACCGCATAGCGCCCCCGCGCCCCTGGCAGCACCGACCCCAGCGGCTCCTCCTGCGCCTGCGGCTGACGTCCGAAGCGGTATTCCAATTCCGCTTCGGAGCGGTACGTGATGTGTGCAATCCGGCGGGCCAGGCCCAGTCCGGCCACCGGCGCCCTGCCGTTGTAATAGTCGCCACCGTTGAAGTCCGGGTCCAGGCGGATCGCATCCAGCTGCGCCTGGCCAAACGCTATCTGTTCTGCGGAGCTGGCCGCCGTGCAGGCAATGACCGCGCAGCGGTTCACCCGGCCGGGCTCGGTGACGGCCCATTCCAGCGCCCGCGCACCGCCCAGAGACCCGCCCAGCACGGTGTGCCAGGCTTGGATTCCCAGCAGATCAGCCAGCCGGGCTTCAGCCCGGACCGAGTCGCGGATGGTCACAAACGGGAATCTTGATCCCCACGGCCGGCCCTGCACATCCAAAGACGAGGGGCCGGTGGATCCATAGCAGCCGCCGAGCATGTTGACCGCCACGACAAAGAACCGATCGGTGTCCACCGTCTTGCCCGGACCCACCAGGGCGTCCCACCAGCCGTCCTCTTCGCTGCTCCCCCGGGCCACATGCGTGCTGCCGGTGAGGGCATGCGCCACCAGGACGGCGTTGGTGGCGTCCTCGTTGAGCGTCCCCCACGCTTCATAGGCAAGGGAAACGTCGGGCAGGTGCCCGCCGGTTTCCAGGTCGAGGCTGCCGATCCGGGCGTGCCGCAGCACTCCGTCCCGGGAAGGGACGGAGTGCTGGGGCGCAGGCTGGGCCTGGGGACGGCCGTAAGCGGTCACGGCAACGCTTGAGGCAAAAGGAACTGTCACGCTGGCCGCTACGCTCCCTTGGCTGCCCGGAACCCGGCGTCGAGGTCCGCAATGATGTCATCAATGTGTTCGATACCCACGGAGAGCCGGACCAGCCCGGGGCTGACCCCGGCCGCCAGCTGCGCCTCGGCTCCCAGCTGGCTGTGCGTGGTCGACGCCGGATGGATGACCAGGGAGCGCACGTCACCCACGTTCGCCACGTGGGAGTGCAGGTCCAGGGCATCAACGAAGCGCTTGCCGGCATCGATGCCGCCGTTGATCTCGAAGGAGACAATGGCGCCGGTGCCGCGCGGCCCGTACTTGCGGCCGCGCTTGAACCACGGGCTGGATTCCAACCCCGCATAGGCGACGGAGACGACGTCGTCGTGCCCTTCCAGCCAGTTGGCCACCGCGACGGCGTTGCTCACGTGCCGTTCCATCCGCAGGCTCAGGGTTTCCACGCCCTGGGCAATCAGGAACGCATTGAACGGCGACACGGAGGAGCCGAGGTCGCGCAGCAGCTGGACCCGGGCTTTGAGGATGTATGCGAGGTTGGCACCCAGGATCCCGTCGGCGCCCAGGTCTCGGGCGTAAACCAGCCCGTTGTAGCTCTCGTCGGGAGTGTTGAAGCCGGGGAATTTCTCCGGGTCGGCGCCGAAGTCGAAGTTGCCCGAATCCACGATGACGCCGGCAATGGACGTGCCGTGCCCGCCCAGATACTTGGTGGCCGAGTGCACCACGATGTCCGCGCCCCACTCGATGGGCCGGATCAGGTACGGGGTGGACAGCGTGTTGTCCACGATGAGCGGTACGCCTGCCTCATGGGCCACCGCGCTAATGCCCTCGATGTCCAGCACGTCCTGGCGCGGGTTCGAGACCACCTCGCCGAAGAACGCCTTGGTGTTGGGCTGCACAGCTGCGCGCCACTGATCCAGGTTGTCCGGATCGGACACAAAGGTTGTGGTGATGCCGAACTTCTTGAGCGTGTGCTTGAACAGGTTGTAGGTGCCGCCGTAGAGGCTGGGGCTGGCCACGATGTGGTCGCCGGCCTCGGCCACGTTCAGGATCGCGAAGGTTTCCGCGGCTTGGCCGGAGGCAAGCATTAGAGCACCGAGTCCGCCCTCAAGGGAGGCGATCCGGTTTTCCACCGCTTCCTGGGTGGGATTGCCGATGCGCGTATAGATCGGCGCCAACTCCGCCAGCGCAAACCGGTTGGCTGCTGCTTCGGCGCTGGGAAAGACGAAGGATGAGGTCTGATAAATGGGCAGGGCGCGGGCGCCGGTCACGGCGTCGGGCTCCTGGCCGGCATGGATAGAACGGGTTTCGAAGGACCAGTTTCCTGACATTGCTTAGCTCCCTTGACCAAGGGGCCGCACCGAGACTTCTGGCCGGAAATAACCGACAGCCACGTGTGACCCGCGCTTGCCCTGCATCCGGTGACGCAGGGCCAGGTCTTCACCCGGGGCACCCCACCGCGGTTGGAGGGTTGCCGGCCAGCAAGCCGGGGCTATCTGCTGGCACTCATGACCTATCCCCTATGAAAACGGATAACCCCGGTGCCTGCAAGGTCTGTGACGGATCATTTCCCGCGATGTCGGTTGCTGCCGGGGGTCCGTGCCGGGGGCCAGCCGGCAGAGCCGGAATGCCCGATTATTCCAACTTAGGACGTCCTTAGTCGAGAGCCACGTCACAACGTGCCAAACTGGGCCGCATGCGTTTGGACCATGTTTCTTATGCCAGTGAATCCGACGGTCTTTTGGCCACAACTGAGAGGATCGCTGCCGCCTTGGGAGCGGACTTCGTCAAGGGCGGTGTGCACCCGCGTTTTGGAACGCGCAACATGATTCTGCCCCTGGCCAACCACCAGTACGTCGAGGTGGTGGAAGCCCTGAACCACCCGGCCTCAGACAAGGCCCCCTTCGGCCAGGCAGTGCGCCAGCGCTCGGAGTGCGGCGGCGGCTGGATGGGCTGGTGCGTGGCCGTGGATGATCTCGCCCCCTTCGAAGAACGGCTCGGACGGCTCTCCGTTCCGGGCAACCGGAAGTTTCCGGACGGCCAGGAACTGACCTGGCAGCAGATCGGCATCAACGGCCTGATCGCCGACCCTCAGGTGCCGTACATGCTGCGCTGGGATGACGGAACCGATGCACTGCATCCGTCAGCGGCCCTGCCCGGCATGCCCGGTGCCGTGAAGCTGGACTCGCTGACCATTGCCGGCTCCGCTGACCGTGTGGCCCAGTGGCTGGGCACGCCCGCTGAGGAACCGCTGGAGAACGTGGGCGTCACGTGGATTTCCCCCAAGGGAACTCCCGGCATCATGTCTGTCACATTCAACACGGCCAAGGGTCTCGTCGAAATCTAGCTCGGCTTCCGGGAGTCCTGCTGGTTTGGGCATCCGCGCACCTTTCGGGCGGGCCGGACCCCTGATCCGCTGCCTCTTTGGGCATCCGCGCACCTTTCGGGAAATCACTGCCGGTCCGCACCGGCAGCAGAATCCCAATCCGGATGCGCCTGCCCAAAGTGGCGGTCTTTCCCGCTGGCGGCGGAACCAGTTGGGAAAATGCTGCCGCTTTGGGCATCCGGGCGCCCTTTGCGCGGGCCGTGCCCCTGATCCGCTGCCGCTTTGGGCATCCGAGCAACCTTTTGGGCGGACTGGACCCCTGAACCGCTGCCTCTTTGGGCATCCGCGCACCTTTCGGGAAATCACTGCCGGTCCGCACCGGCAGCAGAATCCCAATCCGGATGCGCCTGCCCAAAGTGGCGGTCTTCCCCCGGGCGGGATGTTTATCCACAGATCGCTCCCGGTTCATCTAGTGAAGCAAGCCCAGGATCCACGCTTGTCTCATGGATCCGGAGTTTCTTTATGCAGCCGACGCCGACCGCGACGGCTCCGGCAGACGATCCCTGGCCCGGAGGTGTCGGGCAGGCGAACTGGTCCGGGTGCGGGCGGGGGTCTATGTCGAAGCTTCGCAGTGGGAAAAAATGCCGCAGTGGGACCGGGACCGGGCCGTGATTACCGCTGCTGTGGATCAAGGACAAGCGCCAAGGATACTGATACAGCAATCCGCTGCCGTCATCTGGGGCTTGCCTGTCATTGGCAGGACCTCTGAGGTCCTGCTGCTGGCACCGGGTTCTTCGCATGGAAGGCGCCGGGGCAACCTCTGCTGGACTCCGCGAACGTTACTCGAGCCGGCGACGACACGGCACGGCCTGACCCTAACTTCACGCGCCCAAACAGTCCTCGACATGGCGGCCCGCCTTCCCTTCGAGCGTGCCGTTCCTGCCATGGACCACGTGCTGCGTCCCGATGCGGCCCGAAGCCTTCCCGCGCTGGAGAAGGATGGCCTGCTGATCCTCAGCGGAAAGCTCCCGGACGAAGCCAAGCGCACCAGGGCGAGGAGGGTGATCTCCTTCGCCGATGGCCGTTCGGAATCCCCAGGTGAATCCTACTCACGTGCCGTTCTGTATCTGCACGGGTTTCCGAAGCCCGAGCTCCAGTATGAGTTCAGGTCTACGGGCGGACAATTCCTGGGAAGAACCGACTTTTTCTGGAAGGACTACGCGTTGGTCGGTGAGTTTGACGGAGCGGTGAAGTACGGCCCCGTGACCGCCGGCCGAAGCCCCGGCGCCACCCGACAGGTGGGCACAGCTTCCCGGGAAACCCTCATCCTCGAGAAACGGCGGGAAGATGCGATCCGGGCCACCGGCGTTGGCTTTGTCCGCTGGAGCTGGTCAGACATCCACAAGGCTAAGAGCGATCCGGACGGGCTGGTAAGGATGCTGCTGACCGCAGGGCTGCCCAAGCAAGGGCGGCGCGGCTGAAACGATCAGGAACGCGACGCCGCACGGGCCAGCCGGGCATTGGTCTCCCGCACCGTGTCGGCGTCGATCTTCACCACACGACGGTCGTAGGTGAGCAGCCCGTTCACTTCGTCCTCCACATCGGTCAACTGCGTGTACACGGTCGCAGCGAGGCCCTGAGCCACCGCCGGCTCGATCTGCTGACGGTGCAGCTTGATCCAGGCCCGGCGCAGCGCGTCCGGTGTCTTGAATTTGCGGTAACCGAACTCCTTCTCGTTGAAGGTGTGGCCCGGAATGCGCAAACTGTAGCCGCCGTACTCGGACAGGACGACGGCGCGCCCGTCCCGCAGCCAGCCCTTCCGGAGCACAAAAGGAACGAAGTACACGTGCACGCTCTTGAGGTCTCCCCCGCCCTGGTCATGCCAGCCGCTGGCATGGTCGATGCTTCGGGTCGCATCCAATGACCGCACCTGGTCGGTGACGGCGTTCGCGTCAAACTGGCCCCAGCCTTCATTGAAGGGAACCCACACTGCCAGCGAGGTACTGTTGCGCAGCAGGTCAACGGTGCCGCGGAGCTCAGCCAGGAACGCCGTCCGGCCCGATTCATCAGCGCGCCCAAAGGCGGCATAGTCGCTGTCAGCACGGTGCGGTACGCCCACGGCAGGGGCGGTCACCACCGAGTGCCGGTAGGTGCGGCCGCCGCTGACCAGGTCCTGCCACACCAGCATGCCGAGCCGGTCGCAGTGGTAATACCACCGCAGCGGTTCCACCTTGATGTGCTTGCGCAGCATCGTGAAGCCCAGATCCTTGGCGGTCTGGATGTCATAAACCAGAGCGGCATCCGACGGCGCCGTGTACAGCCCGTCCGGCCAGTACCCCTGGTCCAGCAATCCGGCGTGGAAGTACGGTGTGCCGTTGAGCAGGAGCCGGGTATGACCGGATTCATCCGGTCCCGTTCCGAAGGTCCGCAGCCCGGTATAGCTGCGGACACTGTCGATCTCCCGGCCGCCGGACACCAGCCGCACCTCCACGTCGTAGAGAAACGGGTCCTCAGGGGTCCACAGGTGCGGGTCCGGCACCGGAATCTTCACGGCTTCCCCGGGCACGACGACGGCGGCCGCCACAGTGCGCCCGCCGTCGGACATTGTGATCGCCGCTGACAGGTCGCCGCCGTCGTCGTTCTCCGCGTCCAGCAGCACAGTCACCGAGACGGATTCCAGATCCGGCACCAGAACCAGCTGCGAGATGCTTGTCCGCGGCACCGATTCCAGCCACACCGTCTGCCAGATGCCGGACTGAGCGGTGTACCAAATGCCGCCGCGGTCCAGGGTCTGCTTGCCGCGGCTGTGGTAGCCCGTGTCGCTGATGTCGCGCACCCGCACCACGATTTCCTGCTCGGCACCGGGCACCAGCGCGTCCGTGACGTCCAGGGAGAAGGGCAGATAGCCGCCGTCGTGCCCGCCCACCTGTGTGCCGTTGACTGTGACCGTGCAGCTTTGGTCCACCGCACCGAAGTGCAGCAGCACCCGCTCTTGGGCAAACTCAACCGGCAGCCGGACAGTCCGCCGGTACCACAGGACCTGCTGGGGCTGGAGTTGGCGGCCGACACCGGACAGCGGAGCCTCGGGCGAGAACGGGACGAGGATCTGCCCGTCCCATTCACCATCGGCCGGCGGCTGCTCCCGGCGCACCGAGGTGATGGCGCACTGCCAATACCCGTTGAGGTTCAGGTAACTGTCGCGGACAAGCTGCGGACGGGGATATTCCTGCAGCACGGATTCGGGTTCCAGGTCCGCTCCCCACGGGGTCGTCAGTGTCACAGGCGGGTGTACTCCTTGGTCGGCGTTCCGGGCGGGCATCACCGGCGGCGTTGTCGAACTGCTGCGGCCGGCCTCAGCGGGCGCGGCCTGAATGCTGCTTCACCGCGATGATGTCCCGTGCGGTCGCGCAAAGATCATCGGAACCGATACCGTGATCCGTGCCCCAACGCCGCTGGATGCCCAGGTCCTATTGCCCGGCGTCAAGTTCGACATCGATCAGCGTAGCTTCTTCAGCTACGTCGTGCACGGCCATCTTCAGTGCCTCAACGAGAGTGCTGCAGTGTCTCTCCACGGGTACGGGCTTAGCGGGCATCACGCCGGAAGTGTCCCCAGCACACTGTTGGGACCCGGAGCCTTATCAGTCTCCAGAATGTACTGGATGGGGATTTGGCCTGTGACCATGATGCCTTTGACCACTTTTTCCCTGCGCTGCAGCCCGGCCTCGATTCCTTCGTCCCGCAGGACCTTCGAGAAGAGCTGGATGGACAGCGGATCTGTACTGTTTTGTTCACACCAGATGATGTACATGCCGTAGAGGTCGGCAACAGGAAGAACTGCACTGTCATCGAGGTCCCGTACGGTGCATACAGCGAGGAACTGACGGACCCGGTCCTCGGCTGTCTTGGCGTTCCCGGTGCGGGCAGCGGAGGTTGTGCCTGTCATTGCACTCATGCGCTTCTCCTGATCGATCGGTGCGAGTGGCCACTACCGGCCGTGCAAACTCTGATCTCTCCGAAAACCATGTCGGCTGCTCTACACTGTAGACGGTAGCCGTAGGCCTACATAAAAGCAACCGTTATCATTAACGCAGAGCGAGTGATACTCGCTCCCTCAAGACGAACAGGACGGACCGCATCATGGCCAAGACCCCGGAAACCCCAGCCCCAGCGGGTTCACAACGGGGCCGTCTGAGCAGGGAACTTGTCCTGGGAACGGCACTGGACCTGGTGGATGCCAACGGGCTGGAAGCTCTCACCATGCGTCGGCTGGCGCAGGAACTTCACTGCGATCCAATGAGCCTCTACCGTTACGCGGAAAACCGTGCAGCCCTGCTGGCAGGGGTCGAAGAACTGGTCTTCAATAAACTGACGATTTGTCCGGATGACTTGGACTGGCAGGCTCAGCTGCGACGCATCGCCCATGACCTCCGGGTGCTGGCCCTGCAGCACCCCAACACGGTCCCGCTGCTGGTCACCAGGCCCTTGTCCACTCCCCTGGGCCTGCGCCCCCGGGGAACGCTGCGGCCGCTTGAGCGGATTTTGGCGCTCCTCATGAAAGCCGGTTTTTCCCCCGAGGATGCCCTGCACATCTATCGTGCCTTTTACTCGTTCCTCTACGGACACATCCTGAACGAGCTGCAGGAGCTCATCGCCGATCCCGAAGAAGATGAAGCCATTCTGCGTCTTGGCCTGCACCGGCTGCCGCCGAAGGAATTCCCCCGGCTCAGGTCCCTTGCACCGATTCTTGCTGACTATGACGGCGAAGTTGAGTTGGATCAGGGATTGGGCATCCTGCTTTCCGGACTGTCCGAGCAGCTGGGCGGCGGGTCCGTCCGGCACGGTTGAGCGGCGGCGAGCAGCACGAAAGGCAGGCCGGGCGCCTCAATCAGTTGCCGATGCCGATGGCGGGTCCGAACAGGGCGAAGCCGACAAAGCCGGTGATGTCCACCAGCGCATGGGCAATCACCAGCGGCATGACCCGCCGGGTTTTGACGTAGACGTAACCGAAGATCAGTCCCATCAGGAAGTTTCCGATGCCGGGCCCAATGCCCTGGTAGAGGTGGTAGCTGGCACGGATCAGCGCCGAGGTGAGGATGATCGCCGGGGTTCCCCAGCCCAGCTGCCGCAGCCGCAGGAACAGGTAGCCAACCACAATGACTTCCTCGAGCACGGCGTGCCGCACGGCGGAGAGGATCAGCACCGGCAGCGTCCACCAGTAGGTGTCCAGCGCCGCCGGCACCAGTGCCGTGGTGATGCCCAGCGCCCGGCCGCCGGCATACACGCCCAGTGTCCCGAGGCAGATGACCGCGGCCAGTCCCGCGCCCAGCCCAAAGTCGCGCACGGGTTTCTCGAAGGTGAACCCGATCCGGCGGAACGCCGACTTTCCCGGTTCGGTGAGCAGGAACAGCACCAGCGCCACCGGGAGCAGGGAAAAGAAGATGCCCAGCAGCTGATAGGTGAGGTCAAACCAGGAGTTCTCGTCCAGCACCGGGTTCAGCGTGGTGGTCTGCCCGCCCAGGGGACCCTCCGTGGCCTTTTCCAGGAGCTCGACGACGGCGTACACTCCGGAGCGCCCCAGGGACAGTCCCAACACAATCAGGATCTCGAAGACCAGCATCTTCCGTGCCCGCGGGTCCAGTGACTCGGCGGGGGCGGAGGGGAAGGCAGCACGCATGGTTTCCATTGTGCAGGATATGGGAGGGACCACACGTTCCCCGGCGGCCGATCGGCTACCGGGGCGGCAAACCCAGTTGCTGCCCGGCTCGCCACACAGCACCCGTGAGCGGCATCCCCGGCCGGTAGGCCAGATGCGCGGCCGAGGGGGCGTTGAGCAGCTGCAGGTCAGCACGGTGCCCAACGGCGAGTGAGCCCACCGCCCGCTTTCCGTCCCGGTCCTCCCCGGTGTGCGCGCGCAGGGCCAGTGCGCCGCCGAAGGTCGCGGCCCGGACGGCTTCAGAGACTGTCAGGCCCATTTGCAGCACCGCCGTGGCCACGCAGAAGTTCATGGAACTGGTGAAGGAGGTGCCGGGATTGCAGTTGGAGGCCAGCGCCACCTGCACCCCGGCATCGAGGAGTTTCCTGGCCGGCGCGAGCGGTGCCCGGGTGGAGAGATCGCAGGCGGGCAGGCAGGTGGCCACCGTCCCGGGGGTGCGGGCTCCGGAAGCATCCGTTCCGCCGGCATCCGGTCCGGCCGCGTTCCACTTAGTCCACGTACCCGAGAGGGCGGCAACGTCGTCGTCCGTCAGATAGTTCACGTGATCCACACTGGCTGCGCCGAACTCCACAGCCAGGCGCACGCCGGCACCGTAGCCGAGCTGGTTGCCGTGCACCCGCAGTCCCAGGCCCGCATCGCGGCAGGCCTGCAGCACCCGCCGGGACTGTTCCTCGGTGAAGGCTCCCTTTTCGCAGAAGACGTCTGCCCACTGCACATACGGCCGCACCGCTTCGAGCATGTCGGTGCACACCAGGTCCGTGTACTCCTCGGCATCTGCGCCGGCCGGGACCAGATGCGCGCCCAGATAGGTCACCTGGTTCGCCACGGTGGAGGCGATGCGCGCGTGCCGTCGCTCCTCCTCCACGTTCAGCCCGTAGCCGGTCTTGGTTTCCAGGTAGGTGGTGCCGCCTGCTGCCGCTTCGGCGGCACGTGCCAGCAGGAGCCGGGTCAGGTCATAGTCCGAGGCGGAACGCGTGGCGTCGGTGGTGACGGCGATGCCGCCGGCCGCGTAGGACTCCCCCGCCATCCGGGCCTCAAACTCCGCACTGCGGTCTCCCGCAAACACCAGGTGCGTGTGCGAGTCCACCCACCCGGGCAGCCCGCACCGTCCGCCGGCGTCGATCATGGCATCCGCGGCCGGTGCAGCGGACGCAGCGCCGATCCAGCTGATCCGTTCCCCCTCGAACACCACTGCGGCGTCCCGCAGCACGGAACTCTCCGGACCTTGGGCCTCATTCTGGGTGGAGAGTTCGCCAATGTTGGTGATCAGTGTTGAGGCCGGGCCTGCTGGAGGTGTGCTCATGGATCTTCCGTGGTTGCGGCGGGTGTCGGGCTGCGCCGGGACGCGTCCAAGGCGGCGACGGCGGCTGACAGCAGAGCCGCCGGATCGCCCAGGACGGTGTGCCGGCCGTGGCGGGCAAGGATACGGCCGCCGACGACGACGGTGTGAACATCCGCGGCCGTGGCGGTGAGTGCCAGCTGGCCGGGATCCGAACCGGCGGTGCGGATGCTTCCGGGATCCACTGACATGAGGTCGCAGGTGTCTCCGGCGGCCAGCCCCGGGGCCCGCCGCCCCTGCGATTCTGCTCCGGCGCGGGAAACGGCGGCGTGCAGATCAGCCGGGGCAAAGCGGCCGCGTTCCCCGGAGCGGAGGCGTTCGCCGTGTTCCAGCGCCCGCATTTCCAGCCAGGGGTCGACGACGGCGTGCTGGTCGGTGCCCAGCGCAATCCGTGCACCGGCCGCCTGCAGCTCGGCGGCGGGGCCGATGCCGTCGGCCAGGTCCGCCTCTGTGCTGGGGCACATCACCACTGTCGCGCCGGCGTTCCCGAGAGCCGTCATGTCTTCCTCGCTCAGGTGGGTGGCATGGACGGCGGAGAGACGCCGGGTGACCAGTCCGTGCTTGGCCAACAGCAGTGCCGGGGTAAGTCCGGTGGCCTCCCGGCAGGCATCGTTTTCCGCAGGCTGTTCGGAGAGGTGGATGTGCAGCGGCAGGTCGGCGGGGAGCTTCCGGGAAATCAGTTCCAGCTCTTCCTCAGGTACCCCGCGCACGGAATGCAGGGCAGCGCCCACGCTGACCTGGGCCGGATCGAACTCCGCGGCAATCGCAGCGCGCAGGGAGGCCAGCCGCTGAAGCCAGGCGGCGCCGTCGCGGTCTCCGAAGCGCAGCTGAGCGGCACTGAGCGGCGCGTCGAAACCGCCGGCCAGATAGCAGGTGTCCAGCAGGGTCAATCGGATACCGGCGGCGACGGCGGCCCGCGCCAGCGCCCGTTCCATGGCATGCTCCTGCACGTAGGCGCTGCCGTCCGGCTGATGGTGGACATAGTGGAACTCGGCGACCGAGGTCCATCCGGTGACCACCATTTCCGTGAACACCGCGGTGGCGAGCTGCTCATACAGCTCCGGAGTCAGCGCCCCGGCAGTCTCGTACATGTGCTCCCGCCAGGTCCAGAAGCTGCCGGGCCCGGCGGCGTGCGTGCGTCCGCGCAGCACCCGGTGGAAGGCGTGGGAGTGCGCGTTCGATGCCGCAGGAAAGGTGACGCCGGCCAGCAGGCAGTCCCCTGACCGCGCCGGGACGCCGGTCTCAGTCCCCGTTACAGTGCCTGCGGCATCGATTTCCAGCCGGACGCCGGCAACAACCGCGCCGTTGACCCAGCCCTGTTCGCACCAGAAGGAACCCTGCCGTTCCGGCGCACTCACAGCAGGTCCTGCAGGGCGTCGGCGAGCGCGGTCACGCCGGCCTCGGCGTCGGAGTCCTCCACATACTCTTCCGGCGAGTGGCTGAACCCGGAGGGGTTGCGGACGAACAGCATACCGGTGGGCACGCGGGACGCCAGCACCCCGGCGTCGTGCCCGGCCCCGGTCGCCAGGACGGGCGCGCCGGGCACGGTCAGAGCCACGGAGTGTGAGAGTGAGCGCTGCAGAGCGGCATCGAAGGAAACCGTCCCGGAAAAGGATTCCTCGGTCAGCCGCACGGTGCAGCCTTCCATGGCCGCAATCCGCTGTGCCTGGCCGTGGATTTTCTCCACCAGGGCGGCGGTCACGGCGTCTTCGGGGTGGCGGACATCCAGCCAGAGGTCCACCCGGGAGGCAATGACGTTGGTGCCGCCGGGGATCGGTTCCAGCCGGCCCACTGTGCCACGGGCGCCGGGCTGGGCAGCGGCTGCCTGGCGCACAGCCACGATCAGCTGCGCAGCCGCGACCATGGGATCGGCACGGTCCGCCATCAGAGTGGTGCCTGCGTGGTTGCCCTGCCCCGTGATGCCAAACCGCCACCGCCCGTGCCCGAGCACGGACCCTCCCACCGCAACAGCCGGACCCCGTCCGGCGGCATCAGTAAACTCCTCGGTGTTCAGGCCGCGGCCCTGCTCCACATGCAGTTCGACAAAGTCCCCGATGCGGCTCAGCGCCGCATCATCCCGGCCCATCAGGTCCGGATCCAGTCCGTGGGCGCGGGCGACGTCGGCGAAGGTGTTGCCGTCGGCGTCGCGCAGGGACAGTGCCCTGGCCTGATCAATCGCGCCGGTCAGCAGCCGGGAGCCGAGGCAGGCCACCCCGAAGCGCGAGCCTTCCTCTTCCGGAAAGACCGCGACGGCGAGGGCACGGTTCCGGGTCAGGCCGCCGTCCTTTTCGCGCGCCTGCAGGAGATCCACGGCAGCCAGTGCGCTGGCCACGCCAAGCGGTCCGTCGAAGGCGCCGCCGCCGGGTACGGAGTCCAGATGGGATCCGGTGACCAGCGCACCGCGGCGCTCCGGTTCTGCGGAGGATACGCCGGTTGTCCCCGCGGAGGATGCCCCCGGCAAATCCCACCAGGCCCAGAGGATGCCGTTGCGGTCCGTCTCAACGGCGAGTCCGCGCCGGAGCGCCTCGGCCGTGAACCACTCTCGCAGATCCAGCTCCGCGGTCGAGAACACCGGGCGGGAGTATCCGCCGCGGCGTTCATCGCGGCCGGTGCCCTCGATGGCGGCCATCAGGGCATTAACGGGCGAAGCAGGTGTTCTATCCATGGACCCTACTCTGCCATCGGAATGCGGATGCCGCGCTCGGCGGCAACGTCGGAGGCGCGCTCATATCCGGCGTCGGCGTGGCGGATCACCCCCGTGCCCGGATCGTTGGTGAGGAGCCGCTCCAGTTTCCGGGCGGCCAACTCGGTGCCGTCCGCGACCGACACCTGTCCGGCGTGGATCGAGCGGCCGATGCCCACCCCGCCGCCGTGGTGGATGGAGACCCAGGTGGCACCGGAGGCGGTGTTCAGCATGGCGTTGAGCAGGGGCCAGTCCGCGACGGCGTCGGAGCCGTCCGCCATGCCTTCGGTCTCGCGGTAGGGCGAGGCCACGGACCCGGAGTCCAGATGGTCGCGGCCGATGACAATGGGTGCGCTGACTTTGCCCTCGGCGACGAGCCGGTTGAACAGGAGCCCGGCCTTGGCCCGGTCCCCGTAGCCCAGCCAACAAATGCGCGCCGGTAACCCTTCAAACTGCACGTGCTCCGCTGCGGCGTCGAGCCACCGGTGCAGGCGGGCATTCTCCGGAAAGAGCTCCTTCATCGCCGCGTCCGTGACCGCGATGTCCTCCGGATCCCCGGACAGCGCCACCCAGCGGAACGGACCCATGCCTTCGCAGAAAAGCGGGCGAATATAAGCAGGCACAAAGCCGGGGAAATCGAAGGCCCGGTCATAGCCGCCCTGGCGGGCTTCGTCGCGGATGGAATTTCCGTAGTCGAACACCTCGGCACCGGTGTCCTGGAAGCCCACCATGGCTGCGACCTGGCGGGCCATGGATTCGCGGGCTTTCTTGGTAAACCCTTCGGGATCGGCCTCAGATTCGGCAGCCCACTGCTCCAGGGGAATCCCGGCCGGCAGGTAGCTCAGCGGATCGTGCGCGGAGGTCTGGTCCGTGACGATGTCCACCCTGATGTCCCCGGCGAGCTGGCGGCGCAGCAGCTCTTCGAACACCTCGGCCGCGTTGCCCACCAGCCCCACCGAGAGGGCACGTTTTTCCGCCCTGGCGGCCATGACCCTGGCGACGGCGGTGTCCAGATCCGGTGCCACCTCGTCCAGGTAGCGTTTGCCCTCGCGGCGGCGCAGGCGTGCCTCGTCGACGTCGACAATCAGCACCGCTCCTCCATTCAGCGTCACGGCCAGCGGCTGAGCTCCGCCCATGCCGCCGCAGCCGCCGGTCAGGGTCAAGGTGCCGGCGAGCGTGGCATTGTCGTCGTGGAAGAGCTTGCGTGCGACGGCGCCGAAGGTCTCGTACGTGCCCTGGAGGATGCCCTGGGTGCCGATGTAAATCCAGGATCCTGCGGTCATCTGTCCGTACATCATCAGGCCCTCGGCCTCCAGCCGGCGGAACTCGGGCCAGTTGGCCCAATCCCCCACCAGGTTGGAGTTGGCGAGCAGCACGCGAGGCGCCCACTCGTTGGTCCGGAACACACCCACGGGTTTGCCGGACTGGACCAGCAGGGTCTCGTCGTCGGCCAGGGTGGACAGCGTGCGGACGATCGCGTCGTAGGCCTCCCAGCTGCGCGCGGCCCGGCCGGTGCCGCCGTAGACCACAAGGTCTTTCGGACGCTCGGCGACTTCCGGGTCCAAGTTGTTCATGAGCATGCGAAGGGGCGCCTCGGTCTGCCAGCTCCGAGCTGTCAGGGAGGTGCCGCGGGGTGCCCGGATGTCGCGGGAAGGATCTGTTGTGGGAGCCATGAACAGACCGTAACCGAGGAGCCTCCGGCTGCTTCCCCGCTTCGGGCAGTGTCTGGGATTACAGACACCAACGCGGGCTGCCACACCCGGCACGCTTGGATGGGCGGCCCGGCTCGTCAGGGGTGCCGAGCACCCGGCGGGGCACCGAGCGGGGCTCCGAGCCGGCGGGAGATTTCCGCAGCGCACCTGGACACGTCCGGCAGCCACTTGGACGCCAAGTCATCGATCCGCCGACCTGTGTCGACATCCTGCGGCGTGCTGTTCGGCGTGGTCAGGGTGACGCTGGCGACGGCGTGCCCGGAGCGGTCCAGCACGGGTACGGCAATGGAGGAAAAGCCCTCGGTGACTTCGTCTTCCTCCCAGGCATAACCACGCTCGCGCACCTCAGCCAGCAGCCCGGCGAGAGCGGGTCCGGCGGCGCGGCCGGAGCGCATGTTATCCGGGTCCGGGTAGAGCGCCCGCAGCTGCGCATCGGTCATCTGCGCCAACATGGCCCGCCCGCTGGCGGTGCGGTGCGCAGGCAGCCGGACCCCGGCGTCGGTCACCAGCGGCTTTTGCCTCGGCGCCCGCTCCTCGATGACGTAGATCGCGTCGGTGCCCTGCAGGACGGCCAGGTGCGCGGTTAGGCGGGTCCGAGCCACCAGCTTCCGGAGCGGAAACCGGCCAATGCGTTGCAACGGGGCCTGCCGGGCATAACCGGTGCCGAGTTCATGCGCCGTTGCTCCGAGGGCGTACTTGCGTTCCTCCGGCAGATGAACGGCAAACCCGTCGGCGACCAGCGCTGCGAGCAGGTGATACGTGGTGGAGCGCGGCAGCGCGAGGTCCCGGGCAACGACGGCGGCGCTAACCGGTCCGGCCTGCGTCCCCAAATACCGCAGGATGGACAGGACCTGTGCAGCGGCCGGAACCTGAACCCGGGAATAGCTCATCGACATGTCCGGAGCTTAGTGCAGCGTCTGGGATCCCAGAAACCGAATCCACCGCCTGCTAGGCCCCCTGCCGTTCCCGTGCTCAGATAAGAGGATGGAAATCCTGCACAACCCCCTCATGACCGTTGAACTTGGAACAGGCTCCCTGACGGCGGAGGACATCGTCGCCGTCGCCCGGCACTGCGCCCCCGTGGCCCTGACGCCCCAAGCACTCACCGCCATGCGTTCTTCCCGCGCCGTCATCGAGGAACTCGCCGCCGACGACAAGCCGCACTACGGTGTCTCCACCGGATTCGGTGCCCTCGCGGTGAAGCAGATCGTTCCCGAACAGCGCCGCCAGCTGCAGCGCTCACTCATCCGCAGCCACGCGGCGTCGTCGGGCGCGGAAGTCGACACCGAAGTGGTGCGGGCCCTGATGCTGAACCGGCTGTCCACCCTCGCCACCGGACGCACCGGCGTCCGTCCGGAGGTGGCCCTCGCCTATGCCGGGCTGCTCAACGCCGGCATCACTCCGGTTGTCGGGGAGTACGGCTCGCTCGGCTGCTCCGGTGATCTCGCTCCCCTCTCCCACTGCGCGCTGGCGCTGATGGGTGAAGGAGAGGTCCGCACGCCCGACGGCGGACACATGGACGCCGCGGCTGCGCTGGCTGCCGCCGGGCTGGAACCGATTGAGCTGCAGGAAAAAGAAGGCTTGGCCCTGATCAACGGCACCGACGGAATGCTGGGCATGCTCACGCTGGCAATCGCTGACCTGCACCTGCTGCTGTCCACCGCGGACCTCGCCGCTGCCATGAGCGTGGAGGGTCTGCTCGGCAGCGACGCAGTCTTTGCCGCGGACCTGCAGGCCCTGCGGCCGCAACCGGGGCAGGGCGAATCCGCCGCCAACATCCGTGCCGTCCTGGCCGGATCGGCGCTGATCGAGGAACAGAAAACCGGCGGCTTTACCCGGGTGCAGGACGCCTATTCGCTGCGCTGCGCACCGCAGGTCCACGGTGCCGCCCGTTCCACGCTCCAGCACGCCGAGACCGTTGCGGCCTGCGAGCGGGCTTCGGCCATCGACAACCCGGTGGTGACCCTGGACGGACGCCTCGAATCCAACGGAAACTTCCACGGCGCTCCCGTTGGCTACGTGCTGGACTTCCTGGCCATCGCCGTCGCTGATGTTGCTTCCATGAGCGAACGCCGGACCGACCGCTTCCTGGACCGTGCCCGCAGCCACGGCCTCAATGCGTTCCTGGCCTTCGACCCGGGAGTGGATTCAGGGCACATGATTGCCCAGTACACACAGGCTGGAATCGTGTCTGAACTCAAGCGGCTGGCTGTACCGGCCTCCGTTGATTCCATTCCCTCCTCGGCCATGCAGGAGGACCACGTTTCCATGGGCTGGGCCGCGGGGCTCAAACTCCGCCGCGCCATCGACGGCCTCACCCGAGTCCTGGCCATCGAGGTGCTGACCGCCGCCCGGGCGCTGGACATGCGCGACGGCGGCGTGTCCACCTCCCGCAGCGCCCCGGCCGTGACGGCTGTGCGCACTGCGCTGCGGGCAGTGGTGCCCGGGCCGGGACCGGACCGGTATCTGGCACCGGAGATCGAGGCCTGCAGGATTGCCCTGGCCGACGGTTCACTGCTGGCGGCTGCTGACTCCGCGCTGGCCGAGCCGCTACTCTAGGCCCATGACGCCAACGGACGCTGCCAACCCAGCCCGCCGCCTGACCGCCAGGGTTACCGGTGAAGTGCAGGCGGTGGGATTCAGATACCGGACCCTGCAGCAGGCCAACCGGCTCGGCCTCACCGGTGTGGTCTCCAACCACAGCGACGGTTCCGTCCTGGTGGTCGCCGAGGGACCGGAGCCCGCGTTGCAGGAACTGCTGCACTGGCTGAACTCGCCCGCTGCTCCCGGAACGGTCGACGCCGTGCAGGAGTCCTGGTCGGACGCGACAGGAAAATTCGGGAGTTTCAGCACAGAGTAACCAGCGACGCCGACTGAGGTCTTCGGGAAAGGGCTGGGAGCCGGCTCGACAGCTCAACATCCGGGCAAAAGAAAACGCCGGCAGACCGTGGGTTGTTTGGGGGGAACAACCCGAGTCTGCCGGCGCCGGATAGGTCACTACTCTATCCATTCATCACTCGCACCCTTATGAGGTATTAACTACGTTAGCCCTCCTGGCTGTGCAGGAACTGTAGGAAAGCTGGCAACTCCCTGAACGCTGGAACAGCAGGTCAGGAGGCCTTCTGCCGCGTCAGTGCCTCGTGCATTTTCCGTACCGCCTGCGGAACGGCCGGGTTGCTGGAAGCCAGCACCAGTGCGGGCCGCGAGCCCTTGGCCGGCTGGGTGCACGACGGAGAGCCTGCGGCCGCCGGGGCCGCGGGGGCGCTCTTCTGCGACGGGGAGCTCTTCTGTGCAGCGCTCTTCTGTGCAGTGCCCTGGTTGCTGCTGCCGGAGTCATTCTTGCCTGACGTCCGAGTCGAACTGACCGGCCGCTTGGACGGCTTGGCAGCGGCAGGCTTCGCGGATGCCTTAGCCGCAGGCTTGGCTGCAGCGGACTTCACCGGCGCCTTGGCAGCGGGCCTGGCCACGGCGGGCTTAGCGGCCGCCTTGGCTGCTGTGGACTTTGCGGGTGCCTTAGCCCCGGTTTTTGCCGGCGTCTTCGCTGTCGTCTTGGCGGGTGCCGTCGGAGCGGCTGTCTTGGCGGGTGCCTTCGGAGCGGCTGTCTTGGCGGGTGCCTTCGGAGCGGCTGTCTTGGCGGGTGCCTTCGAGGCGGTCGGCTTGACGGCCACCTTAGGCGCGGCGGTCTTGGCGGGCGACTTCTGGGCCCCCGTCTTCACTGCTGCCTTGGCGGGAGTCTTGGCTGCAGTCCCTGCCAAAGCTAATGCTGCTGCAGTGGAAGCTTCACGCGCTGCAGCCACGGCTTCGGTCATTGATACCGCCGGACCAAAGGTGCGGCCCGCCGGAGCATAAGCGCGGCCGGTCGGAGGCGCCGGACGCAGCGCGGCCTTGAGCTCCTCGGATGCTGAGCGGGTGGCGTCGATGAACGCCAGGGCGGCTGTGTCGGCGGGCGCAGTTTCGGCCCGGCGAATGGCCGACTTCTTGATGCCGCGGTAGATGGCCGCGATCACCACAATGAGGGCGGTACCCGTTCCGTACATAAGGATCAGGGAAAACGCCAGAGACGTTGTCCCGCCGGAAAAGAATCCCAGCCCGGTGACAGCCATTATTAGCCATACTCCGGCAATAACGGTCGCTACTGTCCGGACTTTTACATAGAGCGAACTCTGCTGCACGCCAACCAGCTGTGGCGGCAAAATATCTGACACTGGGACAGACCTTTCAAGCAAAAAGGTGGATCTAAAAGAAGAGAAAAGCCGACTTGGCTTTGTCCTTCAACTCTAGGCACCCGACCACACGAAAATGACCATACACACTCACATGCACTGATTCGTTACCCAAGAAGGATGAGACTTTGGTCACAGTCCCGGGCGGGCCGGACTCAGTGCCTCGGCAGCGGAGGAATCCGGTGTTCCGTCCAGCAGCATGGCGGCCGCGAGTTCCGCAATTCCGGAAGACGTTTGAAAGCCGTAACCGCCCTGTCCGGCCAGCCAAAAGAACCCGGGAACGACGTCGTCGTACCCCACTACGGGAAGGCCGTCAGCCGTCTGGGTGCGCAGCCCGGTCCAGGATCGGTCAACGCCCGTGATGCCCAGCGTGGTTACCGAGTTTACGAGTTCAACGAGGGCTTCGACGTCCCCGGAGCGCGGACGGGCGTCCATCGGCTCACTGGGAACGCTCTCCGACGGGGAGATCAAGACCTGGCGCCCCTCCGCGCGGTAGTAGAAGGTTTCGTCCGCATCGGCCACCATCGGTGCGTCCTCGGACAGCGGGTGTTCGACGTCGACGACGGCCGCCGTGCGGCGGTATGGCTGAAGGCCGCGCGCCCGGGCGGAGTAGAGGGCGGCCAGCTGGTCGGCCCAGGCACCGGCCGCGTTGACCACCACGCGGGAAGCGATGCTTTCTTCCCCTGCCTCCGTGATCCAGCGGCCGGCGTTGTCCGCTCCGGATTCGAAGCGTGCACTGCGGACCGGGGAGCCGGTGAGGATGCGCCCGCCCCGGTCCAGGATCCGCCGGCGGTGGTATTCCATCAACACATCGGTGTCGCAGCCAACAGATGTAGTGTCCAGCCCCGCCGCCGGAAAGCACTCCGGTTTCAGCTCAGGAGCGAGGGCCATCATCTGTGCCGGTGGAATGGGATGCATGTGGCCGCTGGCGCGGTCCCTCACCGTTTCCTCGCTGCCGACAAGCAGGAAACTGCGGGCCTTGAGGACAGGATCCGGCAGATGGACCTCCAGCGCCCGGATGAGCGCCAGGGTTCTCACGGTCAGGTCCTGAACGACCGCCGGCCCGTAGCTCGGAATGAGCTGGCGGGCGGACCGGGAGGATGTATGGAACCCCAGCGTCGGTTCGGCCTCCGCCACCAGCACGCCGGTCCGGCCGGCCAGCGCCGAAGCCAGGGACAGCCCGGCAATTCCGCCGCCGACCACCAAAATGTCGCAGTCCACCAATGTCTCCCCCAAATTTCGTTGCTCTTTTATGGCCACCATCAAACCCAATCCCGCACATCGGTCAGGATTTCCATCAGGGTTTCCGACCCCATGAGGTACATTCCCGGATGGTCGTCGGAATTGGCGAGAAGCGCGGAGGCCATGCACACCGCCCACCCCTGCGCCCTGCCCCAAACGTGCGGATCGGCGTCGTATTGATTTCCCAGGGCGTCGCGGAAAGCGCTGCGCCCGTGTTGGTCAAACACCAGCCAGGCAGCGGCGAGGTCGGTGGCCGGATCTCCCGCGGTCAGGTCTCCAAAGTCAATGACCGCCTGCAGGCCGCCGCCGGGTGCGCCCACCAGATTGGCCGGATGCAGGTCACCGTGCAGCCACAGGTTCGGTCCGGGCCACGGGGGCAGGATGATGCCGGCTTCCCACAATTCCCTAACACGCGCGGCGTGGGGAACCATGCCGCTGGCGAGGCGGTCGAGAACCGCATCGTTGCGGGTGGCCAGCGGCACGCCGCGCACCGGGTTTCGCGGATAGTCCGGCGGGGCGGGCCGGTGGAAGGCATTCAGGAAGCCCGCCAGCGGAGCCGCCAGCGCAACATTCTGGTCCCGTGGCTGCAGCGAAACCTCGGCCCCGTCAAACCACAGCGTGATGCTCCACGGCCAGGGAAACACCTCGGAAGGGCTGCCGGCAAAGATCGGGGCTGACGTTGCAACGGGAAGGTCCGCCGTGAGCCCGGGAAGCCACTGCTGCTCGTTGGCCGCCAGCTGCACCGCCACCTGGCGCCGTGGAAGGCGAACAGCATAGTCAGAGCCGAGCCGAAAGATGTAGTTGTCCCAGCCGTTGGCGACCAGCTGCAGCGGCTGATCCGCCACCGCGGGTTGCTGTTGCCGCAGCAGCTGGCGCACGAGGTCCGCATCCACCTGGATTTCTGCTGCGGGATGATTGGCCATGCCAGAACCCTACCGTCAGGCAAGTCCCGCGTCTGCCCGGTGCGCACCGCTGCGTCACAAAGCCGCCGCATACACCAGCACCCCTAACACCGCCGCTTATTGAACGCTTCGCTGCCAAAATGCTTCGCCGGTAAAAACTGCAGCGCCGCTAAACGCTGCCGGCCCCGGGATGTCCCGGGGCCGGCAGTGGTGTTGCGGTGGCGCTGGTTAGCCCTGCACGCCGAGGCGTTCCAGGATCAGCTCACGCACGCGGCCGGCGTCGGCCTGTCCGCGGGTGGCCTTCATGACGCCGCCAACGATCGCGCCGACAGCCTGAACCTTGCCGCCGCGGATCTTGTCCGCAACGTCGGGCTGGGCTGCCAGTGCAGCGTCGATGGCTTCGAGCAGGGGGCCGTCGTCGGACACCACGGCCAGGCCGCGGGCTTCGATGACTTCCTCCGGAGTGCCTTCGCCGGCGAGGACGCCGTCGAGCACCTGGCGGGCCAGCTTGTCGTTGATCTTGCCGGCCTGGATCAGGCGGTCCAGTTCCACGATCAGCTCAGGCGACACGCCAACCTCGGTGGGGTCGACTTCGGCTTCCTTGGCGCGGCGGGACACCTCGCCCATCCACCACTTGCGGGCGACCTGTGCGGAGGCACCGGCAGCAATGGTTTCCTCGATGGAGTCCATGACACCGGCGTTGACCACGTCGCGGAACTCAGCGTCCGAGTAACCCCAGTCGGCCTGCAGGCGCTTGCGGCGCTCGGCGGGCGGCTCGGGCAGGCGGGAACGCAGCTCCTCGATCCATTCCGTGGTGGTAACCACGGGAACCAGGTCGGGCTCCGGGAAGTAACGGTAGTCATCGGCGTCGGACTTGGGCCGGCCCGACGTCGTCGAGCGCGTGTCCTCGTGCCAGTGCCGGGTTTCCTGGACAATCTTGTTGCCGGATTCCAGGACAGCGGCATGGCGCTGGATCTCAAAGCGGACGGCGCGTTCGACGGCGCGCAGCGAGTTCACGTTCTTGGTTTCCGAGCGCGTGCCGAACTTTTCCTGGCCGTACGGGCGCAGCGAAACGTTGGCGTCGCAGCGGACGTTGCCGCGTTCCATCTTGGCGTCGGAGACACCCAGGTTCTTCACGATCTCGCGGACCGCGGCCACGTAGGCCTTGGCCAGCTCGGGAGCGCGGGAACCGGCACCCTCGATGGGCTTGGTGACAATTTCCACCAGCGGAACGCCGGAACGGTTGTAGTCCACCAGCGAGAAGTCGGCGCCCTGGATGCGGCCGGTGGCCCCGCCCATGTGGGTGAGCTTGCCGGCGTCCTCTTCCATGTGGGCGCGCTCGATCTCGACGCGGAACATGGTGCCGTCTTCGAGTTCGATGTCCAGGTAGCCGTCGTACGCAATGGGATCTTCGTACTGGGACGTCTGGAAGTTCTTCGGGGTGTCCGGGTAGAAGTACTGCTTCCGGGCAAAGGTGCAGGATTCGGCGATCTTGCAGTTCAGCGCCAGGCCGATCAGGATCGAGTACTCCACGGCGGTCTTGTTGACCACCGGCAGCACGCCGGGCATGCCCAGGCATACCGGGGTGACGTTCGTGTTCGGCTCGTCGCCGAAAACGTTGGGCGCATCGGAGAACATCTTGGTGTTGGTGTTGAGCTCCACGTGGACCTCAAAGCCGAGCACCGGATCGTACTTCTCCATTGCCTCTTCGAAGGACAGGGTGTCGTCCTGGATGTGCACAGACATTACTTCACTCCTCCGAGTACGGGTGCGGAGGCCAGCAGCGGGCCGCCCCACTTCTGTTCCAGCATGCCTTCCAGGGCCGCACCGGCGCGGTACAGGCGGGCGTCTTCCCGGACCGGAGCCAGGAACTGGATGCCCACGGGCAGTCCGTCGGCCAGGCCGCCGGGGATCGAGATGCCCGGGACGCCGGCCAGGTTCGCCGGAATGGTTGCGACGTCGTTCAGGTACATCGCCAGCGGATCGTCCAGCTTCTCCCCCAGCTTGAACGCCGTGTTGGGCGAGGTCGGGGAGATCAGGACGTCGGCCTGGGCGAAGGCGGCGTTGAAGTCGCGCTGGATCAGGGTGCGCACCTTCTGGGCCGAACCGTAGTAGGCGTCGTAGTAACCGGCGGACAGTGCGTAGGTGCCCAGGATGATGCGGCGCTTGACCTCTTCACCGAATCCGGCGGCGCGGGTGGCGCCCATGACGCGTTCGATGGTCATGGGACCGTCGGCGGGCAGGGCACGCAGTCCGTACCGGACACCGTCGTACTTGGCCAGGTTCGAGGAAGCCTCGGACGGCATGATCAGGTAGTAGGCGCCCAGGGCGTATTTGAAGTTGGGGCAGGAAACCTCAACGATTTCCGCGCCGGCATCCTTGAGAAGTTCCAGGGATTCGGAGAAGCGGGCCAGGACGCCGGCTTCGTAGCCTTCGCCCTGCAGTTCCTTGATGACGCCGATGCGCATGCCGGCCACGTTGCCGTTGCGGGCAGCTTCCACGAGGTTGCCTACGGGATCGGGCAGCGAGGTGGAGTCGCGGGGATCGTGGCCGCCGATGACTTCCTGCAGCAGCGCGGCATCAAGCACCGTGCGGGACACCGGGCCGATCTGGTCCAGCGAGGAGGCCATGGCAATGGCGCCGTAGCGGGACACCCCGCCGTAGGTCGGCTTCACGCCCACGGATCCGGTGACGGCGGCGGGCTGGCGGATGGAGCCGCCGGTGTCGGTGCCCAGCGCCAGCGGAGCCTCGAAGGCTGCCACGGCCGCAGCGGAACCGCCGCCGGAGCCGCCGGGAATCCGGTCCAGGTCCCATGGGTTGCGGGTGGGGCCATACGCGGAGTGCTCCGTGGAGGAACCCATGGCGAATTCGTCCAGGTTGGTCTTGCCCAGCATCGGCATGCGTGCGGCGCGGATCTTGGAGATGACCGTGGCGTCGTACGGGCTCATCCAGCCCTCAAGCATCTTGGAACCGGCCGTGGTGGGCTGGCCCTTGGTGACAATGAGGTCCTTGATGGCGATCGGCACGCCGGCCAGGGTGTGCAGCGTTTCGCCGGCGGCGCGGGCCTTGTCGACGTCGGCCGCAACCTGCAGCGCTTCGTCGGTGTTCACGTGGAGGAAGGCGTTGACGGCGCCGTCCACCTCGGCGATGCGGTCCAGATGGGCCTGCGTGACCTCGACGGCGGATACCTCGCCGGCGGCGAGCTTGTCTGCCAGGACGGCAGCACTCGCAGTAATCAGTTCATTCATGGAAGTCTTTACTCCTCATCCAGGATGGCAGGGACCTTGAAGCGGCCGGCCGCATTATCGGGAGCACCGGAGAGCGCCTCTTCGTTGGTCAGCGTCTGCCCGACAACATCCTCGCGGAACACATTGAACAGCGGGATGGGGTGGGAGGTGGCCGGGATGTCCTCACCGGCAACTTCGCTTACGGATTTGATCGAATCAACAATGACATCCAGTTCGCCGGCCATTTTGGCCAGTTCTTCCTCGGTCATCTCAATGTGGGCCAGATGCGCCAGATGCGCCACAGCCTCACGATTGATCTCAGACATGAGTCTCCCATGCGTCTTTTTTCGGATAAGAAAGTATCCGTTCCAGTCTACGGCGTTTGCTGGCGCGGTTTTCCGTGTGTCACTTCCGATGCGGCCGGTCCTAACCACATCGAGTGCACGGCTCGGGCTGGTTCCCGTGTAGGGACCGCATCTAGTGTGCAGATCTGGCGGGCTCCTGTCCCGGATCCACATCTGGTGTGCAGATATGGCGGGCTCCGCCGCGCGAAGGCCGCCATACCTGCACACACGACGCTGCAGAGTGCCGCCAGCCAATCCTTCGTGCAGTTGAGGGGCTCAAACTCCCCTCCAGCCAATCCTTCGTGCAGTTGAGGGGCTCAAACTCGCCTCCAGCCAATCCTTCGTGCAGACAACGGGCTCAAACCGACGTTTTTGACCACTTTGGGGCCCTGATCTGCACAAAGGATTTCCCGAAGACCCGTTATCTGCACGAAGGATTCCGCGGTTCACATCGAGTGTGCAGATGAGGCGGGCTTCCCGGGCAGGGACCGTATCTGGTGTGCAGGTATGGTGGGCTCCGCCGCGCGAAGGCCGCCATACCTGCACACACGACGATGCCGAATTCCGCCGAGCCGCCATACCTGCACACCAAATCTGCATCTGACGATTCAGAGCGTCGCGCCCCGACGTCCACGCGCGTTTCCTTCGCTGCCGTGAGGCATCATCATGTGCGACGTATCGCGCCGGCACGGAAAAGCCCCCATCCGCTGGCCCGCGAACGGGGGCTCACCAATACTCAACCGGTTTTCTCCCGCCGGGCGTCCGCAGCCGGCGTCAGAGCGCCAGGCGGAAGACCCAGAGAAGGATGTCCTCCTCGGGCACGGTCCAGTCACGCTCGGGCACGCGCTCAAACCCCATGGACTTGTACAGGGCGTGGGCGTTTGTCATCGGCGTCATGCTGGTCAGGCTGACGGCGTGGATCCCCTCGAGGCTGCGGGCATACTCGATGACGGCGGCCACCAGGGCGCGGCCGACTCCGCCGCGCTGCAGGGCCGGGTCCACTGCAAGCATGCGGAATTCCAGCTCGCCCTCAATCGCGATGTCGGTGTACGGCTGCCCGGCGAAGGTGATCGCGGTGGACGCCGCTACCTTGCCGTCCAGTTCTGCCACCCAGACCAGCGCGTTGGCCGCGCGGTCCTCAACGTTCTCCAACTCCTTGACGTAGGGGTTGTCTGCTTCTAGGAACCCGCCGCTCACGTAGGCATCGCGGGTGATCCGGCGGATGTCGTCAAAGTCTGCCTCGGTGGCCTGCCGGACGGTGATACTCATGCGCGTTACGGATCCTTACGTGGTTCTTGATTTCCAACGTAGATTGTAGACCCGCAACCCACGAGCGAATCACCGGCAGTGACCCCGGCAACCGCTGCTCCTGCGGCCACCGATCAACGCCGCCGGGCAGCCGCCGCGCAGGTAACGCAATACCGGGCTTCGGGACGGACTTCCAGGCGCTCCGCGGGAATGGGATTGCCGCACATCTCACACACCCCGTACGTGCCTTCCTCCAACCGCACCTGCGCGTCCAGCAACTCAATGAGCGACGCCTCCGCAGAGGCGAGCAGTGCCATCTCATTGTTGCGCTCAACCGAAACCGTGGATCCCTCGGGGTCATGTTCGTCGTCGGCCGGGGTGTCCTTGGCTGCCAGTGTCACTTCGCGGATGTCTGCCACCACGGCATTGATCTTTTCCCGTGCCTGGCCGATGCGTTCGTCCAGGAGCTCCGCGAAATGCCCCGTATCCAGATCAGCCGGGGTGGACTGCTTGGGCGCCGGGACCCGCGCAGCTGCGGCAGTGGAGGTCTTCCGTGGGGCGGCAGTCGTCTTACGGGTCATGGGTTCCTCCTGGTCTGGAAAAGCCAAGCAAGTGTTCCCAATTATCCGCGCCTCGTCCTGAAAGTCCCGCCCCTGCGACGGCCTCTTCCCTCAGGGCTTAAACCCGCGCCGAACCGGCGGACGAGGCCATGTTCCCTTCGAAGGCGCGGATGGTCCCGCACCATGCATCCAGCAGCTCACGGTCATGACTCAGTGCCAAGACTCCGAGGCCGCGGCCGTTGACCTCCTCGCCGATTGTCCGGACCACTGCGGCAGTGGTGGCAGCATCAAGCATGGCCGTCGCCTCATCGCAGATGAGGTAATCGGGTCCGGCGGCCAAGGCACGGGCGAGGCAGGCGCGCTGGAGCTGGCCGTCGGACACCTCGTGCGGATACCTGTCCAACAGGTCGGCGGTCAGCTGGACCCTGGCGGCGAAGTGTTGTACGCCTGCGTTCACGTCCTTGCGCCGCCCGGAACTGCGGACACCACGGAGTCCCTCAGCGATGACGGCGCGCAGCGTCATCCGAGGACTGCAGGACCGGCGCGGAGACTGGAACAGCATGGCGATTCTGCCGTCGCCCGGCATCCGAACGGCCGCGCCGTTGCAGGTCACATACCCCGTCGACGGCGGCCTCAGGCCGGCCAGCACCCGGGCGATTGTTGTCTTACCGCTGCCCGAGGGCCCCGTCAGGCCTATTTGGCTGCCCGCCGGGATGCTCAGGCTCACATCCTGCAGGACCGTGCTTCCGCCGTAGGAGAATCCCACGTTCACGGCAGTCAGCTCACCGGACATGCTCCGCCTCCAGTTCTACGGCGGCCCGCAGCCGGTCCGCGTAGGTATAGTCCGACGGCAGGTTGGTCAGTTCCGGGGGCAGTCCCGGCATTGGGTACAGTCCGTTGGCGGGAAGGGCCGCGAGCAGATCCATGGTGTAGGGCTCGGCCGGCGCTGTCAGGATCAGCGCCGCGGGCCCGGTCTCGACGATCCGCCCCGCGTACATCACGGAGACCTGATCCGCGGTGCGGGACTCGGCGAGCGCCTGCAGGTCATGCGTTATCAGCACGACGGCGGCGCCGGAGTCCGCTGTGCTGCGCAGCAGTCCCAGGGTGAGCTGCGCCAGGCGCGGGTCCAAGCCGGAGATCGGTTCGTCCGCCACCAGTACGTCGGGGTCTCCGGCGAGGGCGAAGGCGAGGGCCGCCCGCTGCAGCATGCCGCCGCTCAGCTCATGCGGAAAGGCGTCCAGAGCCTCCGGGTCCAGGTTGACCCCGGCAAGCAGCTCCTCCGCCGTGGCTTTTCCCCGAAGTTCGCGAATCGTCTCCCGCAGCTGTGCCCCCACCCGTCGGACCGGAGTGAGATAGGTGGCTGCGGACTGCGGAACGTAGCCGATCCTCCGCCCCCGAAGCCCTGCGGTCCGGGCGGCCGCGGCTCGCCCTGCACCGGTCAGGGCTGTTGCCTTTCCATCACGGTCCACATATTCCAGTTCACCGCCGGCCTGTGTACCCGCCGGCAGCATGCCGAGGATGGCCGTGGCCAGAGTTGTTTTACCGCAGCCCGACTCCCCCACGACGGCATGCACCTGACCGCGGCACGCCGTAAACGCAACGTCGGTTGCGGCGTGCACCCATGCAGCCTTCCCGCGAATCCTTACCGGTATCCGGACGGTGTGCCCTTCGGCCCGAATGGCAACACTCATGACCGGCCTCCCGTTCTGGACACGAGCCCGGCCCCGCAGGCGGCGATCGCCAGAGTGGTGCAGACGAGGAGCAGCGCGGGGAACAGCAGGGCCCACCAGCCGCCGAGCATCACTTCGGCCTGGGCCTCCTGCAGCAGCGTGCCCAGGGATGCCCGGTCCGGAGAAAGGCCAAGTCCCAGGAAGGAAAGGGTGGATTCATGCCAGATGGCGTGCGGCAGGAGCATCACGGTAGCCACAATTCCCTGCCCCAGGGCACCGGGCAGGAAATGCCTCCACAGCACCTGGCCACGCGTTGCGCCCAGAAGGTAGGACGCTTCCACATACTCGAGGCTGCGCAGGGACAAAACTTCGGAGCGGACGATTCTTGCAACCTGCGTCCAGTGCGTCAGCGCGATGGAGGCAATGATGGCGGTGACCGAGCCCCTGAACATTGCCACGATCACCACCCCCAGCAGCAGGTGCGGTACAGCATTAACCCCGTCGATGCACCGCATGATGATCCGGTCCGCCCGGCCGCCCAGCGCCGCCGACACCGCTCCCACCAGCAGTCCCAGGACCATCGCCAGCACGGCGCAGAGTGAAGCGATGATGAGGGAGATCCGCAGCCCGGACGCCAAGCGGACAAACAGGTCGCGGCCGGCATGGTCTGTTCCGAACAGATGGGCGGACGACGGCGGCAGGCGGGCAGAGCTGAAATCGGTCAGCTTCTGGTCGGTGCCGGCCAGCAGGGGAACAAACACTGCATAGGCGACAATTGCGGCCAGCACGGACGCGCCGATGATTGCGCCGGTGCGTTTGCCGGCACGGCTGCGTTCCAGGGGAACCACCTGGCGCAGACCCGGCGTGCCTGCCGCGGTGGAACTAAAGGTTTGGGAGCTAGACATCGGCAGTCACCCTCGGATCGAGCAGCACGTACAGGAGGTCGGCGAGCAGGGATGCAGCCAGGACGGCGGCGGTGGTCAGGACCGTGAGGGCAGCCAACAGGGCAAAATCCAGGGCCTGGGCTGAAGACACCACGGCCGCAGCCAGTCCCGGCCAGGAGAACACCGTCTCGATCAGCACGGCGCCAACAATCACTTCCGGAAGCCGCGATCCGAGCACGGCGATGAACGGCGCCAGCGCCGCGGGCAGCACATGTTTGCGCACCACGGTCCTCTCCCTCAGCCCACGGAGCCGGGCCCCGCGCACGGCATCGGACCCCAGAATCCCTGCCACGGAGGCACGCAGGGAGAGCAGCAGCCACGGCACCTGCGACAGCGCTGTGGCCAGCACGGGCAGCACCATGTGCCGGGAGACCTGCCCCGCACTGAGCTCGGCGCCGGGATCCGTCAGTCCTCCACCGGGCAGCCAGCCTGCGGCAACGGCAAAGACCCCCAGCAGTCCCAGTGAAATGACAAACGGGGGCAGCCCCTGCAGGACGGTGGCCGCGGCACCCACGGACCGGTCCAGCAATCCGCCTGGACGGTGGGCGCACCGCACTGCCATCAGAAGCGACGAGAGCACCGCGAGGAACAATCCTGTGCCGGCGACCAGCAGGGTCCAGGGCAGGCGCTCGGACAGCACCGCCGTCACCGGCTGCCGAAAGACCCGTGAATAGCCCAAGTCACCGGTCAGCGCAGAACCGATCCACTGCCACCAGGCGGAGAACCAGGATGTTTCCAGGTTGAGGGCTTCGGCGAGCTGCCGCCGCTGTTCAATCGAGGTCTGCACATATCGGTCCCCCATGTAGGCGGCAAGGGGATCGAACGGCGAGATTCCGGCCAGCAGGAAGACCAGCAGGCTGACGCCCAGAACGACGGGCACCGTAAGGACAAAGCGGCGGAAGACAATGGTCCGCAGATCCGCGCGCCGGTGTCTCCGGCGCGCCCGCCGGCTGGGCAGCAGCGGCGCTTGCACAGCCACGGCCTAGCCCTTGGTCCAGTCGCGCAGGCTCCACCAGAAGCCCCACCCGACGTCGTGGGCGTGCGGCTCCAGGACGGTCTGGACGTTTTCCCAGCCCATATCCCGCTGTATGTAGTTGTGGTTGATGAAGGCCAGCATGACGTAGCCGGGCTCTTGGATGTACAGGTCCTGGACGGCCCGGTAGTGGGCTGTACGTTCGGCGGGATCCGCGCTTGTCCGGGCTGCCTCCAGGTGGGCGTCCATTTCAGCGCTGCCGGTGTTGCCCGGATTGGCAAAGGGCGAGCCGGAGCCTGGGACTGCCGTATGGAGGGTCTCGAACAGCTGCGAGTCCAGATCGTAGGGTTTGTCCCCGCCGCCCAGGAGGATTCCGACGTCGTTGCGCCGTTCCTCGATGACGTTCCAGTCTGTGCCGAGAAGCGTGACGTCCACCCCGAGCTTGGACATGTCCGAGGCAAACGCCAGCGACAGGTCCCGGCGGAGGGTGTCACTTGCGTTGTACGCCAATTCGAAGGCCGCCCGCACACCGCCCTTCGTCCGCACTCCGTCCTCACCCGCCAGCCAGCCGGCCTCGTCGAGAACTGCCTTGGCCGCCTCGGGGTCGTACGGAAAGACGGCCTCCGGATTGTGCGCGTCCCCGTAGACGGCTGCCACCGGGGTGTGGGCCGGAACGCCGCGGCCGTCCAATACGTGGTCCACCATGCCCTGACGGTCAACAGCCAGGTTCATGGCCTTGACCGCCTGAGGGTCGCTGGCGAAGACGTTGCCGGATGGCAGGGACAGTCCCCGCCAATCAGCTGTTCCCACGGCCTCGTGGGAGTACCCGGGCTTATCCTCGTAGCCGGCGGCCAGCCGCGGCGGCAGGACGGTTCCGTCGATCTCCCCGGACTGAAGCCGCTGGGCCCGCGAGTTGTCATCGGGCACGTGGATGATCGTCACCGTTTTCACTTCCGGGGCACCGTTCCAGTAGTCCTCGTTGGCGCTCAGGACCAGCTCATCAGGACGCAGCGATGTGACCGTATAGGGACCTGTTCCCACCGGATCGGTGTTCAGGGACGATTCGGCGGCGAGCCCCGGCGTCAGCCGATCCGACGGCGCAATGCCCAGCAGCAGCCGGCTGGCAAACCCCGCATACGGATACTTCAGGCTGAAGGTGACGGTCCCGTCCGGTCCGGCGGTGGCGTCCTGGAGCATGTCGTAGGAAGGGGCCAGTTCGGAGGCCGAGGCAGGGTCGATGACAGCCTTGTACGTGGCAGCAACATCTTCGGCGTCCAGGGCGGTGCCGTCGGTGAACTCCACGCCGTCGCGGACACGGACCGTCCATTGGGTGCCCTCGGCGTTGCTCTGCGGCATCTCTGTCGCCAGCCACGGAACGAGGTCCGGCAGGGATGAGGAACCGTCCCTGGGCGCGAGCCGCAGAAGCCCGTCAAAGATCTGCGACTGTCCACTGTCTCCGTGGCCTCCCACAGGATTGAACCGGCCAAGTTCATTTGCCTCTGCAAGCACCAGGGCTGCACTGTCCGGGGACTCCTCCGGGGCGGCTACGCATCCGGCCAGTACGCCCAGCAGCAGTGCTGCCGCTGCCGCCCGGGACAGGTCCCGACACCTGATTTCTGACATGTGGGCTCCTGCCGACGTATGCATGCCTGTGCACATAACGATGAATCAATACCTACCCCGGCACCATCCCTTCCGCCCAAAAACACTCCGAAACTTGTCGTTGCGTTACCTTCCCCCAAGGCGTGGACCCCGTTGTGCGGCGTGGCGGCGCCCTGCAAGGATTCAGAGGTATGCGAGGTATGCGAGGATTTCGAGGTATGAAGACCTTGCCGCCCGGTGCCATCATCGATGGCTGTAGCTGACGTGCCCGGCACCGTGGATGTACAGGGATGGGCCGCCCGTTTTGACCTGATTTCCGATCCGACGCGGCTCAAGCTGCTGCTGTGCCTGCACTTTAGTCCGGGCATCTCAGTGACCCGGCTGGCCGCCGCCGCCGGGGTGCCGCAGACAGTGGTCAGCCAATCACTGCGCCCGCTGCGGGACCGGGAGTGGGCGGTGGTGGAGAAAGTTGGCCGTGAGCACCGCTACCGGCTGGTGGACGAATCCCTGCACACCCTGCTCCACACCATCGGCGCCCCGCATGCGCACTGATATTGCTAAAGACCGAGGTGCGGCACGGACCGCCGCATGAGGCGGGCACAGAACGGAACCGGGGAATAACAGTGGTTGATACGCACTACAGCGAGCCACGGCTGGTGGCGCTTTACGACGAGGACAACTCCGGCCGGTGGGACACAGACTTTTATGCCGGCCTGCTGGGGAGGCTCGGCGAAGGGCACGGACCGCTGCGGATCGCCGACGTCGGCTGCGGCACGGGCAGCTTTGGCGTGCGGCTGGCGCAGGCGGGCCACACCGTCACCGGCATTGATCCGGCGCCGGGAATGCTGGCCGCGGCACGCTCGCGCGACGGCGCCGAACTGGTCACCTGGCTGGACGGCATTGCAGCAGATCTGCCGGAAGGCCCCTTCGACGCCGTGGTCATGACCGGCCATGCTTTTCAATGCCTGCTCACCGAAGCGGAAATCCTCTCGACTCTGGAGGCGGTGAGCTCCCGGCTGACGCCCGGCGGGACCTTCTTTTTCGAGTCCCGGAATCCAGCGGTAAAGGCGTGGCTGGAGTGGGACAGCAGCAGCGCCGGACCGGAGCTGCAGGAATCGTCGGCAGGGACCCTGGAAGTTGAATGGGAACTGATAACCGCTGTGGAGGAGCCCGACGGCGTCTTGGTCACCTTCGAGGACCGCACGCGTTTCCTGTCCGATGACGAGCGCTTCACCAGCCGCAGCACCCTGAAGTTCTCTTCCGCGGATGTGCTGGCCCGGCTGCTGGCGAAAGCCGGCTTCAGCGACGTGGACTGGTACGGCGATTGGAACGGCGGGGTGCTGGAGCCCGCGTCCAGCCGGGAAATCATCGTGGCGGCACGCACGCCCGCCTGACATCCGGCCGAATGCCGGTTGTGCCCGGTTCCACCGGATGCCCGGACGCGCGGGTGACCGGTCAGCCTGGGTTTACGCCCCTGCGGCGGCACCAGCCGCCGTCACGGCCTGCAGCCGCTCGGCGTCACTGCCCGGTGTTCCCGGCCGCCGCACCGGAACCCCGGCTTCTTCGGCAACCAGCGCGCCGGCGGCATAGTCGTATTCGTTGAGCCCGCGCTCCAGATAGGCATCCAGGGTGCCGTCCGCCACCATGCACAGGTCCAGGGCGGCAGATCCCAGTCGGCGGACATCGGCGTACCCCGCCGCCAACTCCGCGAGCGCCGCATACTGCTCGTCGCGCACTCCCCCGTCATAGGAGAATCCGGTGCCCAGCAGCTTGCCCACCCGCTCCGGATCCGGGCCCGTCAGCCGGCGGACGCTGCCGTGCTCGGCCAGCCAGGCGCCATGCCCGCGGGCGGCCGAATAGACCCGCACCAGCGCCGGGGCGTGGACAACGCCGGCCAGCCAGACGCCGTCGTCGTTCACTGCGGCCACCGAGGTGGCGTAATAGACGATGTTGCGGATGAAGTTGGTGGTGCCGTCGAGCGGATCGATGGACCAGCGGATGCCCGAGGCGTTGTCCGGAACGCTGGCGTCCAGCTCTTCACCTGTGACCGTGTCCTGCGGGCGGCGGCGGGCAATGACGTCGCGGACGGCACGCTCGGCGGCGGTATCGAATTCCGTGACCCAGTCCCCGGCCGCACTCTTGTTGACGGCGTTCAGCCCCTCGGTGGTCCGGCGGGCCAGCACGGCTGCACCGGCCGCAGCAGCCTCCCGCGCCACGTCCAACAGCTCCAGCGGATCATCCGCGGGAACGGCGACGGGATCCGGCAGCGGCGGCGTCATGCCGTGCCTTCTTCCTGCAGCGTGCCTTCTTCCTGCAGCTGGCCTTCTTCCTGAGCTGTTTCTTCTTCCAGGAGCGTGCCGTCCAGCAGCCTGCGGAATCCGTCTTCATCCAGCACGGGAACTCCGAGGGACTCCGCCTTGTCCAGCTTGGTGCCGGCGTTCTCCCCCGCCACCAGGTAGTCGGTTTTCTTGGAGATTGATCCGGAAGCTTTTCCGCCGCGGGTGATGATGGCTTCCTTGGCCTCGTCGCGGCTGAAGTTCGGCAGGGTTCCGGTCACCACAATGGTCATGCCTTCAAGGGTGCGGGGCATCGTTTCGTCGCGCTCGTCGGCCATCCGCACGCCGGCGGCGGCCCAGCGGTCCACGATCTCGCGGTGCCAGTCCTCGGCAAACCATTCCGTCAGGGCGGCCGCAATCGTGGGGCCCACGCCGTCGACATGGGCCAGCTGCTCTTCCGATGCAGCGCGGATGGCGTCCATGGAGCCAAACGCGGTGGCCAGCGCGCGGGCCGCCGTCGGGCCCACATGCCGGATGGACAGCGCCACCAGCACCCGCCACAACGGCTGGGTCTTGGCCTTCTCGAGTTCGGTAAAGAGCTTGCGGGTGGTGGCGGTGGGTTCGGAGGGCTTCTTGGCCGTGCCCTTGGAGTAGAAGTAGGGAACCAATTCGGTGCCGTCCACCACCCCCTTCACGCGCTTGGGCCGTTCGATCCGCACGTCGGCGAGATCCTCGACCTTGAGGTCAAACAGGCCGGCCTCACTGGTCAGCGGCGGGGTTTCCGGCTCAGTGGGCTGCGTCAGGGCAATCGCCGCCTCCCAGCCGAGCGCCTCAATATCGAAGGCACCGCGGCCGGCCAGATGGAACACACGCTCGCGCAGCTGCGACGGGCAGGATTTCGCGTTGGGGCAGCGGATATCCACGTCCCCTTCCTTGGCCGGTTTCAGTTCCGTGCCGCAGGAGGGACAGTGGGTGGGCATTACGAAGTCCCGTTCGCTGCCGTCACGGAGGGCGACGACGGGGCCCACGATTTCCGGGATCACGTCACCGGCCTTGCGCAGCACCACGGTGTCGCCGATCTTGACGCCCTTGGCCTTGACCACGTCCTGGTTGTGCAGCGTCGCCATTTCCACGGTGGAGCCGGAGACGGAGACCGGCGTCATCATCCCGTAGGGCGTGACGCGGCCGGTGCGGCCCACATTGACCCGGATGTCCAGCAGTTTGGTGTTCACTTCCTCCGGCGGGTACTTGTAGGCAACCGACCAGCGCGGCACCCGCGACGTGTGCCCGAGGGCGCGCTGCAGGGCAAAATCATCGACCTTGACCACAATGCCGTCGATCTCGTGCGACAGATCGTGGCGGTGCTCCCCGTTCACGGCGATGTAGTTGAGCACCTCGTCATAGCTGTCGAGGACCTTGTAATACGGCGACGTCGGCAGGCCCCACTCTTTTAGCAGCTCGTACGTTTCGGATTGGCTGGCTGCCGACAATCCCTCACGGGCGCCGATGCCGTGAACATACATGCTCAGCGGGCGCCGGGCAGTAACTTCGGGATCCTTCTGCCTCAGCGATCCGGCTGCGGCGTTGCGGGGGTTCGCAAACGGCGCCTTTCCGGCTTCGACCATGGACTCGTTCAGGCGGGCAAACTCCTTGGAGGGGATGAAGACCTCCCCGCGGATTTCCATTTCTGCGGGGATGTTCTCGCCCGTAAGGACCCGCGGGATGGACTTGATGGTGAGCACATTGTGGGTGATGTCCTCACCCGTGGTGCCGTCGCCGCGGGTGGCCGCCCGGACCAGCTCGCCGTTGCGGTAGAGGAGGTTGACCGCCAGCCCGTCAATCTTCAGTTCGGTCAGCCACTTGATCTTCTCCCCCGGAGCTATGTTGGCCACGGAGGCTTCGGCCTTGCGGACCCAGGCGTCCAGCTCATCCAGCGAAAAGACATCCTCCAGGCTGTACATGCGCTGAAGATGCTCCACCGGTGTGAACGCTGCGGAGATCTCCCCGCCCACTTCCTGCGTGGGTGAATCGTTGCTGACCAGTTCCGGATGCAGGGCTTCGAGTTCTTCGAGCCGGCGGTACAGCTGGTCGAACTCCGCATCAGAGACGAGCGGGGCATCTTCGTTGTAGTACGCAAAACGGTACTTCCGCACCTGGTCCGCTAGGCTCTGGTATTCCCCGCGCAGATTGTCACTGGGCGGAGTGTCCGTGCTCACGGAAGCCACGGCTGCTGCGGTGGCCGAATTGTCCGGGCCTGATTCTTCTCGGCCTGATTTTTCCGGGGATGTCTTGGCTATGCTCACCTAACCAATCTTGCCCCATTCCACCCCCGCCGGGCAGCCCCGCCTTCCCTCCGCCGTCCGCACCGCCCCGCCCGTCAGCCCGCGCTGCGCGCTCAGCCGATGTTCTGCACGGCTCCCTTGGCCCGGGCACCGGCGCTGGACGCCGTCTGATCGTTCAGGTTCAGGGTCTGCTTCACCAGCGCGATGATGGTCCGGGTTTCATTGGCGGCATTGCGGAAGCGGTTTTCCACGGCCTGGTACTCCTCCGAGACGCCGTCCGCGGAGAAATCGGACATGGCCGAGTTGACCGCCTTCTCGCGCTCACCGATCAGTGACTCGAGGCGCCCGACGATGGACTGGATGTCCCCCTGTACGGCGGAGGAGGTATCGGTGTCATAGCTCAAACGATCCTGGGACATGGCAAACCCTTTCGAAAATCAGCGGATAAGTGCAGGGAAGTGCAGGGACAGAAGATAAAAGGCTAAAGAGCGGTCAACGGGAGGAACCGAAGCGGGCAGCGTCAAAACTTGCTGCTCCCTGCTGCTGCTGGGCGTTGTCCGCGGCTTCCTGATCTCCCATCAGGAAGGACCTGTCCATTTCAGACTGCCCCATCAGGATGGCGGCCAGGGACCCGTTCAGTTCATTGGCTACTTCATCCGTGCGGGCCTTGAACTCGTCAAACTTCACCCGGCCCGAACCGTTGAATTTGCCCTCCAGCGGAGCCACCGCCTGCACCAAGGAACGCACCAGCTGACCCAGGTCTTCATTGGAAGAACTTGTATGCTGCGTCAGCGTTCCCAGCGTTTGTGAACCCATATCAAATTTCATCACTGCCCACTTTCAGCGCGTGCCGCGCCCTTGTCCGGTTTGTCCGGCGCCGGATCCAAACCGTCCCCTTCCGGGTCTGCCTGTTCCGCCTGCCTGTGGCACCATCCAACGCGGGCGCTTCCCGAAACGCCATGCGGGGATCCGTTCCTGTGGATAACCGCTGGACGGCCGGCCCGGGCCCCGTTTTCCAACCCCGAGCAGGGGATCCGGGGAGCAACACCCAGGCGGCGCGTCGGCGCAAACCTTGCCATGAGATGCATCACCTGTTAGGCCTATTCGTACGGATGTGGCATTTCACCCGGGAAGCTTCGGGGTTCGGAACTGCATAACGCGGGACGGCGAAGGGAAGTACAGAATGGCTCGGAAGGAACCGCGCGTTGAAAACGTGGATGAAAAGGACATAGAGGTCTCGTCTCCCAAAGAATGGGCAGCAGGTATTCCCGCCGTCTATCACTCGTTGAAGCCTGCAATACAGCACATGGGCGCGAAGCGGGCGCTCGAAGCCACCTTCAAGATGAACCAGAAGGACGGTTTCGACTGCCCCAGTTGTGCCTGGCCGGACCCCTCCCACCGCAGCAAGTTCGAATACTGCGAAGAAGGCGTCAAGGCAGTCACCTGGGAGGCCTCTCCGGTAGTCATCTCCTCGGATTTCTGGGCCGAGCACAGCATCACTGAACTCCGCGGCCGGACGGAATACTGGCTGGGCATGCAGGGCCGGTTGACGGAGCCGGTCTACAAACCGGCCGGCGAAGACCACTACCGTCCGATCAGCTGGGACGAGGCCTTCCGGATCGTGGCGGACAAGCTCAACAGCTTGGAGTCGCCGCACGAGGCTGCCTTCTACACCAGCGGCCGCACCTCCAACGAGGCAGCCTTCCTGTACCAGCTGCTGGTGCGCGGCTTTGGCACCAACAACCTGCCCGACTGCTCCAACATGTGTCACGAGTCCTCCGGCTGGGCCATGGGCCAAACCATCGGGATCGGCAAGGCGACCGTCACCTACGATGACTTCGGCAAATCGGAACTCATCATCCTGATGGGGCAGAATCCGGGCACCAACCATCCGCGCATGCTGACTGCGCTGGAAGAGTGCAAGCGCAACGGCGGCAGCATCGTGGCTGTCAATCCCCTCCCCGAGGCCGGCATGCGGCGGTACAAGAACCCGCAGAAAGTGCGCGGCATTGCCGGCAAGGGAACGGAACTGGCCGATCAGTTCCTCCAGGTCCGCTTGGGCGGTGACATGGCCCTGCTGCAGGCCATCTCCAAGCGGGTCCTGGAAGCCGAGGAGAAAAACCCCGGCACGGTCCTGGACCACGACTTCCTGGAAAAGCACTGCGAAGGCCTGGCAGACCTCAAGGAGCACTTGGTGCACCTGGATGACCAGACCGTTGTGGAGGCGACCGGTCTGCCCATCGAGGAAATCAACGAGCTGGCGGAGCGGTACCTGAAGGCCGAAAAGGTCATCATCTGCTGGGCCATGGGCATCACCCAGCAAAAGAAGGCAGTGCCCACCATCAAGGAGATCATCAACCTCCTGCTGCTGCGCGGAAACATCGGCAAACCCGGAGCAGGCGCTGCCCCCATCCGCGGGCACAGCAATGTCCAGGGCGACCGCACCATGGGCATCTGGGAGCAGATGCCCCCGGCCTTCCTCGACGCCCTCGGCAAGGAGTTCAACTTCGATCCTCCGCGCGACCATGGTGTGGACGCCGTCGAAACTTTCTACAAGATGCAGGAGGGACACATCAAGGTCTTCGTGGCCCTGGGCGGAAACCTCATCTCGGCAATCTCCGACACGCAATTTGCCGAGGCTGCCATGCAGAAGACCGAGATGACGGTGCAGATCTCCATCAAGCTGAACCGCTCCCATCTGATTACCGGCGAGGAAGCGCTCATCCTGCCCACCAAGGGACGTACGGAACTGGACATCCAGGAAAGCGGCCCGCAGTTCGTGTCGGTGGAGGACACCGTGTGCGTGGTGCACGCTTCACGGGGCAACCTGTCCCCGGTGTCGGACAACCTGCTCTCCGAACCTGCCATCGTTTCCCGCCTGGGGGCGCTGGTGGTCGGTGATCGGATCGATGCCGACTGGGCCGGGTACGAGAAGAACTACGACCTGATCCGTGATCACATCGGCCGTGTCGTCGAGGGCTGTGACAACTACAACGAGCGGATCCGCCACGACGGCGGCTTCGTTCTGCCCAACGGTCCGAGGGACTCACGCACCTTCCACACGCCCACCGGCAAAGCGGTCCTCACGGTCAACGACCTCCTGGCCGTTGAACGTCCCGAGGGCACGCTGATCCTGCAGTCACTGCGCTCCCATGATCAGTGGAACACCACCATCTACGGGCACAATGACCGTTACCGGGGCATCCGCGGCGGCCGGCATGTGCTGTTCATGAACGCTCAGGACATCACGGACCTTGGCTTGGCGGACGGCCAGTACGTCGATATCCATGGAGTGCATCACGACGGCGTGGAGCGGGTCCTGCGGAAGTTCCGTGTGGTCTCGTACCCCACGCCCCAGGGCTGCGTCGCCGCCTACTACCCCGAAGCCAACGTCCTGGTCCCCATGGACCATGTGGCCGAAGGCAGCAACACACCCGTGTCCAAGACCGTCCTGGTGCGTGTTGAGCCCAACCTCGACCCGGCACACGAGCAGGTCGAAGACTTCAAGACCCGGGCTCCGGCCTAAACCACCGGTCTTCGGACCACGTCCGGAACCGCTCCGACAAAAAGGCGGGAGCTCCTCCATCGGAGAAGCTCCCGCCTTTTCCTCTTCCCGCCTGTTACTGGGCGGAGTCCTTCCATCCCTGCCCGTCCGGCCCTTCCAAACCTGTGGCCGCGAGCTGGAAGGCAGTGTCAGCGGCTGTTTGGACTGCTTCCTCCGCTGCCTTTCGACCGCTGGTCTTGGACAGGCCTGCGGCGTATCCCACGAGGAAGGTGCTGATGAGACCGGCGTGCGGGCCCACGTTCTCCGACGATTCCTCGGCCAGATCCACCAGCATTTTGTGATCCACTTCCAGGTCCAGGATTTGCAGCGCCTGCGTCAGGCGGCGGCTCCATTCGCTGAGGTTGCGCTCTTCAGGGCCGGGGTTGGTGCTCATGAGATCTCCTTCGGTGCGGGATAGTCCAACAAGACTTAGCACCGGGCACAGGATTGCACAACGTTAGTCTTCGGCCGACGTCCACAGGGTTGTCCCCAGCTTCGCCGCTTCAGCCCCGAGATTCCCGCCGCGGTGCAAGGATGTAGCCAACGTGTCCAAAAGGGCGAGGGGACCTTCATGGCCAGCGACTACGACAATCAGCTCATCGAGTCCGTCACCGTGCGCCGGCAGCGGCTGCTGACGGCGCTGCTCTTCGGGGAGAACCCGAATGAGCGCCGGTGGATGGACAGCGTCAGGCTGTTTCTCCTCAGCGTCGCCGCGGCCACTGTCATTGCCGCGGCCTGTGTGGGGTATTCCTTTGTCAGCAACCTGCTTGCCGAAAACCGTGCCAAGCAGGAGGACCAACTGCAACGCCAGCAGAATGCCCTGTCCCAGCCGTTTCCCGAATACCACCGGTTCGGGGTCTGAGCGCTATGGCTCACACCTTTACCCGCGTCACTCTGATTGGCTCGCGGAAACACGTGGATTTGCTCCTGCCCTCCGATCAGCCGGTGGGGCTGCTGCTCCCCCAGGTCCTGAACCTGCTGGATGATGCCCCCGCCGGACAGGTGGCAGCCAAGGTGCTCGTTGCCGCTGACGGCACGGAGCTCCAGGCCGGCCAGTCCCTGGACCAGGCCCGGATCCTGGACGGCTCCTCACTGTTGCTGTGCAATGCCGCCGAAGCTCCGCCCGCCGCCGTCGTCTATGACGTCACGGATCTGGTGGTGAGTGAAACCAGTGCGGTCGGCGGACAGTGGAACCGCGGTTTCAGTGCCCTCACCGCCGGGCTGTTCATGGCAGCGGGCATTTGGGTCGGCGCTGAGATTCTCCTGGCCGCGCTGGCGCCGAACACGGCCTGGTGGCTGCTGCCGTCCCTGTCGCTGCTGGGGCTGGCCGCCGGCGCAGCCGCCGGGCGGCTGCCCCGGCGCAGTGCCCTGGGACCCACGCTGATCGGGATCGGATGGCTCACGGGGCTGGGCGGCGCACTCCATGTGTACGACGGCGCCCGGGACCGTCTTCCCGCCGCGGCCCTGCTCCTGGCCGTCTTGTCAGTCTTGGCGCTGGCAGCTCTGGGAACCATCTCCGCCCAGCCCCGCGCCCTTTTCAGCGGTGCGGCAACGCTGGCGGTGGCCGCCGGGGTGTGGACCGCCGCCGGTGCCGTTACCGGGGATGCCGTGCGGACCGCGGCCCTGGCGGCGCTGGCGGGCACCGTGTTCCTGGGGCTGTTGCCCAAACTGGCACTGGTGTCCTCCGGACTGGCCACGCTGGATGACCAGCGGGCCAAGGGCGGTTCCATCGCGCGCACTGACGCCATGGATGCGGTGGCCGCCGCCCACCGAGGGCTGGCCCTGGGAACAGTCATTACGGCGGTGTGCATCGCTCCGGGCCTGTGGCTGCTGGGCACGGACACTGCACAGCAGAAGTGGACGCTTCCGCTGCTGCTGGCCCTTACCCTGGCGGTGTTCCTGCGCACCCGCTCCTTTCCCCTGGCGACGCAGCGATTCGCGCTTTACCTCACCGTCGCCGTCGGGCTGGGCGCAGCAGTGCCGGCCGGCCTGCGAATCCTGGCCGATCTTCCCTGGGCGGTGGGGCTCGGCGTGCTCCTGATTGCAGCAGCCGCCGCCGTCTCCCTGATGACCACGTTCCCCGACCACACGCAGGCATGGTTCCGCCTGCTGGCCAAGCGCCTGGAAACTGCGGCGATCCTGGCATCCGTCCCGCTGGCGGCAGGAATGTTCGGTTTGTTCGGGCAGCTGGCAGGGAGCTTTTCATGAACCAGCCCCTCCCGGCAGAGTCCGTCCTGCGCCGGGTGCTGGGCGGTTCCGCCGACCTCTTCCGCGGCGATGACTATCCCCGCCTTCTGGCGGAAGCTGCGGCCGGAACCCAGCTGCCGGTTACGACGGGCCGCCGCATCGCCGTGGTGGGCTCGCGGGGCGGGTCGGGCAGAACCACGGTGGCCGCGCTGCTGGCCAGGATCTACGCCGCCATGCGCGCCGACGCCGTTGCCGCCGTGGACCTTGCACCGGAAGCGGGAACGCTCGGGCTCCGTCTGGGCGTGCCGGACGCGCCCGCTCTGGACGCCGTTGCTGCCCGGCTCGAATTTGAGCCTCCTGCGTCGCTGCAGCAACTGGCGGGCCTGCTGGCGGTTGCGGGGCCGGCCAACCTTCTGGTCACCGGCCGGCGTCGCCCTCATGCCCGGGGCGCTGCCGATCCTTGGGGTCCGGCAGCGGGCAGCCCCGCGACTGGGGTCGGGGTCGGGACTGGGGTCGGGGTCGGGACGATGACACCGGCACCGGCACCGGCACCGGCATGGACGCCCGCCGGCCCCGTCACCGGACGTCCTCCGGACAGTGTCGACAGCGTTTTGGACGGCAGCGGGGCCAACGGCGTGGCCGGCAGCAACCGGCTGCTGCTGTCCCGGATTGTCTCCCGCTTCTGCCCCATCGCTGTGTTCGACTGCAGCCCCGGGCTCGGGGCGCCGGAAGCCCGGTGGGCCGTGGGAAACTCCCACCTGGCCGTGTTCGTCACCCCGGCCACCGCTTCCGGGTTCGAGGACGCCGTCGAATACGCCGCCGCCTGGCGCCGGGATCCCCTGCTTGGCTCCGTTCCCCTGCTCGTGCTGGTGGTCCAGTGCGCCAAGGACGCCGCGTTGTCCGCGTCGCGGCAGGCCGGAAGCCTTCGCCGTGCCGGCGTCGATGCCTTGCATCTGGGGTATGACCGGCACCTCGCGGCAGGGGTCGAAGCGATTCCCTCCCTGCTCGCCCGCCGCACCCGCCTTGAAGCGGTTTCCCTGGCATCGCGCGTCCTGTCCACCGCCGTCTCCGTCCACACCGCCCCGGCAAGGAACATTCCGTCATGAGCACCAGGATCCTGCACCGGCCCGCGCGGACCACCGCCCCGGCACGCACCATGGAAGCTTTCACCCTCGACGCCCCGCCTCCCGTTGAAGGGGGCAGGAGCGGCATGAACATGATGTCCCTGGTCCCGTTGCTGGGCGCAGGCGTCTCGATGACCGTCATGATGCTTTTCCGCGGGTCGCCTCTGGCAGCCGTGGGAGCCCTGATGATGATCGTCACGATCATTGCGTCTGTCCTCATGATGCTCAGCCAGCGCGGCCGGCAGGGAAAACAGCGCCGGGAACAGCGGGAGAACTATTTGGAGTATCTGGAACGTTCACGCACCACCCTGCGCACTGATGAACAAGCCGCACTTACCGTTGCCCGGATCTCCAGCCCGCCCCCTGACGCCCTGTTCGACATCATCCGGGACACCAAACGGATCTGGGAGCGCCGCCGCCACAACGAGGATTTCCTGCGGGTGCGGATCGGCACGGGATCCCGCCGCAACCGTGACGTCATTATTCAAAGCGCCGGCTCGGCTCTGGCCCAGACCGACACTTTCATGACCACCGAAGTGGAAATCCTCAAGCAACGCTACGAATCCAGCCCCGAACTGCCGCTGACCGTGCCGCTGGACTGCGCCGGCAACGTCTCAGTGGTGGGGTCCCGCGGCTTCGTGACGCGGGTGGCCCGGCTCCTGCTCACGGAAGGTGCGGCGTTCCATTCACCCGAAGACCTGCACCTCGCCCTCATCGCTCCAGCGGGGCGGCGGGACGATTGGGAGTGGGCCACCTGGCTTCCCCACCTGGCGGACCAGGGTTCCACTCATGCCACCGGGCCGGTCCGCCGGCTCGCCCCCACGGCGGATGCTTTAAGCGAGGTCCTCAGTGAGGACCTGCACCGGCGTTCCACCCTGGCTGCTGAATCGCGCAAGAACTTCCTGCGCGGCTCTGTGGGCACGGCGCTGCCCCGGCTCCTGGTGCTCAGCGACTCCTACGGCCAGCTCCCGGCCGAACTTCAGGTGCCGGACCAGGAGGCCTCAACCGGTTCCCTGGGCATCACGACGCTCTTCCTGGTCGCGGAGCGCCATCAGGAGCCCGGCGAGGTCGCCGTGCGGATCAGCGAGGACCGGAGCGGGGCGGAGGGGTCCTTCATCGTGGAAAACTACCGGGACAATGCGGTGCTTCCCGCCGTCGAACGGGGCACGCTGGACGATCTTCCGCTGCCCCTGGCGGAGGCCCTGGCACGGGAACTGGCACCGCTGCGGCTGTCGCCGGACTCCTTGGAGCATGACAGCAGCGAAACGGCGCAGGGATTCCTGGAAATGCTGGGACTCTCACCGCGCCTGGATGAAGCGGACATCCGGCGGTTGTGGAAGCCCCGCGGCGAGGTGGACTTCCTGCGGGTTCCGCTGGGACCGGATGACCGCGGCAGGCCGGCCCTGCTGGATCTGAAGGAATCCGCACAGTTCGGCCACGGTCCGCACGGCCTGTGTGTCGGAGCCACAGGTTCCGGCAAGTCCGAAATGCTGCGCAGCATGGTAGTGGGCCTGCTGGCGACCCACTCGCCCGAGGTCCTGGCCATGGTGCTCGTCGACTACAAAGGCGGGGCCACGTTTGCCCCGTTCGCCGGTGCACCCCAGGTGGCCGGAGTCATTACCAACCTCTCCGACGACGTCAGCCTGATTGAGCGCGTGTACGCCAGCCTGGCGGGGGAAATCCAGCGCCGGCAGGAAGTCCTCAAGGCAGCCGGCAACCTCGCCAACATCACCGACTATCAGTTGTATCGGCAGGAACTGAAGCTGCAGGGACGGGAACCGGCCCCGCTGCCGCACCTGGTGGTCATCATCGACGAATTCGGGGAGCTGCTCACCGCCCGGCCGGATTTTATTGAACTGTTCCTGTCCATCGGCCGCATCGGCCGCTCCATCGGGGTGCACCTGCTGCTCTCCAGCCAGCGGATCGAGGCCGGGAAACTCCGCGGCCTGGACACCTACCTCTCGTACCGGATCGGGCTGCGGACACTCTCCGAGGGAGAATCGCGCACGGTACTGGACACGCCCGATGCCTTCCACCTGCCTCCGGTGCCCGGCTTCGGATATCTGAAGGTAGACACCACCACCTACACCCGGTTCAAGGCCGGATATGTGTCCGGTCCCCTGGAAGCCGCGCAGCAGGACAGCGGGCCCGACGACGCCGGCCTCCCGCCCCGGGTCCTGCCGGTTCCCCGGTATGCCGCGTCGCTCCAGGCGCCGCCGGCGGCGGATGCGGCGCGCCCGGCATCGACGTCGTCCTCCAAACGCACCACCGGACCCACCGTGCTGTCCGCGCTCATGGACACCCTTTCCACGTTCCCCCGGGCCGTGGACCCCATCTGGCTGCCGCCGCTGCCCCGCGGAATCGCCCTGGACCACGCCGCCGGCGGGCTTTCCTCCGAAAAGGGACTGCGCCTGGCCAGCGGCGGATCCCTGCGCATACCGGTGGGGCTGCTCGACGACCCTGCCAAACAGTGGCAGGGCGTGTGGGAGCTGGATCTGGCCGCCAACGGCGGCAACGCAGCCATCGTGGGCGGTCCGCAAACGGGAAAGAGCACCGCGCTGCGCACCATTGTCGCTGCCCTGTCCCTGACTCACAGTCCAGCCGAGGTGGGTATTTACGGCATTGACCTGCTCGGCAGCGCCCTGCTGCCGCTGGAGGGGCTCCCCCACGTGGGCGGGATGGCGGTCCGCACCAACCGGGAGGTCATCCGCCGCACGGTGGATGAACTGCTGGCCATGCTTGCCCACCGGGAACACCTGTTTGAGAAGTACCAGGTGGACTCGCTGCCGACACTTCGCCGGCGGTGTGCCGACGGCGGGATCCCGGAACTGCCCAGCGCCGACATCGTCTTGGTCCTGGACGGCTACGGACAGCTCAGCGACGAATTCGAGGACATCGAAAAGGCGGTCCATACGCTAATCAGCAGGGGCGCCGGTTACGGCATCCATGTGATCGCCACCTGTTCGCGGATGAACGAGATACGAATCTCGCAGCAGAGCTTCTTTGGCAACCGGATTGAAATGCGCCTGGCCGACCCGGGGGAATCCGCCCACGGGCGCAAGCTGGCTGAAGCGGTGAGCCCGGGAAGCCCCGGCCGGGCATTGACGGACCGGAAACTTCAGGGGCACTTTGCCCTGCCGCGCATCGATGCCGGGAGCGACGACGGGTCCGCCGCCTCCGGGCTGCAGGATCTGGTGACGGCGGTTGCGGCTGCCACCCGGGAGCGTGCCATGCAGGTCCGGATTCTTCCCGGCATCGTCGCCGCCGATACTCTCCCCACTCCTGAAGCAGCGGCAGCGGTGCCGCTGGGCCTTCGGGAGACAGATCTGGGTGCCGAGATCCTTGACCTGCACGGCAGGGAACGGCATTTGCTGATCATGGGTGATGACGGCTCCGGCAAGACCAACGTCCTGCGGTCAGTCATCCGCAGGCTGACCGGCCAGCATCTGCCGGAGAACATCGTGTTCGCGGTCTTCGATCCCCGCCGCAGCCTGGCGTCAGAGGTGCCCGCCGAATCGCTGGGCGGCTATGCCACCAGTGCAGCTCTGGCGGAGCAGCTCGCCGCCGCCGTCGCCGGTGAATTGGAGAAGCGGATCTCGGCTGCCCCGGCGGAGCTGGCAGGGCTGCCGCGCATCGTCCTGGTCATCGATGACTACGATGTCCTGACCGCGGGCGGTTCCTCGCCGCTGAGCCGGCTGACCCCGTATCTGCCGCTGGCACCTGAAATTGGCTTGCACGCCGTCCTGTCGCGGCGGGTGCGCGGGGCGAGCCGGGGAATGTATGAACCCTTCTTCACTTCCCTGCGCGATTCAGGCAGCGCCGCGCTGATCCTCTCCGGCGACCGCGCGGAAGGAAGCCTGATCAACGGGGTGCGCGCCCGGACCCTTCCGCCGGGCCGCGCGCAGCTGATTCAGCCCGGCAGACCCGTCCAGGTGCTTCAGCTCTTCTTGAACGAGGACACCAGCCGGGTTCCGGGCTGAGGACCGTTACTGCTCGGGGTGCACGGCGGCCGGCTGCGGTTCCGCACCGGGAACGCCTGCGGCCACCGGTTCGCTGCCGTCGTCTGCCGCTTCGATATCCACCACCAGGACCGTAATGTTGTCCCGCCCGCCGGACCGCAGCGCTGCCTGCACCATGGAGGCGCACGCGTCCTGCGGGTTGGCCACTGTGGACAGAATCTGCTGCAGCTGTCCGTCGCTGACCTCCCCGGTCAATCCGTCGGAGCAGACCAGCAGGCGGTCTCCCGGCTCAACCGGAATCAGCCAGTAGTCGGCCTCCGTGTCGGTGCCTGTTCCGAGGGCGCGGGTCACGACGTGGCGGCGCGGGTGGACGAGGGCTTCATCAGGCGTAATCTGGCCCATGTCGACCAGCTCCTGGACCTCGCTGTGATCCACGGTGATCTGTTGCAGCTGCCCGCCCGTCAACCGGTAGGTGCGGGAGTCTCCCACATTGAATACCAGCCAACACGGGATTCCGGCCCCGGACACAAGGACTGCTCCGGTCAGCGTGGTGCCGGCACGGCCCCCGGTGGCCTCGCGGATTCGAGAATCGGCTTCCCGCAGAAGCGCAGTCAGTTCGTCGGGGCCCACTTCCGGCAGGTGCTCACCGACAAACGGCGCGTCACCCAGGGTGCGGACGCAGATGCTGCTGGCCACTTCCCCGGCTTCGTGTCCGCCCATGCCGTCGGCCACGGCGAACACCGGGTCCGCGGCAATCAGCGAATCCTCGTTCTGTTCCCGGCGCAGCCCGCGGTCTGAGGCATAGCCAAAGACTGCACGGAGTTCCAAACCCGGGGATGTCGTTTCGTCGGAGTTCATTCACGCCCTATCCGGAAGCTGCCCGCTGTGTGGACCACAGCAGTGACACAAATTACGCCTTCTCATGGTTACCCTAGCGGAATCTGCTGGGGGTCCGCCCCATGCCGGCTGGCAATGCTCCGTGCCGTCACCGCTGAAACAGCGACTTTTCCGGTGCAGCACCCGGGTACAGGCTAGTCCAGGACCAGCCCGGGGCCGGTGCCGCGGGCGAGCGTCACCGGGTGGATTTCGCCGAATCCGCGCACGTTGCGGGGCTGGTGCGGAATGAGCACAAACCGTTCATTGTTGCGCAGTGCGGCAGCGGTGGAGGCATCCGTCAGCACCGTTCCGGGCTCAGCCAGCGAGGTAAGGCGCGACGCCAGGTTCACGGTGGGGCCGTAAATGTCGCCCAGCCGGGACAGCACCCTCCCCCACACCAGGGACACGCGCGCGGCCGGCAGCAGGTCGTCCTCGGTGAAGGCCTTGGCCAGCGCCAGGGAAATCTCGGCTCCGGCTTCAGGGGTTTCCGCGTTGAAGAGCACTTCGTCGCCGATGGTCTTCACGAGCCGTCCGCCGCCCACCGAAATAATCTCGGCGCATTTATGCTCAAAGCGCTGGACCATCTGGGCGAGCGTCTTTTCATTCATCTGCCGGGACAGGGACGTATAGGACACCAGGTCCGCGAAGCCCACCGCGCGGGCCAGCGGCAGCGGATTGTCGTCGGACATCGAGCCGTCATGGCTGGCCAGTCCGGCTTCGGCGCGCAGGGCCAGGCGCTGCACGGCCGAGTTCATCTGCCGCTTCCAGGCGTAAACCATGGTCTTTTCCAGCGGCTCGATCAGTGCCGGCAGGGCGGCCACCAGGGCTTTGCGCGCCTCGGCGTCGGGGATGCCGCGCTGGACCACCATTTCCTCTACCAGCGCCTCAATCTGCCACACCACCATGCGGTCCGTCATTTGGCCGATGGAGCGCATGATCGAAATGGCAGCGTCTTCGGTGAGCTGCTCGTCACGGACGAGTTCGATGACGGTGGTCAGCGCCTCGCGGTCACGTTCCGTGAAGAACACGGCGTCGTCGTCGAGGTTGGGGAAGCCCATTGCACGCCACAGCTTGCGGGCGGACAGCAGCGAGACGCCGGCTTCCGCGGCAGCCTCGCGCCGCTTGAGGGTTCGCGGGCCGCCGATCAGCTGCGCTTCCAGCTTGCGCACGTCCTCGCGGTCGATTTCAGCGGAATCCGCCGGGCGCGCGGCCTCGGCGGGTCCGGACTCCGCATCCGGTTCTCCTGCCGGATTGCCTGCCGGGTTGGCTGCCGGGTCCGCGGGCGGAGTCGCCGAGTCCGCGGGACGGATGCGGGGTCGGACAGCGGGCATGGACAGGGTCATCGGCTCGGGATCTGCTCCGGCGTCGCGGCCTTCCTCACTCATCGCCCCTCCCTTCGTAGTCGTAGTCCCCATCTCCTTCAATATCTACACCATCAAACATGGCGGTCATCGGCAGCTGGCCTATGGCTGCCAGCACGATGGCCTTGAATTTATGCACCTCGGGAACGTGTTCGTAATGCACCGTCTGGCCGTAGCCGACATCCGCCACCAGCGTTCCGGATCGCTGCATGCGGTCCGCAACGGTCTGCCAGGCCTCCAGCTGAAATACCGAGGCGAGCGCCAGTTCACGCTCGCGCCGGCGCAGCACGCCCTGCCGGTGGATCAGCCGCTGGCTGGTCACGATGTACCTCGAAAACGCCCAGCGCAGCACCGGCGGGACGCTGAACCGCGCCAGCAGGACCGCGGCAACTACGACGACGGCGGACTGCAGGTAGCCGCGCCAGTCAGCAACCTGCCCGGGCAGGGCATCCCGGTCAAGGTAGCCGCAGCCGAAACCCGCCGCAGCGCACACCACGACGGCGAAGAGCACGGGCCAGACCAGCTGGCGGGCATGCGGCCTGCTGGCCACAATGATCCGCTCCCCCGGCGCCAGTGTCAGCCGGATACTCACGCCTGAACGGCGCGCAGGTGCACCACGTCGCCGGCAACGACAGCATGCCGCTCACCGGCTCCGTCCACCAGAATCAGCGATCCGTACGCGTCCAGGGCCACGGCGCGTCCCGTCAGGGACTTGCCGCCGGGAAGTTCGGCACGGACCTCCTGCCCCAGAGTCGCCATCCGAGCAGTGATCTTTTCCAGCAGCGAAGTCCCGTCAGCCCACGGAGCGGAGGCATCGCCGTCGACCGCGCGGAACTGGGCGTATTTGTCCGCCAGCTCCCGCACGTAATCCTCCAGCAGGATATTGCGGTCCGTGGTGGAGGCATACTCCATCAGCAGCGACGTCGCTGTGGGCACGGGAAGATCCTCGTCAGTGAGGGAGACATTCATGCCGGCGCCCACCACGACGGCGGGCGGGGCACCGGAAGAGTCCATCACCAGCTGGGCCAGGACACCGGCGAGTTTCCGCCCGTCCACCATGACATCGTTGGGCCACTTCAGCCGGGCCTCGACGCCGGTGCGCCGGGCCACGGACTCGGCCAGTGCCAGAGCCGCGAGCAGGGACAGCCATCCGTAGGACTGCGTGGGCAGCGGCCGGCCGTCGGCATTGACCGGACGGAGCAGGACACTGACAAACAGCGATGAGCGCGGCGGAGCAATCCAGGTCCGGCCCAGCCTCCCCTTGCCGGCCGTCTGCATCTCCGCGGTCAGGACGGAAAGATCCGGCACCTCCGACGGGCGGAGCCGGGCATGGTCCGCCAAGTCCGTGTTCGTGGAGCCGGTTTCAGAGACAACATCCAGCTGGGCCAGGGGTCCCTGCGGCGCCACGAGGGCAGCCCGGAGCCGCTCCTGGTCGAGCCCGGGTCTTTCCATGCTGGAGTAACGCAATTGCATGCCTTCGATCTTACGCGGGCCCGCCGGCATTGCCCTGCGGCCGGATCCGGCCGCAGGGTTCGGAGCCTAGAGGAAGAAGTCCTGCATCAGCTTGTCCTCGGGCGCGCCGAGTGAATACGGACGGAAATCGGTGATGCCCTCTTCGCGCAGCACCTGCTCATCCGTGTAGAAGTTGCCGGTGGCTTCGCGGCTGGGCCGGGTCAGCACGGCGTGGGCTGCGTCGGCCATGATGTCGGAGCTGCGCGATGCCGCCGCCATGGTCTCGCCGCCGAGGTTGCGGATGGCGGCGGTGTCAATGGCGGTGACCGGCCAGAGCGAGTTCACCGCGACGCCGTCGTCCTTGAGTTCCTCCGCGAGGCCGAGTGTGGTCAGGGACATGCCGTACTTGGCCATCGTGTAGGCGAGATAGGATCCGGCCCACTTCGGGTCCAGATTCAGCGGCGGGGAGAGCGTGAGGATGTGGGGGTTCTCCGAGCGGCGCAGGGCGTCCAGTGAGAACTTGGAGAGCATGAACGTGCCGCGGGTGTTGATGTCGGCCATCAGGTCATAGCTTTTCATGGTGACATCGTCGGTGGAGCGCAGGTCGATGGCGGAGGCGTTGTTGACCACGATGTCGATGCCGCCGAAGGTCTCCACCGTTTCGGCCACGGCGCGGGCGACGTCATCGTCGTTGCGCACGTCGCCGATGATCGGCAGGGCCTTGCCGCCGGCCGCCTGCAGCTGCTCGGCAGCGGTGTAGACGGTGCCCTGCAGCTTCGGATGCGGCTCGGCCGTTTTGGCCATGATGGCAATGTTGGCGCCGTCGGCCGCTGCGCGCAGGGCTATGGCCAGGCCGATGCCGCGGCTGCCGCCGGACATCAGGATGGTGCGCCCGGACAGCGAGCGCGTGTTCACGAAGGGTGTGTTCGAGGTCATACGGACAGGGTAATACACCCTGCGGAAATATGTTACTCACCAGTAACATCCGTTGTTGGCGTGCCTGGCGGCGTCGGTTCTGCGGACTCCGGCACCAGTCCGCCCCTGCTGGGGACCTGTGTGCAGCTCTGGCGGGCTCCGCCGATAGGCCAGCATCCAGTGTGCAGATCTGGCGGGTCCCACCGATAGGCCAGCATCCTGTGTGCAGATCTGGCGGGCTCCGGCGCGGACATGTCACCTTATCTGCACACACAATCCAGGTTGGCCGCCGTATCTGCACACACGGTGACCCGCCGAGGGGAAAAGCCTTTGACGTCCGGGCTCATATCGGCCAAAAACCCTGCTTTAGGCCCATCACTGCACGAAAGGTCCCAGCAACACCCGGTTACGCCCGTCATCTGCACGAAGGATCCTGAACTCAGGTGATCGGACATCAACTCCGGCCGGCAAGGACCTCCACCCCGCCGCGATGCCTGAACACGGCATCCATGAACACTCGTTCGTAGCTCGGAATCACCCCTGGACGAGGTGCAGGGCAAACAGCACCACCACCGTCGTCAACGTCAGCCTCAGCAAGAAATAGGGCTGCGGATACCTGCGGGCAAGGCGCAGCCACACGCCGGTTTCGCCGACGGGCCAGGAACGAGACTCGCAGCGGATGACCGTCAAAGTAAAGAAAATTGCTCCAGCCACGCCACACACTGCGGTCAATGCGCCGACCAAATCCGCGTTGCCGGTCAATCCGCCGCCCAGCAGGACACCAAGAGCCAATCCGAGCGAACTTCCCCGACCCACGAAATCCAGATACCGGGCCATACCCGGGAGAAAGACAGCACGGAAACGGCGGGGGACCTCCCGACGGATGAGACACCGGACGGCTGCCCCCTGCAACCGCTCGGTGCGGGCCAAATCCTGGAGGGTGTTTGCGGCGGCCACCGTTTGGGCCAACTCCGGCAGCAGGTCGGCTGCCGGTATCCGCCGTGCAGCCGAAAGAGCCGGCCGGTTAATCAGCTGCAGCAGCGCCTTCTGCGACGCCGCGCGTTCGGATTCAAGCGGCCGGGAAAGGGGGGCGCGCCGGGTTCGCCGGAGAAATTCGGCATCCCGACGGCGGACGGGACGGCCGCCCGCCGGTGCGGCTGGACCGCCGCGCAGCTTACGGCCGCCCGCCGGTGCGGCTGGACCGCCGCGCAGCTTACGGCCGCCCGGCACTGTGCCACCGCGGGCGGCCGCAGAACGCACAGACCAAGCGGCCCGAGCAAACCCTCTGCCCCTGCCACCGAGGACGCCGGCTCCGGCTCCGGCTCCGGCTCCGGCAGGGTTTTCCGCCCCGTCCGCCGGATTCCCATGCCCTCCCGAAGAGCGCTCCCCCGGCACCGTCCCCCAGCCAAGCTCCTGCATCCGGGCAGCGACAAGCTCCAGATAAGCATCCCGGACCGCCGGAACCCCGGCGTAGTCCCAGCAGGCCCGCGCCAGGATCCAGACACCAAAAGCAGCAGTCACCAAAGCAGTTGTCTGCAGCACCACCCATAAGTCCGTTTCCATCACGGCGTCCAGCACCTCCCCCAGTGGACCGGCAACCCCTGCAGGTCGGGAGAAATCCTTTCACAGCGCCCCTACTGTTACGGCTGCACCGTCATCAGAGGACGAACAAGAGACGCCCGCCCCGCGGACACCAGGCCAAGGGCAGCGGCGCGAAATTGTAGGATCCCTACACCGGGGGCCGGTGAATGACCTCACTAGACTGGATAAATCGCCGTGCGCGTTGTGCACTTCCTACTTAACGCAGAATTGCCGCACCCAGACCGCACGGCACACGCCCCAACCACTCAGCATTCCGGAGACCAGATGAGCATCGACCAGGACCTTGATCTGCAGACCACAGCCGGCAAGATCGCTGAGTACCGCCGCCGCCAGGCGCAGGCTGAAATGCCGTCCGGTCCGGCCGCCGTCGAGAAGCAGCACGCCAGGGGCAAACACACCGCCCGCGAGCGCATCGAAATGCTCGTTGATGCCGGGTCCTTCGTCGAATTCGATGCCCTCGCCGTGCACCGGTCCACCGCGTTCGGCATGGAAAAGAAGAAGCCGCTGGGCGACGGCCTGGTGTCGGGTTACGCCACCGTGGACGGCCGGCCCATCGCCGTCTACAGCCAGGACTTCACCGTGTACGGCGGATCGCTGAGCCAGGTCAACGGCGAGAAGATCGTCAAGGTCCAGGAACACGCGCTGCGCAACGGCTGCCCCGTCGTCGGCATCCTGGACGGCGGCGGTGCCCGCATCCAGGAGGGCGTTGCCTCGCTGGCCATGTTCGCTGACATCTTCCGCAACAACGTCCATGCCTCCGGCGTGGTCCCGCAGATCTCCCTCATCATGGGCCCCTCCGCCGGCGGCGCCGCGTACTCCCCCGCACTGACCGACTTTGTGGTCATGGTGGACAAGACCAGCCACATGTTCATCACCGGGCCGGACGTCATCAAGACCGTCACCGGCGAGGACGTGGATATGGAAACCCTCGGCGGCGCCCGGCAGCACAACGCGAACACCGGCACCTCCGCGTACCTGGCCTCCGACGAAGAGGACGCCATCGAGTTTGTCCGCGAACTGCTGGACTTCCTGCCGTCCAACAACCTTGCCGAGGCTCCGCTGGCAGCGTTCGCTTCGGACATGGAACTGAACGACGGCGATCTTGCCCTGGATGAGCTGATCCCCGATTCCGCCAACCAGCCCTACGACATGCGCGCCGTCATTGAGCAGGTGCTCGACGACGGCCACTTCCTGGAGATGCAGGCCCTCTACGCGCCCAACGTGATGATCGGCTACGGCCGGGTCGAAGGACACACAGTGGGCATCGTGGCGAATCAGCCGATGCAGTTCGCCGGCACCCTGGACATCGCAGCCTCCGAAAAGGCCGCCCGGTTTGTCCGCCACTGCGACGCCTTCAACATCCCCATCCTCACCTTCGTGGACGTTCCGGGCTTCCTGCCGGGCAAGGACCAGGAGTTCCAGGGCATCATCCGCCGCGGCGCCAAGCTGCTCTACGCCTACGCCGAGGCTACGGTTCCCAAACTCACTGTCATCACCCGCAAGGCGTACGGCGGCGCGTACATCGTGATGGGCTCCAAGAAGCTCGGCGCGGACCTGAACCTCGCCTGGCCCACGGCCCAGATTGGCGTCATGGGCGCCCAGGGTGCGGTGAACATCCTCTACCGCGGCCAGCTCAAGCAGGCGGCCGACGCCGGTGAAAGCGTTGAGCAGGCACGCGCGGATTACATCACCCAGTATGAAGATGAACTGCTCAACCCGTACCAGGCCGCCGAGCTCGGGTACGTTGACGCCGTCGTCGCGCCTTCCGAGACCCGCCTTCAGCTGATCCGCGGGCTGCGCGCCCTGCGGGACAAGCGCGCGTCGCTGCCCGCCAAGAAGCACGGGAACATCCCGCTGTGACCGCCTGGGACATGCCTGACACCACCTGGGGCCGGGAACCGCTGAGCGCACCGCCGCAGCCTCCCCTGTTCTCCGTGCTGGCGGGAAACCCGTCCGAGGAGGAACTCGCGGCGCTGGCCGCCGTCGTGATGGGCCTGAGCGCCGACGACGGCGCGTCCCGCCCCGCGCCGGAATCCGCCCGCCGCACGTGGCACCGGCGTCGGATGCTGAGCCTGGCACCCAAGCCCGGCCCGGGTTCCTGGCGTCGCAGCTTCCGCTAGCCGGCGGCTCGCGGGGCAACTGTTTGCGTTACGTTGTGATTTCATTCATCCGGGGATGTCCGAGGGACCGGTTAGGCTTCAGATGTGACCCAACAGACTCCTTCATCAGATCCCCTGTCCTTCGCTGGCTCGCATAACCGCCAGCCGACCGCCATCGACGCCGTTGCCGATGCGTTCACTGAGACGCTGCTGCAGCTGGATCCGTCCCTGGCCACTTCGCTGGGCATCCCCGGCCACGAAACCGAGTACGCGGACTATTCGCCCGCCGGCCTGGAATCCGTTGCTGAAGCCATCCGGGAGACGCTGGAACGCCTGGACGGCCTGCAGCCCAGCGACGACGTTGACCGGGTAACCCTCGACGCCATGCATGAGCGCCTGGGCCTGGAACTGGAAATCCACGAGTCCGGCTGGAACCTCTCGGACCTGAACAACATCGCGTCCCCGGCACAGGAGATCCGCTCGATCTTCGACCTCATGCCCGCTGCCACGGTTGAGGACTGGCAGCACATTGCCGGCCGCCTGCACAACGTTGCTGACGCTGTCTCCGGCTACATCACCTCCCTGCGCACCGGAAGCGAGCGCGGCCTGCTGCCGGCCCGCCGCCAGGTCCTGATCGTCATGGAACAGACCGCCAAGTACGCCGACGACGGCGGCTTCTTTGACCAATACGTCACCGGTGCCGCGCTGGCCGACGGCGGCGACCTTCCCGAGAGCCTCACCGCTGCTCTTCGCACCGGTGCCGACTCCGCCCGCGCCGCCTACCGCAACCTGGCCGCGTTCCTCGAAAACGAACTGCTGCCGAAAGCACCGGAAAAGGACGCCGTCGGCCGGGATCGCTACGCGCTGATGTCCCGGCGCTTCCTGGGCTCCGCCGTGGATCTGGAAGAAACCTACGCATGGGGCGTCGCCGAACTGGACCGCATCATCGCCGAGCAGGAAGCCGTCGCGGAACAGATCAAGCCCGGGGCAACCGTTGAGGAGGCCATGCGCCTCTTGGATGAGGACCCCGACCGCCAGCTGCACGGCACCGATGAGCTGCAGGCCTGGATGCAGGGCCTGGCGGACCGCGCTGTGGAGGACCTCGCCGGGACCCACTTCCAGATTGACGGGCCCATGCGCGAGATCGAGTGCATGATCGCCCCCACCCAGGAAGGCGGCATCTACTACACGGGTCCCAGCGACGACTTTTCCCGCCCGGGCCGCATGTGGTGGTCCGTTCCCGCCGGTGAGGACACCTTCACCACGTGGAAGGAAACCACCACCGTCTACCACGAGGGCGTGCCGGGCCATCACCTCCAGATCGCGACGGCGACGGCGGCCCGCGGGCTGCTGAACAACTGGCGCCGCAACATCTGCTGGGTCTCCGGACACGGTGAGGGCTGGGCCCTGTACGCCGAGCGGCTCATGGATGAGCTGGGCTACCTCAGCGATCCCGGGGACAAGATGGGCATGCTGGACGCCCAGCGCATGCGGGCCGCCCGCGTGGTCTTCGACATCGGCGTGCACCTGGAACTGGAAATCCCCGAGCGCTGGGGCTCCGGAACCTGGACCGCAGACAAGGGCTACGAGTTCCTCAAACAGAACATCGCCATCTCCGAGGGGCAGCTGAACTTCGAGTTCACCCGCTACCTGGGCTGGCCCGGACAGGCTCCGGCCTACAAGCTGGGCCAGCGGCTCTGGGAGCAGATCCGCGACGAGGTGCGCACCCGCGAGGGCGATGACTTCGACCAGAAGCGCTTCCACACCCGGGCCCTGGAACTAGGGTCGGTCGGGCTGGACACCCTGCGCCGGGCACTGCTGGAGGCGTAACCCCCGCCTCTTTCAGAGCGACATTCATCACAGCAGAAACCGGAATAACCTCCGGGATGGGCAGCACACCGCCATATCCCGGGGGTTTTTCCCTGTCTCCGGGCGGACCGCGCCAATCCTGCGCCGTAACATTTCGCAACGAGCAATCCTCTCTGATAAAGACTCCCCACTAGCATCTTCTAGGTGACCACACAGACCCCCTCCCCCAAGACTTCCTCCGGCCGCAGGCTGCCCCGATGGATGACCTCCTTCGGACCGCAGATCATCATCGCCCTCATCGCGGGCCTGCTGCTGGGCCTGCTGGCCAAGAACATGGGCACCGTCGGCGACGGTGAGCCCAACTGGCTGACGACCACGCTGAACACCATCGGCACGAGCTACGTCTCGCTGCTGAAGGCCGCCGTCGTCCCCCTGATCTTCACCGCCGTCGTCAGCTCCATTGCGAACCTGCGCGAAGTGTCCAACGCCGCCCGGCTGGCCTGGCAGACGCTGCTCTGGTTCGCCATTACGGCACTCATTGCCGTGGTGATCGGCATCGCGCTGGGCGTGATCATGCAGCCCGGCGCCAACGCCGACGCTGAGCCGCCCGCCGAATACGAGGGCGGCACCGGAAGCTGGATGGGCTTCCTGACCGGTCTGATTCCCGCGAACTTCATGGGCCTGACTGCCAGCACCTCGATCGCCGAGTCCGGCGCTGCCTCCACCGCCATGAACTTCAACGTGCTTCAGGTGCTGGTCATCGCGATCGCCGTCGGCATTGCCGCGCTGAAGGTCGGCAAGCCGGCCGCCCCGTTCCTGGCCCTGAACGCCTCGGCGCTGGCCGTCATCCAGAAGGTCCTGTGGTGGATCATCCGCTTGGCTCCGCTGGGCACCGTGGGCCTGATCGGCCGCGCCGTGGCCACCTACGGCTGGGACACCATCGGCTCGCTGGGCATGTTCGCCATTGCCATCTACGTTGGCCTGGCCATTGTTCTGTTCGTGGTTTATCCGGTGCTCATCAAGGCCCACGGCCTGTCCATCCGCCAGTGGTTCTCCGGCGCCTGGCCCGCCATCCAGCTGGCCTTCGTTTCCCGCTCCTCCGTGGGCACCCTGCCGCTGACGCAGCGTGTGACCGAGCGGAACCTGGGCGTACCCCGGGCCTACGCCTCCTTCGCCGTTCCGCTGGGCGCCACCACCAAGATGGACGGCTGCGCCTCGATCTACCCGGCCATCTCCGCCATCTTCGTGGCGCAGTTCTTCGGCATTGACCTGGGCTTCACCGACTACCTGCTGATCGCCCTGGTTTCCGTGCTGGGTTCGGCCGCAACCGCCGGAACCACCGGCGCCGTCGTCATGCTGACCCTGACCCTGTCCACCCTGGGCCTGCCGCTGGCCGGCGTGGGTCTGCTGCTGGCCATCGATCCGATCCTGGACATGGGCCGCACCGCCGTGAATGTGGCCGGGCAGACCGTTGTCCCCGCCATCGTCGCCAAGCGCAACGGCCTGCTGGACCTGCCCCTGTACAACGCCAAGCGCAACGGTGATCCGTTTGCCGATGACTCCGACGAGGTCGCCGCCGAAGTGACCGACGCCGTCGAGGCCACGGTTCCCGCCACCGCCCAGGCGCGTTGATTCACTGATTGTTGCAGCTGCGAAGGCCGTCCCGGATTTCCGGGACGGCCTTCCGCGTTCCGGCCGCGGACACCCGGCCCGGCTAGGCTTGAGGGGTGACTGACCTGAACCTCATCCTCGCTTCCGCTTCCCCCGCCCGCACCAAGCTGCTGACCAACGCCGGCATCACCCACACCGTGCTCGTGTCCGACGTCGACGAAGACGCCGTCACCGCCCGCTACGGCACGCCGGACCCGCACGACACCTCCCTGCTGCTCGCCCGCGCCAAGGCCGAAGCCGTTGCCGCATTGCCTGAGGCGGAGGGATCCCTGGTGATCGGCTGCGACTCGGTCTTCGAATTCGAGGGCGAAGCCCACGGCAAGCCCTGGGAACCCGAAGTGGCCCGCGAGCGCATCCGCCGGATGAGCGGCAAGGTGGGCGTGCTGCACACCGGACACTGGCTGGTGGACTGCCGGGACACCGACGACGACGGCGGCTCGGGCGCCACGCTCGGCGGCGTCAGCTCGGCTTCGGTGCACTTCGCCAAGCTCACCGACGAAGAAATCGACGCGTATGTCGCCACCGGCGAACCGCTGCAGGTGGCCGGTTCCTTCACGATCGATTCTCTGGGCGGGGCGTTCATCGAGAAGGTCGACGGCGACCCTCACGCCGTCGTCGGCTTGTCCGTGTCGATGCTCCGCGAGCTGCTGGCCAGCGCCGGCGTGAAGATCACGGACCTCTGGGACCGGTAGGCTCCTTGCCTGTTTCGGCGGTTCCTGCCGGTCCGTTGAACAGATAACGGGGTTATCCCGGGTCCTCGCCGTCCTTCGTGCAGATCACGGGCTCATTCCTGATCCTGTGTGCAGCTCTGGCGGCTTACGCTCGATCTCCAGCATCCTGTGTGCAGCTCTGGCGGCTTCAGCGCCTGCCAACCCGCCAGAGCTGCGCACCAGTTAGCCCCACACGTCTGGAACCCGCCAAAGCTGCGCACTCAGGGGACCTTCCATTTTTCGATGCCGGACCCGCGAGGACGGGCACCTTCACAATCCCCCCTGACAGCCCGACAGCCCGACAGTCCGAGCCCCCCCTCTTTTCCGGCTCGCGGACGGGTCACAAGTGCAGATCCTGCGTTTCACCACCGGCGCCGAGCATCCTGTGTGCAGCTGTGGCTGGTTGGGCTCCATCTCGAGCATCCGGTGTGCAGCTCTGGCGGCTTCAGCGCCTGCCGACCCGCCAAAGCTGCGCACCAGTTAGCCCCACACGTCTTGGAACCCGCCAAAGCTGCGCACTCAGGGGACGTAACCACCCTTCACCAACGCCCGGCGCACTTTCGCAACGACCCACAGCGGCCCCTGCGCGACGTCATGCTTATTGAGCTTGACCTGATGCCAACCCAATTCATGGGTGAGCAGGTCCCGATGGTTGTCTCGGCTCTGCTGTCCCGGCTTCAGATGGTGCTCACCGTCGTACTCGATGCAGGTGCGGTACTTCGTGCAACCCAGATCGACCCATAGCGCCGGGTTTCGGGTCTCATCCATCACCGGAACGTCTGGGATGAATTCCGGCAGTCCCTCCCGAGAAAGCAGGAGCCTTATCCGTGTTTCGGGCGGCGAATCCACGCCCACCCTCATCAGTTCGACGGCGGCGCGGATCCTTTGCAAACCGGGAACCCCCGTCTTGGATTCCAGGTAGGAGCGAAGCACCGGAAGAGGCAGCAGCGCAACTCTTCGCCGGCCAAAATTGCGACGGTGTTCGCTGATCATCCAGTCACCGGCAACAACCAGGTCTTGGACCGAAACCACGGCCGCCAAATCAAGCAGCGTCCGGGACAGGGACGTGGCCGGCAACCCGGATACCGTGCTCAGCTCGGAGTCTGTCACCACAAGACGGTGCCCGGTGATGCCCTTCCTCCTCGGCGCCGCCAACAGCCGTGTCCGGGCCATATGAATGGTTGAATCCGTTTGAATCACTCGTGGCACCGGCATGCCGTGGAGTTGAGCGGCCGTTCCATGGGACAGAAATCCGCCCGGAAGCAGCTCAACGTACGGACGGCATCGGTCCGCCAACTCCATGCCCGCTCCCCTCCTAACCCGGACTTCCCTGCTCGGGGTCTGCAGATCCTGCGCTCGAAGCCGGGATCGGCGAACGCCAAGATCACGGGCGCGAGCCACAGTGAACGATGGGTCGGGCAGAGTTGCGGGTAACGGCTGGGCGCGTGTCATGTCCCATTCGTACCGCCAGGCACGAGGCCGTCTGCCGTTTCCCACATAACCTGCTCTTATCCACAAAGCGCCGTTCCCGGATTTACATCCGTGAGTCCGGTGCCCCACCCACCCGGCGAACAGCAGCCGATTGTAGGGTCCCCACAACGAAAGCGGGTGTCCCACGCAGAAACAGCACGCAATATGGCTGGAAACCACAAAATCGCGCTAGGCTCCGAACAGATCAAAAGGAGCCAGTGCATTCAATGAGCCAGTTCAACCCCGCACCCGCCGGCAGCCTGCAGGAAACCTCACAGGCCACCCCGCAGGACCCGCAGGACGCCACACAGACCACGCAGATCAGCACCCGCAGCATCACCAAGATCCTGATCGCCAACCGCGGCGAAATTGCTGTCCGGGTCATCCGGGCCGCCCGCGATGAAGGCCTGGCATCGGTCGCCGTCTATGCCGACCCCGACCGGGACGCCCTGCACGTACGCCTCGCCGACGAGGCCTACTCCCTGGGCGGCAGCACTGCCGCGGAGTCCTACCTGGACATGGGCAAGATCCTCGACGCCGCCCGCAAGTCCGGCGCCGACGCCATCCACCCCGGTTACGGCTTCCTCTCCGAAAATGCGGAGTTTGCCCAGCGCGTCATCGACGCCGGCCTGACCTGGATCGGCCCGTCCCCGCATGCCATTTCCCAGCTCGGCGACAAGGTGCAGGCCCGCCACATCGCGGCGAAGGTCGGCGCTCCCCTGGTTCCGGGCACCGCCGATCCGGTGAAGAACGCCCAGGAGGTCCTGGACTTCGCCGATGAACACGGCCTGCCCCTGGCCATCAAGGCAGCCTTCGGCGGCGGCGGCCGCGGCATCAAGGTGGCCCGCACCCGCGAAGAAATCCCCGAAATGTTCGACTCCGCCGTCCGCGAAGCCACCGCAGCGTTCGGCCGCGGCGAGTGCTTCATCGAGCGCTTCCTGGACGCCCCGCGGCATGTCGAAACCCAGTGCCTGGCCGATGCGCACGGCAACGTCGTCGTCGTGTCCACGCGCGACTGCTCGCTGCAGCGCCGCAACCAGAAGCTGGTGGAGGAAGCCCCGGCTCCGTTCCTGACCGAAGATCAGAACCAGCGCCTGTACAACGCCTCCAAGGCCATCCTGCGCGAAGCCGGCTACCAGGGCGCCGGCACCTGCGAGTTCCTGGTCGGCACCGACGGCACCATTTCCTTCCTTGAGGTCAACACCCGCCTGCAGGTGGAACATCCGGTGTCCGAGGAAGTCGCCGGTTTGGACCTGGTCCGTGAACAGTTCCGGCTGGCCCGCGGCGAGGAGCTCGGCTACGACGATCCCGAGATCCGCGGCCACGCCTTCGAATTCCGCATCAACGGCGAAGATCCGGGCCGCAGCTTCATGCCCGCTCCGGGCACCGTGGACACGCTCAAGCTGCCCACCGGCCCCGGCGTGCGCGTGGATTCGGGCATCGAAGCCGGTGAAACCGTGAGCGGCAACTTCGACTCCATGCTCGCCAAGCTGATCATCACCGGTGCCACCCGCGAGCAGGCACTCCAGCGCGCCCGCCGCGCCCTGGCCGAAATGGAAATCACCGGCATGCCCACTGTGCTGCCGTTCCACGCCGCTGTGGTCGCGCATCCGGATTTCGCCCCGGCGGCCGGCCCGTTCAAGGTCCACACCCGTTGGATCGAGACGGACTTCGTCAACAATCTCCCGGCCTGGTCCGGTGAGCAGAATTCACGGAACGACGACGGCGGCCGGCAGCGCGTCACGGTGGAGGTAGGCGGCAAGCGGCTCGACGTAGTGCTCCCGGCCGGACTCGGCGGCAACGGCAGCGCTTCCAACGGCACGGGCAACCGCGGAGCCGGCGCCAACGGCAAGGCCCGCAAGTCCTCGCGCAGCCGCGGCGGAGCCAACCCGGCCGCCACCGGCGACGACCTGACATCCCCCATGCAGGGCACCATCGTGAAGGTGGCCGTCGAGGACGGTGCGGTGGTCGCTGAAGGTGATCTCGTCGTCGTACTCGAAGCCATGAAGATGGAGCAGCCGCTCACCGCGCACAAGTCCGGCACTGTGTCCGGGCTCAGCGCACTGCCCGGCGCCACGGTGTCGGCCGGCGCCGTGATCGCCTCGATCGTGGACTGACCCCGCCAACATCGGCAACAACGAAACGGCTCGGCCCCCTTTATCGGGGACCGAGCCGTTGTCGTTAAGGCTGCGGGATTAGCTGGAGTGGTTGGTGTAGTCCACGTCCTTGGTGTCCCTGGTGACGAACAGCGCGATCAGCGTCAGCACCGCCATCGAGGACAGGTACACGCCCACCAGCCACGGGCTGCCATCGGCGGCCTGCCACAGTGCCACCGCAATGAACGGAGCCACGGCGGCGCCGAGGATGGAGGAGACGTTGTATGCGATTGCCGACCCGGTGTAGCGCACATTGGTGGGGAACAGCTCGGGCAGCATGGCGCCCATCGGCCCGAAGGTCAGGCCCATCAGGGTGAAGCCGATGATCAGCAGCGCCATGACGCCTACTGTTCCGCCGGCGAACAGCGGGGAGAAGGTGAAGCCGAACAGGAAGATCGCGGCGGTTACCACCAGCAGCGTCTTGCGGCGGCCGAACTTCTCGGCCAGCGGACCGGAGACGAGCGTGAAGATTCCGAAGAACACCACGCCCACGATCAGCATGATCAGGAAGTCGTTGCGGGCATAGCCCAGGCCGGCGGCGAACGTTTCCGGGTCGAAGGCCTTGCCTGCCTTCTCGGCGGTGGCACGGGCGGCTTCCTCGCTCTTGGCGGCGGTGCCGTAGGAGAGCGTGAAGGTGGTCATCAGGTAGAACAGCACGTACGTGGCCAGCATGATGAACGTGCCGGCAATCATCTCGCGCCAGCTGTACTTGAACGCGCGGCTCAGCGGCATCTTGCTCACTTCGCCGGAATCGACGACCTTCTGGAAGGCCGGGGTCTCCACCAGTTTCAGCCGGACATACAGGCCGATGATCACCATGACGGCGCTGGCCAGGAACGGCACGCGCCAACCCCAGGAGTCGAACTGGTCCGCATCCAGCTGGAAGCTAAGCAGCAGGAACAGGCCGTTGGCCAAGATGAAGCCGATCGGCGCGCCCAGCTGCGGGAAGGTTCCCCACACGGCGCGCTTGTTGGCCGGCGCGTTTTCCGTTGCCAGCAGCGCTGCACCGGACCATTCCCCGCCGAGGGCCAGACCCTGGGCGAAGCGCAGGACCACCAGCAGTGCCGGACCCAGGATGGTCCAGCCCGGCGTCAGGGCCGTGGGGAGGCAGCCGATCAGGAAGGTTGCGATTCCCATGGTCAGCAGCGAGGCAACCAGGGTTCCCTTGCGTCCCACTTTGTCGCCGAAGTGCCCGAAAACAATGGATCCCAGCGGGCGGGCAATGAACGCCACGCCGAAGACCGCGAACGAACTCAGCAGGGCCGTGACGCCCTCCGCATTCGGAAAGAACAGGCGCGGGAAAACGAGGACTGCAGCCGTCGCATAGACGTAGAAGTCATAAAACTCGATGGAGGTCCCGACGAGGCTGGCAACAATCACCCGGCCCTTGGAGTTGGCCTTTGCCGGCGCCGGTGCCGGTGTCGCGGTGGGATCGGTAGTAGACATTGGAGGTCTTTCTCAGTGGGAGTGACGTTATTCGCACAATGTTATGAGCCACATCCCACCATTCGGACATCGTGTCCAACATGTGGACACCGAGCTCACTCCATGGACATTTGTGGCGGCCGACGACGGCGGCCGGCACGTCCGCGGGTCCGGCATCTGAACGTGTGGGCACGTCTGGCGACCTCCACGCACTCCAGCCCGCCGGACCTGCATGCGCGGATTGGACGGCAGCCTACACTCCCCCTGCAGGCAGGGATAGCTCCGCGGGTATGCAGATCTGATGACCTGTTTTCAACGTGTGCGCAGATATGGCGGGCCAGCCTCAAGGAGTGCGCAGGTCTGGTGACCTCCCGCCGCTCCACCCCGCCAGAGCTGCACACGCATGGCTTTCCTCGCTCTAGAACGGACCAGTCCTGCACCTTCGATTTGGAAGCGGTCCGCTCCGGCTGTTGCACTGCACGAAGGAATCCGGTGCGCACGTCTGGCGGCCTCCGGGCATCGCGACCCACCAGATTTGCACACTCGATGAAACGAAGACAGCATCCGGGCAGCAAAAAAGCCCGCATCCGCCGTGGACAAATATCCACCGCGGATGCGGGCTCTCAAGAACGCGATCTTCAGGCGAAGCACAGTCCGGCAACCCGGAAAGCAGCGCCCCTGAAACGCTACATGTGCACGTGCAGGCGCCGGGCAGCCTCGGAAATGGAACCGGTCAGTGACGGGTAGACCGTGAAGGTGTTGGCCAGATCGTCAACGTGCAGCTTCTGCGTCACGGCGATGGCGATCGGGAAGATCAGCTCCGAGGCGCGCGGGCCCACCACAACGCCGCCAATGACGGTGCCGGAGCCCTTGCGCGAAATGATCTTCACGAAGCCCTCCTTGACCTCCATCATCTTGGCGCGTGCGTTGGTGTGCAGGGAGAGCTTGATGACGTCGCCCTGGTAGCGCCCTTCGGCGACGTCCTGCTCGGACACGCCCACGGAGGCAATCTCCGGCGAGGTGAAGATGTTGGAGGCAACGTTCTTGAGCTTCAGCGGCTTCACGCCGTCGCCCATCAGGTGCGCAATGGCGATCCGGCCCTGCATCGCTGCCACCGACGCCAGGTTGAACACCCCGGTGCAGTCACCGGCGGCGTAGACGTTGGAGGCTGTGGTGCGGGAGACGCCGTCGACCTTGATCTGTCCGCGCTCGTCAAGCGCCACCCCTGCCTCTTCCAAGCCAATCCCGGCGGTGTTGGGAATGGCGCCCACGGCCACGAGGCAGTGGCTGCCCTCCACGGTGCGGCCGTCCTCGAGCGTGACCAGCACGCCGTCGCCGGTGTTCTTCACCGACTCGGCGCGCGAGCGGTTCAGCACGGTCATGCCGCGGGCCTGGAAAACGTCTTCCAGCACGACGGCGGCATCGGCGTCTTCGCCGGGCAGGACCCGGTCGCGGCTGGAGATCAGCGTGACCTTGGTGCCCAGGCCGTTGTAAGCGGACGCAAATTCGGCACCGGTGACGCCGGACCCAATGACAATCAGGTGCTCGGGGATCTCGGTGAGGTTGTAGACCTGCTTCCACGTGAAGATGCGCTCGCCGTCGGGCATGGAGGACTCCAGCTCGCGCGGGCTCGCACCCACGGAGATCAGCAGCGCTTCAGCCTCCACGGTCTCGATGCCGGTTGCCGTGGTCACCTCGAGGGTCTTGTTGTCCAGCAGCCGGCCTGTTCCGGCAATGACCTTCACGCCCACGCGCTCAAGGGTCCGGTGAATATCGTTGGACTGTTCCTTGGCCAGGGCCAGGAGACGGTTGTTGACCATCTTCAGGTCGGCCACCGCGGGCTGCCCGCTGGTGCCGAAGTCCACGCCCAGGGAAGAAGCGGAAGCGAAGCGGGTCATCACATCGGCGGTGGCAATGAGGGTTTTGGAGGGAACGACGTCGGTCAGCACGGCAGAGCCGCCCAATCCGTCCTTTTCCACGATGGTGACGTCCGCCCCGAGGGACGCGGCTACCATGGCGGCTTCATATCCTCCCGGGCCGCCGCCGAGGATTGCAATTTTTCGGGCAGTAAAATCAAGTTGGGTCGTCACAGTTGTCCATTCTGTCCCATCCCCGCCGCCCGCTCAAACGCGTGCAGCCCCGGCGGGAGGCTGCCCGCCATGCACCACAGGGTGAACTCGCGGTAGGTTGGACCAGTGAGCAACGATCCTTTTGAACTAGCCCAGCAGGCCGCCAAGTACATTGCCGAGCAAACCGGCGTGCCCAACCACGACATTGCCCTGGTCCTCGGCAGCGGCTGGGGGGAGGCCGCCGAACTGATCGGTGAGACCACCGCCACGCTCGACGCCACTGACATCCCGGGCTTCTCCGCCCCCGCCGTCCAGGGCCATGTGGGCACCATCCGCTCCGTGCTGACCCCCTCGGGCAAGCGGGCCCTGGTCCTGGGTGCACGCACCCATTACTACGAGGGCAAGGGCGTCCGGGCCGTCGTCCACGGTGTGCGCACCGCTGCGGCAGCCGGCGCAAAGGTCATGGTTCTCACCAACGGCTGCGGTGGCCTGAACCCGGATTGGAAGCCCGGCACCCCGGTGCTGATCAGCGACCACCTGAACCTCACCGCCGCGTCCCCGCTGGAAGGCGCCACGTTTGTGGACCTGACGGACCTGTACTCGTCCCGGCTGCGTGACCTCGCCCGCACCGTGGACCCGACCCTGGATGAAGGCGTCTACGCCCAGTTCACCGGCCCGCATTACGAGACGCCGGCCGAAGTCCGGTACGCCAAGACCATCGGCGCCGATCTCGTGGGCATGTCCACCGCCCTCGAAGCCATTGCCGCCCGGCACGCCGGCATGGAGGTCTTCGGGATTTCCCTCGTGACCAATCTGGCCGCGGGCATCAGCGCCGAGCCCCTGAGCCACGCCGAGGTGCTGGAATCCGGAGCCGCTGCAGGCCCCCGCATTTCCCGCCTGCTCGCTGACATCATCGGCAAGCTCTAACGGCCGCCGGTCCATTCCTATCCCCGATCCGCAGGTACATTTCATGACGCTGAACCCCACCGAGCTGAACGAGCTCGTGACCGCCGCCAAGACCTGGGCAAATGAAGACCCCGATTCCGGCACGGCCGCAGAACTCCGCACCCTGCTTGCGGCCCTGAGCACCGATGCGGCAGCCGCCGCATCCGCCGCGGAGGAGCTGGCAGACCGTTTCGCCGGCACGTTGGAGTTCGGCACCGCCGGCCTGCGCGCTGCACTGGGCGCCGGACCCCGCCGGATGAACCGCGTGGTGGTGCGCCGCACCGCCGCCGGCATCGCGTCCTTCCTGCAGGACACCGCCGGTGACAAGTACACGCCCAGCGCCGTGATCGGCTACGACGCACGGCACAAGTCGCGTGCCTTCGCACTGGAAACGGCCTCCGTGTTCAGTGCCGCCGGCATCGAAACCTTCCTGCTCCCATGCACGCTCCCGACGCCGGTGCTCGCCTACGCGGTCCGCGCCCTGGACACCGACGCCGGAGTGATGGTCACCGCCAGCCACAACCCGGCGGCGGACAACGGCTACAAGGTCTACCTCGGCGGGCGCACGGTAAAGGGTCCGGGCAAGGGTGCGCAGATTGTCGCGCCGTACGACGCCGAAATCGCCTCCCGCATCGACTACAGCGTGCCGCTCAAGAGCATCGAGACCGCTCCGGAAGGGTGGACGGATGTTTCCGAGTCCATCGTTGCCGACTACATCAATGCCGTGGACCGGTTGGCCTCGCGCGAACGGTTCCCGGAACGGGAGCTGAAGATTGTCCTCACCTCGCTGCACGGCGTGGGCGGAGAAACCATGAAGTCCGTGCTGAAGGACGCCGGTTTCCGCAAGGTCATTCCGGTGGCCGCCCAGGCCGAGCCCGACCCGGACTTCCCCACCGTGGCGTTCCCCAACCCGGAGGAACCCGGCGCGCTGGACATGGCCCTGGCAACCGCCGTCGAGCACAATGCCGATCTGGTCATCGCCAATGATCCCGACGCCGACCGCGTTGCCGTGGCGGCCCAGAACCCGGCCGACGGCGAGTGGCGGATGCTGCGCGGAGATGAAGTCGGTGCCCTGCTGGGCCGGCACCTGACCCAGCGCATTACCTCCGGCCATTGGAAGGTCCGCGGAGAGAAGACGCGCAAGGGCGTCGTTTTCGCCAACTCGATCGTCTCCTCGCGCCTGCTCGCGCGCGTTGCCGAGGCTGCCGGCTTTGCCCACACCGAAACCCTCACCGGTTTCAAGTGGATCTCCCGGGTTCCGCACCTCACCTACGGTTACGAGGAAGCGCTGGGCTATTGCGTGGCTCCGGGCCTGGTCCGCGACAAGGACGGCATTTCCGCCGGCCTGTTGGTGGCCGAGATGGCTGCCGCGCTGAAGGCATCCGGACGGACGCTTTTTGACGAGCTCGACGACTTGGCGCTGCAGCACGGACTGCACCTGACCGACCAGCTCTCCGTTCGGGTTTCCGATCTGGGTCTGCTGGGAGCCATGATGGAGCGGCTGCGCGCCCAGGCTCCCGCGTCCTTTGCCGGCTCCCCGGTGGAATCCGCCGTCGACCTCTCCGAGGGCAGCGCTGAGCTGCCGCCCACCGACGGGCTGAAGTACCTCACCGCTGACGGCACCCGTGTGATCATCCGCCCCTCGGGCACCGAGCCCAAGCTCAAGTGCTACCTCGAAGTGATTGTGCCGGTCGCTGCCGCGGCGGACCTTCCCGCCGCGCGCGAGCAGGGCCGGGCGCGCCTTGATGCGGTTCTCGCGGATGTGAACGCGGCGCTCGGACTCTAGGCTCCGCGCTCCGGGCTCCCCCGGGTCAACGCAGGACGACGGCGGCTTCCGGAAGTACCACCGGTGCTTCCGGAAGCGTCCGTCCTTCCTGCAGCAGAACGGTGATCTGGCCTGCAGGAATCGGCCGGCTGAAATAGTAGCCCTGTCCGCTGCAGCACCCCATTTTCCGCAGCTGCTCGGCTTGTTCGGCGGTTTCAATACCTTCAAAGACCGCTTCCAAGCCGGCGGCGCGGATCAGGTTGTGGACAGCATCAACAAACCGCAGCTGGCCGTCGTCGCCCGCAATGTCAGCAATCAGTGACCGGTCCACCTTGACGGTGTCCACCGGGAGCCGACGCAGGTAGCTGATGGAGGAATATCCGGTGCCGAAGTCGTCAATTTCCAGGCCGACGCCCAGCGCCTGAAGGGATCGCAGCGAGTAGGTTTCCACGTCGCCGCCCGAAAGCAGAGCGCTTTCGGTGATTTCCAGGACCAGTTCGCCGGGCTTTGTTCGGGTTGCGCGCAGGGAGTCGCGGACAAAGTCCACCAGATCCAGGCTTTGCAGCTCCAACGCCGCAAGGTTGACCCGGAGCAGGAAGTTCTCTTCGGAAACGAGCAGCGGCCGCCAGCGTTCCAGCTGTTCCAACGCAGCGCACATCACCCAGCGGCCAATCCCGACGATCAGCCCGGTCTCTTCCGCCAGCGGAATAAAATCATCAGGCATCACCACACCGCGGCGGGGATGGTTCCACCGAACCAGCGCCTCGACGCCCTGCAGACGGCCGCTCTCCAAGTCGACCACCGGCTGGTATTCCAGGAACAGTTCCTCGTCCGGAACCGCCCGGCGAAGCTCCCGTGCCGTTTCCCGGCGCAGCTGCCTGCTGTACAGCATCACCGGTTCGAAGACCTTGATCCGCCGATGGACGTCTTCCTTGGCTGCGTACATGGCGGTGTCCGCGCGCAGCAGGATGTCGCTTGCGGATTCATGCGCGTTTGCCAGGTGAATGCCGATGCTCGCCCGCGGCCAAACATCCATGTCCTCCATCGGAATGCGGCGCTTAAGGGCATCCATGATTCTGAGGGCTGCACCGCGGGACTGCTGAGAAGTGGAGACCTGCAGCAGCACCGCAAATTCGTCCCCGCCCAGGCGTGCGACGACGCTTTCGGAGCCTGCTGCCGCCACCAGCCGCGCGGCAATCTCAATCAGCACCAGGTCACCGGCATGGTGGCCGAAGCTGTCATTGATGTCTTTGAAGCCATCCAGATCAATCATCAGCACTGCCGGCCCCGGCTCGCCGGGAATACGGGCACTGATGGCAACGTCTAGCGCCTCGTGGAGGGACGAGCGATTGCCTACCCCGGTGAGCGGATCGGTCATCGCCATTTTCTGCATGGTCAGGTGCGCTTCGCGCAGCTCCCGGGTTCGGCGCTCCACCCGCTCTTCGAAGTCAGCGTAGACCTCGTTCAACTCACCGGCCAGCAGGTTGATGCCCGTGATGACCGCATCCACCTGGTCCCGGGCTTTGGACACGGGGATGTGGGTATCAAGATTTCCGGCGGCAATGCGAATGATGCCTTCGACAACCTGGCTTAAACGGTCATCGTTTTCAGGCTGTTGCGCTCCGGAAGGCTGTGAGGTCTGTGGAGCGGGCAGAGCATCAGTCAATGTTCTTCCTTCTGAGCCATGCCAGTGCTTCCTGTTCAGATGAAAAGTAGCGGGTGGGGCAGGGTTGGGAGGCACCACCCAACAGGAAGTTGGCGATGACGCGGTCCACGGGTGAGACGCCGAGCACGGCAACAGCAGCCAGCGACTCAGCGTTGCCGAACACGGTGCGGGCTCCACGGGTGAGGGCTTCAACCCCGGTCAGCACCAGCAGCATCGGCATCTTCCTCGTGCCTGCCAGCCGGTCCACTTCTGCTGCTGCGGTTGCCGCCATGGTTCCGGTGACCACTTCCCCCGGCGGCAACACCAGCAGCATGTGTCCTTCGGGCGCCAGGGAGACGTCCACCTGCGGTGTTCTGTCCGACGACGTCAGCCGGCCGGGCACGTTGGCCCCCACTTCCGTGACCGAAGAACGCTCGCCCGAGCAGTCATTGCGCACTACTGTTTCAGTCGATCCCTGCTGTGCCATGCTTCCCCCCAGAAGCGTCACGAAGACGCTGCGCGCTGCCGCAGTACTTCGTTCCGCACTTACGCCCGAAATTGATGCTTCTTAGTCCCCGGATGCCTCAACACGTTCACTGGCCGCTGCGAGCAATGCTGTCTATGACGCTGCGGGCCTCCAGCGCCCTCCGCCGCGAACCGTGTCCGATGAAAACTTTTTCAGAGTGCACCGCGGCAACCAGTGCTTCATCATTCCGCCCCAGCTCATGCAAAGCAAGGGCGGCAACGTATTCCACTTCCGCAAGGGTATGTTCCGGCAAGAGTTCGCGCTGTTCGAGGATCCGTTGAAGCCTTGCAACCGACTCGTCCGCTCCTCCAGCAAGGAGTAACCAGTGAGCCCGCGCGATAGAGATCTCCAACTCCTGAAGGGGGCTGACACCGGTTACCGACATCGCGAGTTCTGCCCTCTCAATGCATGCAAGCGTTTCAGGTTCCACTATTCCTGCAGACAGGCGAGCTAAAGCAGAGCTCTTATTGAACATTGCCCACGTATTAACATCGTTTCCGGGCGCAAGATTATCAGCCGCAAGCCGATGATAATAGATGCCGTTTTCGGCATCGTTCAATAAGAAGGCCACAATGCCAACGGCCCAATATGCTTTGCCTGCCACCTCTTGATCGTCCTGTTCCGCAGCGAGCAGAGCCATCTCTTTCGCGTACTTCCAGGCCTCGACTTCCCTGCTGCTTTCAGTAAGTGCTGCCACGAGACCATGGAGCATTCCCAATTTGGCCACAGGATCCAGGGTAGGAGCCACATTCATAGCGGCAGCCTCTTCGGCAAGTGCCAAGGCTTCGCTTATATGGCCCAAGGCTTCCAAAGCCCGCGAATAAAGCACCTTTGCTCTCACCAGAATTCTTGCGTCATCCTGCAGCGCAGGATGCTCGGAGAGTTCCTTGGCACTGGCAGCGAATTCCTGCATTTGACCAAGTTCCAGTTGGCATTCGGCTAGAAGTAGGGCCATTCGCAAATAACCGATGGTGTCGGCCTTGGTGAGAGCTTTCTCGGCAGCGGCCGCTGCATGCTCCAAGGCAGCCTTGTATTCCCTGCGCTCCCAGTGCTGAAGAGCTTTGTATTCGCTCAGAATTTGATCGACGGAATCGTCCACTGCAGCTGCCTAACTGTGCACTCAAAAACTAACGTGTCGAGGATCACCCTACTCCAGAAGTTCCGCAACCATCATCGCTTCACTAGGCACGCGGGACGTTACCTGTCACGAAGACACCCGTTTTCAGCATTAAGTCATCAAGAATTTGTGATTGCACCGCCAAAAGCCTCGTATTTAACCCAACTTTCCGCCATGATTACTATGTTGCCATTCGCCACTTGGAGGAACCATATGAAAAAGCTCGGATCAGCCCTTCTGCTTGCAGCAGCCATCACAGTTGTGGGCGTGGCGGGACCGGCTTCAGCCGACGCTCCCAGCGCTGCCCCTTCCATTGTGAAGCCGGCTACCACGTTGTTTCCCATTATTTTCTAATACCTAGCGATCATTCGCTTGTGGCTGGCCGGGTCGGCGTCGAAAGACGCTTACCCGGCCACAGTCCTTTAAAGCCCAAACAGCACCCCCGCCTGTGGCAAGATGGTGGGCATGTCTACACCCATTGCGTCCTACATTGACCACACGCTCCTTAAGCCCGAGGCCAGCCGCGAGGACATCCTGAAAGTCTGCACCGAAGCAGCCGAGTACGGCTTCAAGTCCGTTTGCGTCAACCCGCTGTGGGTTGGCACCGTGCGCAACGCGCTCAAAGGCAGCGGCGTGCTGACCTGCTCGGTGATCGGCTTCCCGCTGGGAGCCACCACCACAGAGGTTAAGGTGTTCGAAGCCAGGGGTGCACTGCAGGACGGTGCCGACGAGATCGACATGGTGATCGACATTGCCGCCGCCCGCCGCGGCGACCGGGACGCGCTCGTCCGGGACATCGCTGCCGTGGCCGATGAGGTCCACAGCGGCAACGGCATCCTGAAAGTCATCATCGAAACCTCCAAGCTCACCGATGAGCAGAAGGTCCTTGCCTGCGAGGCTGCAGTCGAAGCCGGCGCGGATTTCGTAAAAACCTCCACCGGTTTCAACGGCGGCGGAGCCACCGTTGAGGACATTGCCCTGATGCGCCGCACCGTCGGACCGGACCTCGGCGTGAAGGCCTCCGGAGGCGTCCGCTCGCGCGAAGATGCGCAGGCAATGATCGACGCCGGAGCCACGCGTATCGGAGCAAGCTCCGGTATCGCTATTGTTAAGGGTGGGAACGCCGCGTCGGACTACTAATCCGCCGGCTACTGAAATCTTTTTGAAACGGAGAATCACCATGGCAGGAACACGGTCCAAGCAGCCCACGCACTCGGGTGAAGGGCACCTTGTCAGCAACCTCATCACTTTTGTCATCTACCTGGCCATCTTCGTGGTCGGGCTTTACTCGCTGACCTGGCTGACCCTGGACAACGTTTGGCCGATGGCCATCTGCCTGGGTCTGGGTACGCTGGCGTACTTCGTCCCGTTCATGATGGGCCGTTCCGACACGGCGAAGGAACTGGCCGAGGGCCGCGCCGCAGGCCTGTAACACCACTTTTACGAAGCATCAGCACGCAGCCCGATCGGCTGCGTGCTGATGTGCTTAACGTGCCGGATGTCCGGCTACCAGCGCGCCCGTGGCACCTGCCCAAGTGATTTACGCGTACTTACGGCGGTCAGGCACGTAGAGATTACGCTAAGAAACCAGTAACGCAGGCTCCTATATTCGAGTTCATGAGCACCACCATGACGCGCCGGGAATGGCGCCAGGACCGAGCCCGTCAGCAGCGCATCACGCGCATCGGCTACGGGATTGTTATTGCCACTGCCTTGATGTGCGTGGCCGTCTTCATTGTGGCGCTTACCCAGCCGGTCTGACCGGACGGGCCGCCGGAACGCCCCGTCCGGACGATCCGGCGGCCCGATTCACTCCTTGAAAACCGCGTCCACCACCTGCTGGGCCCAGGCCAGGATCTCGGCGTCGACCAGGTCCCGCCCGCCGATCCGCGCGGTCTTGGGCTTGGGCACCAGCACCGCGTTCAGCGCCGGCTTCACCTGCGCGCCGGGATACATCCGCTGCAGGCGCATGGTCCGGGATTCGGGCAGGTCCGCCGGGGCAAACTTGATGAAGTTCCCCTGCAGCGCCACGTCCGTCAACCCGGCTTCACGCGCGTTAACCCGGAACCGGGCCACGTCAATGAGGTTCTGCACGGCCTGCGGCGGCTCGCCGTAGCGGTCCACCAGCTCGGCCAGCACCTCGTCGATCGCCTCGTACGTCACGGCTGAAGCCAGCTTGCGGTAGGCCTCCAGCCGCAGCCGCTCCCCCGGCACGTAGTCGTGCGGCAGGTGTGCGTTGACCGGCAGCTCGATTTTCATTTCGGCGGCTTTCTCCTCGGCCTCGCCGCGGTAATCAGCCACGGCCTCGCCCACCAGCCGGATGTACAGGTCAAAGCCGACGCCGGCGATGTGGCCTGACTGCTCTCCGCCGAGCAGGTTGCCCGCCCCGCGGATTTCCAGGTCCTTCATGGCCAGCTGCATGCCCGCGCCAAGCTCGTTGTGCGTGGCCACGGCCTTGAGCCGTTCCAGTGCCACCTCGCCCAGCGGCTTCTCGGACGGGTACAGGAAGTACGCGTACGCGCGTTCCCGGCCGCGGCCCACACGCCCGCGCAGCTGGTGCAGCTGGGACAGGCCGAAGTGGTCCGCGCGGTCCACGATCAGCGTGTTGGCGTTGGAGATGTCCAGGCCGGTTTCAATGATGGTGGTGCACACCAGCACGTCAAAGCGCTTTTCCCAGAAGTCCACAATGATCTGTTCCAGCTTGGATTCGCTCATCTGCCCGTGCGCGACGGCGATGCGCGCCTCCGGAACCAGCTCACGCAGGTGCGCGGCGGTGCGGTCGATGGAGGACACCCGGTTGTGCACGAAGAACACCTGGCCCTCGCGCATCAGTTCGCGGCGGATCGCGGCCGACGCCTGCCGGTCGGTGTACGGACCGACATAGGTCAGCACCGGATGCCGTTCCTCCGGCGGGGTGGCCAGGGTGGAGGTTTCCCGGATACCGGTCAGCGACATTTCCAGGGTGCGCGGAATCGGTGTGGCGCTCATGGCCAGCACGTCCACGTTGGTGCGCATCTTCTTCAGCGCTTCCTTGTGTTCCACGCCGAAGCGCTGCTCCTCGTCCACGATCACCAGGCCCAGGTCCTTGAACTGCACCTCCTGCGAGAGCAGCCGGTGGGTCCCGATCACCACGTCCACCGAACCGTTCTTCACACCCTCGACGGTTTCCTTGGCCTGCTTGGATGTCTGGAACCGGGACAGGGATTCCACCCGGACCGGAAAGCCGGAGAAGCGTTCGCCGAAGGTTTCCATGTGCTGCTGGGCCAGCAGCGTGGTGGGCACCAGCACCGCCACCTGCTTGCCGTCCTGCACGGCCTTGAATGCGGCACGCACCGCAATCTCGGTCTTGCCGTAGCCCACGTCGCCGGAGACCAGGCGGTCCATGGGAACTTCCTTCTCCATGTCCGCCTTGACCTCGTTGATGGTGGTCAGCTGGTCCGGTGTCTCCACATACGGGAAGGCTTCCTCCAGCTCGCGCTGCCACGGGGTGTCCTTCGCGAACGCGTGCCCCTTGGACGCCATCCGGGCGGAATAGAGCCGGATCAGCTCGCCGGCGATCTCCTTGACCGCCTTGCGGGCACGGGACTTGGTCTTTGCCCAGTCCGAGCCGCCCATCTTGGACAGCACCGGTGTTTCCCCGCCCACGTAGCGGGTGATCTGGTCCAGCTGGTCGGTGGGTACAAACAGCCGGTCGCCGGGGCCGCCGCGCTTGGCGGGGGCGTATTCGAGCACCAGGTATTCGCGCACCGTCTTGTTCTGCCCGGCGCCGGTGGCCCGCTGGATCAGTTCCACGAACCGGCCCACACCGTGCTGCTCATGCACCACATAGTCGCCCTCGTGCAGCTGCAGGGGGTCGACGGCGTTGCGCCGCTTGGAGGGCATCTTGCGCATGTCGCGGGTGGAGTAGGCGCTGGCCCGGCCCAGCAGGTCGGCCTCGGTCAGCAGCCCGGTCTTCAGCCCGTCAACAACGTAGCCGCGGCCGGCGCTGGCCGTGGTGATGGAGATGATGCCCGGCACCGGTTCGGTGTCCACGGATTCGGTGAGCGAGGCGGGAATGTCATTGTCGCGGAACAGTTCCGCCAGGCGGGAGGCCGGGCCGGGGCCTTCGGTGACGACGACGACGCGCCACGCGTCGCGGACGCGGGAGCCGATGAACTCCATCATTTCCGCCACATCGCCCTGGTAGCCGCGCGGTTCGCGGGCGTTGATGGTCAGGGTGTCGATGTCCAGGACAGTTTCATCGTCCGGGTTGAACGAGGTGATGGACCACCAGCCCACCGAGTTGGCCAGGGCAGCGGAGCGGGTGTCGGCCAGGGACCGGAAGCTGGCGGCCTCCAGGTCGGCGCTGATGCCGGCGGACAGATCCAGCGGTGCGGAACCGCCGTCGGACGCCGTGGCCCACGCGGCGGCGAGGAATTCCTCGTTGGTGGCCGCCAGGTCATGGGCGCGGGCGCGGACCTTTTCGGGTTCGATGATCACGGACAGCGAGCCGGCGGGCAGCTGGCCCATCAGCGGCACCATTTCATCCACCAGCACCGGGGCCAGGGATTCCATGCCTTCGACGGCGATGCCGCCGGCTATCTTTTCCAGCATGTCCGCGGCAGCGGGCATCTGGGACTGCAGCTTCGCGGCGCGGCTCATCACCGACGGGGTGATCAGGATTTCCCGGCAGGGCGGAGCGTACAGCTCGGCGGGATGGGTGACGTGCGGTCCGGTGAGGGTGCGCTGGTCGGCAACCGCGAACCAGCGCATGGAGTCCACCTCATCGCCGAAGAAGTCGATCCGGATCGGATGGTCCTCGGTGGGCGGAAAGACGTCCAGGATGCCTCCCCGGACGGCAAATTCGCCGCGGTGCGAGACCATGTCCACCCGGGCGTAGGCGGCGTCGGACAGTGCCCTGACGACGTCGTCGAACTTCCGCTCCTCCCCCACCTTCAGTGACACCGGCTGCAGATCTCCCAGCCCGGCCACCATCGGCTGGACAACGGCGCGCACCGGGGCCACGATCACGGAGATGGGATGGCCTTCGGGATGGGCGAGCCGGCGGAGCACCGACAGGCGCCGGCCCACGGTGTCCGAGCGCGGCGAGAGGCGTTCATGCGGCAGGGTCTCCCAGGACGGAAACTCCTCGATCCCGGCCAGCGGCAGGTAGGAGCGCAGGGCGGCAGCCAGGTCCTCGGCCTCGCGGCCGGTGGCCGTGACAGCGAGCACCACCGGTGGCGCGGCGGAAGTGTTGGCGGTGCCGGCGTCGTCGGCTGCTTTGGCGGCTTCGGCGAGCCCGTCCACCATCTCCGCCAGCAGCGCCGCGCGCATGCCCTGCGGGGCACCGATCTGCAGGTCTTCGCTGCGTCGCTCGGGGGTGCGCGAGGCGAGGGTTCGCACCCGCGCGTAGGACGGGTCTTCGGCCAGGGCGGCGCGCAGTCCGTTCAGGCTCATGGGGAGGGCTCCTTGACGTGAGGCAACGCAAATAACCCGAAGTTCGCTGAGGAACCCCGGGGCTTTTCTTCCAGACTACCCGCTGGGCGGGTGCGGATCGGGCCTCGTCCGCTGCGGGCAGACCGAATGATCAGCTGCTGGTCAAGCTTCGCTGGCACTTGCGCGATCATGCCGCCCGGACAATGCCTCGGGCACCCAAAGCGGAGGCGGGTTCTGGTTTTTCGCCGGGGGCCCTGCCACGCTGGAATGGCACGGGCGACATCAAGCAGCAGATTTCCGCGACGTAAGGATCGGCCCATGGCACGCAAAGCCCTTCTCCTGGCCACCGCATTTGTCCTCTCGCTCCTGGCCCTGACCGGATGCAACAACGACAACGAATCCGGAGGCGGCTCGTTCTCGGTCGACAATGAGGAGTCGAGCCCAACGGCATCCTCCAGCCCGGAGTCCTCCGGCCAGGACACGGCAGCGGCCTGCGCCTCCGCGTCCCCCGGCAGCGCTGCACAGGAAAGCTGCGAGGCGCAGGGCGTCCCAGGCGTCACCGAAAGCCCGGACCGCTGCGGAAGCACCACCCCCAGCCCCATTGCCAGCGGCATTATCCAGGGTACGTTCGGCTCCTACTGCGAGAACGCCATCGCCACCACGTATGACACGTCTGCGGTGCCGGACGGCGCGGACACCACCATCACCATCAATGAGACGGACGCGGCCACCACGCTGGAAATGATCGCCCGCGGCTTCACGCCCAACACCGAGTTCAATGTCTCGCTGCATGAAAAGCTGTGCGGCGCCTCCCCCACGGACGCCGGGGAGGAATACGAAGACACCCGGAGCCAGGAGTCGGATGATCTGAACCTGGACTTCACCACTGATCAGGGCGGCAACTCCACCGCCAGCGTCACGGTGCCCTGGCTGCTGCCCGACGACGGCATCGGCCGTTCGCTGCTGATCACACTCGACAACGATGAGACGGCGAGCCCGAACGCGACCGACGACGACAAAGCCGTGGCCTGCGTGAGTTTGGAACGGTAACGGCCCGCCGGATCTGGAGTCTTACCAGCCCTCCCGGAAGGAAGCAATCATGGCCTGAATCTGGCCGTGTTCCTCCGTCCCGGCATAGGCCTGCGCTTCCCCGAGCGTCCCGAAGTCCCGGGTGGAGGTAAAGAGGACGGTGCGGTAGGTGACGCCGTTGGCGGCAACCACGCCTGTTTCAACGAGTCCCAGCCCATACATCACCCCCGGCATCAGGCTGGCGGGCGGCGCCTCGGTGTTGGAGGACAGCGAAGTAACAACCCGCACGTTGTCGGGCCAGCTGTAGCTTGACCTGTCCTCTGGTGATTCGGTCAGATCCATGGCCAGGGACCGCACGACAAAGGGCCCGGACCGTGTCAGCGGAGCTTGCCCTGGCACATCGCCAAAGTGAACGACAGGATTCCCTTCACAGTCGTTCATCCCGCACTCCGCGCCCCACGCAATCAGCACACCCAGGGAAGCGAGCTGGGTTCCGTCCGGGCCCAGGACCGACACCGCCCCGGCTCCCTGTCCTTCGGCAGTTGTGTCCTCCACTGTCCAGTTCGACGGATGGTCGAAGGAGTACTGGACGTCCTCCCACGACCCGGAAAAGGTACTCAGCGCCGCGGAGGACGCACCCGACCGCGGGGCGGACGACGGCTCGTTGGTTGCATGTGCCGGTGTCGACGGCGGGGCGGACGACGGCTCGCTGGTCGGCAGCGAGGCGGCCGGCGTTGCGGTAGCCGACGGTGAAGACCTTTCAGGAAGTGCCGTGTCCGAAGGCTGGGACGCGGTTGGGCCGCCGCACGAGCAGAGGGCAACTGCCAGGCCCAGGACGGCCGCGGGTAAGAAGGATCGGACTCGACGTTCCATGGGGCCTCCTTTGGCCGGTAGTAACCGTCCGAAACGGTAGCAGATTCATGCCCCGAGGAGGCCGGACCCTGCTCCATACTCAGGTAGTACGCACGCCGTCGAGCTCCGGTACTGGCGCCCTCCAGCGCTGCCCGGGGTGCCGGGCCGTTTCGGAGCTGAAGGCCCGTGCGGATTAGGATGATTCCGAGCCGGTTGAACTGTGCGAATCTGCGCACGGACCCGCCGGCAACCCTGACATCCCTTATCTGGAGGACCCATGGCCCTGAACGCCTCGACCACCCTGTCACACGACGTCCGCACGGTTACCGACACGTTTGCGAACGAGGATTTCCTGCGCAGCGTGAGCGCACACGTGGGCGGGTCCCTGGTGTCGGCCACTGTGGACGGCGACACGGCCGGAGCGTTTGTCCTGACCGCCGTCCGCACCCTGCCCACCGACCGGCTGCCGGACATCGCCAAGAAGTTTGTCGGCGCCACCCTGACCGTGACGCAGAAGGAGAACTGGGCAGCTCCGGCTGCCGACGGCTCCCGCGAGGCCAGCATCGAGCTCTCCGTGGGCGGCGTTCCGCTGAAGGTCAACGCCACGCAGCGCCTGGTCGCCGTCGGCGAAGGCACCCGCGTGGACGTGGATGGCAAGGTCAGCTCCTCCATCCCGTTCCTGGGCGACAAGATTGCCAAGCAGGCCGAGCCGATGATCGGCAAGGCCCTGACCATCCAGGCCGGCCAGGCCGGCAAGTGGATCGAAAGCCGCAAGGCCTGATCCGTGGATAACGGCATCGTCCTGCCCACCGCGCTGGCGGTCATCCTCATCATTGCCGGACTCTGGAGCCTGATCGTCTGGCCGCCGTACCTGATTGAGGCGTACAAGAGCCCCAAGGCACGGGATGAAAAGGGTGCACCCACCCGGTACCTGACCGTGAACCTGATGAAGGTCTCCACCTCCATGGTCTTTGGCCTGGTCACCATCATCGTAGGTTTCCGCGCCCTGATGGGCTGACACCCGTGGGTTAACACCCCCGGTTGGTGCCAGAATGCGGATATCCCGTCTTTTCTGACCGGGAAGCTCTCTGCTGAGGAGTTCCATGGCACCGGATCCGCAGAACCACCCCGCCGGCCGGCCCGTGCCGCCCGAACGTCCGGGCGGCACGGTGCTGGCCCGCTCCAGCTACCCGGAGTTCCTGCGCATCGCAGCGGTCCTGCGCAAGGAAACCGTCGGCGGGGTGCTGCTGCTGATCGCCACGGTGGCGGCGCTCATCTGGGCCAACTCCCCGGCGTCGGACTCCTACTTTGCTCTGCGCGACTTCGAGTTCGGCTACGAACCCTGGCACCTGAAACTGAGCGTGGGCGCCTGGGCCGCCGACGGACTGCTGGCCCTCTTCTTCTTCCTGGTGGGGCTGGAACTCAAGTACGAATTCGTGGCCGGCGACCTGCGCCAGATCAGCAAGGCGATTGTGCCCGTGGCCGCGGCGGCGGGCGGCGTCGTCGTTCCCGCCCTGATCTATGCGGGGATCAACGCCGCCACCGGCTCCGACGGGCTGCGCGGCTGGGCCATTCCCACCGCCACCGACATCGCGTTTGCGCTGGCCGTGCTGGCGGTGATCAGTTCGCACCTGCCCTCGGCGCTGCGGATCTTCCTGCTCACCCTGGCCGTAGTGGATGACCTGATTGCCATCACCATCATTGCGTTCTTCTACTCCGAAGACGTGCATCCGATCTACCTGCTGATCATGCTCGCCCCGCTGGCGCTGTTCCTGTATCTCGCGCAGACCAAGCGGCGGTTCTTCGCGGACCGCCCCGCGGCCGCCTGGCTGATCCTGCTGCCCGTGGGGGTGGCGGTGTGGGCGCTGATGCATGCCTCGGGCGTACACGCCACCGTGGCCGGCGTGCTGCTGGGCTTCTGCGTTCCGGTGCTGCGCCGCGGCACGGACGGCAAACCGGCGCAGCCGCAGCCGGGCAAACCGGGCCTGGCTGAGATCTTCGAGCACCGCTTCCGTCCGGTTTCCACCGGTTTTGCGGTGCCCGTGTTTGCGTTCTTCTCGGCCGGTGTCGTGATCGGCGGGTTTGACGGGCTGGGCGCGGCGCTCACCGATCCGGTGGCGGTCGGGATTCTGGCGGGTCTGGTGCTGGGCAAACCACTGGGCATCCTGGCCACCACCTGGGTGGTCACCGCCGCCACCCGGGCCCGGCTGGATTCCAGCGTGAAATGGATCGACCTGCTCGGGATCGGCATCCTCGCCGGGATCGGTTTCACCGTGTCCCTGCTGGTCAACGACCTCAGCTTCGACCCCGGCAGCGAGCACAATGACCACGCGAAGGTTGCCATTCTGGCGGCGTCCGTCACGGCAGCGCTGCTGGCGGCCGTCCTGCTGCGGATCCGCAACCGGCACTACCGGCTGGTGGTGGAAGAAGAGACGGCCGACGCGGACCGGGACGGGATTCCGGATGTGTATGACGACGACGACGACGGCGGACGCTAGCTATTTGCCGGGCCAGCACTCGTGGCTGTTGGCTCCCAGCTGATAGGTCAGATAGCGCGGATCTCCCGCCACGGTTCCGTTCATGGGCTGCACCCTAATGGTGTAGCGGCCAAAATAGGGTGGATTTCCGGGTATGGGTTTGGGCTGCATCACACGGAAGGCGGCGTGGCCCCCCGTCACCGACTGTTCCCCGCCATAGCCGTTCCCGTTTTGAGCCGTCATCGTCACCGCGTAGCTTGTCGCGCCAGAGGAACTGGTCCAGGTAAATCTGGGCTCAACGTAGGTGGCTCCTGGAGCAAAGGCTGGAAGCGCGCAATTCAGAGATATATCACCTAACGGCGACGCACCGGTGACTATCGTGTTGTCGTAGCAGTTAGCACTGTTTTGGTGTGCGTACCGCAACGTCCAGTAGAGAGGATCACCCGGAACATTGCCGTTCAGCGGCATAACCCGAACGGTGTAGTCGGCGTAGAAAGGCGTAGAACCTGGCTCGGCATTCCCGTTCGGAATGGATTTTTGGCGGGTGAACTGAAAATCTGCACTCACGGCCGTGACGGTCTTGGACTGTTGGTAGCTGTATTCCCCCGAGTTTGACCTGATGGTGACCACATAGCTGGTTGCGTTGGTGGCCTTCTGCCACGAAAACCGCATATCGGTAGTGGTCTTCGGGATCATGTTTTTATGAGTGTCAAGGGCTTGGCACGTGAGGCCGGTGGCATTCCCGGGCCGGTTGGCCAAGACGGGATTGGCAGTCACCAGAGTGGTTCCAGCCGGCAGGTCCGAACGGGTGGTGCCGGTGATCGCCACCGAGGTCGACTGGCTCCAGTACGCGTAGGCGATCGTGCTGCCGATCCCTAGAACAACCGTCAAAACGAACGCAACAGCAGCCATACGGAAGCCCGGCAGTGCCCGCAGGCGCTCCGTCCATCCGGAGCGCTGGCCCTCGCCCGGTTCATTTTCCCCGCCCTGCGCAGCCCCCAGCTGCTTCTTACTCATTTGCTGACCTATTCCGTAAACGAAGAACCACGGCGGCGGTAAAAAGCACCGACATGCCTATCAGGAGCGTACCGGAAAGCGATCGGATGATTGGTTCCACGGTGCTCTGGAAACCCGCTGGGATGATTCCGGCCTGGGGAGTCTGCTCCGCGGGTCCCATGGCCTGCGACGGACCTGCGTCAGCTGGACGTTCCGGGAGCGTTGCCGGAAAGATGCTGTTGGATTCTGCTGCCAGACGGGGAATCCCTGTACCGGACAGGGTTGCCAATTCCGAGGCGGACGCAACTGTTCCCGTTGGAGCTGGGTTGCCGGGTGCACTTTCCGACCCCGCAGGAGGCTGGCTTGAACCAGCCAGTGCAGCACAGGCGGTGCGGGGCGCAGCGTCCTCGGATTCCAGGAGAAAAACCATGTCGAAGTCGGCCGAGCGGTTCATCGTGTCATTGGGGGCGTTCGTCGAAAGGTCTACGACCAGACTCAGCTCAACTTCCTCTCCCCCGTCCAGATCCCATGCTTGGGACAGGTCGGTGCAGCTGCCCTCGGCTCCGAGGGTCGTCCGGGACGGCAGCTCAGATTTAAGCCCCGCAGTCAGGCCGAGCAGCCGGCTCAGCTCGGGGTCAGACCGTGACATGAAGGCGGCCGAGGATAGCCGGGCAGGTTCACCGCTGCTGTTGCGGACCCAGATGGTCGTACCGGAGGATGCACCGGGAATGTATTGAAGGGCTTCGTTGAAAAGGGGCCCGGGGATTGAGGACGCGTACGTCGTCCCGTCGAGGCTGAATTCCAGATAGTCCTTTGCCGCGAAGGCTGCGGGCGCTCCGGCCAGGGAACCGGCTGCCGCCACAGCACCGACGGCGGAGGCGGCGATCAGCCGCCGGCTCCATCCCGCCTTGGGGGTCGTGAACCGAGTCATTAGACGGATGCGTGCTTCCGTGTTTCAAAGCGGTGCCGGTGGCTATCCCGCTCATCGCGGGAATGGTCGTGGTCGCAGCCGTCGCAGTCCGTCAGTACGGGATCGTCGAAACCGTGTTGATCTGACTGGCCGTCAACCGGGCCAAAGTCCGGGAAAACGAACGGATCGTCGTCGGCCGTGTGGTTGTCGTCGAGGGCCTCGCTGTCGGTGCGCTTCTTGGCGAGCGCCCCGCGGACCAGGGCAATCACGCCGTATCCCATGAGGGCAACGGCGCCCCACTGGGCCATGGCACCTCGGTCAGAGTTTCCGAGGCCGTTGGCAACAAAGCCCACAAACGGTACGGCATAGAAGAGCTTTCCCTTGACCTGGACTTCCCGCACGGGCAGTTCATCTTCAACGTCGTTGTTGTCGCCCTTCGTGATGAACACAATCTCGCCGCTCTGTTCTGACAGGACGGACGTGATGCGGTGGGTGATCACAGCCGGAGAGCCGGACTCAATCTGGTACGTAATGATGTCGCCCACCTTCAGCTCTTCGAAAGGTACGGGCTTGACCACCAGGAAGGTGCCCGGGGCGTACTTCGGAGCCATGGAGCTGGTGAGAACGCTGTAGGTCTGGGACCCGGTGAGCATCGGAACAACCACAAGAGCAAGGGCGGCGAGAGCGGCGAGACAAAGGGCAACATAGCTGACGCCGGTGCCGATGAAGCCCAGGGGGCTGGCTTTGACTTCCGCTTTCCTGCGACCGCTCATGATTCTTCCTATCCTCGTGGTGTTACTTGGGTTCCGGGTGCCAGTTGCGTCACGGTGAGGTTTGCCGGGATCTGAATGGCTTTGCCGAGTTGTGCGGTAGGCGTGGCAGCTTTGAGTTCCACTGCAACGCAGACATTTTGCGTGGCACCTAGGGCCAACGCCCGGGAGATGCCGTTCGGGACTTCCTTGTACGACGCCGCAGCTACGGCCTGGCAGTTGCCGCCGGGAGCCGGCACGAAAGTCTTGACCACCAGGTTTCCGCCGAACTTATCCGCTGGCACCAGGGTGAGGTCAAAACCAAGCCGCAGCGGGGAAGCAGCTGTGACATTCACGTTGTTTCTAATCTCGATTGCCGCGTAGGCGGTCTTTCCGGGGGTTAGCTCACCGATGGAGAGCGGCACCTGCGTGCCCCTCATGTCCTTACCGTTTACCAGAATGCTGAAGTCCGCGGCCTGGACGGTTGAAGGGGCGGTGTTTACTGTGACATTCCACAGTGCGTAACTTCCCTGGACCGTCATCAGCCCGAGCGCGACGGCGGTGAGGATGAGTCCTGCCGCTTTCAGTGCTCGAAGGCTCTTCACGGGATTGCATCTCCAGGGAACAGGTTGTGCGCGGAGCGTGCGCTTCGCGCACAACCAGGGGTTAGAACAAGGTGGCGTTAGCCGGTGCTGCTTGGCCTTTACGGCTTGGTAGCCGGCGCCTGCTGGTCGAGCTTGAAGGTGATGGCTCCGAAGGTGGCGGCAGCGTTGACGCTGCTCTGTTTCTGGTCAATCCGGTCGTTGAAGGTGAACTTGGCCGAAGCGATGACGTCACCGGAATCCGCAGGCTTCAGGACGGACGGGATTACCGTGCCGTCGGCCTTCTTCAGGGTGGGTACGTCCACGGTCACGTCTGCGGCAGCGAATCCGCCGTTGACGAAGGTCGGCTGCGTCATCGACAGCTTGGCTGTCATCAGGTCACCGGTCAGCTTGACGTTCAGTTTCTGGGTGTAGGTCAGGACGTCGCCCGGAACCACCTTGTAAGTGTTCAGATCTACCACGGTGCCAACAGCGTTGGTCCATTTGCCATCGCCGCCAACAACCGGAGACAGCTGCAGGTCACCGGCGGTAATCGAGCCGGCAGCGGTAGTCTCGGAGTCGTTCCAGATGGCGAGGGTGCCGCCGCCGCCGAGGAGGAGTGCTGCGCCTACACCGATTGCCAGTGCGCCTTTAGCCATCTTGTTCATTGTGTTCCCCTTGTTCGTTGTGCTTGAAGCTTTTCGGCCTAGGAAGGTTTTCCTTGCCGCTGGGTATTACTTTGCCGCCCGGTCCTCAAGAAACGGCGTGTCCTTCCCGCAGGGTTGATGCAACGTTTAGCCAAAGCTCAAGGCCGGCACAAGGTAACCTCAACAACAGCGCAATGAGCCGCGGAAGAACCCGCGACGCCGGTTTAAGCCGTTCAAAACAACTGAAAACCACGCGCCAGCAGTCCCCAAGACGCGCAATCCGAAGCCCGAGGACATGAGCACCAATACCCCGTTCCGCATCCTGACCGTCTGCACCGGCATCCCCGCTGGCCAGGACCTGGTGCTTGCATTGAGCTGGGCGCACCGCAGCAAGATCGTGGAAGTGGCTCCGGGGCTGCCCGGAGGAGGACGACGTCGTGGACCCCTACCGCCGCAGCGACAACGTGTATGACCGGATGGTCCACCAGCTCACCCCCGCGGTGAACGCGCTGCTGGCCTGGGAACGCAGGTACCGGTGACAGGACCGGTACTTGAGATCCCTTCCCGGAGAGTCCGGCAGCGGCGGACCCTCGCGGTGCTTTTCCTCCTCTACATAGGGGTACTAGCGCTGGTGGTGTTTTGGCCCTCCCCCGTGGACCAGAACTCCGCCGGAACGCTAAAGCTCATCCTGCGCAGGCTGCACGGCGCCGGCGTGCCCGGGTGGATCAACTACAACTTCGTGGAGACCGTCGCCAATGTGCTGATGTTTGTTCCCTTCGGGGTGATCGGCGCCGCATGGCTGGAGAAGGACCGCACCTGGCTGGCCGCCGTCGTCGGCATTGCCGCCTCCTGCACCATCGAAGCGGCGCAGGCGGCGCTGCTGCCCAACCGTTTTGCGACTATTTATGACGTCACCGCCAATTCACTGGGAGCGACCCTGGGCTGCATCATCATCTACGCCTGGCGCACCCGCCCCCGAGCAACGGCGCACGTCGAACGCTAGTTACTTGGGTATTCAACCCTCTCCTCGAATCTTTCCCCGATCTTGCGCCTACCCGGGGGAACTTCCTGAGGTGGCGCTGGCATTGTCTTAAGCACCAGACCAGCACCGCCGCCCCGTGGCGGCCCAACGAGCGGAGGAACCCCCATGGCTCCCGCATCTTCCGCTGAATCCCCCAGCGCCGGACAGCGTTCCGGTAGGAAAGCAGCCTTCCTGAATAATCTGCCTCTCCGCACCGGACACGGGCGATGATGGCCACCGCCGAGCACGCCCCGGATCTCGTGACCCGCGATACCCTGGTGGACCTCACTGATCTGCTGGGCGCGGCGTCCTGCCGCGAGTTCGTCGACAACTACGTGGGCCTGTGGCAGGACCGGTATGAGCGGCTGCGCCTGGCCGTGATCAGCGCGGACGACGACGCCGCCATGGATGTGGTGCTGAGCATCAAGATTGCCAGCGAAATGGCAGGAGCCCAGCGCCTCGCCGCCCTGGCCCACTGCGCCCAGCAGCGCCTGCGGGAATCCGGGGCGGCGAACCTGTCCTCCATGCTGGGGATTATCGCCGTCTGCGGCCAGGAAACCATGCCCTGCCTGCTCGCGTCCCTGGACTGACCTGGACTGACAGAACCACCGTCCTCCGGTGAAACTCCACGTCGGAGCCGGGTACGCTGGAAGCCAAGCAGTTCGCTTACCAGGGGGAGAGTTCATCACCATGTCACGGCTCTCCGCACGCATGCTCGCTTCGCTGCGTTCCGGCCGGGATTTCCACGAATTGTCCCTGGCCCAGCGGGTTCGGATCAGCCAGGCGCCGCTGGTCATCACGGTTGCCCTGCTCTGCCTCATTTTTGCCACGCTGCTGCCGGAAATCTTGACCCGGCCGCTGTTCCAGACCGGGCTGGCGCTGCTGGCTGTGATCACGGTGGCCACCGCCGTCGTTCCCTGGGACCGGCTCTGGTATCCCTCCTACTGGATCCTGCCGATCCTGGACTTCGCCGCCATCGGGTTCCTCTACGCCGGCAGCATCGGGCTGGCCATGGGCATTTACCTGTTGGCCATCTTTCCGGTGTTCTGGCTGTCCTGGTCCCGGGTATCCGCAGCCGGCGCCCGGATCCTCAGTTTTATCGGTCCGCTGGCGATTGTCTGGAATCCAGTGTTCGCCTCGGAGTTTCCTGTCACGGGTCAGCGGCTCGCCGCACCGATCCTCGGCCCGCTGGTCACCCTGGCCGTGGCCGTGACGGTCACCGTAATGCGCAGGGACATGGCTGACCAGCAGGCAGCACTGGCAGCCAAGGATGAACAGCTGGAAAACGCCCTGCGCCAGAGCACGGAGCGCTCCGAACTGCTGGACGGTGTCCTGAACGCGATCGACGTCGGCGTGCTGGTGGTGGGTGCCACCGGTGCCGCCGTGCACAAGAACAGTGCCATGGAGGGCCTGGATGACAGGCTCCGGCCGCCGGGCAGGAAGCATACCCAGGAGGCGGACCTGCTGTTCTTCGCCGCGGACCGCACCACTGCGCTGCCGCCGGACCGGCGGCCCATTGCCCGCGCCAAGCAGGGCGAATCCTTTCAGGACGTGCTGCTCTGGGCCGGACCGCCGGAAAACCAGGTGGCGCTCTCCTGCTCGGCGCGCATCCTGCGCAACGAGTACGGGTTCCACGGTGCAGTGATCGCCTTCCATGACATCACCGCCCTCGCCGATGCGCTGCGGGCCAAGGACGACTTCGTCTCCAGTGTCTCCCATGAGCTTCGCACTCCCCTGACCTCGATCATGGGCTACCTGGACCTGGCCCAGGACGAGGCCGAGGACCTGGGCCTGACCGGCACCATTCCGCATGCAATCTCAGTGGCCCAGCGCAACAGTGAACGGCTGCTGCTCCTGGTCTCGGACCTGCTCGCCGCCGCATCGGGCAGCGTGTCCGTGGATGCCCAGCCGGTGGCCGTGGCCGAGCTGATCTCCACGAGCCTGCGCGCTGCCGCCCCGCGGGCCGCCGCCGCCGGCGTGGAGCTGACCACCAGCTGCGCTCCCGCGCTGGCGGTGCAGGCGGATCCGGTGCGGCTGGCCCAGGTGCTGGACAACCTGCTCTCCAACGCGATCAAATACTCGCCCGACGGCGGCACCGTCACAGTGAGTGCCTGGACCGACGGCACCTGCACCTGCCTGGAGGTCCGGGACACCGGAATGGGCATGAGCGAGCAGGACCAGAAGGAGCTGTTCACCAAGTTCTTCCGCACCGGCGCCGTGCGGCAGGCGGGCATTCCCGGCGCCGGCCTGGGCCTGGCCATTTCCAAGAACATTGTGGAGGCCCACGGCGGCACCATCACCCTGGTGAGCGAGCCCGGGGTGGGATCCGCGTTTACAGTGTCCCTGCCGCATGCGCCGTCGCTGACGCCGATAACCGCCCTGTAAGACCGTCGAGGCTTAGTTTCCGGCATCCTCTGTCTCCGCGGCCGCCCGCACGGCGTCCTGCACCCCGGCAGGGTTTCCCCGCCACGGTGCACCGTGCCCGGGCAGCACCCACACGGCGTCGACGCCGGAGAGCCCGCCCAGCGATTCCAGGGCCAGCTCCGGGTCATCGGTGAAGGGAGCCGGCTGCAGGCCGATCTTTCCGGTCAGCACGCTGCGAGTGGTCAGCGCGTCACCGACAAACACGGCGTTTGCGGCGGGTACGTGCACCGCGATACTCCCGGGCGAGTGCCCCGGCAGAGAGAGAACCCTCGGAGCTCCGGGCAGTGCCAGCACGTCGCCGTCGGCCACTTCGGTCACCACGGTGAGATAGTTGGTGCGCCAGCCGCTCTTGCCCATCGAATACAGCAGGAACCCGGCGACGACGCGCAGCCGCGAGGGCCCCATGCTCAGTTTGGGCTTCTTTCCGCCGCGGGCCCTCTCGGCGTCGGCGGCGTGAACGTAGACGGGAACGCCGTGGTCTCGCCGCAGCCGCTCCGCAAAGCCGATGTGGTCGCTGTCCCCGTGGGTCAGCACCACGCCGCGGATGTCCGCGAGGCTGCGGCCCATGGCATCCAGCTCCGCCAGCAGTTCCTTCCAGTGCCCGGGCAACCCGGCATCGATCACCGTGATGCCGTCCGCGGTGTCCACGAGGTAGGCGGCCACGATGTCATTTCCGATGCGATGCAGGTGGGGGCCGAGCTTCATGGGGAGACTCCTTCAGGAATCAGAATGTGATAGGAATAGCTACGATACTTAGCCATCATGGCTAATGTCAATAGCCATGATGAAAGGACACCTGTGCCGACACCTGAGCGCACGTCGCTGGCCGAGATTGTAGCTGCGGGATGTTCCATCCTGGAGAGTGAAGGGCTCTCCCGTGTCACCATGCAGGCGGTGGCACAGCGGGTGGGGGTGCGGGCGCCGTCGTTATACAAGCGGGTGAAGGACCGGGACACGCTGATAGAACTCATCGCTAAGTCCACTGTGGATGAGCTCGCGGACCGGCTGGCATCCGCGGAACCCACGCTCGCGGGAATGGCACGCACCTACCGCGGATTTGCGCAGGACAACCCGGAGGGCTTCCGCCTGATCCTCTTCACTGTTGGCGATCCGGCGGCTCCGGAGCGGATCAGCGCACCCCTGCTGCGGGTAACTGAGGACCTGGTGGGGTGCGCGCAGGCGCTGGACGCCGCGCGGCTTGTCACGGCGTGGGCCACGGGCTTCATCAGCATGGAGTTGGCCGGAGCCTTCAGGCTCGACGGCGATTTGGAGCGGGCCTTTAGCTACGGACTGGAACGGCTGACGGCGGCACTGACACCGACTAACTGACCGGAAAAGCGTTCCTAGCGCGCCGGAGCCAACCGATAGCCGACGCCGCGGACCGTTTCCAGCCAACGCGGAGAACGGGAGTCGTCCCCGAGCTTGCGGCGGACGTTGCCCACGTGAACTTCAACGGTGCGTTCGTCAGCCTCGCTGATGAACCCGCCGGCGTCGTACTCGTCGCCGCGTAGCCGGCGCACCAGGTCAGTCTTGGTGCGGACCCGGCGTCCGCTTTCCAGCACGGCGTGGAGCAGTTCAAATTCGGTGCGGGTCAGTTCCACCGGTGTGCCGTCCACTTCTGTGGTCCGGCTACCGAAGTCCAGGCTCAGCCCGTTGTGCCGAAAATGGCCGGCCTCTGTGATTTCGGTTTGCACGGGAGCGGCAGCTGCTGGAGCCGTAGGGGTCGTCGACTCTGCGGAGGCCCCGGCAGCGTCGGGCACGGCGGGCTGGGGAGCCGTTGTCGCGTTTTCCTCGCTGCCGCGGGGGCGGCGCAGCATCGCGGAGATGCGGGCGCGCAGTTCACGCGGGCGGAAGGGCTTGGTGATGTAGTCATCGGCCCCGGCCTCCAGGCCCATGAGGGTGTCGAGTTCCTCGGCTCGGGCGGTCAGCATGACAATGTAGGCGTCGGAGAACAGGCGCACCTGGCGGATCACTTCAAAGCCGTCGATGTCCGGCAGGCCGAGATCCAGCGTAACGACGGTGGGATTGTGCGTCCGGACGGCTTCCACACCTTCAGCCCCATTGGGACTGGTGAATACCTTAAAACCGGACTGCTCCAATACCGCGTTTAATAGGTCGCGGATATCCTTGTCGTCCTCGATGATGACTGCAACGCGCTGTGTTTCCATACGGCTGTAATTTTCCGTCCTGCGAGACCTTCTGATAACCCGCTCCCCTAACCAGTGATACTACAGGCTCGCCCCTATAATCACTGCTATAGCTATAAGGATTCCGGGGGTCCATTTTTGTTGAATTTTGAGCGCCGCATCTTGGCGCTGTTGGGCATTCACCATGAATTCCATGAATTATCGCTGCGGCTGCGGGTGGCCCTGAGCCAGCTGCCGCTGGTGCTTTCAGTCCTGATCGCGTTGCCGCTGATGGCTGTGGTCAGTCCGGAGACGTTCCGCCAGGACCAGTTCCAGCTGGGCTTGGGTGTGCTGGCCATTGCTTCGGTGGCGGCCGCTGCCGTGCCTTGGGACCGCCTGTTCATCCCCGCGTACTGGCTCATTCCCCTGCTGGACTTCGCGGCGATTTCCGGGCTATACACCGGCGGGCGAAACTCGGTCACCGGTTTGAGCCTGCTGTGCGTTTTCCCCGTTTTTTGGCTCGCCTGGTCCGGAGCCGCACGCTGGCTCGGAGGGCTGCTGAGCTTTGCCGGTACTCTGCTGGTGGTCTGGACGCCGCTGATCGTTGCCGGCAATTCCACTCTCATGGATCTGGCCGGTCCCCTGCTGATCCCGTTGATCATGCTGGGAATCTTCTGCACCGTAGGCGTGGTGAAACAGGACACCGCGGCCCAGAACAGACGGCTTATTGCGGCCGAAAACAAGCTAAAGGGCAGCCTGCAGGAAAGCCGGGTGCATTCACAGCTGCTCAACGGGGTGCTGGAGACGGTGGACGTCGGAGTGACAGCCTTGGATGCCACGGGCCGGACCATCCTGATGAACAGCCGGCAGCGGGTCAACCATGAATTGGCTGGCCTTGCCGGTGGCACCGATCCCGGCGATGACGCCCTGATCTTTGGACTGGATCAGGTCACGCGGCTGACGCAGGCCCAGCGTCCGACGCAGCGGGCGATGCGGGAGGAGTCCTTCTCTGACCTGATCATCTGGGTAGGGACCGGAAAAGTACAGCGTGCGCTGGCGGTCTGTGCGCGGGCCCTGCGCGACAACGGCACCTTTGCCGGCTCGGTGCTTGCCTTCAGCGACGTCACCGACGTGGTCAACGCCCTGAACGCCAAGGAGGACTTTGTCTCCAGCGTCTCCCACGAGCTGCGCACCCCCCTGACCTCGATCATCGGCTACCTCGACCTCGCGCTTGACGACGTGGAGGAACAGAACCTGGAGGGCCCCGTGCGCACCGGGCTGCTGGTGGCCCAGCGAAATGCCGAGCGGCTGCTCACTCTGGTCTCGGACCTGCTGACTACCGCCTCGGGCATCATTGCTTTGAGCAGGTCCGATGAAGATCTGGCCGAGCTCGTGCGGGCAGCCCTGGATTCCGCCGACCCCCGCGCCGAAGCAGCCGGGGTGCAACTGAAGAGCGAAATTGCGGGAACGCTGCCGGTTCGGGTGGATGCCGGCCGGATCCTGCAGGTGCTGGACAATCTGCTCTCCAATGCCATCAAGTACTCCCCCGACGGCGGCACCGTCACCGTGCGCGCCTGGGCTGAGCCCGCCTCCTTGATCCTGGAGGTCAGTGACACTGGGATGGGCATGAGCCCAGAGGATCAGCTGGAGGTCTTCACCAAGTTCTTCCGCACCGGACAGGTCAAGAAGGCCGCCATTCCCGGTGTGGGCCTCGGCCTGGTCATCACCAAGTCCATTGTGGAGGCACACGGCGGGAAAATTTCGTTCGAGTCGGAGCTTCGCAGCGGCACGACGTTCCGATTGGAGTTGCCGATGGATCCGACGCTTATGGCGCCGTCTATCGTCGGTTGACTGCTCGTGGTTTCACTGCGCAACGCGCAGAAAATCTGGGTTCATCCGCAGGTTCTCAACAGCCTGCTGCTCTGGAAACGGTGTCTGTCTGAGTGACCGCTATGGACGCTGCCGGCCGGACAATCCTGGCTAAGGGCTAGCCGGGCTGCGGTTCGAATCCCAGCGACCACGCGCTGCTCTTCGGCCAACGCCGTTGCGCCTTTCGACAGCCTAGTTGGCGGCGAGGAGTGCTTCTTCCAGCGCAACCCAGGCGAGCATGGCGCACTTGACCCGCGCCGGATAACGGGAAACCCCGGAGAACGCCGCAGCGTCGCCGAGCACCTCTTCATCGGCCTCCACCGTGCCGCGGGAGCGCATCACCTCGCGGAAGTTATCCACCAGCGCCATGATCTCGTCCCGGGGCAGGCCGGCGGCCAGATCGGTCAGGACCGAGGCCGACGCCATGGAAATCGAACACCCCTGCCCCTCCCAGCTGATGCCCTCCACGGACGCTCCGCCGTCGGGCCCCGCGGCGGGATCCCCCGTGGAACCGGCCAGCACGGCACGCAGCGTAATCTCATCACCGCAGGTGGGGTTCAGCTGGTGGCTCTCCCCCGCCTTGGCTCCGGCCGGAACCTCCACCAGGCCGGCGCCGTGCCGGGCCTTGGCATGGTCCAGGATGATCTGCTGGTACAGCTGCTGCAGCTCGGCGCTCATTTACTTCACTCCAAAAAACGGACGCACGCCGGCCACCGCGTTCAGGAACGCGTCGACGTCGTCGGTGGTGTTGTACAGATAGGTGCTGGCACGGGTGGTGGAGATCAGGCCGAGCCGCCGGTGCAGCGGCTGCGCGCAGTGGTGGCCCACGCGCACGGCAATGCCCTGGTCATCCAGGAACTGGCCGACGTCGTGGGAGTGGACGCCGTCGACGTCGAACGCCGCCAGCCCGATCCGCTCCACTCCGGCGCGGGGACCGAGCACGCGGATGCCCTCAATTGCTTCCAGGCCGGACACCAGGCGCTGGCCCAGTGTGGCCTCCCACGCGTGGATGCGGTCCATGCCGGTCTCGCGCAGGTAATCCACCGCGGTGCCCAGTGCCATGGCCTGGGAAATGCGCTGGGTGCCGGCCTCGAAGCGCTGCGGCGCGGGCAGATACTCGGCCTTTTCCATGGTCACCGTGGTGATCATGGAGCCGCCGGTGAGGAACGGCGGCATGGCATCCAGCAGTTCGGCCTTGCCGTAGAGCACGCCGATGCCGGTGGGGCCGAGCATCTTGTGCCCGGAGAACGCGGCGAAATCCACATCCAGCGCCTTCACGTCCACCGGCAGGTGCGGCACGGACTGGCAGGCATCGAGGACGACGAGCGCGCCAGCGTTGTGTGCCAGGCTCACCAGGGTTTCCACCGGGTTGATGGTGCCGAGCACGTTGGAGGCGTGCGTGAACGCCACGATTTTGGTGCGCCCGGTGATCAGCCGTTCGGCCTCCTCCAGCCGCAGCGCGCCGTCGTCGTCCACCGGAATGAACTTCAGCGTGGCGCCGGTGCGGGCGGCCAGCTCCTGCCAGGGAATCAGGTTGGCGTGGTGTTCCATTTCGGTGACCACAATGTCATCACCCTCGCCCAGCGCGAAGCGGCGGGCCGCCTCTCCTCCGCGGCCGGCGGCGGCGTTGGAGAACGCGTAGGCCACCAGGTTCAGCGCCTCGGTGGCGTTGGAGGTCCAGACGATCTCGTTGGGCCGGGCGTTGATGAACGCGGCCACTTTGGCGCGGGCGTCCTCGTACACGTCGGTGGCGGCGACGGCGAGGGTGTGCGCGCCGCGGTGCACGGCGGAGTTGCGCTGTTCGTAGAACTCCTGTTCGGCCTCGATCACGCTGAGCGGGTTCTGCGAGGTGGCGCCGGAGTCCAGGTACACCAGCGGATGGCCGTTGACCTGCTGGTGCAGGATCGGGAAGTCGTTGCGGATGCGCAGAACCTCGGCGTTGTCCATCAGCCCGTCAGCGGGCTTCAGGGTATCGGGGGTGGAAACCACAGGCACGGGAAAAACTCCTTGGCTGGCCGTCGGGGTGCGCGCGGGTGATCTGCACCATTACGCAACACAAGTCTGTGCTAATCATCCCACTGTGCGGCGGCGAGCGCACCTGAGTCCGGCCTTAGTTCGCGGCTGGAGCAACAGTACTGGGTTGCTACTCGCTGACCCGCGGCGCCGCACCCGGCGAATGCTCGAAACTACGTGGGTTTACCTGTGCTCCTTCACTCAAGTCTTGGTGCTTTTTCTCTTGACCTGGAAAAACACGCTTCCTATGATTCCCGGCCCTGTCTAGGGTCCGAAGCATCGGTCTCCAACGATTGCAAGGACCCCATGTCCCAGTCTCCGCCCCAAAACTCCAACGGCACTCCGCCGTCTCCTCGGCGTGTGCGCCGGCCCGCCCTGCTCGCGGCAGTTGGTGCCGTCCTCCTGGCGGCAGGCGCGCTGAGCCTGGCCGGGCTGGGAGTCCTGCCCGTCGCGGGCTGGGACGGCGGCGGCAGCTCGGATGCCCGGGCGCAGGCCAACGACGGCGGTAACGGGGCTGAGGACGGCGGCGGAGACGGGACCGCACCTGCGGCGGATCCCCCCGCTTCGCCCGCGGCCTCCGCCTCCGCCACGGACTCCCCCGCACCCGCTGCCCCGGGCACCGGCGGAACGGAACCTGCACCGGCCCCGAGGGCCTCCGGTTCGGACCGGCTGCCGGCTGATCCGAAGCTGCCGGAGCCGGCCCGGGACGCAGTGCTCGGCTACATCGACACGGCCGCCGCCATGGCCGCCGAACCTCCGCCCGCTGACGGCGGCAAACTGCCGGCACCGGACTATTCGGGAATTGCCGCCGGAGCAGCCCTGGGCGAGCTCACTGCCCAGTTCGAAGAGTTCCAGACCAACCAGTGGACCGTCGACGGCACTCCCGAGCTGGCCGTCCGCGGCATCGAGGACCTGGAAGCGGACGGCACCGCGGTTCGCCGGATCTCGCTCTGCATCGACTCCAGCGCCGTGCGGCTCACGGACCGGGACGGGCAGATCCTGCTGGCCGCCGAGCCTCCGGGCACCCGCACCGCGCTGAACTATTACGACCTGCAGGAAATCGACGGCGCGTGGCGGGTGGTCTCCCACAGCTTCCCCGACGATCCGGCCTGCTAACCGTGTGCTCCCGCCCATACTTCCCGCCCAAACCCGCATCCCAGCCCACACGCCCGAAGGACAGACCATGAACAACCGGCTCCGCCAGCGCAGGTTCGGCCAGCGCAGATCCCTCCGGCTGGGCGCTGCCCTGGCCGCACTGGTGGTGGCCGCCGGCCTGACCACGGCGCTGCCCGCTTCCACCGCGGAGCCGGTGGCGCCGAACGGATCCTCCGCCGACGCCGCGGCAGCCTCCTGCTGGGAAATCAAGCAGGGCCATCCGGCGCTGCCGTCTGGCGTGTACTGGCTGCTCACCCCGGCCATGGCCGCCCCCGAACAGTTCTACTGCGACCAGACCACCGACGGCGGCGGCTGGGTGCTGGTGGGCCGCGGCCGCGAGGGCTGGAAAGAACTCTACGAAGGACGCGGCACCCCGGCACAGGTCCGCAGCACCGTGACCGGTTCCGGCGCCTTCTCACCCCGCCAGCTCTCCGCTCCCCTGATTGACGGGCTGCTCAACGGGCAGGCACCGGATCAGCTGGAGGACGGCATCCGGCTGCGCCGCGCCCTGGACACCGCCGGCAGCACCTGGCAGGAAACCCGCTACCGCACCGCCAATCAGCCCCGCTGGACCTGGACCATCGGTTCCGCCACCCCGGTGGTCTCGGGCAGCTTCGACTCCACGGTCTTCTCCGGCGGGCTCACCTCCAGCTTCGGCACCAACCAGGCCTTCAACCGGGTGGTCACCACGGAAGCGCAGGCACAGGGGTGGACACAGGGGTTCGCCTACGGCAGCCAGGCCCGCGGCGTGAACTCCGCCGACAGCTACGTCTGGTCCAGCACGGCGACGGCGGGAAACCCCCGCCCGTTCACACAGATGTATCTGCGGCCCAAAATCACGCAGGCCACTGCCGGGTTCACGCCGCTGCCCGACGCCGGAGCCCCGGCCTACGCCCAGCAGGCCCGCCCGGAAACCGGAGCGGCGGCCACCGCGTGGGGCGTCACCGGCCTGGCCAGCGGCACCGGTGAACTTAACACCGAGGTGCAGGCCTTCGCCCAGATCGGCAACGTGGTCTACGTGGCCGGCAACTTCCGTTACGTGCAAAAGGACGCCGCCGGCACCGGCCGGGCGGACCAGCCCTACCTGGCCGGTTTCGACGTCGCCACCGGAGAGTGGATCTCCACCTTCCAACCCAAGCTGAACGGACAGGTCAAGGCGCTGGCCGTGCTGCCCAACGGCACCCTGGCGATCGGCGGCACCTTCACCACCCTGAACGGTGCCGCCACCGGCCCGGTGGCGGTCCTGAACCCGGATACCGGAACCGCCGTCGCCGGCTGGCGGGTGGGCGTGGAAAACCGGGTCACCGGCGGGGCGGTGCAGATCCGCACCCTCGAGGTTAGGGACGGCTGGCTCTACCTGGGCGGAGCCTTCACCCACCTGACCGGCGGCACCGCCACCAGCCCGGTCTACGCCCGGAACGCCGCCCGCGTGGCGGTGGCGGACGGGAAGCCGGACAGCGGCTGGAACCCGGCCTTCAACGGCACCGTGGTGGCCGTGGATCCCAGCGCCGACGGGCAGCGGCTCTATGCCGCCGGCTACTTCACCGCGTCCAACGCCGCCACCACCTACCGGGCCGCGGCCCTGAGCACCGCACCGGGCGCAGTCCCCGCCGAATGGAACTTTGTGCCCAGCTCCGGCGAGCGGGCCGGCTACCAGCAGGGCATCAAGGAAGTGGGCAACCGGGTGTGGGTGGGCGGCGCCGAGCACTCACTCTTCAGCTTCGACACCGCCACCCTCACCCGCCAGTCCTCCAACATCACTCTGGAGGGAGGCGACTTCCAAGATGTGACCGAGGCCAACGGCATTGTCTACGGCTCCTGCCACTGCGGGCACTGGAACTACAGCGGCGCCTCCACGTGGCCGTCAGTGGGCAGGAACTTCGCGAGGGCTGACAAGATCAACCTGGTTGGCGCATGGAACGCCGGCACCGGAGAGTACATTCCGGAATTCAATCCGGTCATGAAGGGCCGGGCCGGATACGGCGTCTGGGCCACCCTCGTGGACAGCCGCGGCGTCCTCTGGGCCGGCGGAGACCTGGTCTCCTCCAGCACCAGCGGCGGAACCAGCCAGTGGTCCGGCGGCTACGCCCGCTTCGCCCCCGCTGACGCCGCCGCCCCTGAGGTGCCCGGCGGGTTTGCCGTGGCCAGCAGCGCCGGCACCGACACACTCACCTGGTCCGCCGCCGCGGGAACGCCCGCCTCCTACCAGGTGCTGCGCAATGACCGGGTCATTGCCTCCACCACGGCCACCAGCTTCTCGCTGCCGGCCACCGGCGGACTGCCGGCCACCGGCGGAGCCCGCTACTTTGTCCGGGCGGCCGATGCCGCCGGGAACTACTCGGCGACGACGGCGGTCAAGACCGGCGGCACTGTCCCCAGTGTTCCCAGTGCCCCCAGTGTTCCCAGTGCCCCCGGCACTCCGGACGTTCCGGAGAATCCCGCTGCGCAGACGGTCATCGCTGCGGGCAGCTCCTGGAAGTACCGGTTCAGCAGCGACGCTCCGCCGGCGGGGTGGACCGGAACCGGTTTCGCCGACGCCGCCTGGAGCACCGGCAACGCGCCGCTGGGCTGGGGCAGCACCGGGCTGGGCACCACCCTGACCGCCGAGGGCACCAAGCCGCTCTCCAGCCATTACCGCAGGAGCTTCCAGATCGCCGATGCCGCCAAGGTTGACTCGGTGACCCTGACCACCCGGGCTGATGACGGCGTCGTCGTCTATGTGAACGGGAAGGAAGCGGCGCGCAGCAACATGCCCGCCGGAACTCTCACGCATAATTCGTACGCGCTGACGGCCCCTTCCACCGCTGTTGCCCTGGCTGCGCCCGTGGTGGTTACGCTGCCCGGTTCCGCGTTTGTCACCGGCACCAACGTGGTGAGCGTGGAGGTGCATTCGAATTACCGCAGCACGCCCAGTTCCAGTTTCGATCTCAGCGCAGTCATGAGTCTGCGCAACTAACAGCAGCAACCAACATCCAGGGGGGTAAGGCATGGTTGTCCACGCCGAACAGGTGAAAGAACCCGGCGTCGCCGGCAGATCCGGCGGATCCGGCACGTCCGGGGTGCGGGTGGCGTTTACCCGCTGCCTGGCGGACCTGAATGCTGCGCAGAAGCCCGGCGCCGGAGTTCCGGCCTACACCCGGTGGGTGAACCGGCGGCTCGCCCGCTATGCCGCGGCCGGCGCCGTCGCCCTGCGGCTCTCCCCCAACGCCGTCACTGCGGCGAGCGCCGTGCTGTCCTTCGCCGGGCTGGCCGTGCTGCTGGTCTTTGCCCCCGGCCCGGGAACGGCCGCAGGCGCCGCGGTGCTGCTGGCCGGCGGGTACGTGCTGGATTCGGCCGACGGGCAGGTGGCACGGGTGACGGGCCGCGGCGGACCCGCCGGTGAATGGCTGGACCACGTGGTGGACGCGGTGCGGACCCCCGCCATCCACCTCACCGTGCTGGCGGCCCTGGCCCTGCACGCCGATGTTCCCGGCTGGGTGCTGGTGCTGCCGCTGCTGTACTGCCTGATGTCCGGCGGACAGTTCATGAGCCAGATCCTCGCTGAGCAACTGCTGCGCTCCGCCGCTGCCTCTTCCCCTCCTTCCGGTGCTGCGGCCCCCGGCGTTTCCTCAACTGCGCCGGGAGCGCTGCGTTCCTTCGTGCTGCTGCCCACCGATGCCGGAGCCCTGTGCTGGGTTTTTGTGCTGTGGGGATCCGGTCCGCTCTTCCTGGCCGCCTACGGCAGCCTCTTCCTGCTCAACCTTCTGGCCGTTGCCGCCTCCATGCGGCGCAAGTACCGCGCACTGGCCTCGCTGCGAAAGGAACCCCGCCATGTCTGAGTCCTCACACGTTTCCGGTGAGACCGTCACCGTGGTCATCGCCACAGTGGACCGCCCCGAGCTGCTGCGCCAGGCCGTGCGGGCAGCCCTGGCCCAGGATTATGCCGGGCCGGTGGACGTGGTGGTGGTGTTTGACCGGGTGCCGCCGCAGCCGCTGCCGGACATCGAGGTTCCGGCCGGCCGGACGCTCACCACGCTGGCCAATCAGCGCACCCCCGGTCTGGCCGGCGCCCGCAACACCGGCATCCTCGCCGCGCAGGGAACCCTGGTGGGTTTTTGCGACGACGACGACGCCTGGCACCCTTCGAAGCTGCGTCTGCAGATGGACGCCTGGCAGCAGGACCCCGGTGCGGTGGCTGTGGCGACCGGTGTCCGCATCACGGCCGACGGCGCGGTGACGGACCGCAATCCTCCGCCCACCGTCGGATTCACTGATTTCCTGCGCTCCCGGATCTCTGAGGTCCATCCTTCCTCGCTGCTGTACCGGACATCGGACCTCACCGGCCGGGTGGGGCTCGTGGACGAGGAGCTGCCGGCCTCCTACGGCGAGGATTATGACCTGCTGCTGCGGGCCACCCGCTTTGGCCACGTCCGCTCCGTCCCCCGCCCGCTGGTCACCGTGCGCTGGGGCGGGCATTCGATGTTTGCCGGCCACTGGGAGATCCTGGCCGCCGGACTGACCTACCTGCTGCAGAAGTTTCCCGAGTTCGCGTCCACTCCGGCGGGCACCGCACGGATCGCCGGACAGGTGGCGTTTGCCCACGCTGCCCTGGGCCAGCGCCGGACCTCCCGGCGGTGGGCGCGCAGTGCGCTGCGCCGGAACCCGCTGCAGCTGCGCGCCCATGCCGCGGTGCTGGTGGCCAGCGGCGCCGTGTCGGCTGAGGCGCTGTTGGCCTTCACCCAGAAGCGGGGACGTGGCCTGTGACCGTCCGGACCGCCGCGCTGCCCTCCGCGCCGCCGTCGGGCGCGGCAGCCGGGACAGAGCCGGGAGCCGGGAACGCGCCGGCAGCCGGCACCGGCGCTACCCGCGTCCAGAAGCACCTGCCGGCCTGGCCAATGATGCTCCTGCTGGTGGGTTTTCCCGTCTGGTGGGCGCTGGGTGCGGCCCCCTTCGCGCCCCTGCTGCTGGCCGGCATCATGACGGCCCTGATGCTGACCCGCGGCCGCATCATGCTGGTGCCCGGCGTCCTGCCCTGGTTCGCCTTCCTGCTCTGGGTGGGCGTGGCGGCCATCAACCTGGACTCAGCCACCTCGGTGCTTGCCTACCTGCAGCGGGCCGGGAACCTGCTGGCCGTGGGGGTGTTCATGGTGTACGTCATCAACGCCCGCAAAACCCTGCCCGCCCGGCGGATCATCCTTGGACTGCTGGCCGTGTGGGTCACCCTGATCACGCTCGGCACAGCGGCCATCTTCTTTCCGGACGTCCGGCTGACCACCCCGGTGGGAACCTTGCTGCCGAATTTCCTGACCAGCAACCCCCTCGTCTATGACCTGGTCTTCCCGCCCCTGGCCGAAGTGCAGCAGCCCTGGGGCTCTCCCGAGCCGTTCAACCGGCCTGCCGCCCCCTTCCCCTACGCCAACAGCTGGGGCGTGATGTTTGCCCTCCTGACCCCGGTGGTGTTCGCCGCCGTCTGCCTGGTCCGCCACCGCGCGGTGAAGGCGGCGCTGATCCTGGGCGCCGTTCTCTCCCTGTGGCCGGCGCTGGAAACCAGCAACCGCGGGATGTTCGTGGGGCTCGCCGCGGCGGTGCTGTACGTCCTGGCCCGGCTGTTTTTCCAGGGACGGCTGAAAAGCGTGGCCGCCGGCGTCCTCGTGCTGGGGATCGGCACGGCGGTGCTGGTCGCCTCCGGTGCCGTACAGGTCATCCTCGACCGCCAGCTTTACAGCGACAGCACCGGAGGGCGGCTGAACCTGTACCAGCGGACGTGGAAAGCCACTCTGGAACAACCGCTGCTGGGCCATGCCACGCCCCAGATGGAGGAGACCATCGGGGTGTCGATGGGCACCCAGGGCTATGTGTGGATGCTGATGTTTTCCTACGGGCTGGTGGGGCTGGGACTGTTCCTCTACTTCCTGGTGGCCGCAGCGGCCCGGACCTGGCGGGTGGCCTCCACCGCCAACCTCTGGCTGCACAGTGTTCCGGTGGCCGCGCTCGCCATCATTCCCTTCTACGGCCTGGACGTCATGCAGCTGACCTCCGTGGTGCTGGTCCTGGCCCTGCTGCTGCGCCGGCGGTATCTGCCGGACCCGGCATGAGCGCCGCAGCCCCGCAGGGCACTCTGGCCGCGGCAGATCCCGGGCGGTCAGGTCCTGGGCCGGGTAGTCCTGGGCCGGGTGCCGGTTCCGGAGCCCGGCCGGGGACTGGTTCTGGAGGCGGGACGGGTACCGGACCGCTGGCCCGCACCGGCGCGGTGTCCTTTCTGCTGGTCCTGACCGGATCGGCGCTGGCGTTCGGCACCACACTGCTGGCCGGCAACCTGCTGGGCGCGGAAGGCACCGGGACGCTCTTCCAGATCACCGCGTTCTTCGCCATTGCCGTCACCGTCTGCACCGCGGGCGCCGACACCGGACTTGTCCGCTTCCTCTCCGCCGCCCGGGCACGCGGCAGGACCGGCGACGGTCCCGCACTGCTGCGGATGGCACTGCTGCCGGTGGCGGCCGGTTCGGCCTGCGCTGCCCTGGCGTTGTGGCTGGCGGCGCCCCGGCTCCAGCAGTGGTGGGGCCTCGAGGCCGAAGCCAGCATCCGCATCGCCGCACCGTTTGTGATCTGCGGCGCCGTCATGACGGTGCTCTTCGGGGCGCTGCGCGGAAGCCGCCAGGTGGTCCGGTTTGCCACCCTGCAAAACCTGGTCCTGCCCCTGCTTCGGATGGCGGGTCTGGGCGCGGTGATCTTCCTCGGCGCCGCCACCGAACTGCTGACCGCTGCCTGGGTGCTGCCCGTGCTGCTCATCTGTGTCCTGGCCGCCCTGTCCCTGCGGCGGACGCTGACGCCGGAGCCGGCTTCAACGGCCTCCGCTGCCTCCGCTGCCTCCGCTGCCTCCGGTCCAACTTCCGCTCCGACTCCCCTTCCAGCTCCCGCCCGCCACCCCTCGCTGCGCCCGAGGGCTCCGAAATGGCGGGAGTTCTGGTCCTTTTCCGGTGCCCGCGGCATCAGCGCCGGGATTGAGGTGCTGCTGGAATGGGCGGGCGTGCTGGCGGTGGCCGTGCTGCTGGGTCCGGCAGCGGCCGGCGTGTTCGGCGTGGTCAACCGCTGCATCCGGCTCGGCACCATGCTCGACCACACCGCGCGGATCGTCTCCGGGCCAACGCTCAGCGAGGCACTGGCGGTGGGCGACACACGGGCCGCGGACAAGCTGTTCAGCTCGGTGACCCGGCTCCTTATTCTGGGGGCGTGGCCGCTGTATCTGGTGTTCATCGTCTTCAGCGCCCCCGTGCTGGGCTTCTTCGGCGACGGGTTCGACGACGGCGCCTCGGCCTTCGCCGTCATCGCCGCCGCCATGCTGCTGGTGGTCTCCGCGGGAGGCGTGCAAAGCGTCCTGCTGATGTCGGGGCGCAGCCGGTGGCAGCTGCTGAACAAGGCAGCGGCCCTGGCCACCGCCGTCGTCCTCTATGTGACCTTGATTCCGGTCCTGGGACTCACGGGAGCGGTGCTGGCCTGGGCGGCGGGTGCGCTGGTGGACGTGGGGCTGGCGGCGTTCCAGGTGCGCCGGTTCCTGGGCATCGGCACCCGGCTGCGGACCATGGCGCTTCCGGCGGGTCTCGCGTTTGCCGTATTTGGCCTCGGCGGATGGGCGGTGCGGCTCGCTGCCGGCCCCACTCTGGCCGGCCTGCTGATCCTGCTGGCGGCCGGCGGCGCCGCCTATCTGGCGCTGCTGGTCCTGCTGCGCCGTCCGCTGGGACTTGCGGGGATCCTTCGGAAGCCGTCCCGGGTGCAGCAATAGCGCACCGGCAGCGGGTCTTTCGCGCGGCGTGCGGGTTCCAAGCTCAGGGTTGACCAGCTCAGGGTTGCAAGCTTGGCGTTACAAGCGTGGCGTTACAGCCAAACCTGGCGAAGCCGGCGGAGGGACACCCGCGGCCGGGGAACCGGACCCAACCCCGCCACGACGCGCTCCAGTCGCTCGGCTGCCGCCGCTCCCCCGGCCTGGCGGGGCAGGGACCGTGCCGACGCCGGGTCAGCGAGCACCGCGGATCCCAACCGCATCAGTTCTTCCAGCGATGAGGCCATGACCGCTTCTCCCTGCCGGTGCATGGCCTGGGTGAAGGCCACCTGATGGCTGTCAACCACTTCCTGCAGTTCCGGCAGCCGCGGCACGGCCACCGGAAGATGGCCGGTTTCCCGGGCATCCAGGATGGAACCGGGACCGCCCTGCACCACCACCAGGTCCGCCTGCCGGTACAGCGCCAGCAGGTCCTGCCGCGGCATGCGGTCTATCCCCTGAGCCATCCGGGGACTTCGGCTGGCGCCGTACTGCACCAGGGTGGACGGCGGCGACTCGAAGGACTCCAACCATTCGTCCACCCAATCCACCAGCCGGTCAAAGCGGTGAAAATCGGTGCCGAGGGAAACGATGATCCGATAGTCCTGAGTCACAGCAGTTGTCCTATGTTAATGGCCTCGGGATAGAATTCCCGCTGCTCTTCCCATTGAATGCAAAAAGCGTCTGACAGTGGGTAACAAATGCGTCCGCTGAGTGTTGGCATGGTAATCCGGTCAAAGCACTCGATGTATACCGTGCGTATTCCCATGAGGCGCGCCATGATGAAAAAGGGAACGCTCACGCCGGCCCCCGCGGACACCACCACGTCCGGACGGAAACGCCGCAGCGTCGGCCAGGACAGGAAAAGGTTGCGGACCGCGTTGGGCAGATGACGGGTGGTGGGAAAAAAGCACCAGGTGACGTCCTCATCAGCCAGGGCGGTTTCCACCTCGGACTGCCGAAAGGTCACCCACTCCCGCCCGTGGTCCTTCCACCAGGGCTGCAGGGGAAGCAATTGGGCGAGATGGCCGCCGCCCGATGTCACGAACATGATTCTCATCCGGTCTCCTTTGATTGCGGTGCGTCGTTGCAGCCGCTGCTTACCCGGCGGCCGCTGCCGGGTTACTCTCGGGCGCCCTTGAGGCGGTGGCTTCGTTCACGGCCCAAAGCCAGTCCGCAGCCGGCCAGCAGCCCGAAGGCCACGGTGCCGGCCACGACCACCGGCAATCCGGGGGACGCCGGGTCCACGGGAACCGTGGCCCGCGAGATCACGCGGCCGGGCACCTCCCCCACCAGGCGCAGCGACACCAGCTGATCCTGCAGCGAGGACAGTGCAGCCTCGTCCGCCGGGGCTGTTGTCCGCTTGGCCGTCAGGTCGCTGATCTTCCGCTCCAGCTCGGCAATCTGGCTGTGGGCGACATCCTCCGCCCCCTGGGTCCGGAACAAGAGGTAGGCCTCGGCGAGGGCGTTGGCATTGGCGGCGGTGTTCTCCGCGTCGACGCCCTTGACCGTCACCTTCAATACCTGCGAGCCCGACGGCGCCGCCACCGATGTCTCCGCCATCAGGTCCTCGGGGCTGGCGTTGCCGACGGTGTCGGCCGCAATGGCGGCGACCTCCCGGGACGCCATGACTTCGCGTTCGGTGGCCATGTTCACCTGCTGCTGCGATGCCGCAAAAGGAGACGTGGTCAGCGGGGCCACGGTCAGCGCGGCGCTGGCCGAGTAGGTTTCGGGGGCTGCGGCTCCCAGGCCTGCCCCCACTGCACCGCATACCGCGGCGGCTCCCAGAACCGTTTTCCAGCGGCGGAAAACAATACTAAAAAAGTCTCCCATTTCAACAACGGGAAGTTGCTTGTTCGAGTTCACTTTAATTCTCCCAGCTAACGGTGGCGCATCGTTGCAAATAATCCTAAAGTGAACTGTCGAACTGCACACGGGTAGAACAATGCGAAATGCTGCACACAATGCTCACCTTTATTGTTTAAATACTTGCTTCCGCTATTTAATTACTTGGGTACCCCGATTACTTTCTGAAATTCGATTCCGTGAGGAGGTGACATCACTGTGACGCCCCAGCTGCTTCCGGGCCGGTCCGCGGCACCGCTCCTGCTGCCTGAGCTGCCACCCCGCCCCCTGCCCCGGCGCCGGCACCGGCGGGCGCTTGTCATCCGGACCCTCCTGGCGCCGGCCCTGGTTGCCCTGAGCGCCTGCAGTGGACTGCAACCGGTTCCGGAGGCTCCTTACCCCAGCCGGCAGACAGTCGGTTCGTCCCCCGTGACCGGCCGGGGGCCGAACCCGGCACCGGACATGCCGGCCGACGAAGCCTGGCTCCCCGGTTGGGGCACGCCGGTCTTTCGGGACGAGTTCGACGGCGGGCTGTCCCAGTGGACCGTCCGTGACCACGGCACCCACGGCTCCCTCAGCTATGACCGGGCCGTCATCAGCCGCCGCCAGGCCACTGTGGCCGACGGGCTGCTCTCGATCACCGGGGAGCGGCTGCCGCAGCCCGCCGGCGAGGCCTCGGACCGGCACTTTGTCACCGGATACCTGGACAGTGCGGACACCTTCTCGCAGGAGTACGGCCGCTGGGAGATGCGGGCCAAACTGCCGCTGCCGCCGGGCCGGTCCCAGGGCATCTGGCCAGCTTTCTGGCTCCGTCCGGACGGGCGCGCCACCGAGGGCGAGATCGACATTATGGAGGCCTACGGCACCGACGAGGCCGCACCCTTTGGGCTGTCCACGGCGGACAAGTCTCAGGCGTCGCTGCATTTTGACCAGTCCGGCGGGAACAAGGCCATGGGCTGGACCCCGCCGCTGACCGGACTGCACACGGAGTTCCACGTCTGGGCGGTGGAGTGGACGCCATCAGGCGTGGCGTGGTTCGTGAACGGCCAGCCCTATAAGACGGTGGCCCGGGAGGACCACCCCGGTTATGCCGCAGCCTTCGGCACCGGCGCACCCTTCCATATGCGGCTGAACCTGCAGTACGGCTCCACCGACTGGGGATATCCGGATCCGGCGGATCCGGACGTCACCGTCGATAAAGCCGTGTTCCAGGTCGATTATGTGCGGGTGTGGAAGTACGACGGCGGCTGACGACGTCCGACTGTCAGGCCTGCCGGTGCGGAACGCTGCGGTCAGGGGTGCCCAGTGCGTCCAGGGCACGGCGCAGAATCGTGGACGAGGTGTGCACGGTGTACGGGAAATACACCACGTCCACCCCCACGCCCCGGAAGCGCCCCTCCAGGGCGATGCCCTTTTCGGTGCCCTTCCAGTCGTCGCCCTTGAAGAAGACATTGAAACCCACCTCCCGCCACACCTCCAGCCGGTCCGGCGACGTTTCGCTGACCACCCGGTCCACGAGCGATATGTGGCGCAGGATCTCCATGCGTTCATTCAGGGGAACGGCTGGGAGCCGGCCCTTGGTGGCCAGACACAGTTCATCCGACACCACGCCCGCAACCAGGATGTCGCAGTGTGCCCGCGCCTGGCGCAGGATGTTCACATGGCCCACATGAAACAGGTCATAGGCACCCGCCGCGTATCCGATGCGAAGCGTCATCAGTAAGCACCCACCGGTTTCCACAGCACCTTGAAGGTGCGCCACAGGATGATCAGGTCTCCGGCCAGGGACCAGTTTTCGACGTAGTACAGGTCCAGCCGGACGCCGTCCTTCCAGTTCAGTTCAGAACGGCCGTTGATCTGCCACATGCCGGTCAACCCCGGCTTGATATAGAGGCGCCGTCCCACCCGGTCGCCGTATCTGGCCACCTCGCCGGGCAGGGGAGGCCGGGGGCCAACCAAGGACATGTGGCCGCACAGGACATTCCAGAATTGGGGCAGCTCATCCAGGGAGTACTTCCTCAGCCAGCGGCCCACCCCGGTCACCCGCGGATCGCCCTGAATCTTGAACAGCACCCCCGCTCCCTCGTTGCGGTCCAGCAGGCTTTCCAGTTCCTCCTCCGCCGACAGGACCATGGAGCGGAACTTATACATGGTGAAAGCCTCGCCGCCGCGGCCCACCCGTTCCTGGCGGAAGATCGCCGGGCCGTCACTGTCGCGCCGGATCAGCATCGCCAGCACGGCAAACACGGGCAGGAGCACCAACAGGGCCAGTGCTGAAAGGGCGATGTCCAGAGCCCGCTTGAGCACGTGCTTTACGCCGGTGTATTGCGGGAGCTCCACATGCATCAGGGGAAGACCCTCGACCGGGCGGGAGTGAATCCTGGGCCCGGCCACGTTGGTGAGGCCGGTGGTCAGAATGAGCTGGGTTGCCGATTCCTCCAATTGCCATCCCAGTTCCTGCACTGATGCGCCGTAGCCCTTGAGCGGGCCCGCCACTATCACCGCGTCCGCGCTGAGCCGCCGCACGGCGTCCACCAGGGTGCTGCGGTCTGCGACCACCGGAACCCGCTGCCTCCCCACCCAGAGGTCCCCCTGCGTTGGCCTGGTCAGTGCCGCTCCCACCACCTGGTAGGCCGCACCTCCCCTGCCCTGAAGCTGGTGCGCCACATGCCGGACATCCTTGGGCCTGCCAAGGATGATGACTTTCGTTAGATACCGCCCGTTGCGCCGCTGCCGGCCGAGCCAGCAGCGGACCAGCCACCGGCAGACAATGAGCCAGACCAAGCCGGATACAAATGCACCGGCGAAATAGCCGCGGGAGAAATCCAGGTGGAATACCAGCATCAATACAGCGAAGAGGCCCATTACGGCGAACGTGGCGCTGATGACGCGTTTGTATTCATCGATTCCTGACCCGGCAATTCCGACGGCCCGGGAGCGGTAAACAGCCAGCAGCACCAGCCACGCTCCGCAAACAATGCCGGATACCGCCCAATAGGGTACGGAAATGTTCTCACCGGTCATGGATTCATTGGCCACACCGAAACGTGTCACATGGGCCAGGATGACGGCCTGGACAACCACGGCCGTATCGAATCCCAGCAGGATCCGGCGGTACCGGTTGGTCCAGCGCACACTGTCACTGGATGACAGCGCCCGGGCCGGTGTGAAGCTCCTGGCATGGGAAAACGAAGCCTGCGGAAGATAGTCCTCCCGGATCTCCGGATCTTTAACCTCAGTCATGCGAGCCCCCTCAAAGCTCTAACTGTTACCGAAGGGGCCGACGGCGGCTGGGGGGAAGCCTTGGTCTCAAGAGGCTTCGACACCGTCGACCCCGCTCGGGGGACCGGCGTCAGGGACGCCGGATGATTGGATACGGGGCAACCGTCCGTTTGCAGTGACGCAATTTCCGCCAGGAAATCAATTCCCTCAAAGAAACGCGGTGCAAAGCTTGCAGGAAACCTGCTCGGACAGTCGCATCAATTCCCGAAACATCAATCAACAAAATAAATTCTATGAGCGCCGCTAATGCCCTGCACGAGTAATGCGTACTCATGTCCGCTGCCCAATCTCTTCCTTTGCCGGGGGTATACCTACCACTACTTGCAAACGGAAAAAGTTCACGCATGTACGGAACATGTTCGGGTTTGGTCCACCATCAAAAAATACTGCCCGGTCCAGGGACCGGGCAGCATTTTTAGCAGCGGACCCGGCGGTTACTCCAGGGAAGCGGGGCTGGCACCGGGTTCGAGCGCCCGGTAGGCGCCCTCCAGATCAGCACGCCGGCTGATGCCCAGTTTCACATAAATCCGGTAGACATGGCCCTCCACCGTCCGCTGCGACAGCGTGAAGTACGCCGCCACATCCTTGGTGCTTGCACCGGAGAGAAGCAGGTCAACGATCTCGTGTTCGCGGCGGGTCAGCCGGACCAGATGCAGCGACGGGCTTAGATAGGACACAGTGACGCCGGCCAATTCACCGCGGCGCCGCCGCAGCTGCTGAATGAGGGCGCGCTGACGGCGAAGATTGCCGTGGCTTCCGTAGAAACGGATGGCATGGCCGATGGATTCCACCGCCAGGAGATACTTGCGGTGCCGCACCGCTTCATCTGCTGCGGAGACCATCAGGTCCGGGTTTCCGGAGGCAACGGCGGCAGCATACGCATGCAGCGCCTGCGCTGCGCCGCCTTCAAAGCCTGCGCTGACTTCCTGCAGCCGGGACGCCTGCCGGAGGTCGCCGACGGCGAGGCACAGCTCCAGAATGTCTTTTTCAGCCGCGAGGAATCCTTCGTCCCGTGCCTGTGCGGCGATTTCGGCCAGTTTCACCGGTATGGTTCCGCCGGGTTCGGGTGAGGCCAGGGCCGCGGCAGCATAGGCCTGTCCCACGAGCCACAGCGCCCGCGGCCCCCTGCGGCTTAGTCCGCGCAGCTCCTTGGCGTAGCGGACCGTCTGATTCTGGTCCCCGACCACGGTTGAGGCGTAGCCTGCAAGGCCCAGGGCATAGGGCAGCAGCAGCTGCGGGTCGGAAAATCGCAGCGCTTCCACGGCGGGATGCAGGCGCTGCAGCCCCTCACGCAGCCGGCCCTGCTGGATTTCCACTGCCCCCTCGAACACGCCGAGGGTGCCGCCGTAAGCGATGAGCTGGTGCGCCGGGGCTTCCAGCTTTGCCGCCAGGAGCCGTTCCAACTCGCTGAACTGTCCTCCGTGCAGCAGGGCCTGGGCGTGCTGCACCACCACGGATCCGCAGTACGCGTGCAGTGGTCCGCCGATCCGCTCGATCAGTTTCATGGCCGCCCCTGAGTGTTCGAGTGCGCTGCCGATCCTTCCGCTGGAAATCAGGATTTCCGTCAGCAGTCCGTGTGCGACGATGGCCCAAAGTCCCTCCGGATCCGCCTGCTCGGGCAACGGTCCGCGGGTAAACGCCGTAAGCCGGTCCTGGGCCAACGGGTAGTCGCCGGCCATCATCAGGGAACGGATACGCAGGAGTTCGGCGCCGCGGGACACGTGGGCCGCTGCTTCCCCTGGCCCGCCGCTTCGCGCCGACAGGTTCGCCGAAGCCGTGCACCACGCATCAGCAAGAGCGTCCAGCTCCTCCCCGCTCCGGCCGGTCCGCTGATACAGCCGCGCCGCTGCCAACCCGGCACGGACCAGGGTTTCCTCATCCGGCGCGAGTGTTTCCGGTTCCAGCATTCCCTCCAGCAGCAGCTGCGCCTGGGCAAACTCGCCTGTTTCCGCAGATGCGGCGGCAATTTCCACCCGGGCAGGCAGTACGTTGGCGGCACGGCGGACGGCGGAACCAAAGCGGAGTGCCAGGGCTGACCGGCCCTCGTCGTTCGCCATCCTCGCTGCGTGCAGCAGCTCCTCGTCCGCGATGGCGTCACCGCAGTCCAGTGCCCACTCCAACCGACGCAGCCAAGCTGCCTTTTCGGCGGACTCGGACTCCTCCGGCGGGTGTGTCTCCGCCAGCGCGGTCAGCACCTTGGCGCGGATGGCTGCGCTGCGCACGGCAGGGACCAGGAACCGAATGACCTCGGCGTGCAGCGGCTGGGCCAGGGAAAGCGGCTCGGAAGGACCCGGCGCGGCCTGCACGAGCCCGTCGGCGAGAAGGGCATGGACTGCGGCCGGTCCGCACACGGCTAGCAGCACGGGACGGGGCAGCGGCTGGGCCAAAGCCAGGGTTTCCAGGGTTTCCCGCTCCTCGGCGGTCCGCGCACTCAGCTGGCCCTTGACCAGGTCCACCACCGAGGCATCCAATCCGTCGGGTTCCCCGCGCAGGAACCAGGCACCGTTGCCTGCAACCAAGCGGCCCAGCCTGCGTGACTGGGCCAGCAGGGCCTTGAGGTACAACGGGTTGCCGCCCGATGCCCTGGACAGCAGCGCCGAGGAAGCCCGCAGCACGGGTCCGCCCAGGATTCCCGAACACACTTCGTGGACGGCTTCCGGCGATAAGGCACCGAGGTCGATGCGCGCCAGCAGCCCGTCACGAGCCAGCGACAGCAGCTCATGGATGTTCTGCGCACGTGGACGGGTCAGCACCAGCAGTCTCAGCTCTCCCGACATGGCCAGCTGCGTCAGCACATGGCAGCTGGCCTCATCCAGCCACTGGGCGTCATCAATCACCAGCAGCGGCTGGGGGCTTCCGGTCTCGCTGAGCCGGCGGAAGTAGCGCCGGATGGTGCGGAGCACCGCCAGCGGAGAATCCATGTCATCAGGTCCGGCTGCCTCCAGATAGGGCGAGAGCACACCGTAGGACATGCGCGACAGCACCGGGCTGCCGTGGATGAAGGTTGCGGTGACGATCCCGTCCAGCTGCTCCAGGACGTGGTCCGCGAGCGCCGACTTGCCCATGCCGCCGTCTCCCACGATGACTGCTCCGCGCCGCCCTGGTTCCAGCAGCCGCGAGGTAATCTCCTGCGCTTCCCGTTCCCGGCCGAACAGCAGGACAGGTGCATCGCCTGCCCGAAGAGTGCCCGAACCGCTCATTTCCTTGCCTCCGATTTGTCCGCAATGACCTTGGCCAGCTCACGGCGGCTGCCGACATGCAGTTTGGAATAGACCTGGTAGAGGTGGCCTTCGACCGTCCGCACCGAGATGTTCAACTCCGCGGCAATGGCTTTGTTGCTTGTTCCGGCGGCGGCCATGCGGGCGATGGAGCGCTCCCGGAACGTCAATGCGCTCAGGTACTCGGTGGCAGCGTCCGATCCCTCGGTTACCGAGACGGCGGTGCCGCGGCGGCTGCGGTGGATAAACCGAACCGTGGCACGGTCACCGGCGCCGGAGGCAACCGCCAGTGCCCGTTCCGACGCTTCGCGGGCGAAGCCGACATGGCCGGCGGACTCCCCCAGTTCACCGGCCTGGATGAGCAGCTGCGCGTCGTAGCTTCCCACACCCTTGGCATAGGTTTCACACATCCGGGCGAAGGGGCCCTGCTGGTGGGCGGCAACGGTCAGGATCCGCTCAAGGTTGTCCTGGTCTCCCAGCCGTGCCGCGCTGAGCAGGGACAGCAGCTCATACGAATACGCGCCGCGGCGGTGGTCGTGCCCGGCCAGCTCCACGAACCGCCGGGCGGCCTCCTGCGAGCCCAGGGCCGCGTGGGCGAGGGCGGCGAAATGCCGTGCGGCGCGGCGCATCGTCCAAGGACCGCCGTCGACCGCTTTGTCGCGAACCCGCAGATAAGCCTCCGCCCCGGCCTGGTTCTGCCGCAGGGCCAGGCAGTATGCCGTGGCCGAGGCGGCCAGCGGAAGCAGGGAATCCGGTCCGGCCTGCCGCAACTGCGCGACGGCGGGCACCAGGCAACGCAGGGCCGCTTCCGGATCTCCGGCGTAGGCATGGAGCACCCCCTCGCCCAGTTCTCCGAACAACCCCGGGAAGCGCGTTTCCCGGCTGTACTCCGCCTGCTCCTCGAGCATGCGCCGCGCCGCTTCCAGCGAACCCGTGGCCAGATGGACGTGGAGGATCCGGGCGAAGGCCCTGGTGCGGTCGCTGCGGCTGATACCGGGTTCACGGAGCAGCCGATGCATGTCCTGGATCAATTCCGCGGCCTCGTCCTGGCCGTTGGTCATGCCCAGTGCTTCGCACAGCCAGGAGCCGATCAGGAGCCGGGAGGTCTTGTCCTGGCCTGCGGCCTCCACCTGCAGCGGCGCAAGGAAGGCAGCATTCTCGAGGAAACGCCCGTGCGTCGAGTTGCACTCGGCCCGGGCCAGCACCAGATCCCGCTTCAGCATTCCGGCGTCCGTCCGGCTGATGGCACCCGCACCGGACAGCTCGGCCAGGCGCAGATCAGCCTTGGCCAGCAACTCTTCGTGTTTCTTGGCGGCGCCCGGAGGCAATGCGGCAGCAGGGACCTCTGCGGACAGCGCTCCCGTGGCCGCCAGACAGAGAAGCCGGTTCTCGGCGATCAGCAGCCGGATCTCCTCCACCGGCGCAACGCCGGCGTCACCGGTTCGGCAGCCGCTCAGGACTGCAAGGGCGGCGCCGTACTCCCCCAGCGCCATGCGGGCGGCCACCAGCTCCAGGACCGCTGCCGGGGAATTTGCCTTGTCCTTGTCCTTGCGGTCCTTGCGCAAAGTCAGGAAACGCACTGCGCATGCCGGGTTGCCGGCGGCATTTGCTGCGCGTGCCGCGGCCAATGCGGTGCCGGGATCCAGGGACTCGCCGCTGTCCAACTGCCACTGTGCCAGCCGCACCGGGTCAAGGATTGCCGCCACCGCATCCCCGCCGCCGGGAAATGATGCCTCCACTGGTCCTGACGCACCGGACGGGGACTCGCCGGTTGAAGCATCCCGTGCCAATGACTCTCCGGAAAGGATTTCGCCGGGCAGGTAGTCCCCGGAACGTGGTCCCGCCGCCAAAGCGGCCCGAAGCTGCCGCAAAAGCGTGCCGCGCGTGGCTGCGTCCAGGGAGAGTGACACGGCGCCGGCCAGCACCGGGTCGCGGAGCAGGACGCGCGGCACGCTGTGCTGTTCCACGGCAAGGATTCCGTGCTCCTGCAGGGTGTCCACTTCTCCGGGTTCCACACCGTGCAGCGCGGTTGCCAGGGGCAGCGAGCCGGCCAGTGCCACGGTGCGCACCAGGGCCAGCTGCCGTTCAGTCAACGATTCCAGACGGGACAGGACGGTCTTGGCCAGCTGCCCGGCGGGAACGGGCTTGTGGGGATCGAGGACCCACACGTCTCCGGTGCGCCGGAGCCTGCCGGAATCGCGGTAGTCAGCGCACCCCAGCGTCAGCAGATGCGGGTTCCCGCCCGTATGCCGGTGCAGGCTGGCGACTGCTGAACCGGACACGGGGCCCCCCAGTTCGAGCGACAGGAGTTCGGCTGTCTCGCTGATGTCCAGCGGTTCCAGGTCCACGCGTGACAGGATTCCTTCCCGCCAGAGTCCGGTGAATTCTGCAGGGGCCCGGCTGAAGTCCCGGAAACACGCAAGCAGCCCCGCCGTCCTGCTGAGAACCATCTGGCTGAGTGCCATGGCTGAGAATTCGTCCAGATCTTCGCCGTTGTCCACCGCCAGCAGCACGGGCCTGCCCTGCGCGCGTTCCTGGATGAGGCGGCTGAGGCCGCGCAGGATCAGCACCGGATGTGTTGCAACGTCTGGTTCAAGATCGGACAGGAGAAAGGTCAAAGCCCCGAAGGGTGTGCGCCCGGAAAACGCGGATCCGCGGACGTGGACCACGTAGGAGTCGGAACTGCGCTGGCGCAGGACATGGTGGATCAGGGCGGTCTTGCCGCTGCCGGGCTCTCCCACGAGGATGCACCCGGCGCCTCCGCCCGATGCCAGGCGGTCCAGGATGGTGCGTGTCACCTCCCGGCGTCCGACGAACCGCGGGGGCGCATGGTCATCCCATCCGATCCCTGCGGGCCGGAGCAGCCCGGACTTCGAAACACCTGTCGGCGGCTCGGAAAGGGAGGCGGACGAATTGACGACATAGGACTGGGAAATACTGTTCTGCACGGTGAGACCCGTTTCTGCCGGTGAGGTCGCCGGTGCGGCATTCGCCGCGGGCGAGGTTCGTGTTCAATACCTGCGGCAAGCGTAGAAGCGCAAAAGATCGGCAACACGAGTACAGCTCACCAGTCAGACGCATCAACTACTCAGGTTCGACGACCGGTCGGCACCAAAAACACTTGTTTCCGGAGTAATCCACTACGCGCTTCCTCAGTGGTCTGGACAATCCGCACAAGAGGAACCAGTCCACTACCTACCGGGGGCCCGTAGCCCGTGCCCGGCTTCGGGCTGTGACAGAACTTCCCGCAAATCACTGCGGCCCGAGACATGCAAACGCGCAAACACCCGTCCCAGGTGCCAGTCCACGGTCCGGGCGGACAGGTGGAACCGTTTCCCCAGGGCCGCGCTGGTTTCACCTGCTGCAGCCCGCAGTGCCAGCTCCCGCTCGAAGTCGCCAAGCTGCGCGAGTCCGTGCTGGACGCTGTTGATCGGTGACAGGGCGCGGAAGGATTCATACTCGAGTTGCCTGGCCTGCCGCAGAACGGTCCGGCTGCCGCCGTCGGCTGCGAATCCTCTGGCGGCAACCGCCGCACCGTGGGCGAGCCGGCTGTTCCTTTGTCCCAGTGCGGCTGTTCCGGCCTGGATCAGCGCCGGAACGTCCTTCTCCAGCAGCCCCTCGGCCAAGTTGCGGAACACAATCCCCGGAGTGCCGTTCACCGATGCTGCGGCAACGCCAAGCTCCGCTGCTGCTTGCCGGTTGCCGCGCAGGGCGGCGGCCGAGTAGCAGAGAAGGGCGTCCGGAGCGTTCCCCGCTGCCCCCGCGCGTTGGGCGCGGGCACGAAGCAGCTCAGCGGTGTGGTCCGAGCCATCCGGGCTGCCGGATGCGGCCGGCCCCGACAGAACGCGAAAGTATCCTGCCGCCGCATCGAGACTGGGGTCCGGACGGTACAGGGAATCCGGGGACGGCTCGCGGCCAGGCATCCTGCCCGGTTCCTGAGCCAGGAAGTGCGCGTAGCCGAAGGCTGCTGACGCGAGGGGAAGCATGACATCCGGGTCATGGGACTCCAGCTGCGCCAGGGCCGGATACAGGAAGCCCAGTGCGAGGTCACCCCGGCCCGCGTAGGCATGCACCAAACCGGTGGGAAGCTCCGTGCCGCCGGCGGTGCGCAGTCCCGTTCCGTTGTCCGGCGGCGCAGCCGATTCAGTCATCGCCAGCGCCTGGCCCAACTCACCGCAGCGGATCAGCAGGAAGAAAAGATGATGGAAGAACAGTTCCCGGGTCCGCACGTCCGTCTGGATGCCTGCTGCCAGCCGGAACCGGATCAGCGCGACCAGTTCCAGGGTTTCTTCGAAACGTCCTGCAGCGGCATGCTGCTGGGCCAGCCGGATTGCGGCCAGGAGCCGCAGATCGGAAGGAGCGGCAGGATCCGCCAAATCTTCCGCCAGCGATGCCGGATATTCGGTGAACCTGCCATCCAGAGACAGGAGTTCGGCTCGTGCCAGCGTTACCCGCAGGCTGGGTCCGGGGCGGGCGCCTGCCTCGTGGGGCAGCCGCTGCTCCGCCTGTTCCAGCAGGGACCACGGATCGTCAGGACAACCGCGAATCCGGGCAGCTGCCAGCAAGCGCAGCGTGAGCAGCCGAATCCGCAAGTCCTCCGGATCCCCGCTTCCGGTTTCCACTGAGGCGACCATCCGGTGCAGCTGCGCGTGGTTCCCCCCGGCCTGCAGCGCAGCCGCTTCTTCCAGCACCACACGCAGCGGCCTCGGCGCTGCCACCGCACGTGAGTACCGCAGGGCTGCCTCGGCATCTCCGGTCTCGTTGGACCAGCGCGCTGCTGCCAGGGCCAGGTCCGGCTCAAGGACAATGCCCACGGAGAGTGACCAGGAAGCCATGCCGGCAGCAGCGGCGCCGCTCAGGCCGTGCGGATCAATCACCCGCGTCACTTCGGTCCAGAGCTCCCTGCTGCGGCCAAAGGTAATCTTCGCAGCGATGGTTGCGGGTTGAAGGTTCCAGGCAAGACGGACAGGTTGGCCGTGGCCGCCGCTGATCGTCACCAGGGATCCCTCTTCCAGGGAATCCACGGTGTGAGCGGGCACCAGCTGCAGGAGAATCTCCAGGGGCAGCTCGCGGCAGAGCGCAAGTATCTCCACGGCGCGCCGTTCTCCCGCGGTAAAGCGGCGCAACACTGTTTCCACACGCTCCGGCAGCTCACCGGAATAGACCAGCGGTCCGGCCCAGGTCCAAAAGCCCCGGCGGAGCACCAGCGCCTTGGCCGCTATGTGGTCCCGGCACAACAGCGCCGCCAGGAGAGGGTTTCCCCTGCTCTGCTGCCACAGCATCCGCTGTGCAAGGGTGGTCAGCGGACCTCCGGCTGCGGCAGCGAGCAGCTCGGCCGTTTCCGGCAAATCCAGCGGCGCCAAATCGATCCGTTTCAGGAGACCGTCAGTCCACAGACGCACGTAGTCCCGATGGCAGCGGAGCAGGTCTCCGCAGATGAGGATCAGCACCACCGTTCCGCGCCGGCAGAGTTCCGCCGTCACGAGAACACCAAGATCATCAATCTCTTCGGCGTTGTCGATGACCATGATGATTCGCCGGCCGCCGGCCAGCCGCACCAGCAGCGACTCCAGTGCCCGCACCACCCGAACCGGGTTGACGAGATCGTTGGGCGGCAAGTCACTGAGCAGCCAGGCCAGGGCCCCGTAGGGCGTCTGTGCCGACAGGGCACTGCCGCGGAGGTGGACCCTGTACCCGTCACCGTAAAGATCGCCGGCTTCCCTCGCGAGCGTGGTTTTCCCGATACCTGCCGGACCCAGGATCACTGCGCCGGATTCCTCCAACGCAGCCAGCACGGCACGGCGGGCTGCGGCGCGGGAATCCACGGCCCGCGGCTGTGCGGGAGTGTCGGTGTAACGGCTGCCTGATGGAGCCGGCGCAGGTACCCGACCGTCTGTGGTCATGGAGTCGCCAGGCGGGACGGACTGTTGGAGCGTGCTCATCGGGGACCTCAATGTGGAGCGCGTAGTGCGGCTGGTGGGTCACAGCCGATTTTTCCCGAGACCTTTTTTGCCCTCGGCGACAAGTGCGCACCAAGGATCACCCCCAGCCTAGGTTCCGGGTGGAGAACCATGCACGGGTAAGGAATACCCGATTGGCAGCCCCCGACCGCGTGGATTTACTTTCAGGCTGCGGACGGGGTACTGGGGTCAGTCGGAGCCGTCCCGCGCCAGGAGTTCCTGCTTCAGTTCTTCCCGCTTGCTGATTCCCAGCTTTTCGAAGGTGCGGTAGATGTGTCCTTCGACCGTCCGAACTGACAGGAAGAGCCGCTCGGCTATTTCCGCATTGTGGTAGCCCTGAATCACCAGCGCGGCCACATCCCGTTCCCGGCGGGTGAGCAGTGGTACCCCCACCTTGGTCCTGGGGGCCGTGCCGCTCTGTTTGCCAAGGACCCGTTGGACGCGCTGGAGCAGGGCACGGTCACCGCTGGCCTTGGCGAGCCGGTGCGCTTCCGCGGTGCATTGCCCGGCCAGGCGCTCCCAGCCCGGTTCCGCGGGGTCCGATCCCAAGCGGAGCAGTTCATCGGCGTCCTCGTCCAGCACGGCCCGCGCAAAACGGCTCAGGACCTGTGCCTGCGGTCCCTCGAAATCCTCGGCGATCTTGCGCAGCCGGTTGAGCCCCTCCATGTCTCCGAGGGACAGGGACAGGTACCGCAGCTCCAATTCCGCTGCCAGGAAACCGGCGCGTTCAGCCTCACCGGCGACCTCGCGCAGGGCGTCGTGCATTTCCCGGCCCATTGACGACACGAAACGGGCCGCAGCCTCGTACCCCCTTGCCAACAAACGGTATGGTGCCGCACCCCGGGGTCCATGGGAAGCGCCGTCGGCCAGCAGCTCCTCGGCGAGGGCCGGCTGCCCGTCCGAGGCGGCAATGAAGGCGCCCAGCGCCAGGGCCAGGGTGAGGAGGCCTTCCGAATCGCTGGTGCGCAGTCCTTCAACGGAAGCGGAAAGATGAACAAGAGCGCCGGTTCTGTCATTGTGCCGCAGTTGCATCACGGCCAGGGTTAGATCCACGGCCCCTGCCACATGGACCAGCGCGCCGAAGACTCCCGAGACACCGAGCTGGATGGTGGATTGGATTTCCTCCCATTCCCCCAGCCACAGGAGCACCGCCAAATGGCGGTACAGCACAAACTGGTAGTAGGACATGAAGCGCTGCCCGCCGAGATCCAGCAGCGCAACGGCGTCCCGCGACAGACTGTACGCAGCCCGGCTGCGCCCGGTTTGCACCAGAAGCTCGGCGAGCAGGGTCTTGGAGATGAGGATCGCTTCGTCGTCGCCGGCCTCCAGCGCCGCCGCAAGGATGTCTCGGAGGTCGTCCTCGGCGGAGGCAAACCTGCCCTCGGCCACCCGGCCCGTCAGGGCCAGCAGCCGTCCGCCGCGGCGTGAAGAAGAAATGTCAGCCAACAGCTCACTGTCCGCGTCTGCTCCCGCTGATTCCTCGATCCTGTCCACGCCGGCAAGCCAGTCCGCCGCTATCGCTGCAATCCCGGCGTCGTCATCTTCCTTCCACCGGTGGAGCTGCACACGAATCAGAACTGCCATTTTGAGAGTGGTCAGGTCTGCGGCGGCAGCTGTGGCCCCTGCGATCATTTCACGGGCCGCCTCCGTGTTGCCTTCCTGATAACAGGCGCGGGCGGCCTGGACCCGGGCCGCGGTGGCGTGAGCCGGCCCCTTGACGGCAGATGCCAGTCGAAACGCGGACGGGCTGTCGAAGAGGTTGTTGGCGCGGTAAGCAGCAGCGAGAAGGCTTGAGTCCGGCACTTCGACGCCGCAGTCCAAGGACCACGTCACCCAGCGCAGCAGGTTGTCTCCCTCCTCGGATCCAGGATCAAAGACGGTGAGCAGGCGCCGGCGCAGACGGGCGCTGCGGGCGGCGGGCACCAGCTGGCGAACCACATCACCGTACAACGGGTGCAGAAGCCGCAGAAGCCGTACCTGGTCGCCGGAAATGACCACGAGCTTTGCTTCTGTCAGCGAGTCAACCGCTCGGTGCAAGCCCAGGTCAAAGGCGGCAGCGGCCGGCAGCGGCTCAGCAAGCGCGATGATCTCCAGCGCATCCCGCTCCTCGGTGGACAACACCGCCAGCTGCGCCCGGAGCAAGTCCCCCAGCCGCCCTTCCGGCGGAAGCATCTGTTCATGCAGCAGCCATACCCCGTGCCGGAACACCAAGCTTTCGGCCCGAACGGTTTCGGACAGCAGTGCCAGGACCAGCATGGGATTTCCACCGCTGACACGGGCAAAATCCGTGCTCGTGCTGGTCAGGACCGGTCCGTCCAGCACCTGGACACAGAGCTCATGGACATGGCCTTCCGTCAGCGGGGGCAGTTCGTGCCGGGAGAACAAGCCTTCCCACACCAAGTTGGACAGTCCGGTGGGAATATCGGCCATCCTCCGGGCCAGGAGAAGAACACGTATCCGGCCGGATGCAACCAGCTGCACCAGGAGGTCACCGGCTGCCTCGTCGAGCGAGTCTGCGTCGTCCACGATCAGCAGGGGGGCGGCCGAAGACTCGTAGCGGCCCTCCGGAAACAACCGGCGCACCAGTGAGCGCATCACGCCGAGGTGGGAATCGGTTTCCTGCGAATCCAAGTCGGAAATGAGCGGCGCCAGTGCGCCGTAAGGAACAGAAGACAGGGAAGCGCTTGTGTGGATGCGGTGCACGTCCAACCGGCCTTTGACGCTCCCCGCCACAGCCGCTGCAAGCGCGCTCTTGCCCATACCGGCGTCCGCGACCACCACTGCACCGTGGCCGCCGGGCCGAAGGACACTGGCCGTCACAGCCTCAAGGACCTCATCCCGACCCACCAGCGGCCGCACGCTAAAACCCCTGTACACCCGCCACCCCCTGACTTATGTATCTACTCAGCGCTATCCCAGAACCTCTGCGAGCTCCGTTCGTCCCGAAACGTGCAGCTTGTCGAAGATCTTACCCAGATGCCAGTCGATGGTACGGGGTGAGAGGTTCAGCGCCTTGCTGATTTCCGCCCGCGTTGCAGGGCCTGCAGCTCGGCGGGCAATTTCAGCTTCGAACGGTGTCAAGGTCTTCATCCGAGCCTCAACAGTGTTGGAAACCCGGAGTTCACGGAAGCTCAGATGTTCAACCTTCAGGGCGTTCCGGGCGTGGACCCGGGCTGCCTTGCCTGTGCGGCCGGTCAGATGCACGAGCGCTTGCCGCGCGGCGGTGTTGGCCAGCAGGACGTTTCCCATCTGGAACGCTTCCTCCGCCGCTTCCACCAGCAGCGCGGAGTCGCTCCGGTCCAGCCCGGCACCGAAACAATAAAGCACCCTGGCCCACCGGCCGCTGGCTTGAGCAGCGGCCTCGGCCAGTTCGATTGCTGCTTTGGCGTCCCCGTGCCGCGCCGCCGCGGCCAGGCACTCGAGGGCCGGCGCCACCAGTCCGCGGTCCAGGCGACTGCGCGCCATGGAACGCAATTCGCCGCAAAGCTGCTGCGGGTTGCCGGCCAAAACCACCTGTACCCGGAGCAGCCCTGCCACCAATTCAAACTGTGCCGGCGGCTGGCACCGGTAGTCGGCGACGTTTCCGGAAAGGCGTGCGGCCTCCTCCGGGTGCTCCAGCAGAAGCTGCGCATAGGCCGCCAGCGACAGGACCGTCGGCAATGTATCCGAGGGATCACCCAGTTGCAGCTGACCCATGGCCGACGCCAGCGGCCTAAGGGCTTTGTCCGCCTCCCCCGAGAGGGCATGCACCATCCCGGCAGCCACGTCGGCGGAGCTTCCACAAAAAGTGTGCGGGCTCCCGCCGTCCGACAGCTGGTCCGTCAGTGCCGAGGCACGGGCATACTCTCCGGCCGCAATCAGGGCTTGAAAAACACGGATGGAGATGGCTTCGCTCATCGGGAGAGGGAAATCGCCGGTCATCTCCCCCATCTGGGCGTCGAGCAGTTCCATCGCTTGATCGGCCCGGCCGGACAAGGCCAGAAACTGTGCCTGCAGCGCACCGGCGAGGGCACGGGTTGCGGCCGGGAGCGCCGGATCCGATGCGATGTCCCCGAGCCCCGGCGGCACATCCGACAGGCACCCGGTGTCAATGGCCAGGGTGCCGTGCACCAGCTGCACCAGCGCCGCTCTCTTCTTCCGGTCCGCTTCCTGAGGAAGGACCACCGAACGTGCCTGCTCCAATACCTCCAGAGGATCCCCGCATCCAAGGATCCTCAACAGACTAACGCGGTACCACAAAAGCTTCGCCCATGAGTCCGGGTGATCAGAGCCGTCCATCTCCATGAGACGCTCCACCGAGTCCAGGGCGCTGCGATATTCCCCCAACGCAGAGAGTGCGCGCACCTCCTCCAACACCATCGCCTCAGTGCGCTGCTCCCGATGAATGGAAAGGACATACCGGAGTGCTTCGTCGGGGTTCCCGGAAGATGTGGACAATGCGGCTGCGCGCTGGGCGGTTTGCGGATCCAGCTTGCCGCCGCATGCCAGGGTCCAGCGGGCAAAACCGAGCAGCGCGGACGGCCCCAGGCTGGCGGGATCCAAGATGGCCGATACTTCTTCCCAGAGTTCCCGGCTCCTCCCCGGAGGGATGCTTGCGGCGATTGCTTCGGAGGAGGTTTCAGCGCCCAGGCTGATGTTTCCGGCCGCGGTCACTTCCGCCATCCGTTCCTCTTCCAGCGTGTCCACTGTTTCCGCCGGAACCAGCTGGAGAACCGCGTTCAGCGGCAGTTCACCGGAGAGTGCCAGCAGCTGAATCAGGGCACGCTCCGCGGGCAGCCGCCGTTTCAGCCGCACGGTCATCACTTCAGCAACCTGTCCGGAGAACACCAGCGGCTTGGCCAAAACCCAAACGCCGTTCTGCTCCACCAGGGCCCCCTCGCCGGCCTGTTCCCGGGTGAGGAGCGTGATCAGGTGGGGGTTCCCCCCGGAATGCCGCTGCAAAGCATGCGCTGCGGCGGAGGACACCTGTCCCTGCAGGAGGACCTCCATCAGTTCACGTGTCTGTTCCAGTTCCAGGGCTGTCAGGTCCACTCGGTGGAGGAGCCCCTCAGTCCAGAGCGCCTGAAACTCGGGTGCTGATCCATACAGGTTCTCCACCGTGGCCAGAACGGTGGCCACGGAGCGCCGCACCAGTTGTGAAACCACCATAACGGTGAGCCCATCCAGGAGATCGGCCCCGTCCAGCAACAGGAGAATCCGTTTTCCTTCAGCCCGCTCCAGCAGCAGGCGCTCCAGCTCCTGCAGCAGCTGCGCGGGGCGGGAGGCGAGCCCTTCGGGCAGGTCCGAGATCAGCCAGGCCAACGCTCCGAACGACGTTTTCCCCGACTCGTGGCTTCCTCGGATGGTGATCGCGTAAAAATCGGGGTCTGCTGCTGCAGCGCGGCTCAGGACTGTTTTCCCGCTACCCGTGGGACCCACCACCACGGCACCGCCGCGGCCCGCTTCAAGGGCCTCGGCCAGCACCTTGAGCGCCGTCTCCCGGCCGACAAGGCGGCACAACGGTTCTTGCGTAACAACAGGCAACATTTTTAGTCCACGCCCCCCGCGGCCCCCCGCGACTTCTGCACCCACACACCGCTCACCCGGCCCGGCAGCTGGAAATGCTGTCGGGCGCCTGAATTGTCAGATCACTGCGGTAAGAGTGCCGGTTACTGCAAGTGAGAGTACGCCCCCTGCCGGGTTTCGTCCACATACAAACGCATGGACATCCTTGTCAGCGGCTTCCGCTCCGGACGCCCGCAGACGCAAAAAACCGGGCGCCCGGCAAAAAAACAGCCAGACACCCGGTTATTGTGTAAAAGGGACCGGCGCCGGGATGGGGGTGGCCCAGTCTCGGAGGCCTCCCGACGCCGGCCCCAGCTTTTAGTGCCCGAAGGCATGATTCGATTCTAGGCCCGGGGCATGCCCCCAACAATGGGTGCCGGGCCGTTTGGCGTGACGGGAGCCGTACCCGTCTTTTACTGGCGCACTACCTGCGGGCGCCGGTAACCGCTCCTCCGGAGGCCCGAACCCGCCTCGGTCAGGCCGCGGAGTGGAATTTCTGCTGCGCCGCCGTGAGGCCCTCAGTCAGCAGCAGCTCCACAGCATCGGCCGCATCGCCGATCAGGAAGGGCAGTTCCTTCGCTTCGACGGAGGAAAAGTCCTTCAGGACGTAATCCGCTGTCTCCATGCGTCCGGGCGGCCGGCCGACACCAACACGGACACGGCAGTAGTCCTTGGTGCCCAGGGCGCGGCTCATGTCGCGGAGCCCGTTGTGGCCGCCTTCGCCGCCGCCGGACTTCAGTTTGATGGTGTTGAACGGGATGTCGATCTCATCGTGCACGGCCACTATGTGGTCTGCCGGAATATCGAAGAACTTGGCCAGGGCCGACACGGGGCCGCCGGAAAGGTTCATGTAGGTCTGGGGTTTGGCCAGGATGACGCGCGGCCCGCCGATGCCCAGGCGGCCCTCAAGGATCTGCGCCCTGGACTTGTGGCTCTTGAAATTTCCGCCCACCCGGGACGCCAGCTCATCGAGAACCATCTGGCCAACATTGTGCCGGTTACGGCTGTAGCCGGGCCCGGGATTCCCGAGCCCGACTACAAGCCAGGTGTTGCTGTTCACTGCAGGTACTGCTCCTTCGACAAGAACCGGACGGCTCCGTTACCGGGAGCAGACCCCGGAAGTGAATTAGACCTCTGCGTCAACTTCGGCAGCTGCAACGGCGATCTGCTCATCCGACGGTGCGCCCAGGTCCTGGACGGCGGCTTCGGAGATGTTGATGATCATGGTTTCGGGATCCAGCAGCAGCTCAACGCCGGCCGGCAGTTCCAGATCCTTGGCGTAGATGTGCTCGCCGGCGACGCGGCCTTCGATGCTGACCACGATGGTTTCCGGCAGGTTGGTGGCGTCGGCCGACACCAGAACCGTGTTGGCTTCCTGGTTGTAGACGTCGGTGCCCGGAGCCAGTTCGCCGTCAACGTGGACGTTGACCTCAACCTCAACCTTTTCGCCCTTGCGGACGGTCAGCAGGTCGATGTGCTCGATGATCTGCTTGATCGGGTCGCGCTGGATGTCCTTGGCCAGGGCCAGGTGGGATTCGCCGTCGACGTCGATTTCCAGCAGGGCGTTGGCCGTGCGGACTGCCAGGGTGGTTGCCTTGGCGGGCAGCAGGATGTGCATGACATCTTCGCCGTGGCCGTAGATAACTGCGGGGATCATGTTGGCAACGCGTGCCTTGCGGGCCGCGCCCTTGCCGAATTCGGTGCGGACGGTTCCTGCGAGCTTCTGCTCAGACATTTCAAACTCCTGATATTGGATGTTCCGTGGTTGCCGGGACGAAGGCGCCGGTATGGGAACAGTGCTGCATCCTGCGGATCAAAGATTCCGCAGATGCAGTCAGAAGTTGCCAGCCACCGTCGATAACGGAGTATTGCCCGAATCTTTCCGGGCCTCTCCCTCGCCTAGGCATCGCAGACAATCCTACCAGCACAGCACTGCCCGTTCGAACCGCGGCTCCAAGGGAGCCGAAGGTTGAACGGGCAGCGCGGTAATGCAGCGGAAGAGAGACTATGCCTTGCCGTCGAAGAGGCTGGTGACGGAGCCGTCTTCGAAGACTTCTTTGATGGCACGGGCGATCAGCGGTGCGATGGACAGCACGGTGAGCTGCTCGAACCGCTTGGCCGCGGGGATCGGCAGCGTGTTGGTGACCACTACTTCGCGGGCACCGGACTCAGCCAGCGTGCGGGAAGCCGGCTCCGAGAGCACGGCGTGCGTGGCTGCGATAATGACGTCCTTGGCGCCTGCTTCCATCAGGACGCGCACGGCTCCGGCAATGGTTCCGCCGGTGTCGATCATGTCATCGATGAGCACGCAGGTGCGTCCCTGAACCTGGCCCACAACCTGCTTGGACACAGCCTGGTTGGGCACCGTCAGGTCGCGGCTCTTGTGCACGAAAGCCAGCGGGGAACCGCCGAGGCGTTCGGCCCACTGCTCGGCAACACGGACACGGCCGGTGTCCGGGGACACCACCGTGACGTTGGAAACGTCCACGCGGGTGCGGATGTAGTCCGCCAGCAGCGGGATGGCCATCAGATGGTCCACCGGGCCGTCAAAGAAGCCCTGGATCTGCGAGGTGTGCAGGTCAACGCTCATGATGCGGTCCGCGCCGGCGGTCTTGTAGAGGTCGGCGATCAGGCGGGCCGAGATCGGCTCGCGGCCGCGGCCCTTCTTGTCCTGGCGTGCGTACGGGTAGAACGGGGACACCACGGTGATGCGCTTGGCGGACGCGCGCTTCAGCGCGTCGACCGTGATCAGCTGTTCCATCAGCCAGTTGTTCATGGGCGCCGGGTGGGCCTGAATGACGAAGGCATCGGTGCCGCGGACGCTCTCTCCGGGACGGACGTAGATCTCGCCGTTGGCGAAGTCGTAGGACGCCAGTGGCAGCAGGTCCGTGTCGAGACAGCGTGCGATTTCCTCGGCCAGCTCCGGGTGTGCCCGGCCGGTGGCAAGGACAAGCTTCTTTTCACCTTGTGCGGTGATCTCGCTGCTCATTAATGATCGCTTTCTCGCGTGGGGGAATCAGTTTTTTCAGGAAGAGGGTGTGACATCAGTGTCCGGAACAGAGGCGGCCGCTGCAGCCGCCGCATCGGCTGCGGCGGTCCCCGGACGGTTGGTCAGCACCCAGCCGTCGAGGTTGCGCTGCGGCGCTACGTTGATGGCCAGGGAGCCGGCCGGAACGTCCTTGCGGACCACCGTTCCAGCTCCACTGTACGCTCCGTCGCCCACCGTAACGGGGGCCACATACATGTTGTCGCTGCCCATCCGGACATGCGAACCGATGGTCGTGTGGTGCTTCTTCACACCGTCGTAATTCACGAAAACGGAGGCCGCACCAATGTTGGACTGCTCCCCAATGGTGGCGTCCCCCACATAGGACAGGTGCGGAACCTTGGACCCGGCGCCGATGTTGGCGTTCTTGGTTTCCACGAAGGTGCCGATCTTGCCCTTGGCACCCAGCACGGTGCCGGGGCGCAGGTAGGCGAAGGGCCCGACGTCGGACCCGGCACCAATGCGGGCTTCGGAACCGTGGGTGCGCACCACCTTGGCGCCCTCCCCCACGATCACGTTGGTGAGGGTGGTGTCCGGCCCGACGACGGCGTCGCGCTCCACCGCGGTGGTGCCGTGCAGCTGGGTGCCCGGCAGGATGGTGACGTCTTCGGCGAGCGTGACGCCGGCGTCGATCCAGGTAGTGGCGGGGTCAACAATGGTGACTCCGGCGCGCATCCAGCGGATGAGGTTCCGGCGGTTGTGCTCGGCGTTCAGGGCCGCCAGCTGGACGCGGTCATTGGCGCCTTCCACCTGCCAGAAATCATCGGTGACGACGGCGGCCACGCGGCCGCCGCGTGCCCGGGCCAGGCCAAGAACGTCCGTGAGGTACATCTCGCCCTGGGAGTTGTCCGACGTGACCTCGGCCAGCGCAGTGCGCAGCACGGCGGCGTCGAACGCGTAGATGCCGGAGTTGATTTCGGTGATGGCGCGCTGGGCGTCGTCGGCGTCCTTGTGCTCCACGATGGCGGTGACGGTGCCGTCTTCGGCGCGCAGGATCCGGCCGTAGCCGGTGGGATCATCGAGCCGGGCGGTGAGCACGGTGACGGCGTTGGCGTCAATTTGGTGCACGGCCACGAGCTCCCGCAGAGTGTCCGCTTCCAGCAGCGGCACGTCCCCGTAGGTCACGACGACGGTGCCCTCCAGCTGTGCAAAGGCGTCCAGGGCCTCGAGTGCCACCTGGACGGCGCGGCCGGTGCCGGGAATCTCGTCCTGGTCCACGATCACGGCTTGGGGGGCGGCGGCGGCAACGTGCTCCGCCACCCGGTCCCGCTCGTGCCGGACCACCACGGCCAGGGCGCGGGGCGCCAGCGCCTGGGCCGCGGCCAGGGCGTGGCCGACCATGGAGGTTCCCCCGACCGGGTGCAGGATTTTCGGTGTCCGGGACTTCATCCGCGTGCCGGCTCCGGCAGCAAGCACTATGACAGCTGCGGGTCCGCCGCTCAGGGCGCTTTCGGTGGATTTGGAATCCTGCGTGGTCACGAAGTAGCGCTCCTGGGGTGGTACGGCCGCTGGTTTGGGAGGGGCTGGCGAGCGGATAACACCGGTGCTCCTGCCGTTCCGCCCATAGGATTCGAACCTATACTCCACGGCTCCAAAGGCCGGGGTGCTGCCATTACACCAGGGCGGAAAATGCGCAGGTTCCCCCGCACACAAGAGTTTAGTTTGCCATGCCTGCCGATGTCGGCGCGACTTGGGCCACTGAGGGTGTCATGCCGCGCCCGCCCCGGGACACACAAAACCCGTTCCGGGGACAGGCCTTAGACTGTGGGGGTGGCAAGAAACCCGGCTGGCGGAGCACGCCTGCGCATGACAGGCGTGCAACGGCGCGCACAGCTTATCGAGGTTGCCCGTGGCCTGTTTGCCCAGCGCGGGCTCGACGGAGCAACCATCGAAGACATCGCCGCCGCTGCGGGCGTCTCCAAACCGGTGGTCTATGAGCACTTCGGGTCAAAGGAGGCGCTTTACACCGAAGTGGTTGATGCCGAGTTCAACCGGCTGCTCGCCGTCATTACCGACGCACTCGGCGCCGACGCCGGTCCCCGCATCCTGATTGAACGCGCTGCCTACGCGATGCTGGACTATATCGAATCTCACAGCGACGGTTTCCGCATCCTGGTCCGGGACGCCCCGCCGTCGCAGCCTGAAGGCACCTTTGCCACCCTGCTGTCCCGCGTCACCAGCCATGTGGAGCACATCCTTTCCAAGGAGTTCGGCAACCGCGGGCTCAGCGCCGAGGTGGGCGGCATGTACGCCCAGATGCTGGTGGGCATGGTCGCCATGACCGGCCAGTGGTGGCTGGACGCCCGCACGCCGGACAAGGCAACGGTGGCGGCTCACCTGATCAACCTGTCCTGGAACGGCCTGACCGGGCTGCAGAAGGATCCCGAACTCCGCCATATGCGCACCGAAGCTCCGGTGGTCCTGACGTTGTCCGCCGTTCTGGTGCGCGACCCGGAGGGCCGGATCCTCCTGGTCCGCAAACGCGGAACGAGCAAGTTCATGCAGCCCGGCGGCAAGCTCGAGCCCGGGGAATCCTACAGCGCCGCGGCGGTCCGGGAGATGCGCGAAGAACTCGGCCTGCAGATTTCGGAGACGGATCTGGAAGTCCTCGGTGATTGGTACGGCCCGGCCGCCAATGAGGAGAACACCTTCATCGATGCAGGGTTGTTTGCCTATACCCTGCCGGTGTTCAGCGGAGATTCGGCGAACGAGCCGGCGGCCGCGGCCGAAATCGAGGAACTGCTCTGGATGGATCCGGCGCAGGCGCTGGACCGGGACGACATTTCACCGCTGCTGCGCGATCACATTCTGCCGCAAATGCTTGCGGGGACCTGAGCCGGCTGCGGGAGGGCCGGCAGCTTCCACATCGAATTGCCACCCCGGCCATGCCGTTCCGGCCCCTTTCTGTTTTCGTCCCCCCGGCGCGTCTGATATGCCTTCGACAACTCGGAGGAACACTAAACGTGAACACCCTTCCCGAAGGACGACATGCGCAACTCAGCCAGCCTCACCCGACGCTCAGCGTTATCGCTGGCGGCCACAGCCGGTTTCCTGGCGGCAGCCGGACCGCCGGTAGCCGCTTCGGCCGCGGGACGACCGGTTTCCATGCCGGCGACAGTGGATTCCGCTCTTTCTGGACTGCGGAGTATTGCTCCGGGCGCCGGGATCAAACGGGTGTACAAGGACGTCTTCACGGCGTTGTCCTTCCTGGATATGCTCCTGGTGACGGATCCCGCCGGAGTGCCCAAACTGATCACTGCAACCGCCGGTGACACCAACCAGTTCCAGGTATGCGACGCGGCCACCGGCAAACAGGAATTCGTAGCCAACACACCTGCGGGGGAGAAAATCTCCTCCAGGCTCCTCTGGGATCCGGCTAAGGGGGCCATCTATGCGGGGTGCGGCGGTGAACTTCTCAGGTGGACGTTTGCGGGCCGCAAGTTGGTCTCGCTCGGCCAGGTTGCCCCGAAAGCCACCTTCGTTTCAGGCCTCGCCCTTGGCCCGGCAGGAAAGATCTGGGGAGGGTCCTACCCAAACGGAATCACCTGGACGTGGGATCCGGGCGCCCGAAGGTTCACTTCGTTCACTGCTTTTGACGAGGTGACGGACTACGTGCGTGCCATCGGAATCTGGAAAGGCACTGTCTTCGCCGGCACCGGGTCACGCAATCCCCACATTGTGTCCTTCGCCCAGGCAACCCCCCAGAAGCGGACCGTCATCCCGCTTCCCAGTGCCGGACGGACCGGCTTTGTCCATCGGATCATCGTGCGGGGGGACAAACTCTTCGTCTTCGCCGAGGACACCGACAATGAGACCCGCTGCTTCGTTTACGACCCGGTCACACGCCGATGGGGAACGGAACAGCGGTCCGCTTCCTACGCATTCGCGGAAGGCACCGGCACCACAACCTGGCGGATCGCGAAGTCATCCCTGGTACTCACGGACACCGCCACCATGAAGGATCAGGTCCTCTGCCCCGTCGATATGGGCCTCACACGCTCTGTCCTGGTGCTGGGAGACAGGATCATGGTGGCCGGGAACCACGCCGGAAAACCTGTGACCGCTGCATATTCCGTGAAGAGCGCCAAAGAAACCCGCCGCGTCAGTCCCAAGGTCAGCAGGGGGTCCTTCGCCATCCAATCCCTGATCGGCTCCGACCATGGCCTGCTGTATTTCGGCGGCTACCAGGGCAAGGGACTCGCTTCCCTCGATCCCGGCACGGACACCCGCTGGCAGTCCCCGGGCACCGAGGGCATATCCCAGATTGAACACCTCATGCAGTATGACCGGAACCGCCTCTATGCAGGTTCCTACGGCTCCGCGAAGCTTTACTCCTTTGACCGCCGCCAAATCAACGAGGGCGATGCCGCGTTTGACCACATCACCACCCTGCGGGACCCCTACATGCAATCCCGCCCCTTTGCGTGGACGGCGGCCGCAGGGAAAGTGCTGGCCGGGACAGTTCCGGAGTATGGACTTCGCGGAGGAGCACTGGTCATCATTGATCCCGTAAAAAACGAGCTTGAAACGGTGCTGAACAAATTCATCCCCGAGCAGTCAATAGTCGGCCTCACCGGCTACGGGGACATCGCCTACGGCACCACGTCCGGCCGCGGCGGCTACGGCGTCGATGACCATCCGGGCGATGCGTGCGTCTTCGCTTACAACGCCCGCACCGGCCGAACAGTCTGGACCTCGTATATCAAAGGCCACCGGGACCTGTACTCCCCCATCCTGATTGCCGGCGTTCTCTACGTCGCCACCATCAACGGGCTCCTGGCTCTGGAGCCAGCCAAGGGCAAGCTGCAGGAGACCCTGGCGGTGCGCAACCGCACTGCCCGTCCCGGATACCAGAGTGCCCGTGCCCTGCGCATTCCGGGCACCAGCAAGATTGTTCACAGCTCCGGCGACATCGTCCTGCTCATCGATGTCAAAGAGCGAACCCGGTCCGTTCTGGGGAAAACCGGTTTCGGCACCCAGATAGGCGTGATGTCCGGCGGGCGGCTTTTCATCTCATACCAAAACAACCACTTGGCCGAGCTGCATCTAGGCCCGGCACCACAGTAAGCGCAACGGCAACAACGACGACGAGCCCTAGTCGAGCTTTTCCGAGGCCTCGAGCCACTGCATTTCCAGGTCCTCCTGGTCCGCCGCCAGTGACTGCAGCTTCTTGTTCAGCTCCGCCAGCTGCTCAAAGTCGGCGCCGCCGGATTTCTCCGTGGCGGCCGTCATTTGGGCGTTGACCTTCTCCACCTGCTGTTTCAGCTTGGTCATCTGACGGTCGATGCGGGTCAGGTCCTTCTTCGCGATCCGCTTCTCAGCCTCGGAGGAACCGGAGGCCGCCGCCGTCGCAACTCCGCCGCCGGAACCGGGGCGTGAGGACCCGGCCGCGGCGGCACGGGCAGCCTGCGAGGATCCGCGGGCCGCCGTGGATGCCGAAGAGTTGGCCATCAGGGCCGCGTTGCGCAGCTCCAGGTACTGGTCCACGCCGCCGGGCAGGCCCCGAAGCTTGCCGTCGCCGAGCAGCGCCATCTGATGGTCGGTGACGCGCTCCAGCAGGTACCTGTCGTGCGACACCACAACAAGCGTGCCGGGCCAGCCGTCAAGGACGTCTTCCACGGCAGCCAGGGTGTCGGTGTCCAGGTCATTGGTGGGCTCATCGAGCATCAGCACGTTCGGTTCTCCCACCAGCAGGCGCAGCAGCTGCAGCCGGCGGCGCTCACCGCCGGACAGTTCCTTCACGGGAGTCCACTGGCGCTGGGCGTTGAAGCCCAGCTGCTCCACGAGCTGGCCGGCGGAGAGTTCGCGGCCGCCCACGCTGAAGACCCGCTTCTCGTTCTCGATGACCTCGATGACGCGCATGTCCGCCACCTCGTCGAGTTCCTTGACTTCCTGCGTCAGCACCGCCGTCTGCACGGTGGTGCCGCGCTTCAGCCGGCCCTTGGTCGGCTCAATTTCGCCGTTGAGCAGGCGCAGCAGCGTGGTCTTGCCGGCGCCGTTGACACCCACCAGGCCCAGGCGCTCCCCCGGGGCCAGGCGCAGGGTGATGTTCTTGAACAGCTCCGTGTCGCCCAGGGTCAGGGACACTTCCTCGAGGTCCAGCACGTCCTTGCCCAGGCGGGCGGTGGCCATCTTGTTCAGCGACAGGGTGTCCCGGGGCTCGGGCACGTCGGCAATGAGGTTGTTGGCCGCTTCGATGCGGAACTTGGGCTTGGCGGTGCGGGCCGGGGCGCCGCGGCGCAGCCAGGCCAGTTCCTTCTTGACCAGCTGCTGGCGCTTGCCCTCCACCACGTTGGCCATGCGGTCACGCTCGGCGCGGGCCAGCACGTAGGCGGCGTAACCGCCGTCGAACGGGTCGATGACGGCGTCGTGGACTTCCCAGGTACGCGTGCAGATTTCGTCCAGGAACCACCGGTCGTGGGTCACCACGAGCAGGCCGCCGGCGTCGGCGCGCCAACGGTTCTTCAAGTGCTGGGCCAGCCAGGCCACACCCTCCACGTCCAGGTGGTTGGTGGGCTCATCCAGCATGACGACGTCGTCGTCCCCGGTCAGGAGCTTGGCCAGTGCCACGCGGCGCTTCTGCCCGCCGGACAGCGAGGAAACTGCGGCGTTCCAGTCCACTTCCTGGATCAGGCCGCTCATCACGTCGCGGATGCGGGCGTTGGACGCCCACTCGTAGTCCGCCGCGTCGCCCACGATGGCCTGGCCCACGGTGAGGTCGCCGTCGAGGACGTCGGACTGGTCCAGATAGCCCACGGTGACGTCGCGGCGGCGGGTGACCCGGCCGTCGTCGGGCGTCTGCCGCTCGGCCAGCAGGCGCATCAGGGTGGACTTGCCGTCCCCGTTGCGGCCGACAACGCCAATCCGGTCCCCTTCTTCCAGGCCCAGGGAAACCCCGTCCAGGATCGTGCGGGTGCCAAAGGAAATGCTGAGGTTCTCAGCACCAAGCAGGTGTGCCAATCGGTACTACTTTCTTCTGATGTTCAAAAAACTGATGTTCAAAAATGGTTCGAAGATGGAAAAGTCAGCCGGCGGCGGTCGCCAGCCGGGCTCCGTGCACCGGTCCCTCGACGGCGAGGGCACGGTGCCCTTCGGCGCGCAGTGCCGCTTCGAGCTCCGCTGCCGCGGGCGCGTCCTCGGCCAGGAACGCAACGGTGGGGCCGGAACCGGAGACCATGCCCGCCAGCGCCCCGAGGCGTTTGCCGGTGCCCAGCAGGTCCGCCAGGTCCGGAGCCAGCCGGAGCGCGGCGGCCTGCAGGTCATTGGTCATAACGGCTGCGAGGTCCCGTGCGTTCCCGGAACGCATGGCGGCGAGGATCGCGGGATCCACTTCCGCGGGTTCCTCGGCCTGCAGCTGTTCCTCCTCGCGGAGGGCGTCAAGGGCGCCGTAGACACCCGGAGTGGAAAGTCCGACGTCCGAGGCGACGAGCACCCAGTGCAGGGGCGTCTTGGAAATGGCCGGGGTGAGCCGGTCCCCCACGCCCAGGCCGACGGCGGTGCCGCCGAGCAGCGAAAAGGGAACGTCGGCGCCGAGTCCGGCGGCGATGCCGGCCAGCTCTTCACGGGAAAGATGCGTGTTCCACAGAGCGTCGCAGGCAACCAGTGCCGCGGCGGCGTCGGCCGAGCCGCCGCCCATGCCGCCGGCCACCGGAACCCGCTTGGTGATGTGCAGGTGCACTCCGGTGGGATTCTTCGCGTACCCGGCCAGTGCCCGGGCCGCGCGCACAGCCAGGTTGTCCGGCCCGAGGGGAATGTCCTTCACCGGCACCTGCAGGGCGCCGTCACTGTCCACCGTCACGGTGATGTCCGGACCTTCAGTGACTGTGGCCCGCACCTCTTCGAACAGCGAGACCGCCAGGTAAACGCTGGCAACGCCGTGGTAGCCGTCGGGCCGGAGCGGGCCGACGCGCAGGGAAACGTTGATCTTCCCCGGGGCGCGGACGCACACGGAAGCAGGGGCTGCCGTGGGGGGCTGTGCGGATGAAAACTTCGCTGCGCTCATATCTTCCAACTTAGAGGAAGGGCGGGCCGCGTCGTTAATGCGGCCGCCGGAGCCAGCGTTAGGACGCTTCGCCGTCGGGCAGTGCTTCGGTCTCCGGACCGGACGGATTCTCGGCGTGCGCCGGCGCCGGCGTACCCTTGGCCTCTGCAATCCGGGCAAAGGCATGGATGTCGATGACTTCGCCGCGGGCGCGCGGGTCAACCCCGGCCGCAACCAGCGCGTTTTCCGCCTGGGCCGGGCTGCCGGCCCAGCCGGACAGCGCTGCCCGCAGGGTCTTGCGGCGCTGGGCAAACGCGGCGTCGATGACGGCGAAGACCTCTTCGCGGGTGGCAGTGGTGGGCAGAGGGTCGTGGCGGGTGAAGCCGACCAGCCCGGAAGCGATTTTGGGCGCGGGCCAGAAAACGTTCATGCCGATCACGCCGGCTTTGCGCATGGTGGTGTACCAGGCGGCCTTCACGGACGGAACGCCGTAGACCTTGGAACCGGGGACCGCTGCCAGCCGGTCGGCAACTTCGTCCTGGACCATGACCAGGCCGTGCTGCAGGGAGGGGAAGCGTTCCAGCAGGTGCAGCACCACGGGCACCGCCACGTTGTACGGCAGGTTCGCCACCAGGGCCGTGGGCTCAACGGGAAGCTCGGTGATCCGCATGGCATCGCCGAGGACCACGTGCAGCTGGTCCGCCTTCTCGGGCCGCCAAGACGCCACGGTTGCCGGCAGACGCTTGGCCAGCACGGGATCAATTTCGACGGCGACCACGGACTTGGCAGCGTCCAGCAGTCCCAGCGTGAGCGATCCCAGTCCGGGCCCGACTTCCAGCACGGTTTCTTCGGGGCCGACTGCGGCTGCGGCGACGATGCGCCGGATGGTGTTGCCGTCGATCACGAAGTTCTGGCCCAGGGTCTTGGTGGGGCGCACTCCCAGCTCGTCGGCCAGGGCGCGGATGTCAGTAGCACCCAGCAGCGGTTTGACCGGAGGACGGGAAGCGGAGGCGGATTCAGTCACTTAGCAATACTAGCCGAGCGGAGGCTTCGAACCGGGGGCCTGCGAAGGCGGTGACTGCTCAGCGGGCGGTTCCCGGGTCTGCGCAAAAATGCACCCTTTGGCGGCGCACCCGGCAACGAGTGCGCAGGTGTGGCGGGTTCGTCCGGGAACCGCCGGCTGAGTGCGCAGCTCTGGCGGGCTTGAACGACTTTAGGTCGCCGTACCTGCGCACAGGATGGGCTGGCACCGGTTCAATGTCACCATAGGTGCACACTCAGGCGGATTGCCGGCTAAGTGTGCAGCTCTGGCGGACTTGTCCGGGAATTGCCACTTGAGTGCGCAGCTCTGGAGGGTTCGTCCGCGACCCGCCGGCTGAGTGCGCAGCTCTAGCGGGCTTGAACGACTTTGGGTCGCCGTACCTGCGCACAGGATGGGCCGTCAGTCAGGCCAGTTGCCAACGGGGAATGCCCAGTTCAGACCACATATGTTCCTCTTCATGGTGTTTCCCTTCCAGAATGGGCAACCACCCTGCCGCCCCTTAATGGCGCTCGGTAGCATTCCTGCCGAGGCACTCTTCAAGTCTCCCTCAGGCCGGGAACGGTGGTAATCGCAATGGGCAAATTCTTCGGAAACCGACTGCAAGCAGTGCGCACGGAACGATTCCTGACCCAAGAAGAGCTTGGCGGAAATGTGTTTCGGGCACGTGAGATTTCGACGCTGGAAAAAGGACGGCGGGAGCCCGGCGGCGGGGCCATCCGCTTCCTGGCGGAACGGCTGACCGTGGTGCCCGGGTATCCTCAACCTTCCGCGGGCTCGGACAGCCGCCTGTTCCTGGAACTTTCCGCCGCTCAGGCCTGGGACGAGCGGAACTACACCGGGGCACGCAGGCAAGCCCAGTTGGCGGCGGACGCGGCGCTGGCGGAAGGGGATCCCACCGGGTGGTGGGAAATGTCCCTTCTTGCCGCTGCCTGCCTGCGGCGGCTGCATGACTACACGGCATGCCTGGCCGAAGCGGAGTTGCTGGCACACCACCCGCTGGCAGCCGGAGGGCAGCCGCTGCGTCCGCAGGTTGAGACGCTGCTCGCCGCGGCATGCCAAGGGGCCGGACGACTGGCCGACGCCGTCACCCACGCCAGGCGTGCCCTGGAACTGGGGTTGATCCAGAGATTGAACATCGATCAACTCATCGAGGTGTACCAGGCATTGGTCGCGGCACTCTCGGAAAGCGGCCTGCAGGACGAAGCCTGGGGGCATTGCCGGACCCTGCTGCTTCCGCTGCTGGATGCAGCATCGGATCCGCAGACGGCTGGAAAGGGATATTGGGCGGTGGGCAACGTCGCCTTTCGCCGGGGTGACACAGCTGCCGGACTCAGGCATCATGCCAAAGCCGCGTCCCTGCTGACGCCCGACGCGGATCTGGAGACCTGGGCCGCCTTCAACCGCGCTTCGGCTGCCGTACGCCTGGCCGAAGGACTGCACGACGCCGCCACGAGCCAGTGCATGGACCACGCCGAAACAGCCTTGTCCGTGCTGGGCGGCACCGAAGAAGACGTGTTGGAGAACCTCCACAGCAGGGGCAGGTGGCTGCAGCTGTCCGGCAACCACCAATCCGCCATACAGGTCCTCACTGACGTGTACGGCCGCCGGACCGCCCTGTCCCCCCAGGGTGCCGCAGAAGTGGCGCTGCACCTGGGTTTGAGCCGCGCCGCGTTGGGAGACATGGGGACGGCGGTGCAGTTGCTGGATGACAGCGCCGGAGCGTTTTCAGCGGCCGGTGCCCTGGACCGGGCCGGACATGCCGCCCGGCTGGCCAATCAGGCACGGGCGGGAACGCCCGTCGGGTTAAGCGCCAGGACCGGATAAGCGCGCAGGAAGGACCCGTTAATCGCAGAGGACCGGAACCTGATGACAGGTTCCGGTCCTCTCGTTCCGCTGCTTGCGTTGGTCAGCGCGTGCCAACCCAGCTAAGAACGAATGATGACTGTGCCCGGGGCTAGAGCAGCCCCAGCTTGGATGCGCAGGCCGGCCAGTGGCCCCAGCCGCCGTTGGCCCGAAGTTTCTCGGCCACAGCAATCTGCTGCTCCGGGGTGGCCCCGGCTGCGATGGGGGCGTACTGGCCGCCGCCGGCGCCGAGCCAGCTGGAGACGCTGAACTGCAGGCCGCCGGAATACCCGTTGCCGGTGTTGATGTGCCAGTTTCCCCCGGACTCGCACTGGGCCAAAGCGGCCCAGGCGCCGCCGGCAGGAGCGGAGCCGCCCGGCGAGGCAGACGCAGCGGGTGCGGGGGCAGGCTTGGCTTCCTTCTTTTTGGTGCCTACGGCAATCTTCGCTTCAACCGGCTGCACGGAGACGGTTTCGCTCACCAGGGTACGGCTGACCTCGCGGCCGTCAACAAGCTTGGTCTCGAACACCGTGGCCTTCTCGCCGGGTGTTCCCTTGACCGTCACTTTCTCCTCGCCCTCGTAGAGGTTCGGGTCCGGCACTTCAGCGGTCTCAAACGGCACGGGTTCGGTGACGGTAACCTTTTCGCCGGCCGTGACGCGGGTGATCTTCAGCGCCATGCCGTCCACCAGTGCGGCGGTTCCGGGAGCCGAGAGGCGGTCCGTAGCTGCGAGCGTGATGCCCGCTTCATCGAGCAGCTCGTCCACGGTCTCCGCCGTGGTGGGACGGTTGTAGGACTTGCCGTCGATCACCATGGTGACCGTCTTCGGGGTGGAGATCGACAGCGGATCTTCCAGCCCGGCGAGCGCTGTGTCCAGCGAGGCCGACACGGCCGAATTGGAAGCGACCCTCAGTTCCGAGACCAGGTCCGCAACGGTCCGGCCGGTGGTGCTCACGGTGTGGCCTTCGCCATCCAGCGTCACGTCCACGGTCTTGGCCTTGAAGACTTCAATCCGGGTTCCATCGGTGACTTCGGTGGCCAGGTCCGGACTCACCCGGTCTGCTGTAGTGACCTGAACGTCTGCCTTGGAAAGTACTTCGGCGACGGTTCCACCGAACGTCTTGACGTCACTGCTCTGGCCGTCGACGCTTAATACAACAGATTTGTTGGTGCCGACGAACGCCACCAGTCCCAGAATCAGGGCGACCATCACAACGGCCTGCCCGGTGAGTTTTACCCCACGCCTCACGAGTGCATGTGCCACGGAATCCCAAACGTTCATAGTTTCCGGGCACGGGGATCAGGGCGCGTTTCAGCCGTTGTCCCCGGATCTCACGGGGCGACTTTGTGCGCAGGCAAGGAACCTCTGCCGCACCAGGGCACAGGTGTGGCGCACTGCTTCAGACGAAGCGGGCGCACACCCGTTCACAGGACGGTGTGTGGTTCGATATCAGTTCCGGCGCCTTCCCCGACCCCGGCTAATAGGTCCCCACCGTAACCGAACCGTGATCTGAGGGCAAGCCGGGTTTTGGCTGATCCAAGTGGTCCCCGCACCGGTTGTGGAATCGATCACAGCTCCGCTAATCCCATGAACCGTAAACACGGACGGTGTTTTCCACCAGCTCCGTTCCCAGTTCAGCGACGTCCGCTCCGAGCTCCGCGGCCATGAACCGGACCGTGTAGGGCACCATATAACTTGCATTGGGCCTGCCCCGGAACGGATGCGGAGTCAGGAAGGGTGAATCGGTTTCGACCAGCAGCAGGCGGCGGTCGGCCACCGCCAGCGCCTCACGCAGATTCCCGGCATTCTTGAAGGTGACGGTTCCCGCAAAAGACATGTTCCAGCCGTGCTCGTTGCAGATCCTGGCCAGCTCGGCATCACCGGAGAAACAGTGGAAGACCACGTTCTCCGGGGCCCCTTCCTCCAGCAGGACACGGACAACGTCCTCATGAGCGTCCCGGTCGTGGATCTGCAGTGCGAGTCCGAGCCGTTTGGCGATGTCGATATGCCGGCGGAAGGAATACTGCTGCCGTTCCACGCCGTCGGCACCGGTGCGGAAGTAATCCAGCCCGGTTTCGCCGATGCCGCGGACCCGCGGATGACCGGCCAGCGTTTCAATCTCTTCCAGCGCCGCGTCCAGGGTTCCTTCTGCAGCCAGCACCGGAGCGTCGTTGGGATGGATTGCCACCGCTCCCAGCAGCCGCGGTTCCTCGTCCAGCACCCGGACGGTGAAACGGGAGGATTCCAGATCCGTGCCCACCTGCACCGCTGCCCGGACCCCCGCCGCCCCGGCAGCATCCATGGCCGCCCGAACTCCCGCGGTGCCGGCCTTGCCCGGGGCAAAGTCCAAATGTGTATGGTTGTCGATCACGGGCACCGGAAGGGGCTCCGGGGCGGGAGGATACGATTTTCCCGTGCCGGACGCGAAGTCCAGATAGGCCGCAGGGATTTCGCCCGGAACATAACCACTGTCATTGCACATGTCTTTAACCTTAAGTGAGCTTGTAACCTGTATTCACATGAGGCCGCCGCCGAACCGGCGGAAGGCCTGTAGCACCGGAACCTTCCCCTCGGGCTCCGACTGCGATTCCCGACGCTTGGAAGGTATCCATGGACGCTCGAAATCCAGCTGCAGCCGCCGCACGCTTTGCCGGTGATTCACCGGGCACGGCAGTTCCCGCGCAACCGGCTGCATGGAATCGCGCCCCAGGATCGCCCTACAGTGCCGAAGCATTCGCCGAAGCCGCCTCAAGCATCCTTGCCGCGGTCAACACCGTAATAGACGGGAAAAAGGAAGCAGCCTCTCTGGTCCTGACCGTGCTGCTCGCCCAGGGCCACGTCCTGCTGGAGGACGTCCCGGGGGTCGGAAAAACCCTCCTTGCCAAGACGCTGGCACGCACCATCGACTGTTCCGTCACCCGGATCCAGTTCACTCCCGATCTGCTGCCTTCCGATGTCACGGGCGTGTCCATCTATAACCAGGACGCCCACCGTTTCGAGTTCCGCCAGGGACCCATTTTCGCGAACATCGTGATCGGGGACGAAATCAACCGCGCCTCGGCGAAAACCCAGTCCGCCCTCCTGGAATGCATGGAGGAACGACAGGTAACGGTCGACGGCGGGACCTACCGGCTGGCCGAGCCCTTCATGGTGGTGGCCACCCAAAACCCGATCGAAATGGAGGGGACCTATCCCCTGCCCGAGGCGCAGCGTGACCGGTTCATGGCCCGCATTTCCATGGGCTACCCGGATACCCGCTCCGAAATCGAAATGCTTGAAAGCCATCAGTCCACCTCTCCACTGGACGCTGTCTCCGCCGTCGTCGACGTCGGTGAAGTTGCTGCCATGACGGCGCGCGTGCGGGACACTTTTGTCTCCGCCGCGGTGAAGGAATACACGGTGGCCATTGGCCAGGCGACCCGGGAACACCCGCATCTCCGCCTCGGAGCCAGCCCCCGTGCCCTGCTGCAGCTGCTCCGGGCAGCCAAGGCGCACGCAGCGCTGGCGGGACGGGACTTTGTCCTGCCGGACGACATTTCCCACCTTGCGGACCCCGTCCTGGCCCACCGCCTTATCCTGGACCGCAAGGCAACCACCTCCGGCGAAACGCCGTCCGGCCTGCTGGCACACATCCTCTCCCGTGTGCCCGTTCCCCGCAGCCCCGCGGGCGAGCGCCTGCGCCGGTAATCCCCCCGGCACGGATCAGCAGAACCACCCGGCACCACCACTCGGGAAGGCTCCATGGAATTCGCAAGCGCAGCCAGGCTGCTGACACCGCGCGGCTGGGGACTGATTGCAGCCGGAATTGCCGCGCTCCTGACCGCCCAAATCATGGGCCGCCGCGATGCGCTGATCCTTGGCCTGTTCCTGGTGTCCCTGCCGCTGCTGTCGGCCCTGGCGCTGCGGCTGATCAAGCCGGTGTTCGTCGTTGAACGCAGCTTCAGCCCGGCCACCGTGGAGACCGGCGTCCCCGCACGGGTTGCGCTCTCGCTGCGCACTCCCCGCCCGGTCCGGCAGAGCGCTGCGATGCGGGAGGGACTGCCGCTTCGCTTCGGACAGAGTCCAGTGTTCCGCTTTCCGGCGCGTTTCCCGGATGCCGACGGCGCCAGCACCTACGAGTACCAGCTGCGGTCCGCCCGGCGGGGCATGTTTCCCATCGGACCGGTGACAGCCGAGTTTTCCGATCTGTTTGGCCTCGCCAGGCGGTTGCACGTCCTCGGCGCCACCGATCCGCTGGTGGTGGCCCCGGCGCCGCAGGAGCTCCCCGCCACAGCATTGGGCGGGCCGCGGGGAACTGAAGGATCCGTCCACAGCCCTCGCCGCGGCGGCCCCAGCGAAGACGATGTTTCCACTCGTGAGTACCGCGCCGGCGACCCCATGCGGCGGGTCCACTGGGCCGCAACCGCACGGCACGGGGAGTTGATGGTCCGGCAGGAGGAACCTGTCACCTCACCCGGCGCCACGCTGCTGCTTGACGCCCGGCAGTCCTGTTTTTCGGGCGGCATGGGAGCTCCGCTGTGGACGGACCCTGCCGGCGGAAACGGGTTGTCCACGTCCGAGTCCTTTGAGTGGGCGGTAACGGCTGCAGTTTCCGCGGCCGCGCACCTCGTGGAGAACGGATACTCGCTGCACCTGCTGGATGTCTACGCACGGCCGGGTCTTGCCCGCTCCCCTTCCGCACCCAATCCCCAGCAGCAGGATTTCAGCGGCACGGCAGGATTGCAGGACATTGCCGAGGGCCTGGCGGCACTGGAACTGGAGACCCGCGCAGATGAGCGGCTGGCAGAGGCCGGTGCGGCCCGCCCTCCCGGCACGGACCTGACAACGCCGGAAAACCGGAGCCCCATCGGGTCCGCGCTGCTGGACTCCTTGGCCCAACGCCGCCGCGGCCCCCTGGTTGCCGTTCTGGGACGGCTCTCCGCAGACGACGCCGCCAGGCTCGCTCCGGCGGCCGACTATGCCACCCGGGCCTGTGCCATCCTGGTCACGGACCGGCTGCAGGAGGCAGGCCCGGCACTTGCCGTCCTGCACTCCGGCGGATGGCAGGCCGTCGCTGCCACCCCCGAATCCGACCTTGCACGCACTTGGGCGGCTTTCGCTTCCGCCGCCCAGCCAATGACTTCATTGACTTCATCCGCCGGCCGGGAGAACCCTTCATGACTGACGTGCTGTCCCGCCCCGCAGCAAACACCCCGGCAGGTCCTCCCCCGCCGCCGCGGGCAACGCCCCGCCCTCCGTGGGACTGGACCGCCGCCGGAGCGAGCACCGTCGCCGTCCTGCTCTGCAGCCTCAGCCTGCACGGAGTCCTGGACGGCTGGAGCTGGTTGCGGCCGCTGACCTTGACGACCGCTGCTGTGGTCGCGGCCATGGCTGCGGCACGCAGGTTCCGTTTCCCCACCGCGCTGGTGCCGGCGGCCGGTCTGGCGGCCCTCGCCGTCGCCCTGACCTGGTTGTTTGCCGCCCCGACGGCGCTGCTTGGGCTGGTGCCCAGCGGAGCAACCCTGGAGCGGGGCAGCCAACTGCTGGCCGAAGCCCAGGCGACGATCATGAACCAGGTTCCGCCGGTGCTCGCCGATCCCGGCATCGTCTTCATCGCCTGTCTGGGCACCGGGCTGATCGCATTGCTGGTGGACACACTTGCCACCACGCTGCGGATGCCGGCGGCCAGCGGCTTGGGATTGCTCTCTCTGCTGATCGTTCCTGCTGTCCTGAAACCGGAGAGCATCGGTGCGTTTCCTTTCATCCTTGCCGGTGCCGGATACCTGCTCATCCTGGCCACCGGGTCCTGGCAGGAGCGGCCGCACAGCGTTGCCGACACAGTGCGGCGGCCGCCGCGCAGCCAGGTGGGCGCCGCGGCCGGAATCGGCGCCGCAGCCCTGGTTCTCGCCCTGAGCCTGCCCGCGGCGCTGCCGGGATTCACCCAGGGCACCTTTCCGCAGGGCTCCCGGCTAAACATCTGGACCGGCCAGTCCGGCCTGAACCCGGTGGTGGCGCTCGGCAATGACCTGCGGCAGCCTTCGGCCTCCGGCCGGATCCGCTATGCCACGGACTCCCCGCAGTCGCTGTATCTGCGATCGACCACCCTGGAAGACTTCTCGGGCAGGCGCTGGTCACCGGATCTGAGGGAGGACAGCCGCCGGGCCGGCCTGCAGGGGATGTCGGTGAGCGAGTCCAACCAGCAGGCGCCCAGCGTGCAGCCGGTCACCACCCGCGTCATGTCGGAAACCTACGCCAGTCCCTGGCTGCTGGCACCGTACGCGCCGGTGCGCGTGTCCGGGGCCCTCGGCCCGTACAGCTGGGATCCGAAAACCATGACCATCATTTCCGGGGACGATACGGCTGCCGGGGAACTGGACTACGAGGTCCAAAGCCTTGCCCCCAATCTGACCCAAGCCGATCTGCAGAACCTGGGGCCTGCCCCGAAGGACGCGGTGGATCCCATTTTCACCTCGTTGCCCGAGGATCTGCCGGCAAGCATCCGGGACGCTGCACGGACAGCCACCGAGGGAGCCAACGGCCCCTACGAACAGGCCATGGCCATCCAGGCCTACCTGCGCAGCCCCCAGTTCGCCTACTCCCTGGATGCTCCGGTGGAGGGCGGATACGACGGAAACGGCATTGAGGTCCTGGACCTCTTCCTGCAGGAAAAGTCCGGCTACTGCATCCATTTTGCGGCTGCCATGGCCGTCATGGCCCGGGAATCCGGGATTCCCAGCCGCATGGCCCTGGGTTTCGCTCCGGGCAGGTCCACCGGAAATTCCCTGACCGGAGACAACGGCCAGGACCTGCGGGAGTTCGAAGTCGACTCCCGCGATGCGCATGCGTGGCCTGAACTGTATTTCGACGGCCTGGGCTGGATTCGGTTTGAGCCCACCCCGTCCCGCGGTTCCGTCCCGGCCTACGCGGTGGCGCCCCGCTCGGATCTTAGCCAAATCCGCGACGATGAGCGGGACCTGGAGGCAGGAAACCCCACGCCTCCGCAGCCCGCCCCTTCGGCCTCACCCAGTGCGCCGGCTCCGCCGGCTGCGGCGCCGGCGCAGCCGGCGGAAACCCAGGCAGGGAGGTTTGCCGGCGTCGGACTCGGTGTGGCGGCTGCCGCGGCCGCCCTCCTCAGCCCCTGGGCGCTGCGCCGGCGCAGGCGCAGCATCCGCCGGAACCTGCTCGGATCAGGGCGCACGGGTAGTGCCGGCGCGGGCGATCCGCGGTCCGGAGGGCCTTCCGGCACCGCATCGTCCCGGCACCGCCAGGGCGGACCCGCCGCCTTGGCCTGGGACGAAGCCTCGGACACCGGCGTGGACTACGGCTACGTCCCGCAGAAGGCGGAATCCCCGCGCACCTACGCCCTGCGCCTTGCGCACGACGCACGGCTGCCGGAAAACTCCGCGGCCGCCCTGGAACGGCTCCGCTCAGCGTATGAACGCGAAGTCTATGCAGCACCGGGTGCAGGAACGCAGGAACCGGCCGGAGGCACGGGGCTTGCCGGAGGCAGCGGACGCGCCGGCTCCCGGCCGACGCCGGATCCCTTCACCGGACTCTGGTCCGATGCCACCGCGGTTCAGGAGGGACTCGAGGCTTCCGCCACCTGGGCCACCAGGCTGCGGGCCCGCTTCTTCCCCGCCTCGCTGGCCTCCCGGTTCCGCCACTGACCGGGCAGGGTCCGCGGAGACCGGGCTGGCCCGGAGGCCGGCCCGGCACGCACCTTCAGTTAGTCCGCGGTGGGATCCGCGATGCCGATGTACTGCGTGTAGAGGTACTCCTCAATGCCCTCGGCACCACCTTCACGGCCCAGCCCGGACTGCTTGACGCCGCCAAAGGGAGCCGCGGCGTTGGAGACCACACCCGCGTTGAGGCCGAGCATGCCGGTTTCCAGCTTCTCCCCGATCCGCAGCCCGCGGTTCAGGTCCTCGGTGAAGACGTAGGCCACCAGCCCGTATTCCGTGTTGTTCGCGAGCGCCACGGCTTCATCCTCAGTGGAGAACGTGACGATGGGGGCCACCGGACCGAAGATTTCCTCCTGGAGAATGCGCGCGCCGGCAGCCACGTTCTTCAGCACTGTCGGCTGGTAGAAGTAACCGGGACCGTCCACGGGTGCGCCGCCAACAACAGCCTCAGCGCCGCCGTCGACCGCTTCGGACACCAGAGAGTGCACCTTGTCGCGGGACTTGGCATCGATCAGCGGGCCAATCTTGGACTCGTCCTCGGTGCCGCGTCCGGGGGTCAGGGCACCCACCTTGGCGGCAAACTTCTCCGCGAACTCTTCGGCAACGGACTCGTGCACAATGAAGCGGTTCGCCGCAGTGCAGGCCTCACCCATGTTGCGCAGCTTGGCGGCCATGGCACCGGCCACGGCCTTGTCCATGTCCGCGTCCTCGAAGACCACAAACGGAGCGTTGCCGCCGAGTTCCATGGAAGTGCGCAGCACCCGCTCAGCGGCGTCGCGGATCAGGCCCTGGCCCACGGGGGTGGAGCCGGTGAAGGAAACCTTGCGCAGGCGCTCGTCCTTCATGATCGGGCCGGTGACGTCGCCGGCGGAGGTCGTGGACACGACGTTCAGGACGCCGGCGGGCAGGCCGGCCTCCATCATCACCGCGGCAAAGAGCTGGGAGGTCAGCGGCGTGAGCTTGGCGGGCTTGAGTACCATGGTGCAGCCTGCGGCCACCGCGGGGGCGATCTTGCGGGTCGCCATCGCCAGCGGGAAGTTCCACGGGGTGATCAGCAGGCACGGGCCCACCGGCTTCTTGTTCACCATCAGGCGGGACTTGCCGTCCGGCGAGGTGCCGTAGCGGCCCGAGATGCGGACAGCCTCCTCGGAGAACCAGCGCAGGAACTCGGCGCCGTAGGTGACCTCGCCGCGGGCTTCAGCCAGCGGCTTGCCCATTTCCAGGGTCATCAGCAGGGCAAAATCCTCAGCCCGCTCCGTCACCAGTTCAAAGGCACGCCGCAGGATTTCTCCGCGCTCGCGCGGTGCCGTCCGGGCCCAGGCATCCTGCGCCGCCGCAGCCGCATCCATGGCGAGGGCGCCGTCCCCGGCGCTGGCATCGGCGATGCTCAGCAGCACCTTCCCGGTGGCCGGATCCTCGACGTCGAAGGTCTTGCCGCCCTCGGCATCCCTCCACTCGCCGTTGATCAACAGGCCGGTGGGGACCTGAGCCAGCAGTTCGGCTTCGCGGTCAGCGGTAATACCCATGGAATGCCTCCAAAATTCGACGTCGTTGCCCGGGCCGGAAAGCCCGTCATCTGTGTTCACCGTATGCCGGTGCCATTCCGACTGTAAATGCGGAAGTGCACCATGCGCCTATCGTGACGCTGTGCACTTGCCCAAAGGCTTGGGCCGAAGGGTTAGGCGCGGGCAGCCAGCACGGCCGAATACAGCTCCCGCTTGCTGATCCGTGCGTCCTCCGCGACGGTGGCCACGGCATCCTTGAGGCGGGCGCCCTGAGCCACCAGCCCGTTCACCGCAGCAACATGGTCTTCAGGCTGTTCGGGGGCAGCAACGCCGGCTCCAGCGACGACGACGGCGATTTCCCCGCGGATCTCGGACGTTTCAGCCCATTCCAGCAGTTCGCGCAGCGGGGCGCGGAGCACCTGCTCGTGCAGCTTGGTCAGTTCGCGCGCGACGGCGGCCCGCCGGTCTCCGCCGAAGGCTGCGTCCAGGGCGCGGAGCATCGGTTCCAGCCGGTGCGGCGCTTCGAAGAACACCATGGTGCGCTGCTCCCCCGCCAGCTCGGACAGGCGTGCGCTGCGTTCACCGGCCTTGCGCGGAAGGAATCCTTCAAAGCAGAACCGGTCGGTCGGCAGGCCGGACAGCGCCAGCGCGGTCAGGACCGCCGACGGGCCGGGGGCCGCGGTTACGGTGAGGCCTTCCTTGGCCGCGGCCTCAACCAGCCGGAAACCCGGGTCGGAGACCGCAGGCATGCCGGCATCGGTCACCATCAGCAGCGTGGCGCCTCCGCGCACCATCTCCAGCAGGTCCGCGGTGCGGGTGGCCTCGTTGTGCTCGTGGTAGCTGATGATCCGCCCGCTCGTGGTGATCTTCAGGGCGGACACCAGCCGGTGCAGGCGGCGGGTGTCTTCGGCGGCGATGACGTCGGCAGTCTCCAAGAGGCCGATCAGGCGGTTGGTGGCATCTCCCATGTTGCCGATGGGGGTGGCTGCCAAAACAATCTGCCCGCCGCCGGTGCGGGCGGCAGCGCCGTCGGCACCGCCGTCGTGCCGGGTGTTTTGGGAGGTGCCGGGGCCGGTGGTCTGCTTGCTGGAATTCACCTTCTAACCCTACGCGAGTTGGCGCCGGCGCGGCCCCGGTGCACCTATAGAGTGGTGCGGGTGAGCCCGACTGTGAGCAAGACCAAAGCCCCCGGAACAGCACCGCTGGTGCAGGATCCCCGCACGGCCTTTAGCGTCACCCAGCTGCGGAACCGCTTGCTGGGCTGGGCGCCGGACACCACCTTCACGCTGGGCGTGTGGGGCTGGGTCCTGCCGCTGATCTCCGCCGTCATCGGCGCGGTGCTGCGCTTAGTCCGGCTGGGAGAACCGCACTCGCTGGTGTTCGACGAAACGTACTACGTCAAGGACGCCTATTCGTACCTCGTGGCGGGGTACGAGCGGCAGTGGCCCGAAAACGCGAACGAGTCCTTCAACGCCGGCCTTCCCGAAATCCTGCTCGCCGAACCGGAATACGTGGTGCATCCCCCGGTCGGGAAATGGATGATCGCTGCGGGAATGGCGCTTTTCGGCGCGGACAGCAGCTTTGGCTGGCGGTTCGGCGCCGCCCTGACCGGCACGCTGACGGTGCTGCTGGTGGGTCTGATCGCCGTCCGGTTGTTCCGTTCGCCGCTGCTGGGAGGCGTTGCCGGACTCCTGTTGGCCGTTGACGGTCATCATCTGGTGCTCTCCCGCACCTCTCTCCTGGACGTTTTCCTGGCGTTTTGGGTGGTGGCTGCCTTCGGTGCCCTGCTGCTGGACCGTGACGACGGGCGGAAGCGGCTGGCCACCCGCCTGTCCGCCTCGTCCGGCGGCGCGGCTTCCCCGGGCGCGGCGGCCCTGCTGTACGGCCCCTGGGTGCTCTGGCGGCCCTGGCGGCTGGCAGCCGGGGTCTGCCTGGGTTTGGCTGTGGGCACCAAGTGGTCGGGGCTGGCCTTTGTTGCCGTCTTTGGCCTGATGACCGTGCTCTGGGACGTCAATGCACGCCGTGTCGCCGGCATCCGGGCCTGGCCAGCGGCGGGACTGCTCAAGGACGGCGTGCCGGCGTTCTTCACCGTCATCCCGGCCGCGGCCCTGGCCTATTTGGCCTCCTGGACGGGCTGGCTGCGCTCCACCGATGCGTACGGCCGCAACTGGGCACAGGACAACCCCTCCGAAACCTGGGGCTGGCTGCCGGACTGGCTGCGGTCGCTGGCGGAATATCACCGCAGCGCGTACGCATTCCATAACAATCTCAGCTCGGAACACGGCTACGAATCCAGTCCCTGGACCTGGCTGTTCATGGGACGCCCAACGTCGTTCTTCTACGAATCCTCAACCCTCGGTGTCGACGGGTGTGCCGCCGACAGCTGCTCCACAGCCGTCTCCTCCGTCGGCAACCCGCTGATCTGGTGGTCCGCGGCGCTGTCCCTGCTGGTCCTGCTTTTCTGCTGGCTGGGCCGCCGCGATTGGCGCGCCGGCGCCATCCTGGCCGGGATCGCGGCGGGTTACCTGCCCTGGTTCGCCTATCCGGAACGCACCACGTTCTTCTTCTATTCGGTGTCCTTCGAACCGTTCCTGATCCTGGCACTGGTTTACGTGCTGGGGCTGATCCTGGGCCGGAGTTCGGATCCGCCGGCACGCAGGCAGATAGGGGCAGCGGTGGTTGCCGTCTTCATCCTCGCCGCCGTTCTGGCGTCCGCATTCTTCCTGCCGGTCTGGACGGCCGAAACTATCCCGTATTCTGACTGGCGGCTGCGTATGTGGATGCCCAGCTGGATTTAGTCTCATTTACCCATGTGCACAGCACAGAAAGAGAGGCCAACGGTGCGCGAATCCGCCACTGATTTACTGGTCCATCTCCCCGAGAAGTCGAACATCACCGACATCCTGGTGGGACTCCATGCGAAGACCCCCAACCACCCCCTGTTCTCGCTGAAGAGTGACGGCGGCTGGAAGGACGTCACTGCCGACGAATTCCTGACAGCTGTGAGCGGACTGGCCAAGGGGCTGATCGGTCTCGGCGTGCGCCCCGGCGACAGCGTGGCCGTCATGTCCAAGACCTGCTACGAGTGGACCCTGGTTGACCTCGCTGTGTGGTTTGCCGGCGCGGTCACGGTGCCCATCTACGAAACGTCCTCCCCCTCCCAGGTGGAGTGGATCATCCAGGATTCCGGTGCCACGCACGTCTTCGTCGAAGATGCGCGGAAAGCAGCGGTGGTATCCGCCGCAGTGGCCTCGGGAGACCTCGATATTGCGCTGTGGCAGATGAAGGCCGACGGCGGCGAGGGAACGTTTGAGGAGCTCATCGCCGCGGGCGCTTCGGTGGACGATGACCGGCTGGAAACCGCCCGGACCACCGCAAACCTGGAATCCGTGGCCTCCATGGTTTACACCTCCGGCACCACCGGCCGTCCCAAGGGCTGCGAAATCACGCACGGCAACTTTGCGCTTTTCGGCGTCAACATTGTGGAGTTCCTGCCGGAAATGCTCAAGCACAAGGACGTCAGCACGCTGATGTTCCTGCCGCTGGCCCATGTACTGGCACGCGCCGTGCAGGTGGGCTGCCTTGCCGCCGGGGTGCGCGTAGGCCACTCCGGCAGCGCCGCGGACCTCATGGGCGATTTGAAGTCCTTCCAGCCGACCTTCCTGCTCGCCGTGCCCCGGATCTTCGAAAAGATCTATGCCGGAGCGCAGCAGTCCGCGGAGGCCGCCGGCAAGGGCAAGCTGTTCACCGCCGCAGCGGACACCGCCGTCGCCTATTCCACCGCCCTGGATGCCGCAGCCCGCGGCGGCAAGGGACCCTCCCTTGCACTGAAGGCACGCCACAAGTTCTTCGACAAGACCCTCTACCCGAAGGTCCGCAACGTCTTCGGCGGCAAGCTGACCCACGCCATCAGCGGTGCGTCCGCGCTGAGCCCGCAGCTGGCTCACTTCTTCCGCGGCGCCGGGGTCATGGTCCTCGAGGGCTACGGCCTGACGGAAACAACGGCTCCGGCCACCGTGAACACCGTCCCGCTGGCCCGGGTCGGCTCGGTGGGCCTGGCGCTGCCGGGCAGCAGGATCCGGATTGCGGACGACGGCGAGGTCCTGATCGCCGGGGCCGGCGTCTTCAAGGGCTACCACAACAACCCCGAGGCCAACGCTGCCGCCTTCAGCGGCGAATGGTTCCATTCCGGGGACACGGGTTCCCTGGACGACGACGGTTTCCTGACCATCACCGGCCGGAAAAAGGACATCCTCGTAACCGCCGGCGGCAAGAACATTGCCCCCGGACCGATGGAGGAGAAAATCCGTGAGCACCGTTTGGTGTCACAGGCAATCGTGGTGGGCGAAGGCCGGCCGTTTGTGTCAGCGCTGCTGACCCTGGACGACGAGGCGCTGGCAGCCTGGGGGCGCGAGAACGGCGTGTCGGCGGTTGCCGCTACGGCTGCCGATAACCCCCGGGTCCGTGCCTCGCTGCAGGAAGCCGTGGATGCGGCCAATGCAACGGTGTCCCAGGCCGAGCAGATCCGCAAGTTCACCGTTTTGCCGCAGGACTTCTCGCTTGAGTCCGGTCACCTGACGGCAACCCTGAAACTGCGGCGCAACGCAGTGATTGCGGATTACTCCGCCGAGGTGGAGAAGCTTTACCAGAAGTAAGCCTGCACGCCGCTAACAAAAAAGCTGCACGCCCCCGGTTCAGGGGGCGTGCAGCTTTTTGTTGTGGATTCAGGGTCCGGGAACCCGCAGGCTAGACCGCTTCCAGGGAATCAAGGTAGCGGCGGCGCGCTTCCTCCTGCTTGCGGCGGGAGCGCTCCCGGCGGGCCTTGGTGGGCCAGGCCGCGATCAGCACCACGATGCAGGTCAGCAGCACCAGTCCGGCAATGGCGATGCCGGCGTCCATCCAGAACTGGGCGGGGAAGAGGCGAATCAGTGTGTCGTCCATGCGGAACGTCCAGTTGCCGTTGGCAAAGAAGATGGTGTGCACCTGGGTGAAGAAGCTTTCCCAGCCCAGCACGGCCGTCACAATCAGCGCGCCGACCAGGACCAGCGTCACCACTGAACCGGAGAACAGTGCACGCCGGATCCCGCCGGGGCTGCGCTTCGCCAAATAGATGCAGGCCAAAAGACTCAGCACCGCCATGGCGAGGGCCGTCACGAAGGCAACGGTCAGCACGGTTTTGACGTCCGCCATATGGCTGACTTCGCTTTCCAGATACAGCGGTTCGCCGCTGGCCATCACCAGGTCACCCAGAAAGCGGGCGCCGGAGAAGTTCAGCAGATAATCCACGGCATAGGAGCCATATGTCATGCGGTCATCCGTGGAGAAACCGTAGCTATCGGCAGGGAACCCCGGCCGGTGGTACTCGACCCAGAGGAACAGCGGGGTGGCCACCGCCCGGATGGCTGCCGCCAGCAGCATGACCGGGAAGAACACCGCAATCATGACCTGCAGGATGCGGGCCAGCACGGGCTTGGCTTCCCCAGCCCGTTCGCGCTCCTGGGCCCGGCGGCGGATTTCCTCGTCGGAGATGTCGTCATCGGCAGGGCGTCCTGCAGATTCGTCAGCACCGTTTATTTCAGGACCGGTGCCGGCTGCTGTGTCAGCCGCGGCAGTGTCCGCTGCCGCAGCAGTGTCCGCTGCGGCACTGTGGCTGCCGGAAACGCGTTCCAGGGATGCCGTCTCCGCGGGAATTGCCGTTTCCGCGGATTCATTCTCCGCACCGCGGTGCTGGGTCGATGCTGCACCGGTGCTGACGGGTGTGGTTTTCGGGGAGTCATCCGAGCCGGCGGTATGAGAAGGTACAGCAACTGCCGTAGCGCCGGCACCCGTCAGAACGGCTGCGGCAGCCGTCGGCGTGGAGCCGGATCCTGAGTCCGCCGCTGTTTCGGAAGGCTCCGGCGCCTTTGCTGCGCTGGTGGACGCCGGCACTTCGGCGTCAATGTGTCCGGCCTGCTCCCGCTCATCAGCGGTGAGGTCCTGGTAGCGGCTGACGTTGGGCATGGTGCTGGCACGACGCATCGGCAACGTGCTCCGCTGGGCAAGGGAAGGATGGCCGCCCGGGACGACGTTGGCGTTTGCAGTACCTGAAGCCTCGGCGAAGGCAGCCTCCCAATCATCGTGGTCGAGGCCGTCGTCGGTCCGGTCGGGCTCGGAAGGTGCAGACCCGGCAGATTCGGCAGGGTCGGCGGCGGCGTCGGCCGCAGCAGCCTTATCGGTTCCGGCCGCGTGGTCGCCGCTCACAATCGTCTCGCTTGCGTCACTGAGCTGTGCGTTTTCTTCGGCGCCCTGCTCAGCGCGGCGCTTCTCGGGTTCAGCGGGGCCTCCGGGCGCGGGGTGTTGCTGGGGGGTATCGTCCTGGCTTGCCACTACTTCCTCTTTCACTTCCCTGGCCTGATGGTCCTGGCCTGTTTGCGGATACCGATGGGCTTTTGCGGTTCCAATCTCCTTCGACCCTACCGGGCGAACACGGCAGGAACCGCGCCGCCACCCCGGACGGAAAAAGACTGCACGGACTGTTACCTCTGAGCCCGCTGATGCTCTAAGCGGTGCGCAGCACGTCGCCGCTGTCGCGGCGTGACAAATCCCCGCGGTGCCCGGCGCGGTACGCCCTGCCGCCCAGAATCAGCGTGTAGGCCCAATAGGCGCAGAACAGGGTGGCTCCGATGCCGATCCGCAGCCAGGTGGGCAACGGGGACGCGGTCACAAATCCCTCCACCAGGCCGGAAAGGAACAGCACGATCACCAGCCCCAGCGCCACGGTGAACAGCGACCGTCCTTCCGCGGCGAGGGACACCGCGCGCGTGCGCCGGCCCGGAGCCACCCAGGCCCAGAAGATCCTCAGACCGGCTGCCACGGCAATGAACACGGCCGTCAACTCCATGAGGCCGTGGGGCAGGATGTAGCTGAAAAAGACGTCCAGCTTGCCGTAGGCGGCCATGGTGCCCCCGGCTACCCCAACGTTCAGGGCATTCTGGTACAGGACAAAAGGCCCCCAGATGCCGGTGATGCCAAAAGCAACTGCCTGAAGAGCAATCCAGGCATTGTTGGTCCAGACCTGGCCTGCAAAGGAGGCAGCGGGGTTTTCCGAGTAGTAGGCGGCAAAATCCTCTTCAACGTACTGCCGGACTTCCGCATCGGAGCCAAGGGCCGCAGCGATGACTCCGGGGGTGTTCGCTGCCCACAGGCCAAAAAGCCATGCTGCCACGATGAAGGCCGCACCCACGGCAACCGTAAGCCAGCGGACACGGTAGAAGCCGGCAGGCAGCGCAAAGACGAAAAAGTGCACCAGGTCTTCGGCAAAGTTGGACCGGGCACCGGTAAAGCGGGTCCGGGCGCGGGACAGCCGCATGGACAATGCAGCGGAGAGCGCCCCTTCCGGGGCCACCGAACGGACCATGGACAGGTGGGCCGAGGCTCGCTGATAGAGGCGCAGCAATTCATCGGCTTCCTCCCCGCTGAGCCGGCGGCGGGCGGCGAGTTCATCCAGCCGCTTCCAGTCCGGGGCATGCACTGCACTGAACGCATCCATATCCACGGTTACACCCTAGCGCTGGGTACAGTGGAGTTCCCACCACGAATTGCCGGCCAGGAGGACCACCCGTGAGTTCCATCGTCACCGGAGAAGCCGTTGTCCTGGAACTGCGCCCGGCGTCCTTCGCCGCGCGCGCCCTCAGCTCGATCATCGACGTCAGCGCCCAGCTTGTGGTCCTCATTGGGCTGTTGCTGCTCTTCGCCCAAACCCTGGGCGAGTCCGTCGATCCCGCGCTGGGCCAGGCCCTGATCCTGACCCTCGTGGTCCTCGTGATGATCGGTGCGCCGGTGGCGGTGGAAACCCTGACCCGCGGCAAGTCCCTGGGCCGCCTGGCCATGGGGCTGCGGATAGTGCGCGACGACGGCGGGGCCGTCCGATTCCGCCATTGCTTCATCCGCGGCATGGCGGCGGTCCTTGAGATTTACATGTCCGCGGGATCAGTGGCATTCATCGCGGCCATGTTCAATGAGAAGTCCAAGCGGCTCGGAGACATGATGGCCGGAACGTATGCGCTGCGGGAACGGGTCACCGCTCCCCCGCCGAACTTGGTCCAGATGCCTCCGTGGCTGCACGGCTGGGCGCAGCTGGCGGACATGGGGCGGTTCCCCGATTCACTGTCCCGCCGGGTCTCCCGCTTCCTCGGACAGGCGCCGCGGCTCTCGCCGCAGGCCCGTGCGGCCCGTGCCGCCGAACTGGCCGCCGAAGTCTCTGCCTTCGTGTCCCCCCAGCCGCCGGCCGGCACTCCGGCAGAGGACTTCCTGAGCGCGGTCATGGCCGAACGCCGGGACCGCGACTACGCGAGGATGACCAGACAGCGGGAGCAGACCGAACGCGTGGGCCGGCGCCTGCACCGGCTGCCGTTCGAGCAGTAGCCGCTCGGGCAACAACTTTCCTGCGGCCGGTTGCCCGCTACTGCTTGGGCTGGCTGATCCACTCCGCCCAGGGCAGGTTCCAGTCCCCGAAACCATCCCACACATACATGGGACCGTAACCGGTGTTCAGCACCTGGACCACGTCTCCGGCGTCGAAGTTGTCGTAGATGTATTTGGCGCCCTCGGGGCTCATACCGATGCAGCCGTGTGAAACGTTGGATACCCCCAGCACGGGTTGCGCCGACGGCAGGGCTTCGTGGATGAAGGCGCCGCCGTTGGAGATGCGGGAGGCATTGTGTGCAGTGACGGGCTCATAGTAGTGCTCGTCTCCGCGCTTCAGCCCGATGGATTCGGCACGGAACGGGATGGACTCATGCTGGTCCATGATCACGTGGTAGCCGATGGTGGACGGCCAGTCCTGCGTTCCCAGCGTGACCGGGAACGTTCGGGTGAGCTGCCCGTCAATGTAGACGCGCATCATCTTGTCGGCGTTGTCCACCACTGCCAGCCGGTTGTTGTGGGTGCTGAAGCTCGCCGTCTCATTGAAGTTGCCGATCATGCCGTTGCCGAAGTCCACACCAAGCAGCTTCATATCCACCGTGATGGTGCTTTGCGGCGCCCAGAACTCTTCGGCCCGGTACCGGACCTTGGTGTCACTGATCCAGTAGAAGGCTCCCACCTGGCCGGATGTGGAGGTGACGGTGATGGCCTCTTCCACGGCCTGCTTGTTCAGCACCGGTTCGCTGAAGCTCAGCTCCAGCGGCTGCCCGGTGCCCACTACGGACCCCGACTGCGGATACATCACGGCATTGGCTTCATTGGCGGTGGAGACGGTGGTGAACTTCCGGGTTTCCGTGCGGGTGTCGCCGTTGGCGTCGGCAAGGGAAAAGGTGAGGGCATACGGAGTGTTGAACGCCAGGGTTCCCGTGGCCGTCCAGGTGGTGCCGTCGGCGCTGAGTTCGCCGGGAACGGGATCGCCGCCGGACACCGGGGCCAGCTTTGCCGATTCCAGTGTCCCCTGCTGCACCGTGATGGCCGGTACGGAGATGGGGTTCACCTCAACGGCGTCCGCTTCCGGGGTGACAACGGCCACCGGCTTGGGCACGGCGGGTTTTGAAGGCTTGGAGTTCGGCGCAGACGCGGTCGATCCGGCGTTTGATCCCTCTTCGGCGACGAAGGAGCACGCAGTGAGCGCACCGCCGCCGCCCAGAAGAAGCACCCCTGCAAGCACGGAACCTGCGATCCTGCTCTTGCGCCTTCTTATGTCCTGTGCCATAACTGCTAACCAATGCTTCCTGGTGCTCTCGACAGATGATGGAGCGACCCTAGCTCCCCCTGCGTCATTTTACGGTACGGCGGCCGCAAAAGATGCCACATCGTTGCCGCCATGGCTGGTGCGGAAAGAGGGCTAGTAGCGGTAGTGCTCGGGCTTGAACGGCCCCGCCGCGTCCACGCCCAGGTATTCTGCCTGGCTCTTGGTCAGTTCCGTGAGCTCAACCCCGAGGGCATCCAAGTGCAGGCGCGCCACCTTCTCGTCCAGGACCTTGGGCAGCACGTACACCTGGTTGGCGTAGCCGCCGTCCTCCACCGGAGTGCCGTGCTTGGTGAAGAGCTCAATCTGGGCAATGGTCTGGTTTGCGAAGGAGTTGCTCATGACAAAGGAGGGGTGGCCGGTGGCGTTGCCCAGGTTCAACAGGCGGCCCTCGGACAGCACGATGATGCTGCGCTGTGAATCCGTGCCCTCGTCAAACACCCATTCGTGCACCTGCGGCTTGATTTCCACCTTGCGGATCCCGGGAACCCTGGCCAGACCCGCCATGTCGATTTCGTTGTCGAAGTGGCCCACGTTTCCGACAATCGCCTGATGCTTCATCTTGGCCATGTGATCGGCCATGATGATGTCCTTGTTGCCCGTGGCGGTGATGAAAAGGTCGCCCTGGCCGAGGACGGATTCCAGCTTCGCCACCTGGTAGCCGTCCATGGCCGCCTGCAGTGCGCAGATGGGGTCGATTTCCGTCACGATGACGCGCGCGCCCTGTCCGCGCAGCGCCTCCGCCGCACCCTTGCCGACGTCGCCGTAGCCGCAGACCACCGCAACCTTGCCGCCGATCAGAGTGTCGGTGGCCCGGTTCAGGCCGTCGGGCAGCGAGTGCCGGATGCCGTACTTGTTGTCGAACTTGGACTTGGTGACCGAGTCGTTGACGTTGATGGCCGGGAACAGGAGCCGGCCCTCGGCCGCCAGCTGGTACAGGCGGAGCACACCGGTGGTGGTTTCCTCGGTCACTCCGCGGACGCCCTTGGCAATCTCAGTCCATTTGCCGGGTGTCTCAGCCAGGGACCGGCGCAGCACGTCGAGGATGACCGTGTATTCGTAGGAGTAGCCGTCGTCGCCCTCCTGCGGATTCTCCGGCACCTCACCTGCGGCTTCGAACTCCACGCCCTTGTGCAGGAGCATGGTGGCATCGCCGCCGTCGTCCAGGATCATGTTCGGTCCCCCGGAGCCCTCGGGCCAGGTGAGGATCTGCTGGGCGGTCCACCAGTAGTCCTCCAGGGACTCGTTCTTCCATGCGAAGACGGGAACGCCTGCAGGGTTCTCCGGGCTGCCGTTTCCCACCACCACGGCCGCAGCGGCTTCATCTTGGGTGGAGAAAATGTTGCAGGAGGCCCAGCGAACCTCGGCACCCAGTGCGGTGAGGGTTTCGATCAGCACAGCAGTCTGCACGGTCATGTGCAGGGAGCCTGCAATGCGTGCTCCCGCGAGCGGCTGGCTGGGCCCGTATTCGCGGCGCAGTGCCATCAGTCCGGGCATTTCATGTTCGGCCAGGCGGATCTGGTGGCGGCCGGCTTCGGCGAGGGACAGGTCAGCGACTTTGAAATCAATGCTCACGCGGGAAATCCTCACTCTGGGTGTCGGAAGCGGAGGCGTTATGTGTCGGAAGCGGACTCGCCTGACACAGCAGAGGATGCCAACAAAACGGGAATGCCTTCGTCCAGGACATAGCGGACCAGATGCCCGCTGGCATCAGGTGCGGTGGAGACCAGCCCTGCGTCGCCCTGTTCCAACGGGGAACCGGTCACGGGACAGCGCAAAACCGCCATCAGGTCGGCAGTGAGTCTAACCATCGATTGCAGCACTTCCTTGGATACGTCGATGCCGTGCTCGTGGAGAACATGGCGCTGGCCCCCAGACTATCCCTTTCTGACACCGGTGGTGCGGCAGTCAGACTTCTTCGCGCAGGACACGCAGGTGGGAGCGGCGGGCGCCGGGATTCTCTGCCGGGGGCTCCAGGGCGTGCTTGCCGGAGCGCTTGGGCGCCTCGGGAGCGGGCCGTTCTGCCGCTTCCCGCACGGCATCCACGAGTGCGGACAGATCGTCGCGGCTGGGGGTCCGCGGCTGACCGGCGAGATCCAGCCGGACCACTTCCCATCCCAGCGGCACGGTCAGCCGGGCAGCGTGGGCGTTGCACAAATCGTAACAATGGGGTTCGGCGTAGGTTGCCAGCGGTCCCAGCACCGCAGTGGAATCTGCGTACACATACGTCAGGGTGGCTACAGCTGCCTCTCGGCACGCTGATCTTGAGCACAGTCGTAAGGATTCCACGGAGGATCACTTTACCTGCAGCCGGCATTCACGGTCGGCAGGCTCGCCGGAAGACAGGCCACCTAAAAGCAGTGCCCGCGGACGGGTCCAGCGGTTACAGTTCTTATATGTCCACCGGACCAACTCTCAGGGTGTATCTCGGCCCCGGCGAAGAGCCGTCCGACAACGGGCCGGAAGATGCCGTTCCTTTCGGGGACGCGCAGGAGCAGGACTGGCTCGACGGCCAGCCGGCTCCCTCCGGCCGTGACCGGATGCCCGGTCAACGGCCGTTCCGGCGGCGCCGCCGGAACCGGCATGGACGCGGGCTCCGCGGTGAACTCATTCCGGCTCATCTGGCAGGCTTCCGCTCCCGTTCGGAGCGCTTCGACGCCTGGGTGCTGGAATCGGCCCAGCGGCTGGAACGGCTCTGGGGCGAGAGCATCCAGTCCTATCAGTTTGTGGTGCAGGACATTCCGCCCGGACTCGAGGAACTCGCGGCAACCTCGGGGAACATCCCGTTCGGGGCAGGCGCTCCCGCGGCGGGGCCCAGGCCGGCCGTGATCACGGTGTACCGGCATCCGGTGGAATCCGCTGCCCGGGGGCTGGTGCCGGTGAGCGAACTGATCCACGACGTTGTTGTGGAACAGCTGGCCACCCTGATGGGCATGGATCCCGAAACGGTGGACCCCACCTACGGCCGTTTCCGGCCGCTCTAGCAGCGGGGCAGTACCGGCTCAGTAACCCAGGCTCACCGGAACAGTGGTGCCGCCAATGTTCCCCTTGGGCAGCGGCAGCACCGAAACGCCGTCGCCCTTTGCCGCCGTGAGCACCTGGGCACCGTAGACGGGTTCGCCGGTGGTGCTGATCAGCACTGCCGCAAGATCGGACCCGACACTGGTTGCCGCAACGTTGATCGTTGATCCCGCCGGCACCGTGACAATCTGCTCATCCGCAAGTTTGCCGTCCCGCGCAACACCGGTCAGGCGCACTTCGGCCTCGCCGGCGGGAGCCGCAAAACTCAGCACCGAGGCGGCGTCGCCGGGCAGCACTGCCAAATGCTCGTTGCCCAGGCGCTCACCCGACGGCGCAACCGCCAGATCCACGGGCGCATCGGCTTTGCTGCCTCGGCTGGACACGGTGCCGGCAACCACCGACACATCGGCGGTGACCTCCACTGAGTAGGTGCCCTCGGGCAGCGAGTCCAGGGGAAGCTGGCCCACGCTGCCGGCAGGAACGGTGAAGACTCCCCCGCCGGGAACGGAAACGTCGCCGTCCTTGCCCAGGATCCGCACGGAGACCACTCCATTGGTGCTGCCGGGAACGGCCACCTGTACCGCCGGGGCCGCAGATTCGTAACCGCGCTCGCCGGCCAGTTCCTTGGCCGCGCCAGCACTCTGGATGCGGACACCGCTGATGATCTGCTGCGGCGAGGCGGCTGCAGACGGTTGGATGAACTCCACACCGCCCGGTGTCAGCCCACGCAGGATGCTCTGCTGCACCATCGCGGTAATCGGTGCCCCGGAACTGCGTACGCGGACCGCCAATCCGGGTTCGTTCGCCGCCACGCCGGCCAGGACAATTGATTTGGTTTCGCCCGGCGGCACCAGGATCCCCCGGGTGCCGGTTCCCTCCAAACGTCCCTTGGAGCCGTACAGCTCAAGGTCGACCGTGGCTGCACTTTCCGAGGGATTGGTGAGGCGCAGCACCGCGGTGGCCCCCACCGTGGTGCGTGCACCGAGAAGCCACATGTCATTGCCCGGGGCCTGGCAGTTCGCCGCAGCGAGACCGGCGAGGTCGCCGTCCTCGGCGGAGAAGCCAACCACGGCGTTTGCCGTCGCCTGCAGTGTGCCGGAGGGCTCGGCGCTGAGGACGGTAGCCTCGGTGACGTTCTCGTCAACCAGGACACCGGCGCTTCTTACGCCGGCCAGCGGCTGCACGTCCACGGCTTCATCGGCGATGGTTTTCAGGACACTTCCGTCGATTTTGAGCAGCGACGACGCCGGAACCGGGTTTCCGGCTCCGCTCAGCACGGCCGCGCTGAGCGACGTTTTGGCGGATTCCGACACGGGACTGAACTGGGGATCGGTCCCCGCAACGGCACCGGACAGCAACCGCAGCGGCTCGGGGCAGACTGCGGTGAGCGGTCCCGCCGGCACATCGGCCGCGGCGCTGTCGACGGTTTTTCCCGCGTTGCCGGAATCAATGACAGCGGATCCGGCCACCACGGCCGTGCCGGCAGCAAGAATGAGCACGGCAGACACCGCCGTGACGGCCTGGCGGCGGCGACGCTGGCGGCGGACCCGGGCCTCAGCCCGGCCAGCCGGAGGCTTCCCGGCGTTGTCCGTCCCGTTGTTGTCTGTTCCGGCCCGACCGTTCCGGGGTTCCTCTTTGCGGCTCATCGGCGCTGTCCTTCCGTTGCGCCGGATTTCCCCGAGGCGTTGACTCTGTCTGTTCGGGCCCCGGCTTCGCCGTCCGACTCGGAGCCTGCCGCGCCGGGGACTGCTGCCGTCTTCGACGGTTCCCCCGGCGCAGTTGCGGCACCGGCGGCTGCAGAGGCGCTGCCGGCGTCTGCGCTTCCGCCGTCTGCAACACCGACGGGTTCGCTTCGCCGCGGAAGCTGACGGCCCGGCAGCCGAACCGCACCGCTGCGTGAACGGGTCGGCAGGGCAAGGAGCACCGTCAGGGCGATGACCAGCACCTGAAGCGCGCCCAGCCAGGGTTCCCAAACAGTGTCATAGCCGATTTCCAGGTTTCCGCCGTCGGCCGGAAGTGTCCAGGCCTGAGCCCAGCCGTCGGCCGTCGCTGCCAGCGTCACTCCGTTCAGGGTTGCCTGCCAGCCCGGATCGGCACGTTCGGCCAGGACAAGCGTGCGGCCTTCGGCACCGGCCGGAATGGAGGCCAGGACGCCGGTGTGCCCGGACTGGACCACGGATTCCACGGAGCCGTCCTCCGCCATGATGCGGACCCGGGCGGTGTCCTCGGACAGCATCTCGGTCCCCTGTTCATCGAGCTGGCCGACAACCCGCCACAGCCAGCCCGATCCGGTCTGTCCCACCGGCGCAAGGCCCGGCACGGAGTCCATCTTCCCGGCCAGCAATTCGGCAGAGGTGTCGGACTGCTGAAGGACAACGTAGCCGACGCCCAGACGGGCCAGCTCCGCGCGGGGATCAACGCCGGTCCCGGCAGTGATGATGGCGACGGCACGCCGCACGTCTGCCGTGGCGTCGTCATCAGCCGCGATTTCCTCGGCGTTGACTGCCCCCGTGATCGTGCGGGCTGCATAGATGGCGGACATGCTGTCCATGGTGGTGCCGCCGCCGCGCATCAGCGCCGCCGTGACGTCGTCGTTGGCGTCGGTGCGCAGCAGCAGGGTACGGGTGCGCTCGTCGCTGGCGCCCCTGTCGGCGGCGGTGGCGGGCAGGGTGCGTTCGGCAGCCGGTGCAACCAGCGGCTGCGCTCCGTGCACGCCATTGGTTCCCTCGGCCGTGGTGGAATCGGTGGCAAGCGGAACGCTCCACAGGGCCAGGCCGGCCGCCGGTCCCAGCGCCAGGAGGACTCCCAGCAGAACGGCGACCGGACGCCCGGCCCGCAGGGAACGTCCTGCTGCTGCGCGCTCCGGGGTTGCCCTTCCGTTGAGCAGGGTGTTGCCAGCCAGCAGGGCGGCACACAGCTGCAGGAATACCGCTGCTGAAACCAGGGGGCCGGGGAACGGCGTCACCAGTGAGTCCGGAGCGGCGCCCGTAGCGATGAACGCCGAGAGCCAGCTCAGGACAAGTGCGCTGAGGCTCAGGATCCAGGCCAAGCGGGCCAGGCCGGTCCGGGGCCCGGCAAAGAGTGCGGCGACGGACAGCAGCAGCACGGGACCGCCGATGACCAGCGCCAGTACCAGCGGCCAGGGCCCGGCCGGCAGGAAGCCCAGCAGGGGCAGTCCCCCGGAGAGATCAAAAGCCAGCGGGAAGCCCAGCAACTGCTGCCACAGGGCGGCCGGATCGAAGCCGAGGGGAACTCCCGGGTCTGCAGCCAGGGCCCGCGGACGCTCCAGAGTGGAAACAACCATGGGCAGCAGCAGTGCTGCTGCCGGAACCAGGGACCACCACAGAGTGCGGGCGCGGCGTCCCACCCGCAGTGAAACCACCAGCACGGCAAGCGCAGCCAGGACAAAAAGTATCGGCGCGGAGGCGGTAACGATGGCCAGCAGCAGTCCGGCTGCGCCGGCTGCGGCCCAGCTGGATTCCTGTCCCGTACGCTGAACCGGCGTTCCGGAGCGGAGCGGTTGGTCATTGAGGCTGCGCGGCGCGGTGCCCACAGCCCTCAGCATGGCAAGCACCAGCAGCGGCAGCAGGATGTGCGCAATCAGCGCCCCGAGACGGCCTTCGCCCAGCGCCACCTGCAGTGCGGGTGCGCCTCCCCAGAAGACCGCGGCCCAGAAGCGCAGGCCGCGGTGCCGGGTCAGCGCACCGGCAGCGAACCATGCACTGAGGCCGGCCAGCGGCATGGCAGTGAGCACCAGCGTGACAACGGCGGTGTTGGTGTTGCCCAAACCTGCCGCACCGAGCAGCCACAGCACGTAATCGAAGGGATCACCGTGACCCGGGTAGCCGGAGCCCAGGTCAATCCACCAGGACGAGGCGTTGTCCCAGATTTCACCAAGGTTCCCGGAGAGCGGCAGCAGTGACCCGCCTGCCAGCGCGGGTGCTCCGATGAAGCGGTGCAGCCCGATCAGCGACGCAGCGAGCAGCACCAGCATTGCCGCGACGGCGCCGGCGCCCACCCAGGCGCGGGAGGGGGCAGCCAGAGCGGCAAAATCGTTGTTGGAATCACCGCTGGGCTCCAGGGAGCCGCTGTCCCGGGACATTCCGGGACGTGTTGCAGTGCCGGCGGCCTGAGCCGGGGAGAGGGGATCCTCGGCGTCGACGTGAGCCGGGTCCGCTTCGAAGAGTGACCGGCGGTGTTCACGCACCTCGCGGCGGCGGGTGCGAAGGGCGCGGACCGCGCTGCGCGGCCGCGTCCGGGTGGCCGCAGCGGCACGGCGGGAACGGTAAAGGTCCAGGGGGCGCAGCACGGCGCCGATGCTGGCGACAAGGGAGCCAAAGGCATAACCGGGGTCTTTGGCGAGCATCCCCAGAATTAGCCGGCCGAATCCGCCCAGGACCGCGCCCAATGCAAGGAAGGGAACCTGCCACAGCGGCGCGTGTTTGAGTCTCAGGAAGATTTCCGCACGCCGGGAGGCGCCGGCGGACGCGGCGGTGTTGGGCCGGCGTCCCGCGTGGCGCACCTTGGCGGCCGGAACGACGACGACGCGGTGTCCGGCCAGGCGGTTGCGCCAGCACAGGTCAACGTCGTCACCGGTGCCGGGAAGCGCGGGGTCAAATCCGCCCAGGGCGTCCCAGACATCGCGCCGCACCAGCATGCCGGCTGAGTTCACGGCGAAAACGTCGCTGCGCGCGTTGTACTGACCCTGGTCCAGCTCGTCGGCATCGATCAGTGTGAGGCGTTCAGCCCACCGGCTGATCGAGACACCAACGTCCACCAGCAGCCGCTGGTTGTCCCAGTCGACCTGCTTGGCGCCGGCAATGGTGACCGACGGCGCCCGCTCGACAGCCAGGAGAAGCTCCTCGAGGGCTTCCGGCGCGGGTGCCGAATCATCGTGGAGCAGCCACAGCCAGTCCACGGTGCCGCCGGGAGAAACCGGTGCGGCAAGCTCGTTCAGCCCGGCCTGCACTGCAGCGCCAAACCCGGATTTTGCCGGCACAGCGGCAATCACGGCTCCGGCGGGCAGTCCACTGCGCAAAAGAGAAAGGGAATTATCGGTGGAGCCTGTGTCTACGCCGACATATAGATCAGCCGGCCGGGTTTGACCGGCCAGCGCGGTGAGCGTTTGGGGAAGGTATTGTGCGCCGTTATGCGAAACAACAACGGCACAAACGCGAACATGCGAAGGAATTAGACTGCCTGCTTCCGAAGCCGGCGGCGTTCGCGCTCGGACAGACCGCCCCAGATACCGAACCGCTCATCGTTGGCCAATGCGTACTCCAGGCACTGTGACCTCACGTTGCAGGCGGCACACACCTTCTTGGCGTCGCGCGTTGAACCGCCCTTTTCCGGAAAAAACGCTTCCGGGTCAGTCTGCGCACAGAGGGCGTCGGACTGCCAGCCCAGTTCACCGTCGTCGTAGTCGCCGAGGCCGGGCAGGCCAATCCAGACCGGCCGGGTGTCTTTCTCCGCGGGCGGCGAAAACAGAGCGACGGGAGGATCCAGGAGGTCTGCTTCCCGGGTGTCCGGAGCGAGGGCTTCATGGGCCGCCAGGAACGCTGTGGCCTGGTCCTCCAGCCCGGCGGCGTCCTGGCGGTAGCGTTCAGCCGCTCCCGGGTCCGCGGGGTCCACGTACCAGTCCACTGGCACACCCCGAGAGCCGTAGCTAGCGGATGCCTGCGCGGCAATGGACTGGTCGTGCGTGTATTCTGCCTGCCCCATGGAAGTCCTCCCGGTGTTATTGTCCCTGCAGCGGATCTCTGAGCCCTGCGCGGCACAATCAGCCTGCTTGGAATGCATCTTGGTGGTGGATTGCTGGAACAAATCCGATACCTAATTACACGCGTGTAATACGAAGACGTCAAGCTGTTTCGGCATCCTATAGAGTCGACTCCTCAGAACCCGTGCACGCCACGCCCGGATTTTCGGCCTCATCATCGGCGCGTCGCGTTTGCGCTGCCCGCCTTAGGAAAGAGTTCCACATGCCAGCCAGGATTTCCGTTCCCACCCTACTGTCCACCCTGCGCACCCGTCAGGCGACCTCTCCGGCGCTGACATGGTACGGGCCGAACTCCGAACGGATTGAGCTCTCGGGCAAGGTGCTGGACAACTGGGTTGCGAAGACGTCAAACCTCTTGGTGGACGAGCTCGACGCCGAACCCGGAATCCGTCTCCTGCTCGACCTTCCGGTGCACTGGAAAACTCTGGTGTGGGCGCTGGCGGCATGGCAGACCGGCTGCACGGTGATCCTGGGAAACCCTTCCGAGGCCACCGCCGCCCCGGATATTGCCGTCACGGCATCGCAGGCGGCGCTGGACGCGGCTGACGGAATGGTTGTGGCGGTGGACCTTGGAGCACTGGCGCTGCGGTGGTCCGGGGACCTGCCTGCGGCCGCAGTGGATTACGCGGCAGAGGTCCGCAGCTATGCGGACACCTACACGGGCGGGGATGTTGCCGAAGAGGGCTACACCGCACTGCACAGTTCACTGGGCGCCGGCACGAACCTCACCTACGGGCAGCTGGCGGAAGCAACTGACGGCGGTGCTGCGCAGACGCTGCTCATTCCGGCGTCCGAGGATCTACCCGCAGTCCTCGCGGCCTCGCTTCGCACCTGGGCTGCCGGCGGAAGCGTGGTGCTCGCGGCTGCAGAGGTGGAAATTACCGAACGGCTGATTGCCGCCGAAAAGATTACGGCGCAGCTGGAGGCGTAGGCTTCGCTTCGAGGCTGGAGGTGCCGGACCCGCCGCTCTCCCCCGCCGGGGTGGAGCCGTTTCCGGTGCCGTCGCCGGTTTTGCGGGCGGGGCCCTTGGTGCCGTCGTCGAGCAGTTCGTAATCGTCCTGGAAGCCTGGCTCTTCATCCAGTACCGCATTGAAGACCCAGAACCGGTAGGCGAAGAACCGGAGAATGGTGGCCACGCCAATGCCTACGATGCCGGCAAATCCGAGCCACTTGGCGTCGGTGATGCCCATTGGATACTGGGCAACCCAGGTAAATCCACTGGAGATGACAATGCCGACGCCGTTGATGATGAGAAACAGCACCAGTTCACGGGTCACGTTGTTTTGGCGGCGCCTGCGGAAGGTCCAGAAACGGTTGGCCACCCAGGAAAACAGGGTTGCCGCGGATGCGCTGATGAGCCGTGCCTTGGTGGCGCTGCCCTCCAGGACGCCGTGGTAGAGCAGCCACCACAGCCCGTTGTCCACAATGAAGGCGAAAGCGCCCACTGTTCCAAACTTCGCTACTTCGCGCCAAAACAACGAGGCCAGGCCTCTGATGCGCGCAGACAGTGATGAAAACATGATCCTCCGAGGCCGTTGGTGCGCCGCCGGCCGGGATTGCCGAAGCTGGACACAGTAACCCGCCGCACGTGGAAAGGCAGACGGTAAGACACAATATTACCCCCGTAGTGTGGGAGTTCCCTGAAGGTGAGGTCACCAGGCCGTCCGGCAAAAGTGGATTACGGTCTCTTTTCGGTAACCTAATGTCGTGAGCTTTCCTATAATTGGCGTCGTCGGCGGTGGCCAGCTGGCCCGGATGATGGCCCCGGCAGCAGTTGCCCTTGGTTTCGAACTCCGTGTTCTGGCTGAAGGGCCCGATGTTTCGGCCGTGCCGGCCGTCGTCCGAACCACGGTCGGAGATTACACCGATCTGGACACGCTGGCCGCGTTTGCCTCCGGGGTGGATGTCCTGACCTTCGATCACGAACACGTTCCGGGAGCGCATCTGACCACTCTCGCCGCAGCGGGCGTCAACGTGCAGCCCTCCCCTGAAGCCCTCATCCATGCCCAGGACAAATTGGTCATGCGCGCTGCCATTGACCGGTTGGGCCTCCCCAACCCGCGGTGGGCTCCCGTGTCAGGCGTCTTGGATCTGGTGGACTTCGGCAAAGCGGCCGGATGGCCCGTTGTGCTCAAGACACCGCGCGGAGGCTATGACGGCAAGGGCGTGCGGATCATTGTCGACGCCGATGCAGCAGCCGCCGCCGCGGACTGGTTCACCGGCGAACCGCTCCTCGCCGAAGAGATGGTGCCGTTCAGCCGTGAACTCTCTGCTTTGGTGGCACGGACCCCGCGGGGCAGTGCACTGCCCTGGCCCGTAGTGCACTCCATCCAGGTGGACGGTGTGTGCGACGAAGTCATCGCCCCTGCCCAGGACCTGGATCCCCAGGTCGCAGCCGCCGCCCAGGACGCCGCGCTGCGGATCGCCGCTGAGCTGGGCGTCACGGGCGTGATGGCTGTGGAGCTGTTCGAAACCCCCGGACGCGGAGCCGGATTCCTGATCAACGAACTGGCGATGCGCCCGCACAATTCCGGTCACTGGACCATGGACGGATCCGTTACCGGCCAGTTTGAACAGCATCTGCGGGCCGTCCTGGACCTCCCGCTGGGCGCCACGGATGTCCTTGGCGGCGTCGTTGTCATGAAGAACTACCTTGGCGGTGCCAACTTGGATCTGTTCAGCGGCTATGCTCAGGCACTGGCCGCCGAGCCGGCAGCCAAAATTCACAACTACGGCAAATCGGTCCGTCCCGGCCGTAAGATCGGGCATGTCAACGTGGTGGGCCGCAGTGCTGCGGATCTGCCCCGGGTGCGGCGCAGCGCGGAACACGCGGCCGCCATCCTGCGTGACGGCCGCGACTCTTCGAAGGAGAACTCATGAGCAGCCGCGACACCCCACTGGTAGGACTCGTGATGGGTTCGGACTCCGACTGGCCCGTCATGGACGCGGCGGCCGCCGCCCTGGCCGAGTTCGGCATTCCGTACGAGGCCGACGTCGTCTCCGCCCACCGGATGCCCACGGAAATGATCGAGTACGGCCAGCAGGCACACCGCCGCGGGCTGCGGATCATCATCGCCGGCGCCGGCGGTGCCGCGCACCTGCCCGGCATGCTGGCTGCCGTCACTCCGCTTCCGGTGATCGGCGTCCCGGTGCCGCTGAAGTATCTCGACGGCATGGATTCCCTGCTCTCGATCGTGCAGATGCCTGCCGGTGTGCCGGTGGCAACCGTCTCCATCGGCGGTGCCCGGAACGCCGGCCTCCTGGCCGTGCGGATGCTCGCTGCGGGCACCGACCCGCTGGCCTCCAAGCTGCAGCAGCAGCTGCTGGAGTTCGCGTCCGGACTTCGCCAGACAGCCCTGGCCAAGGGCGCCAAGCTGCGCACCTCCGTCACCGGCAGCGACTAGGACTTCTGCGCATGGACCCGAGGAACAAAGAGAACGACGGCGCCGGCCTGCTGACGGATCCCGTCCGCAATCCACAGTCGGCACCGCCGCATATCCGCACCAAACGGGCATTCATCCTGCTGCTGCTCACGCTGCTGCTGCCCGGGTCCGCTCAAGTGGTGGCCGGAAACCGCCGGCTCGGCCGGCGCGCCCTGCAGGTGACCTTCACCGTCTGGGCGCTGGTCCTCGCAGCGCTGGTGCTGGCCCTTACCAACCGGATTATGCTGGTGAACCTTGTCACCAACGGTTGGACCTCCTTTATCCTCATGGTGGCCCTGATCCTGCTGGCGGTGGGATGGGCGCTTCTTTTCCTGAACACGCTGCGCATCATCCGGCCGCCCCTGTTGGAACGCCGCATGCGCCCTTTGATCGCCGGGCTGCTCACCGTCCTCGTGGTCGGCACCAGCGGCGGCCTGGCGTACGGCGCCTACATGCTGAACATCAGCCGCCATGCAGTTGGCAGCATCTTCGCTTCCGGGCCCTCCCTTGATCCGGTGGACGGCCGCTACAACTTTATGCTGATGGGCGGCGACGCCGGTGAGGACCGGACGGGTCTGCGCCCGGACAGCATGTCCGTGATCAGCGTTGATGCCAAAACCGGCAAGTCGATCACTTTCAGCCTTCCCCGCAATTTCCAGAACGCCCCCTTCCCGGCGGACTCCCCGCTGGCGGAGGTCTATCCGGACGGTTACAACTGCGGCGACGAGTGCATCCTCAACAGCCTCTACCAGACAGTGATGGAGAACTATCCGGATCTGTACCCGGGCTCCGCCGATCCGGGTGCCGAAGCCATGATGGACGCCGCGTCCGGCATCCTGGATCTGGAGGTCCAGGCCTACGTCATTGTGGACATGGAGGGTTTTTCCAAGCTGATCGATGCCATGGGCGGCATCACCATCAACGTCGGCGGCTGGGTTCCCATCACCGCCGGGGAAATCCCCGGAACCAACCGGCACTATCCGCCGGACGGCTGGATTGCTCCGGGCACCCAGAAGATGGACGGCTACACGGCGCTCTGGTATGCCCGGTCACGGGAGTTTGTCACCGACTACCACCGGATCGCCCGGCAGCAGTGTGTGCAGCAGGCAATGGTGTCCCAGTTGGACCCGGCCACACTGCTGACCCGCTTCCAGGCCATTGCCTCGGCCGGGGAGCAGATCGTCGAGACGGACCTTCCGCAGGACCAGCTCGGCAGTTTCCTGGACCTGGCGCTCAAGGCCAAGGGCCAGCCGATGGAGCGCCTCACCATCGGCCCGCCGGACTTCGGCACCGCAGCGGACAACTTTGTCACGTACCCGGACTTTGACGAGATTCATGCCCGCGTGGCCGAGAAGATCTCCGGCCAGGACGTGGAGCCTGCCGCGCCGGCCGAGGAAGCTCCCGCCGATGAGGGCGCGGCCGCCGAACCCGAGGGCGGAACGGACACCAGCACCGACATTGGCACGGAGACCGGTGAAGTTGCGGACCCGGGCGCCGGGGCAGCCGAGGAGCCGGAGATCACGCAGGAGTATCTTCAGTACCTGGCTGAAATCCAGGACGATGCAACGCTGGGAGCCCTGCTCAACAACAACGGAAACTGCAGCCCCGGATAGCCGGCCGCCCGCACCTGACTACCGCCGAGAAGAGAGCCATGTACCTGCTGAACAACACCATTCGGCCCTATGCGTGGGGTTCGGTTACCGCCATGGCTGAACTTTTTGGCCGGGAACCAACAGGTGAGCCCGAGGCTGAACTGTGGATCGGCGCCCATCCGGGTGCGCCGTCGGCCCTGGTGCCGCCGGTGCCTGACGCGCAGACGCTGGATGAACTGATCGCTGCCGACCCGCAGCAAATGCTTGGCCGGGAGACGGCGCGGGCCTACGGCGGGGTCCTGCCCTTCCTCGCCAAGGTTCTGGCGGCCGGGTCTCCGCTGTCCCTGCAGGTCCATCCCACCCAGGAACAGGCCCGTGCAGGCTTTGCCGCCGAGGAGGCCGCCGGACTGGACCGCGGTGCCGCGAACCGTAACTACAAGGACCAGAATCACAAGCCGGAAATGATTTTCGCGCTGACTCCGTTCGAGGCACTGTGCGGCTTTCGGGAACCGGATGAAGCGGCGGACATCTTCCGGGCTGTCGTCCGTGCGGTTGACCGGCAGGGCCGGGAGGTTCCGGAGCTGCTGACCTGGGCGGTCGCCGAACTCTCCAGCGGCCACCCCGCACCGGACCGGCTGCAACGCGTCTTCCGCGCCCTGATCGAGGGCGGCGATGAGGTGCGTGACGCCGTCCAGGTGACGGCCGCTGCCCTCGCTGCCGGCCGGGACGTCGGCGGTGCCACTGCCGACGCCGGGAAATCAGGGGCAGCGCCGTACGCGAAGGAGCTGGCGACGGCCGTGGAGCTGAACGCCTACTACCCCGGCGACCCGGGGGTGCTGCTGTCCCTGCTGCTGAACCGCGCATCCCTGCAGCCCGGCGAGGCGGTCTACCTGCCCGCAGGCAATGTGCACGCGTACCTCAGCGGCCTGGGCATTGAGGTCATGGCCTCCTCGGACAACGTGCTGCGCGGCGGACTGACGCCCAAGCACGTCGATGTCCCGGAGCTGCTCAAGACGGTGGATTTCCGTCCCCGGGGCATCCCCTCGCTGGAACCGGTCTTCACGCAGATGGGCCAGGAGCTTTACCGGCCGCCGTTTGCCGAGTTCGCGCTGCAGCGGATCGAGCTCGAACAGCGCGTCTCCGACCCTGGAGAGGGCTACTCCCCCGCCGCGTCCATGTCCGGATCCGATGTGTCGGTGCTGCAGAACGGGCCGACGGTGGTGATCGTGGTGCGGGGCACCGTCGTCTTGGACTCCCCCAAGGGCGACCTCGTGCTGGAGACCGGGCAAAGCGCCTTCATTCCGGCCGCGGAAGCACCGGTTATTGCGAAGCTCTCGGCCCATTCAGCGCAGCACGACGACGGCGCCCTCGCCTTCGCGGTGACCGTGGGTTCCACGGAGGCTGACGTTCCCGACCCCGCGGCACCCCGCCTGGACCTCTAGCCTCGCGTCGGCAACATTCCGCGGGCCGGGGAAACCCTAGCGGCGGATCCTGGCCTTGGCGGCTCCGGCCAGTCCGCGCAGCTTCCGCAGGCCGTTCTTGGCCAGCGGGAGCGCCGTGGTGAAAACCGGATACAGCGGAGAGAGCGGCTTGTCCCAGGTTCCGGCCAGCTGGTCCTCGTGTTTGGCCCAGCCCATCTTGAACTTGGACACGCCGTCATTGAGCAGGCCGTTGAAGTCGTAGCGGATGATCCCGCGTTCCTTCATGTCCTGAATGGCGTGCCACTTCAGCGCATAGTTGGCGCGCAGATGCTCGCCCTCCTCGGTCATGCCGCCGTAGAGCTCAAAGGAGGTGTAGCCGCTGGTGGACAGCCACAGGAAGGCGACGACGTCGTTCCCGCTGAACGCCGCGTACACCGGCGAATCCTCGCCCAGGTTGTCGAAGATGTCCAGGTAATAGCCGTCTTCGTGAATGCCGAAACCGGCCCGCTCTGCGGTCTGCTTGTACACGGCCAGGCACTTGGGGATTTCATCCCGGGTGACGCGGCGGTAGTCCAGCGCCTCGCGGCCTGACTTGCGGATGTACTGGCGGTTCTTCTTGGACATGTCCGCGAGCAGCTCGTCTTCGGTCCGGGACAAATCCAGGATCAGGGTGCGGCCGATCAGGATGGTGTTGGCCGAAGGGCGGAAGCCGGCGGCCGGCAGGCCTGCGGCGATCTCGCCGTCGGCGTCCCAGTCCGGTTCGATGCTCAGTGCCACGGGGCTGTGGGCGCCCGAGACGTAGTCGCTGACGGCTCCTAGGATTTCCAGCTCGCGGCCGGGAACGGACTGCGGGCCGCGGGGAATGTAGGCGAGCGCCTTGAACGGGAACGGCAGCCGGCGCAGCAGCACCTGGGCGGCGCCCACCACCTTGCCGCCGTCGTCCTCAACCAGCAGGCGGTCCACGTTCCAGTTGTGCTCTGCCTTGGTCTTGCCCCAGCCCCACAATTGCTGCGGATGTCCGTTGAAGCCGTTGACGGCTTCGTTCCAGCGGACGGAATCGGAACAGGATGTAACGCGCAGTGTCATGCTTTCCAGCCTACCGGGGTCGGAAGGGGCTGCCGGCGCGGCTCCCCTGTGGTCCCGGCCACTTGTTACGCTCGACTATGACTACTTCAACTCCCGGCACCCGTTCCCCGGCCTCCGCCTCGCCGGGAAATGATCTGGCCCGGCAACTGACTGTCACCGTCTGCTACGTCATCTGCATTGTCGGTTCCGTCATCGGCGTGGGCGTGTTTGGCGGCACCCCCATCGCCGAAGCCGCCGGCGGCGCGCTCAACGCCGACGCCACCTACCTGGCCCCGGCCAGCGGCGCCTTCTCCATCTGGTCGGTGATTTACACCGGGCTTGGCGCCTACACCGTCTGGCAGTGGCTGCCGTCCCAGCGGTCCTCCGAACGCCAGCGTGCCCTGGGCTGGCTGGTCGCGGCGTCACTGGTCCTGAACGCCGCGTGGATCCTGACCGTCCAGGCCGGCTGGGTGGCCGTGAGCGTCCTGGTCATCGTGGCACTGCTCGTGGTCCTCGCCGTCTGCTTCGCCCGGTACTCCCGCACCCCGGCGGCCAACTGGATCGAGGCCATCGCCGTGGACGGCACCCTGGGCCTGTACCTGGGCTGGGTGGCGGTTGCCACCTGCGCCAATACTGCCGCAGCCCTCACCGACGCCGGTTTCGACGGCTTCGGACTCGCTCCGGAGGTTTGGTCCGTTGCCATTCTTGCCGTCGTCGCCGCCCTGGGCGTGGCACTGGCGGCCTACGGCCGGGGACGCCTGGCCCCCGCCGCCGCCCTGTCGTGGGGTCTTTCCTGGATTGCCGTGTCCCGCCTCAACGGTGAACTGCTCTCCACCGGAACCGCCGTCGCTGCCATTGCCGCGGCCGCCGTCGTCGCCCTGGCCGCCGTGGTGTACCGGGTCATCGGCCGCAACCGGATTCCCGCAGCAGCGGCGGCGTCCGCCGCAGACCGGTAACCAGCCGCCCAGCAGCCAACCAGCCACCGAGCTCCTAGCTCCCGCCTCCCGCCTCCTGCCTCCCGCCGGGCAGCAAAAAGCCCCGGATAGATTCCGGGGCCTTGTTTCGCTGGGACGCTGCGCCTACTTCAGGCGGGCGTAGGACTCCCACTTGTGCGACTGGTGCTCGCCGTCCACCACGCGGATGGTGCCGGACTTGGAGCGCATCACGATGGACTGCGTGAGCACGCGGTCTTTGGAGTAACGCACGCCGCGGACCAGGTCGCCGTCGGTGATGCCGGTGGCAGCGAAGTAGCAGTTGTCGCTGGTGACCAGGTCGTTGGTGGACATCACGCGGTCCAGGTCGTGGCCGGCGTCGATCGCCTTCTGCTTCTCCTCGTCCGAGGTCGGCCACAGCCGGCCCTGGATGACGCCGCCGAGGGTCTTGATGGCGCAGGCGGTGATGATGCCTTCCGGCGTGCCGCCGATGCCCATCAGGGCGTCGACGTCGGTTCCCTCGCGGGCGGCAGCGATGCCGCCGGCAACGTCGCCGTCCATCAGCATGCGGGTGCGGGCACCGGCGTCGCGGATTTCCTGCACCAGGGGCTTGTGGCGGTCCCGGTCCAGGATCATCACGTTGAGCTGGTTGATCTTCTTGCCCTTGGCCTTGGCGATCAGGTGCAGGTTCTGCTTGACCGGCAGGCGCAGGTCCACCATGTCGGCGGCCTCGGGGCCGGTGATCAGCTTCTCCATGTAGAACACGGCGGAGGGATCGAACATGGTGCCGCGTTCGGCCACGGCCAGCACGGCCACGGCGTTGTTGAGGCCCAACGCGGTCAGCCGGGTGCCGTCAATCGGGTCCACGGCGACGTCGCACAGGGCGCCGGTGCCGTCGCCGACGTATTCACCGTTGTAGAGCATGGGGGCTTCGTCTTTTTCGCCCTCGCCGATGACCACGACACCGTTGAAGTGGACGGTGGAAATCAGTGAACGCATGGCGTCGACGGCGGCGCCGTCCGCCGCGTTCTTGTCGCCGAAGCCCACCCAGTGGCCGCCGGCGATGGCGGCTGCCTCGGTGACCCGGACAAGTTCCAGGGCCAGGTTCCGGTCCGGCTCGTCGTCGCCTACTGCCAGGGCGGGGGAAAGTGTGGAGTACTGAGCGCCTTTGGACACGTCTAACCTCATCTTCGAAATTTCGATGCGAACCGCTTGGCGAATAACCAAAAACGGATGATCCTTGCTCCGATCATAGTCTGTGTGGCCTGCACCACCGCCAACTGCGCCATATTCAGCCTTTTGCGCTTTCCGGCCCGACTAGGAGTTGGACGGCCCAATAAGCGATCATGGAAGGGTGAGTGAGCAGCAGCAGGACCAAGAGACGCCCGTAACCCCGGTACTGACCCAGAAGCAGGCCAAGCGTGCCAATGCCACGGTGATCGGCATGCTGATCGCCACCGGCGTTACGCTGCTGCTGGTCCTGGTTCCGGTGCTGCTGAACCCTTCCCCCAAAATGCCTCCCCGCAATGTTGACGTTCAGGCAACCGCGTCGCAGGCGGCCGGGGATGCCGGCTATGCGCCCCTCGCCCCGGACCTGCCCGAGGGCTGGACTGCCAATTACGCCCGCTGGGAAGCGGCCGGCAGCGCCGGAGTCCCCGTTTGGGAAGTGGGTTACGTCACCCCGGGCATGGAATTTATCCGCCTTTCCGAGACCGACGCCGGCAACCCCACGTGGGTTGCCCAGACCTCCGGCGACGCAGTGGTTGCCGGAGAACGAAGTGCCGGCGGACAGACCTGGGAGCTGAGGGACTCAGCGGACGGCAAGGCCAGCATGGTGCTCGAGCTGAACGGCTTGACCGTGGTCCTGACCGGCGAGGCAGATCTTGCCGAGTTTGATGTGCTCGCAGAAGCAGTAGTCAGCGACCTTAGTAACGAATAACTGCCCGGAAAGGCGCCGGGGTTAAGCTAAGACCTGTGAATGAACCCAGCGCATCAGCAATAACCCCGGCCCAGGCATGGCAGACGCTGCATGAAGGCAATGCCCGCTTCGTCGCCGGAGAATCCTCGCATCCCAACCAAGACGCCAACAGGCGCAGCTCCCTCGTCCACGAGCAGAACCCTTTCGCCGTTATCTTCGGCTGTTCCGACTCCCGGCTCGCGGCTGAAATCATCTTCGACCTCGGTCTCGGCGACGCGTTCGTGATCCGCACGGCCGGCCAGGTCATTGACGACGCCGTCCTCGGCTCCCTCGAATACAGCGTCGCGGTGCTCGGTGTCCCGCTGATCGTAGTGCTGGGCCATGACAGCTGCGGCGCGGTGACCGCAGCCAAACGCACCGTGGACACCGGTGAAATGCCCGGCGGCCACATCCGCAACCTGGTGGAGCGGATCACCCCGTCAGTCCTGGCGGCCCAGCGCAACGGACTTACCGAGGTCAACGACATGGTCGTGGAGCACACCAAGCAGACGGCTGAACGCCTGGTGGAGAGTTCCTCAATGATTTCCGCAGCCGTCGAGGAAGGCCGGACCGCGGTCATCGGTGTTTCCTACCGGCTGGCCGAAGGTGCTGCGGACCTGGTCTCCGGGTACGGCGCCCTCTCCCACCCCGCCGTCGTGCGTTCACCCCTGTCCTAGCGTCCGCGCGTCCCGGCCCGCGGCGCCGGGGACGGAACGGCGGCGTCACCGGACGACCGCGCGTTTCTGCCCCGGCGCTGCGGATACTAGGCTTGGGACCATGACTTCTGACACTCCTGAATACCGCATCGAACATGACACCATGGGCGAGGTCCGGGTCCCGGTCAACGCCCTGTACCGCGCACAGACCCAGCGCGCCGTCGAGAACTTCCCCATCTCGGGCAAGCCCTTGGACAGCGCCCACATCGCCGCCCTGGCCCGGATCAAGAAGGCCGCCGCCACGGCCAACGCCGAGTTGGGAGTGCTCGACGCCGAGCGCGCCCGGGCGATCGAACAGGCAGCAGATCTGGTGGCCGGCGGCACCCTGGACAGCCACTTCCCGATCGACGTGTTCCAGACCGGTTCCGGCACGTCCTCGAACATGAACACCAATGAGGTCCTGGCCGAGCTCGCAACCCGCGCCCTGAAGGACGCCGGCAGCGAGACAACGGTTCACCCCAACGACCACGTCAACGCCTCGCAGTCCTCCAATGACGTTTTCCCGACCTCCGTGCACGTTGCCGCCACCTCGGCCCTGATCAACGATCTGGTGCCGGCATTGGATTACCTGGCCGCTTCCCTGGAGCGCAAGGCCGAGGAATTCAAGGACGTCGTGAAGTCCGGCCGCACCCACCTCATGGACGCCACTCCGGTGACCATGGGCCAGGAATTCGGCGGTTACGCCGCCCAGGTCCGTTACGGCATCGAGCGCGTGCAGGCCTCCCTCCCCCGCGTCGCCGAAGTTCCGCTGGGCGGCACCGCCGTCGGCACCGGCATCAACACCCCGGCCGGCTTCCCGCAGCGCGTCATCGCCCTCCTTGCCGAGGACACCGGGCTGCCCCTGACCGAAGCGCGCGACCACTTTGAGGCGCAGGCCAACCGCGACGCCCTGGTTGAGGTCTCCGGCATGCTGCGCACCATCGCAGTGTCCTTCTCCAAGATCGCCAACGACCTGCGCTGGATGGGCTCCGGCCCCAACACCGGCCTGGGCGAAATCGCCATCCCCGATCTGCAGCCGGGTTCCTCGATCATGCCGGGCAAGGTCAACCCCGTCATTTCCGAGGCCGTCATGCAGGTTGCCGCCCAGGTTGTGGGCAACGACGCCGCCATCGCCTGGGCAGGCACCTTCGGTTACTTCGAGCTCAACGTCGGCATCCCCGTCATTGCCTCGAACCTGCTCGAATCCATCCGCCTGCTCGCCAACTCCTCGCGGATCATGGCGGACAAGATGATTGACGGGATCGAAGCCAACGTGGAGCGCGCCCGCTACCTGGCCGAGGCTTCCCCGTCCATCGTCACCCCGCTGAACAAGTACATCGGCTACGAGAACGCCGCCAAGATCGCCAAGTACGCGGTCAAGGAAGGCAAGACCATCCGCCAGGCCGTCGTCGAACTCGGTTTTGTCGAGCGCGGCGAGGTTACTGAGGACCAGCTTGATGCTGCCCTCGACGTCCTCTCCATGACGAAGCCGCCGCAGGCTTAGTCCGGGAGCTTTCCGCCAGTAACACCGCAGGTCGGCCGCCCTCAGGCGGCCGACGGCGACAAAAGGGCATCCGGCCGGTTGGCCGGGTGCCCTGCTGTGTTGTACGGGCCCTCAGGACGGAATTGCACTTTTAGATACAGGGTGCAAAACTTTACTTTGTGACTGATAGTGCATCGACTGACGGGTACGGCCTCCGCGAACGCAAACGCATCGCGACCAAGCTCGCCATCATTACCGCGGCCCGCATCCTGACGGCAGAGCGCGGCTTTTCGGGGTACACGGTGGAGGAACTCTGCGAGGAAGTCGGCATTTCCCGGCGTACGTTCTTCAATTACTTCCCGGCCAAGGAAGACGCCGTCCTCGGCTCACCGGCAGACGAGATTCCCGCTGACCTGGCCGAGGAGTTTATTGCCCGGGGAGCCGGTTCCAATCCGGGAGCGGTATCTTCCTCGCTGCTGGCCGACTTCGTGGACTTTGCCGCGGCAGTGATGGACCGGATGGTTATGTCCCGGGACCAGATGGCCTCGCTCAAGCTGGCTGTCGCCGCCGAGCCGCGGCTCCTGGAACGAGTCCTGTACGGGTCCCGGGAAGCCGAGGCCGCCTTCGCGGTCATCCTGTCCGCACGTGAAGGCCTGGCAGTCGCCGACCCGAGGATCCAAGCCATCCTGGCGGTTTTCACCGCTTTGACGCAGCGCGCCGGAGCGGCGTTTTTCGATCCCGGAAACACCCGCCCCTACCGTCAGATCCTCACCGAGGCCGTCAACGCCATGCACGAAGTGGTTGCCTCTTCCACTCCCCTGACCGATCCCTCATCCAAGGACCCTTCATGACCGCCACCGACACGCAGGGCTCAGCGCCGCTGCTGTTGACCCAGAAACGCATCTGGATCATTTTCTCCGCCCTGATCGCAGGCATGCTGCTTTCCAGCCTCGACCAGACCATCGTGTCCACCGCCATGCCCACCATCGTGGGTGAACTGGGCGGCGTCGAGCACCAGACCTGGATCACCACCGCCTACCTGCTGGCAACCACCATCGTGATGCCGATCTACGGCAAATTCGGTGACGTGCTGGGGCGGCGCAATCTCTTCCTTTTCGCCATTGCCCTGTTTACGGCGGCGTCCGTCGGCTGTGCCTTTGCCACTGATTTCTGGGGCTTCGTGATCTTCCGCGCCATCCAGGGCCTGGGCGGCGGCGGTTTGATGATCCTGTCCCAAGCCATCATCGCGGACATCGTGCCGGCCAACCAGCGCGGCAAGTACCTCGGCCCGCTCGGCGGCATCTTTGGTCTCTCCGCCGTCGCCGGTCCCCTGCTCGGCGGGTTCTTCGTGGACCACATGACCTGGGAATGGGCGTTCTACATCAACATCCCCATCGGCATCATCGCCTTCCTGGTTGCCTTCTTCACCCTCACCCTGCCGAACAAAAAGGCCACCAAGCGCATCGACATCGGCGGCGTCGTGTTCCTGTCCATCGCCACCACGTGCCTGATTTTCTTCACTGACTTCGGCGGCCGCGACGATCACGGCTGGACGGATCCGCTGACCGTCGCCTTCGGCGCCGGCATGCTGGCCGCCGCTTTCATCTTCGTGATGATTGAGCGCCGGGTCGAGGATCCGATCATTCCGCTGAGCCTGTTCAAGAACCCGATCTTCGTGAACGCCACTGCCATTGGTTTCACCCTGGGCATGGGCATGTTTGCCGCCCTGGCCTTCGTGCCGACGTTCCTGCAAATGTCCACCGGTACCTCCGCCGCAGTATCCGGCCTGCTGATGCTTCCCATGATGGTGGGCCTGATGGGCACCTCCATCTACTCGGGGCTGGCCATCACCAAGACCGGCAAGTACAAGAAGTACCCCATCATGGGCGCCGCGCTCGTCATCGTTGCGATGCTGTGGATGACCTCGTTGTCCGCAGACACCCCGGTCTGGGTCATTTGCGCACAGCTGTTCGTTTTTGGCGCCGGCCTGGGTTACATCATGCAGGTGGTGGTCCTGGTGGTGCAGAACTCCGTGCCCGTGGACCAGATCGGTACGGCAACGTCCAGCAACAATTACTTCCGCGAGGTGGGCGCCTCGCTGGGTGTGGCAATCTTCGGCGCCATGTTCACCTCCCGGCTGGCGGAGAACCTGCATGAGGTCTTCACCGCTGCCGGACTGGACCCAAGTGCGGCAGGAGAAGCCACAGCCACCCTGCAGCCCGCGGTGCTCGAGACGCTGCCCGAACCGCTGCGCGAGGGCATTGTCACCGCCTACGCCGATTCCCTGGCCCCGGTCTTCTGGTACCTGATTCCGTTCCTGGCCCTCGCGCTTGTCCTGGCTCTGTTCCTGAAGCAGATTCCGCTCTCCGACGTGGCCGGCATGGTGGCCCGCGGCGAAGCCGTGGGCGGCGACGAGGCGAACCGCCTCGAAGCCGAACGCCTGGCCGCCCTGCAGGGAAAGTCTGCGGCCACCGCGCCGTCGGACTCAGGCCCGGGCCGCTCCGGACGGTCAGATGCCGGACTGAAGGACACCGAACCCCGGAACCCTGACGCCGGATAGCCCCGCTGTATCGCCGGTACCCTGCGTTGGCCCTTTCCGCCCCTGACGGGCGGAAGGGGCCAATGGCGTTTACGGCCTAGCGCTCAAAGGCGGGGACGCCGTCGGCCTCCAACGCCAGGTCCAGCAACATAAGGTGCCGTTCGCTCAGCTCCGGCAGATTATCCAGGTCAAACCAGCCGACGTCGGTGGATTCGTCGTCATTGACCCTCGCCTGGCCGCTGACATAGCGGCAGCGGAACCCCACGTTCAGGAAAGTGCACCGGTCCCCGTTGGGAAAGGTGATGGGACCGTGGGAACCGACGTGGATGAGGTGCTCAATTTCAGCGGTAACCCCTGTTTCCTCCTGGACCTCGCGGAGGGTTCCGGCGGCGGGTTCCTCGCCCGGCTCCAGCATCCCGGTGATCAGGGTCCAGCGGCCGTTGTCGGCCCGCCGGACCAGCAGCACCTGTTGGTCCCCGTTCAGGACAACCCCGGTGATCCCGGGCAGCCACAGCAGTTCGTGACCGATTTTTTCGCGCAGGGACAGGACAAAATCTGGCGTAGGCATTGTTCTACTGTAGGCCAGGCACAGCCAGGGCCAACGCGGCTCCGGCCAGCATGAACGGCCCGAACGCGATCGACGTCTTGGCCGTTCCACGCTTGGAAACGATCAGCCACAACCCCCACAGCCCGCCCAGCAGGAAGGCGGCGAAGGTGCCGGCCAGCACGTGCCCCCACCCCACAAACCCCAACCAGAGCCCCAGGACGCCGGCCAGTTTTACATCGCCGAAGCCCAGGCCCGAGGGGTTGCCGAACCGCAGCAGGAAGTAGGCGCTCCACAGCACGGCGCCGGCCAGCACCATCCCGGGGATCCGGGACGCCTCTCCGGCGGCAAGTGCGGCCGCGCCCAGCAGGACGGCCGACGCCGGATAGGCCGGCAGCACGATCCGGTTCGGCAGGCGGTGCGTCGCCGCATCAATGGCGGCCAGCCGCACCGCCAGGACCACAAAATAGACAGCAGCCGCGCACAGCACCCAGAACGCAGCGCCGCCCAGCGACCGGTATTCCCCCAGAATCCCCACCATGGGCCTCACCGTACGCCATCACTGCTGCCCCAGGCTCGGAACAGCCGCGGTCTGTGGAAAAGGCCGCCTGTCCTCAGCCGATCTGCCCCTCCTCCAGCAGCTCCGTCACCAGGGCCGCGATCGGCGAGCGCTCCGATCGGGTCAGGGTGATGTGTCCAAACAGCGGATGGCCCTTCAGCGTCTCGACGACGGCGGCCACCCCGTCATGGCGTCCCACCCGCAGGTTGTCGCGCTGCGCGACGTCGTGGGTCAGGACCACGCGCGAGTTCTGGCCAATCCTGGACAAAACCGTCAGGAGCACGTTCTTCTCCAGCGACTGCGCCTCATCCACGATCACGAACGAGTCATGCAGGGACCGTCCGCGGATATGCGTCAGCGGAAGGACCTCCAGCATGCCCCGGTCCAGGACCTCCTCCAGCACCTCCTTGGACACCAGGGCCTCAAGCGTGTCGAAGACTGCCTGGCCCCACGGCCCCATTTTCTCGGCCTCCGTGCCGGGCAGGTAACCCAGTTCCTGGCCTCCGACGGCATACAGCGGCCGGAAAACCACCACCTTGCGGTGCTCCCGCCGCTCCAGCACGGCTTCCAGCCCGGCGCAGAGCGCGAGGGCTGACTTGCCGGTGCCGGCCCGGCCGCCCAGGGACACGATCCCCACCTCCGAATCCATCAGCAGATCGATCGCCAGCCGCTGTTCCGCCGATCGCCCGTGCAGGCCAAACACATCGCGGTCCCCGCGGACCAGCCGCACCTGCTTGTCCGCACCGACCCGCCCCAGCGCAGAGCCCCGGCCGGAGAGCAGGACCACCCCGGTGTTCACCGGCAGTTCCGCCGCTGCCGGAATAAACACGGGGCGGTGTTCATACAGGCCGTCAACATCGGCTTCGGCAACATCCAGTTCGACGACGCCGGTCCAGCCCGAGTCCCGGACCAGGTCGCTGCGGTACTCGTCGGTTTTGAGTCCCACGGCCGAAGCCTTGACCCGCATGGGCAGATCCTTGGACACCACGGTGATGTTCCGTCCCTCATCCGCGAGATTCCGGGCGACGGCGAGGATGCGGCTGTCATTGTCGGTTCCGCGGATACCGGCCGGAAGGACGTCCACCGACACATGGTTCAGTTCCACCCGCAGGGTGCCCCCGGAGTCGCCCAGCGGGATGGGTTCGCTCAGCCCGCCGTGTTCAATCCGCAGGTCATCCAGCAGGCGCAGGGCAGTCCGGGCAAAGTATCCGAGTTCCGGATCATGGCGTTTTTTCTCCAGTTCGGTAATGACGACCAGCGGAACAATCACCTCATGTTCAGCGAAGCGCAGGATCGCCTTGGGGTCCGAGAGCAGGACCGAGGTGTCCAGCACATAGCCTTCGGCATCGGGAGAGGTTCGCGGAGAGGAAGAAATAGCCACGGAGACTCCAGTCAGGGGCAGGGCCCCGAATAGCTGGGCGGGGAGGGCCGCAGACCGGGAAAGGCCGCACTGCGGCCTTCCTGCACCACGCGCTCGGCGAGCATCCGGTCTCCGGTTCCATCAGCGGGTCGCTGATCAATAGCACCAAGGTACGCCGCACGTGCCCGGTGTCGCAGCAGGACACGGCCCGGTTTTTGTCCGCGGGACCGGAGTTAACCTGCTGTTCACACGGGGAACAGGAAACCCGCGGCAACCAAGCCGGAGGCAGGCTCAGGAACCGAAGCGGCGCTGCCGATCGGCGTAGTCACGCAGGGCACGCAGGAAGTCCACCCGGCGGAAGTCCGGCCAGAGGGCTTCGCAGAAATAGAACTCGCTGTAAGCGCTTTGCCACATCAGGAATCCGGAGAGCCGCTGTTCGCCGGAGGTGCGGATGACCAGCTCCGGATCCGGCTGGCCGCGCGTGTAGAGATACTCGGAGATCTGCGTATCGCACAGTTCCTCGGTGATCTCCTCGATCGTTTTGCCGTGCGCGGCGGCGTCATTCAGCAGTTCCTTGACGGCGTCCACGATCTCCCGGCGGCCGCCGTAGCCGATGGCAACGTTGACGTGCAGTCCGCTGGCCCCGCTGGTGCTGGCTTTGAGGGCATTGAGCTTGGCCGCGAGGTTGGCGGGCAGGATGTCCAGGGCGCCGACGGCGTTGACCCTCAGGTCTCCCCTCTCCCCCAGCCGGTCCAAGGTGTTGCCGATGATGTCCAGGAGCGGATCCAGTTCATCCGGGTCCCGGTTCAAGTTGTCGGTGGAGAGCATGTACAGCGTCACCCGGTGCACACCCAGTTCCTGGCACCAGCCCAGGAATTCCAGAATCTTGTCCGCGCCTGCCTGATGGCCGTCACTCGTGGGGGCGCCGGCCAGTTTTGCCCACCGCCGGTTGCCGTCCACCATGACGCCTATGTGCTCGGGAATGCGGTCCGGGCTGAGGCTGCGGCGCAGCTTGCGTTCGTAGAAGGCATACGCGACGCCCGGGAACCTCATGCGGAGCTGCACCTGCCTGTCCTGTCCTGCGGGAAAAACGTCTCCGCGGAAGTGGGAGGCGCTTAAAAAGTGTATTCCCAAAAAGCTCCAAACACCTCCGGGAGCGCTCCCCGCCCGCGCATCCCCTGCACGTCCGCTTGCGGGGCACCGCCGGCACCCGCAGCTTCGAGGCACCGGTTGAGCACCGGACACACCGAAACCTACCCACTCGTAGGTTAGGATTTTCTGCATGACATCTTCATCGTCGTCCGCTCCGCCGGAGCACAATCCCAGCTCTCGGAAAGCTCCCGGACCGGTTGAATCCGCTGTGGAACGTGCCGCGGACATCCTGGAGATCAAACCTCGATTCCGGGGCTGGCTCCACGCCGGAGCAACACCGTTTGTCCTGGCCGCCGGGATCATCCTGATCTCCCTGGCCCCCACCACGGGAACCCGGATAGCCTCCGCGGTGTACGCAGTCACGGGTGTGCTGCTGTTCGGCGTTTCGGCCGTCTACCACCGGGGCAACTGGTCGCCCAGGGTCAAGACCATCCTCAAGCGGCTGGACCACACCAACATCATGCTGGTCATCGCCGGGTCCTACACTCCCCTGGCCTGGTCCCTGCTGCCGCCGGAAAAGGCCAAGGTCCTGCTGTGGTTCATCTGGTGCGGAGCCGCGGCAGGGGTGCTGTTCCGGCTGCTCTGGCTGCACGCACCGCGCTGGGTCTATACGCCGGCCTACATTGTCCTGGGCCTGGCGGCATTGTTCTACATCCCGGATTTCTTCAGGGTCAACCCCGCGGCAGCGGTGCTGGTTCTGGTGGGCGGGGCGCTGTACATCGCCGGAGCCGTCATCTACGCGATGAAGAAACCCAACCCCTCACTGGACTGGTTCGGTTTCCACGAGATTTTTCACGCCTTCACGCTGCTTGGATTCGCGTGCCACTACGCAGCCATCCTGATGGCAGTGCTGTCGGTGGGCGCTTCCTGATCCCGGGCCGCCGGTGCATCAGCTTTACTCCCCGGTGATCAGCGCGTTCAGTTCGGCAGCTGAGCTGACCGGCCGACGGCAGACCATCCCCCGGCACAGGTAGGCCACCGCAGCTGCGGAACCCGGATCCCGCCCTTCCATCAGCGGCACGCGTGTTTCAAAGGCGGTGCCGGCCCCAGCGGCGGGCGCCGCGATCCGCGAGGCAATCACCAGGCCCGGCCCGCCGGCGTCGCGCGCTGCCCGGAGCAGGTCGGCAACGGCCGCGGCATCCGTACCGGCCACCGCCAGTTCCCTCGGCCCGTCCAGCAGGAACTGCAGCACCGACATGGCCCACCCGGCCGCCTGCGGTGCCTGGGCGCCCACCACTTCCACGTGCCGCAGGAGCGCCTGCGCCAGCGCCCGGTGCCGCAGCGATCCCGAATACGCGGAGTAGGTCAGCAGCACGCCGGCGAACAGGGCTGCCCCGCTGGGGGTTGGCCCGTCCAGAGGATCGGCGGCGGCCTGCGCGCCCTGGGCATTGGCCAGCTGGTTGGGCCGCACAGCGGTGTCCTGCAGCACCCCGGCAACAAGGAAACGCTGTTCCGCGGCGTGAACCAGCGCTTCGGCCTCGGTGTACCACTGCTCGTTCCCGGTGGCGGCGTAGAGCGTGAACAAGCCTTCCGCTACAGCCGCATAGTCCTCCAGCAGCCCTTCAATGCCCTGCGCCCGCCCGTCGTGTGACACCCGGCGCAGCGTGGGCCCGGCGCGGTGTACGTGCAGAAGGTAGGAGGCAGCGTCCTCGGCGGCGCGGAGAACGCGGGCGGCCTCCTCCTTCTCCGCCGTGCCCTCCCCCATATCAGCGAGGACAACGGCGGCGGAGGCCAGCGCACCAACGGCCAGCCCGTTCCACCCGGCCACCACTTTGTCATCGCGTTCCGGCTGCGGTCGGCGGTTTCGCGCGGCCAGCAGGGACGGCCGGTGCCGCAGCCAGAGTTCTTCCTCGGAGGCACTCAGCGCCCGGCCGAAGTGCAGGGTGCTGCCGATGCTGCCGTCGGGACCCGGCGTTCCGCCGTGGGCGGCCATGTTCCCGGATTCCAGGTCCAGCAAATCCAGCACTTCCTGCGCGTGCCCGGGATCCAGGGCCTCCCGCAGCTGCCCGGGCGTCCAGGTGTAGGTGCCGCCCTCCACGCGGTGTCCCTCAATGACAGTGTCAGCGTCCAGGGACGAAGCGAATCCGCCTCCCTCCACCCGCAGCCGGCCGATCATCCAGTCCGCCGTCTCACGGGTCACCCGCAGGGCAAGCCTCCGGTCTCCGGGATCACCGGCCGTCCGCGCCCACTGCGCGTAGAGCGACAGCAGCTGGACGTTGTCATAAAGCATCTTTTCAAAATGCGGGACGGCCCAGCGGCGGTCCACCGTATACCGGGCAAAGCCGCCCTCAAGCTGGTCATACAGGGCGCTGCGGGCCATCGCGCCCAGGGTCCGGTCCGCCAGTTCCGCAGCTTCGGATGCAGTGGCTGGCCCGGCGGAGGCTTCCCTGGATGCTCCGGTGCCGGCGTGTGCCAGCAGGAACCGCAGCACCGTGGACGGCGGAAACTTCGGCGCACCCCCGAACCCGCCGAACTGCCGGTCCTCAAGACCGGCGAGTGTCTCGACGGCGCCGGACAGGACACGGTGCGACGCCTCCGCGGCCGCGGCCGCGTCATCGCCGGTATCCGATTCCAGGCCGGTGTCCAGGACCGCGCCCAGCAACCGCCGGTTTCCCTGCTGGGCTGAGGCGAGGTGTGCCGCCAGTTGCCCGGCACTCTCCCGGACCTCATCCGGACGGTCTTTCCACGCGGAGGCAACCGCCTCCAGGACGTCCCGGAAGGACGGCATTCCCTGGACCGGACGCGGCGGGAAATACGTTCCGGCATAGAACGTCCGGCCGTCCGGAAGGGTGAAGACGCTCATCGGCCAGCCGCCCTGGCCCGTCATGGCCTGGGTGGCCGCCATGTACACGGCGTCCACGTCCGGGCGTTCCTCGCGGTCCACCTTAATGGAGACGAAGTTCTCCTTCAGAAAGGCCGCGGTGGCGGGGTCTTCGAAGGATTCGTGGGCCATGACATGGCACCAGTGGCAGGCCGCATAACCCACCGAAATGAAGACGGGAACGTTCCGGCGCCTCGCCTCGGCGAAGGCTTCATCACCAAACGGCCACCAGTCCACCGGGTTGCCGGCATGCTGGCGCAGATAGGCCGAAGCCTCACCCTGCAGTCTGCCGGCCATGGTGACCTCCTAGCCGCGCTTGTAGTAACCCGGGGTGCTGCCTTCCCCGTCAGCTTCGGTCCTCGAAGCACCGGTTTCAGAGGACACGGCTCCGGAAGCGCGTGCCTCTTGGGCCCGGACGTCCTCGGTGCTGGGGATGAACACGTCGGTGCCTTCCCCGGTGAGGGCCTGTTCACGGTAGCGGACCCGGCGGATACGCTTCACCATGTCGCGAATGAGGAAAATCACAGCCAGCGCAAGGAAAAGGGTGGCCAGGAATCCGAACAGGCCGGGAGTGACATCCGCGATGCTCAGGCCGGTTTTCAGCTCGCCGTCCTCGGAGCCGGGGGGAACGGTAAGGGGCAGGCTGTACAGGAAGTTCACGGTGTTTCTCTCTCTTGGCAGCAGGCGGCGTTCCGCCGTCCCTGCCCTCTATCGTAGGCCAGCGAACAGGTCCGTTTCAGGCAGCTCAGTGTCCACTCTTGACATGATCAGCGAATAATCCTCCCAGGGCCAGATCTTTCGCTGGGTCGGCGCATCGACGGCGAAGAAAAAGCCGTCCGGGTCCACCTGGGTGCGGTGGCTTTTCAGTGCCCGGTCCCGGGCTTCGAAAAAGTCTCCGCACGGGATCTGGGTGGTGGTCGGGTGGGTGGGCGCCGGCAGCTGGTGCCCCTCGGCGTCGGCTTCCTGCCAGGCGGCAATGCGCTCGGCGTAGGGCGAGTCCACGCCCGCTTCCACCAGCGCATGATGCAGCGCGGTGAAACGTTCGGGATTGAAAGCGCGGTCGTAGTACAGCTTCAGCGGTTCCCACGGCTCACCCGTGCCCGGATACCGGTCCGGATCCCCGGCGGCGTTGAAGGCTTCCACGGCAACTTTGTGGGCCATGATGTGGTCCGGGTGCGGGTAGCCGCCGTTCTCGTCGTAGCTGATGATGACGTGCGGGCGGAATTCGCGCACGAGCTTGACCAGGGGTGCGGCGGCCTGCTCGAGCGGCTCCAGGGCGAAGCAGCCAAAGGGCAGGTCAGGCAGCGGATCCCCTTCCGGAAGGCCGGAGTCCATGAATCCCAGCCAGCGGTGCTGCACATTGAGCTCCCGCTGGGCATTGGCCATTTCGGTCCGGCGCAGCCCGGCAAGGTCCCGCTTCGCGGCCGCATTGGAATCCATTGCGGGATTGAGCACGCTGCCGCGCTCACCGCCCGTGCAGGTGGCAACCATGACATCCACACCCTGAGCGGCGTAGAAGGCCATCATGGCCGCGCCTTTGCTGGCCTCGTCGTCGGGATGAGCATGCACGGCGAGGAGCCGCAGCGGTTCCTCGCGGCTGGAATTATCAAGCGGGGCGGTCGGCACGAAGCAGCTCCTGGGAAGGTTGGCGAAAATCGGACGGGGAAACTCGGATAAAATGAAGCGGTGAGCACTGAGGAAGGTCCTGTCAAGCAGCCCGCCCCCGAGCAGACCCCGGATGATTTTCCGTCCGCAACAAGATTAGCCAATCGTTACGGCGCACCCAAGCCGGGCTTGTCCCGGCGGACCAAGATCATTGCCGGCAGCGCGGCCGTCCTGCTGGCGTGCGGCGCCGCCGCCCTCATGGCGATGCCTTCTCCCAACGGCGAAGTGAGCTTCAAGGACGTTGGCTTCAGCATTACCGACGCCACCCATGCCACAGTCGACTTCCAAGTCACCAAGGATCCTGAAGACAGCGCGTCCTGCGCCGTCCAGGTCCTGAGCCAGAGCTACGCCGTGGTGGGATGGAAGCAGGTCACCATCGGTCCGGGCGAAGAAGCCACCACCGGCCACCGGGTGGATGTCCGCACGGATTCCCTGGGCGTAACCGGCGGAGTGAACGCCTGCTGGCTCCTCGATGACTAGGAGCGGAACCGCTTCGCCGGACTCCGTCCGCGGGGTTCTTGGGTAATTCGCTTTGGCTGACTAGTATGGACCCTACGTTATGCCCCGCCAGGTGATCATCCCAGTGACCGGTCACCGCCCGGCGGGGTCTTTGCTTGTCAGGCCATTCCGGCCCCAGAGCAATATCAGCCTGCCGGACCAGATGTCTTGGTCCGGTCGTCACTTAAAGGAGAGACCCGTGTCTACCAACAGCGCACCCGCCGCTTGGCTCACTCAGGAGTCTTATGACCGCCTGAAGGCGGAACTGGATCACCTGTCCGGCCCCGGCCGCACGGAAATCGTTGCCCGTATTGAGCAGGCGCGTTCCGAGGGCGATTTGAAGGAAAACGGCGGGTACCACGCAGCCAAGGAAGAGCAGGGCAAGGCTGAGGCCCGCATCCGCCAGCTGACACAGCTCCTGGAAACCGCGCACGTGGGCGAAGCCCCGGCGGATGACGGCGTCGTTGAGCCCGGCATGCTGGTGGAAGCCAAGGTTGCCGGCGACGTGGAGACCTTCCTGCTGGGAAGCCGCGAAATTGCCGGTGACTCAGACATCAACGTATACAGCGAGAAGTCGCCCCTGGGCGCGGCGATCCAGGGCATGAAGGCCGGCGACACCGCCACCTACACGGCCCCGAACGGCAGGGACATCTCGGTGGAGATCATCTCGGCCAAGCCTTACGCCGGCTAGTTTTTCTGCACTGCCAGGCTTTTCCGCATTACTGCGGGCCTTCCCATCGGGAGGGCCCGCTTTTGCTTGTGCGCCTGTTCTGCCGGTGCCGGCTGAGCAGCACGGCCGCCAGCACGCCTCCGACGGCTCCAAAGAGGTGCGCCTGCCAGGAGACGCCGATGTTCACCGGCAGCACGCCCCAGAGCAGGGACCCGTAAATCAGGAACAGGACTCCCGCCAGCAGCAGCTGCACGATGTCCCGGTTGTAGATTCCGCGGACCATCAGGTAGGCAAACAATCCGAAGACGACGCCCGAAATCCCCACGGTCAGCCCGCCGCCGAAGAGCCAGACGCCCACCCCCGACGCCAGCCAGGACGTCGCCAGCACCACGGCGTACCGCCGGGCGCCCTCCAGCAGCGTCAGGAAGGAAAAGACGACCAGCGGCAGCGTGTTTCCCAGCAGGTGGTTCACGCCCGCATGCAGCAGGGGGCCGAATAGGATACCGTCCAGCCCGTCGAGCCGCCGCGGCAGGATCCCGAACTCCCGCAGGGATGACGGGCCAATGAGCAGGGCGATGAAATAGCACGCCCAGATCAGTGCAGCCAGGCCCAGCGACACGTACAGGGCCGTCCTGGCCCGCTTGGCTAGCATCGCCTACCCGTGCAGCACTATGGGCTGGAAGCCTTCGGCCCGCAGGTTGTTCAATACCAGCTCGCAGTGCTCATGCCCTTTGGTCTCCATGTTGATGGTGATGGCTACGTCACCCATGGAGATGGAGCCGCCCACCCGGGTGTGGTCGACGCCGGTGACATTGGCATCGGATTCAGCGATGATCCGGGAAATGGTGGCCAGCGAACCGGGCCTGTCATCCAGCAGGATCCGCACCACCAGGTACCGGCCGGCGGCGGCAAGCCCGCGCTGGATCACCTTGAGCATCAGCATGGGATCAATGTTGCCGCCTGACAGGATGACGGCGGTCTTCCCGGGATTTTCGATCTTGCCGTCCATCAGGGCGGCCACGCCCACCGCACCGGCCGGTTCCACGACCATCTTGGCCCGTTCCAGCAGGAAGATCAGCGCCCGCGCCAGCGAGTCCTCGCTGACGGTCACCACGTCATCCACCAGTTCCTTGATGATGGAGAAGGGCAGCTGTCCGGGACGCCCGACGGCGATGCCGTCGGCAATCGTGGACACCTTGGTCAGCGGGACCAAAGCATCAGCCGCCAGCGAGGGAGGGTACGCTGCGGCGTTCTCGGCCTGGACGCCGATGATGCGCACCTCCCGGCCCAGTTCCTTGGCCCGTGCCTTGATGGCGACGGCAACGCCGGCCAGCAGCCCGCCGCCCCCCACGCCCATCAGGACCGTGTCCAGATCCGGAATCTGCTCAAGCAGCTCCAGTCCGATGGTCCCCTGGCCGGCGACGACGTCCACGTTGTCGAAGGGGTGCACGAAAACCGCACCGGTCTCGTCCGAATACCGCTTCGCCTCCGCGAGTGCTTCGTCCACGTTGTGGCCGTGCAGCACAACCTCCGCCCCGTGGCTTTGTGTGGCGGCCAGCTTCGGCAGGGCCACGCCCAGGGGCATGAAAATCCGGGCCTTGATGCCCAGCCGTGCGGCAGCAACCGCCACGCCCTGCGCGTGGTTGCCGGCAGAGGCAGCCACCACGCCTCTGTCGCGTTCGGACGGTGACAGTTTGGCCATCCGGACATAGGCACCGCGGACCTTGAACGATCCGGCACGCTGCAGGTTTTCACACTTGAAGTAGACGTCGGAGCCGGTCTGGCGCCCCAAGGCCCGGGAAACCTCGATGGGCGTCCGGGCAATGACGCCGTCCAGCAGTTTGGCGGCCGCCTCGATGTCATCCAGTGTCACGGCCAGTTGGGACAAATCGGTCACAGCTGTTTCTCTTCTTCCGCGTCGTCAGCCAACGCCTCATCGGATTCTTCGGGTCGCGGCGGCGGTCCGCCGGCGGGGCCAAAAACGGGGTCCCGTGCCAGCGCCGCGTCCCGTTCCCATCCGCGGGAGGCGATGTAACGCACCACGGTGTTCAGGATGGCCAGCAGTGGAACGGAGAACAGGGCGCCGGGGATTCCTGCCGCCAGGGTGCCGCCGGTGACGGCGAGGATCACCGCAAGGGGATGCAGGGCGACGGCGCGGCCCATGATCAAGGGCTGGAGGATATGGGATTCGAGCTGTTGAACCAGCAGCACAATGCCCAGCATGATGAGGGCGTTGACCCAGCCGTTGGCAACAAGGGCGAGCAGCACTGCCACGAATCCGGTGAGGACGGCGCCGATCAGGGGAACGAAGGAGCCAAGGAACACCAGGACGGCGAGTGGAAGCGCCAGCGGCACTCCGATAATGGCGGCACCGGCGCCGATTCCGACGGCGTCGATGAAGGCCACGAGCAGCTGCACCCGGACGTAGTTGACCATTGAATCCCAGCCGTGGATGCCGGCCCCGTAGCCCGCCGGGCGGGCGCGGCGCGGCAGCATCCCGGTCACGAAGCGCCAGATGCGGCGGCCGTCGAGGAGGAAGAAGACGAGGGCAAACAGTGTTAGCAGCACGCCCGCGGCGAAGTGCCCGGCCCCCGTGCCCACGGAGAGGGCTCCGGAGACAATGTTGGCGGAGTTCGATTGCAGGGCGTTGGTGGCTTCCTGCAGGAGTGTGTCCATCTGGGTGGTGGTGATCTGAAAAGGTCCCGAGGCGAGCCACTCCTGGACCTGTGACACCCCTGCCAGGGTCTCGTCCCACAAGTCCCGGAAGCCCCTGGCCAGCTGCCGCCCCACCAGGGTCAGCGCGGCCACGATCACGCCCAGGAAGGCGACGATGGTGACCGCCACGGCCAGGCCGCCGGGCACCTTGTTCCGTCGCAGCCATCCGCTGACCGGGGAGAGCAGGCCGGCCAGCAGGCCGGCGACCATCAGGGGAATGATCAGCAGGGAGAAAGACCGCAGGACCCAAATGAGGCCTGCGGCGACAATGAGCACCACGCCCAGGCGCCAGGACCAGGCAGCGCTGACGCGCAGCGCATAGGGAACATCGTCGTTGCCCCGGCCGGAGCGGACTGCCGCAGCCTGCACCGCTTTGGGCGCGGCGATGCTGCGTGCGTGAGGTCTCATGGGGTCATCTTTCCACACTCAAGGGTTGTAATACCCTCCTTTACGTCCGGCCTTCAGCCACCCTGGCCGGGTCGGATTCCCCACTCTGCGGCAAAAGTGTTTCCGGGCTCCAGCCAGCGCAGTCCAACACCGGAGTTGAAGGCGTTGGCCGGGGCAGTCATGGGTTCCAGAGCCACCGCCCGGGAGCGGCCGGGAAACTTGTCGGTGAGGAACACATGGACGTAACCGAACTCAGGAGCGCTCCACAGCGTGACGTTTCTGCCGTCAGGTGCGGCAAGGCGGTGCCGGTGCTCCCCGTCCGTCAGGTCCAGCCCGGTGTAGGCACTGTCCAGCGCCCGGTCCCCTATCCGAAGGCCGGCCCTGAAGTCATAGTTCCCTGCTGCCGGTTCGCTGCCTTCGGGGATCAGGTTCTCGTTGGCGGTCAGCCGGGTCTCCGCGGACAGTGTCAGTGTCAGGTCTTCCACCGGAACCGAACCGATCCGCAGGAACGGATGCGCTCCCAGGGCGAACGGGGCCGGGTCCTCCCCCACGTTGGTGAGGCCCTGGCGCACGCGGAGTCCGCCGTCGTCGTCCAAGCTGTAGGTCCCCTCGTGAACGAGGTGGAACGGATATCCGTGCTGCGGGAAAATTTCGGCCGAAAGGGTGATGCTGCTGTCCTGCCCGGCCGGGGCGTCCACGGGCTGGTAGCCGGTGTTGCGGAGCAGTCCGTGGCTGGCGTTGCCGCGGGAGGGTTCAGTGATGTCCAGCTGCTGCGGTTCGCCGTGGAGTGTCCATTGTCCGCCGGCCACGCGGTTGGGCCAGGGTGCCAGGAGGATTCCGCAGGCCGACGGCGGCAGCGAGTTGTCGGGATACGTCTCCACGTAGTCTGTGCCGGCGACGGCATAGCTGCGCAGGGCACCGGCCAGTGCCGCGATGCGGGCTTCAGCGCGTCCGGCCGGGGTCTCTCGGACAATGCCGTACTGGGTGCCGGTGGCCGGGATAACTGCGGGTGCCGTGGCTGGAACGCTCATTGTTCCAGCGTACAACCGCTCACTCCTCGAAGTGGGTGCTTACCCGGTCCGAGACCACGGCTACGACGCCGGCAGCCACGTCCCGGACCTTCACGTTGCGACTGTTGGACACGCTGCGCAGGATGTCCACGGCGCTTTGCTGGCTGCAATTGTTCTGAGCCATGATGATTCCGGCCGCAAGATCCACCACGGTCCTGGATTCCAACGCCGCCTGGAGGTTGTCTGCGCGGTGCGTCTGGGCATCCAGGCGCAGGGCCAGGGCAAGCATGGTTGCCGACTCCGCCGCAGCACGCTCGACGGACCGCACGGCCTCCGGGCCGAAGGCTCCGGGGCGGTCCGAATACACGGTGAACACCGCTCCGCACGGTCCCGCGAACGGAACCTGAACCGGGACCGGAACGGAGGCGAAGGCTGCCACGTCCTCCCCCGGCGGGACGGTCAGCGTTTCCGGACGACGGCTTTCCCCGTCCAGGTGGCGCACCACCACCGGCAGCCCGGTGGCCAGCACACCGGACGCGGGGCCGGCACCGTGCTGTCCCGTCCCGGCGGATGGGAATCCCGGATGGCTGCCCGCGTGCAGCATCTGACGGCGCGGCCGCACCACGGTAAAGGAAGCCCCCGTAACGTCCAGATCCGCGAGCTGATCGGAGAGTTCATTCGCCAGCCCGGCCAGGAAATCGTCGAGTGCGGGGTACTCGAGCAGCAGCTCCTGGAGCCGCACCGGGGACAGTTCGGTACCTGTTCGCTCCGTCACCCTGTCCCCTTCCGCTCCTGCGCACTCCCGCCCCTCTGGCCGATGAGCATACGGGCCGGTGCCGGGGGAACACAGAGTGCCCGCTGCTTTTTATCAATCGACACGGATTTCGTCCGACGAAAAACGACGAAAGGCCAGCAGGCACATGTGCCTGCTGGCCTTTCGGTTCGATGCTCCGGGCGGACCCGGAGCATTCAGGGGTTAGTCGTCGCCGCGGAGAATGGCGAGGATGCGGATGATCTCCACGTAGAGCCAGACCAGCGTCACGGTCAGGCCAAACGCAGCGGTCCAGGAGTAGCGCTGGGGCGCGCCGGCCTGCACGCCCTGCTCGATGGAGGTGAAGTCCATGATCAGGGAGAACGCGGCCAGGCCGACGGCGAACAGGCCAATGATAATGCCCAGCGGGATGCCGGCGATGTCGAAGCCGCGCACGCCCCAGGGGTCATCCACGGCGCCGAACATCATGAGGCCCATGTTGACCAGAGAGAACACGGCGTAGCCGATCATCGCGATCATGAAGAATCGCATGGCCTTGGGGGTGGCGCGGACCTTGCCGCTCTTGAACAGCACCAGGGTCACGGCAAAGACGGAGAGCGTGCCGAGGACGGCCTGCAGGCCGATGCCGGGGAACATGTTGTCCAGCACCAGGGTCAGGCCGCCAAGGAACAGACCCTCGAGTGCGGCATAGGCCAGGATCAGGGCCGGTGCGGGTTCGCGCTTGAACGAGTTCACCAGGCCCAGGACGAACCCGCCCAGTGCGCCAACGATCATCAGCGGCGCGGCTGCTCCGGGAATGATGAGCATGGGAATGGCAGCGCCAACCAGCACCACGGCCAGGCAGGCGAGGGTCTTCATGATGACGTCGTCGTAGGTCATCCGTCCCGTCTGGGAGGGACCAGCGGACGGAGCGGTGTAGAGCTCCTGCAGCTGCTGCGGGGTCATCTGCCCCTGGGGCTGGGTGGCCAGGGAACCCTGGTTCATCCCGCCTCCGCGAACCGTGGAATTAAAATTCTTTCCGTTAAAAACCGGATTACCGCCAAGTGCCATGAAATGTCCTCCATCTGGGGGGCTGTTTACCTAGAGCCTACCAATGTCAACGGGCCCGGAGGATTGAAGATTCCCCGCTGCAGGGTGAGCTGCGATAACAGTTGCGCATCCACGGCCGGGTCTGGGGCCATGGCACTGGCTTTTTCGGCCCTGCGGCGTAAGTCGTTACCCGATCGCGACATTCGACCCGAGTCATACGTCACTCCCTGAAACATTCTGTAGGTAGCATGATCCCCAGTCCGTGACAGACGTCACTATTAGATCCGCCTAAGTGCCGATTTCCTCGGTGCACACGGCCTTGGCGTGGAGGTTTTCGAATTTGCTAAGAACATCGGCGCTGACCAGGTATCTGGGGATGCTGGCGGCGGTGGCGGCGATGTTCGCCGCCCTGCTGCTCTCTGCTCCTGCCGTTCACGCAACAACAGCCACACCGGCGCCGTCGCCGTCGGAGAGCACGTCCGCACCCGCTGAAGGCCAAGATGCCGACGCCGCCACAGACGGTTCTGAATACAGCGACCGGATCAGCGGAGTGATCCGCAACGCGGGCGTTCCGCTCGAAGGAGTGCGAGTCACCGCTTCCGGAAACGGATACGAGGGCGAAACACTCACCGCGGCCAACGGGTCCTGGTCCATCGGCGTCCCCGAACAAGGTGCGTTTGAAGTGGAACTGGACGAGTCCACGCTTCCGGAGGGTGTGGCGCTGGCGGAGAACCAGCAGAACCCGCGCACCGTTACGTTTGCCGGCACCTCCAACATCACCACGCTGTTCCTGCTCGGCGAAGGCATTGTCCTGCAGCAGGACAGCTTCGCCTCCATCCTCACTGAACGCGCCGTCGCCGGACTGAGTTTCGGCCTGCTGCTGGCGCTGAGCGCAGTGGGGCTCTCCCTGATCTTCGGCACCACCGGCCTGACAAACTTCGCCCACGGCGAGATGGTCACCCTGGGCGCCGTCCTGGCCTTCGGATTCGCTGCGATGGGGATGCCCGCCTGGATCGCCCTGCCTCTGGCGGTGATCGGCGGCGGAGCCTTCGGGTACGTTCAGGACGCCGGACTCTGGAAACCGCTCCGCCGCCGCGGCACCGGCCTGGTGCCCATGATGATCGTCAGCATCGGGTTGGCCGTTGCGGTGCGCTACACGGTCCTCTTCTTCTTTGGCGGCGGCACGCAGCAGCTGCCGGGTTCGCAAAGCCCGCTCCTGGAACTTGGACCGGTTTCCATCCCCCGGAACACCCTGATTTCCCTGGGGGTGAGCCTGGCCGTCATCCTGCTCGTCGCCATGCTGCTGCTGAGGACCCGCATTGGAAAGGCCACCCGCGCCGTTGCGGACAACCCGTCACTGGCGGCTGCCTCCGGCATCGATGTGGACCGCGTGATCCGGATTGTCTGGGTTCTCGGCGGCGCTCTTGCCGCCATGGGCGGCATCCTGTGGGCCTATTACCGCCCCGGAGTGTCCTTCAACATGGGCCAGCAGATCCTGCTGCTGATTTTCGCCGGCGTCACCCTCGGCGGCCTCGGCACCGTGTTCGGGGCGCTGATCGGATCGGTGCTCGTGGGGCTCTTCGTGGAGATCTCCACCCTGTGGCTGGAAGCGGACCTCAAATACGTAGGCGCACTGGTCATCATGATTCTTGTCCTCCTCGTCCGGCCGCAGGGAATCCTCGGCCGCAGCGAGCGCATAGGTTAGGGGCTTCGCTCACATGGACTTCGCAAATATCTTTCTCGGTGCACTCAACGAGATCATCAGCCCCACCACGGCGGCCTATGCCCTGGCGGCCCTGGGCCTGGCCGTGCACTTCGGCTACACCGGGCTGCTGAACTTTGGGCAGGCCGGCTTCATGGCCGTGGGTGCCTACGGTTTCGCCATCCCCATTCTGTCCTTCAACGCTCCCCTGCCGGTGGCACTGCTGATCGCGCTTGCGGCATCCGCGGTCTTCGCCGTCATCCTGGGTATCCCGACGCTGCGCCTGCGGGCTGACTACCTCGCCATCGTGACCATCGCGGCCGCGGAAATCATCCGCTACATCGTGACCACCAACGGGATGACGTCCGTGACCGGTTCGGCCAACGGACTGGCCGCCTTCACCGGCGACTTCTACGGCATCAACCCGGTGCCGCCGGGCAACTACAACCTCGGCCCCTTCGCCATGAACGAGCGGGATGTCTGGGTTCGGATTGTTGCCTGGACCCTGGTCATCGTCGCCTGCCTGCTGGTGTGGATGCTGATCCGCAGCCCGTGGGGCCGCGTCGTCAAGGGCATCCGCGAGGATGAAAACGCCGTCCGCGCCCTGGGCAAGAATGTTTACGCCTACAAAATGCAGTCGCTGGTCATCGGTGGCATCCTCGGCTCCCTCGCAGGCATCATCTTCACCCTTCCCCGGGATGCTGTGCAGCCGGCCAACTACGGCACCGAGCTGACCTTCTACCTGTACACCGCCCTGCTCCTTGGCGGCATGTCCACGGTCCTGGGTCCGGTCATCGGCGCCATGATCTTCTGGGTCCTGCTCTCCGTAACCCAGGGCCTGCTCTACGGCGCGATTGAAAACGACATCATCACTTTCATCAGCACTTCCCAAGCGGCGCAGATCCGCTACATCCTTGTTGGTGTGGCACTGATGCTGCTGATGATCTTCAGGCCCCAGGGCATCCTGGGCAATAAGAAGGAGCTGGCGTTCGCATGAGTTCCCAGGCAAATGAACCGGACAACGGCACCCGGCCCAGAGGCGCCCACGCCGCCGAACCCCCGGCAGCAACAGATCCGGCAGCAACAGATGCAGCAGCAGTCGATGTCGGAACAGCGGATCCGGCCTCGTCCGAGTACATGACTGACTCCCGCCCCATTGCCGAGGGTCCCGCGGAACCCGGCTGCCGCAAGCGTGATCCCATACTGGTGGCCCGGAACGTGACGCGCACCTACGGCGGAATCAACGCCGTCGACGTGGACCATGTGGAAATCCCGCGGAATAAGATCACGGCCCTCATCGGCCCCAACGGTGCCGGCAAAACGACACTGTTCAATCTGCTCACGGGGTTCGACACCCCGCAGACCGGTGACTGGCAGTTTGAAGGCCGTGATCTGGCCGGGGTATCCGCCTACAAAGTGGCGCGGATGGGCATGGTCCGCACGTTCCAGCTGACCAAGGTCATGGGCAAGCTCACCGTCATCGAAAACATGCGGCTCGGCGCCACGGCACAGCCCGGCGAGTCGCTGTGGAAGGCGTTCCTGCCGCCGCTGTGGCGGGGCCGGGAACGCGAAATCACGAAGCAGGCCGATGTGCTGCTGGCCAAGTTCAAACTGGATGCCAAGCGCACCGACTATGCGGCATCCCTCTCGGGCGGGCAGCGCAAGCTGCTGGAGATGGCCCGGGCCCTGATGGTCCGGCCCAAGCTCGTGATGCTGGATGAACCGATGGCCGGGGTTAACCCGGCGCTGACGCAGTCCCTGCTGGATCACATCAAGAACCTCAAGGCCGAAGGCATGACCGTCCTGTTCGTTGAACACGACATGCATATGGTCCGCCACATCGCCGACTGGGTCATCGTCATGGCCGAGGGGAAAGTGGTGGCCGAGGGGCCGCCTGATGTGGTCATGAAGGACCAGGCCGTGATCGACGCCTATCTGGGCGCGCACCACGATGTGGACCTCGCAGACTCCGAGGGCTTCGAGAAGCTCGAGGCCGAACTGGAGCACGACCCCGAGTCCTCGGTGGGCACCGAAGCTGACGGCATCGTCGGCAGCCGAATTGATGAACAGAAGGAAAAGTCATGACAGCGGAGGCATTCGACGGCGATTCCGTCGTAAAGGTAACCGACCTGGTGGCCGGCTATCTTCCGGGCGTAAACATCCTTAACGGCTGCAGCATCGAAGCCCGCCGCGGAGAGCTGATCGGAATCATCGGCCCCAACGGAGCCGGCAAGTCCACCCTGCTCAAGGCAATGTTCGGACTCGTGAAAGTGCACTCCGGAACCGTTGTGGTCCGCGGGCAGGACATCACCGGGCTGAAGGCCAACAAGCTCGTCAGCCGCGGTGTGGGGTTCGTCCCGCAGAACAACAATGTCTTCCCTTCGCTGACCATTGAAGAGAACCTGCAGATGGGCCTGTTCCAGGCTCCCAAGAGGTTCAAGGAGCGGTTCGACTTCGTGGCGGACCTGTTCCCGGAGCTGCGCAAGCGCCGCGCACAGCGGGCGGGATCATTGTCCGGCGGCGAGCGGCAGATGGTTGCCATGGGACGGGCACTCATGATGGAGCCGGCGGTGCTGCTCCTGGACGAGCCCTCTGCCGGCCTGTCCCCGGTGAAGCAGGATGAGGCCTTCCTGCGGGTGCATGAAATCAACCGGGCCGGTGTCTCGGTGATCATGGTGGAACAGAACGCACGCCGGTGCCTGCAGATCTGCGACCGCGCCTATGTCCTGGACCAGGGCCGCGATGCCTACACCGGCACCGGGCGTGACCTGATGAAGGACCCGAAAGTCATCCAGCTCTATCTCGGAACGCTGGCTGACACGGCCTGAGGGCCATACTCAGCCAATAGTGAAAGCAGCCCCCGCCGGTTACCGGCGGGGGCTGCTTTGTGGAGCTGTGATTCGTTAGAGCTTGCCCTCTTCAGAGCGGCTCGGCACGGGCTTGTTGTCGGCGTCGAACTGGTAGATGCCGATGTAGGCCTCGGTCGGGTCGCCCTTCTCATCGAAGGTCACCGGTCCGGAGTAACCGTCGTAGTCCACATCCCCGCCGTTGCGCATGATCGTCACGCAGCCGGCGAAGTCGAAGCACTTCTCGCCCTCCGCAGAAACGCCCTGCAGCTCGGCGGCCATGGCCTTGCCGTCGGTGCTGCCGGCGGCCTCTGCTGCCAAAGCAAGCATGGTCACGGCGTCGTAGCTTTCACCGGCGTAGGCCCAGTCCTTCAGGGCCGGGTCGATTGCCAGCAGCGACTCCTTGAAGTTGTCCGAGGCGAACGGGCCCGGGATGGTTCCCTGTGCGCCTTCGAGCGTTCCGGCTGCCAGGTCTGCACTGTAATCGGAAGTGTTGCCGTCCACGAAGAACAGCTGGCTGGGATCAATGCCCTTGGCAGTCAGGAGCGGAACAATGCTCTTGGCCTGTTCAAAGCTGATGACCACGATGGCGTCCGGCTTGGCGGCGGCCACCTTGTCCACCTGGCTGCTGAACTGGGACTCACCCTCGTTGAACATTTCTTCGGCAACAACCTGGCCGCCGGCTGCCTCCACCGAGCTCTTGATGTTGCTCTGCAGGCCCGTTCCGTATGCGTCGTTCAGGACAATCATGCCCACGGTCTGAGCTCCGCAACCCATGATGTAGTTGCCGAGGGTCCGTCCCTGCAGAACGTCCGAGGGGGCGGTCCGCCAGTAGAGCCCGTTGTCATCCCAGTCGGTAAAGTCCGGGGACGTGTTGGCGGGCGAGAACTGGATGACACCTGCGCCGGTGATCTGCCCGATGACGGTCTTGGACACACCAGAGGAGGCGGCACCAACAATGGCGCTGACGCCCTGGCTCAGCAGGTCGGTGACCGACTGGGTGGCGATGTCGGTGGTGGTGTCGCCGGAATCGCGGTGAACAACCTCCACCGGCTGGCCCAGAACGCCCCCTGCCTCGTTGATTTCCTGAATGGCCAGGTCAACGCCGGCAATCTCTGGCGGGCCGAGGAATGCAAGCGCTCCCGTGGCGGGAAGCAGCGAACCGATCTTCAAGGCACTGTCCGTGGTACCGGTCGAAGCGGGCACCGCCGTGACGTCGCCCTTGGCCCCGGGGTCGGTGCCCTTGCCGCCCTCGTTGGCCGGGCAGCTGATGGAAGCGGCGGCGGCACCTGTTGCTGTCGCCCCTTCGGAGGCGGTGGACTCGTCAGCGGGAGTGTCTCCCCCGCCGCAGCCGGAAGCGAACAGCGCGAAACCGAGCCCCAGCGCCGCGATCTTGGCCGCCCGGCTGTAACCGTGAAGGCCCGGGCGGCCCGTGGTGCGTAGTGCAGTCATAGATAATCTCCCAGATCGAAAGGCGAGGCCTTTGATGCTCTTGTCAGGTGTTCCTGATCTAGGAGAAAAGCTAGTTGAATAATGAGTCGAAAATAAGAGTTTAGGGTTACGTCCTTGTAACACTCGTCACAGGAGCACTCCGAACCACTTGCTTCCCGGGGGTCAGCCGGTTAGAACGTGACCCCGCTACGGAGTATGACGTTGGCGAATGGAGTGGCCTCCCCCGTCCGTACGATCAAGCGTACGGACGGGAGGAGAGCCTTGAACTCCTCATGGCTCACTGTTTCGGGCGTCAGCCCCGCCGACACGAGCAGCTGCTCGATGCCGGTCCCGCCGGCCTCCTCTGCCATGAGCGCCCCCTCAACCTCGATGTCCTGGAGCAGTGCAGCCAGCACCTGTGCAAAGGACGGAATTCCCTTCACCAGGGCCAGGTCGACTGCGGGCACACCGTCCGGGATGGGCAGGCCGCAGTCGGCCACCACCACGAGGTGGCCGTGGCCGAGTCCGGCGATTGCGGCGTTCAGGGGCGCATTGAGGATGCCGGTTTTTTTCATGAGGCGAAGTCAGCCACGTTCTCGGTGTTCACGGTGGTGACGGGAACGGGGATGGTGGCTTCCACGGTCTCACCGTTGAGCAGCTGGGCGAGGACCTCCACTGAGCGCTTGCCCAGTTCGGCAGGCTGCTGGGCGATGGTGGCCGTGAGCGTGCCGTCCTGGATGGCTGCGAAGCCGCCCTCGGTGCCGTCGAAGCCCACCACGGAGACATCGGTGCCTGCGCGGTCGCCCAGCGCCTGAATGGCACCCAGGGCCATTTCGTCGTTTTCGGCGAAGACGCCGGTGACACCGGGGTGTGCCTGCAGCAGGTTGGTGGCAACGTTCAGGGCTTCGGCGCGGTCAAAGTTGGCCGTCTGCTGCGCTGCCACCTTGATGCCCGGGTATGCCTTGAGTCCTTCGGCGAAGCCCGCTCCGCGGTCGCGGCTGGCCGAGGTTCCCGCCACGCCCTGCAGGATGATGATTTCACCTTCGCCGCCCATGGCCTTGGCCAGCTCTTCCGCTGCCTGGCGTCCGCCAGCCACATTGTCGCTGGAGACCAGGGACCGCACCTCGGCACCGTTGACCGTGCGGTCCGCGGCAACAATGGGGGTTTCATCGGCCAGCAGCGGGCTGATGGACGCGGCGGCTGCATCGGAGTCCACCGGGTTGATGATCACGCCGTCGGTTCCGGAAGTGGCCGCCGTGGCCAGCTGGTTGGTCTGGGTCGCGGAGTCGTTCTGGGCATCCAGGACATCGAGGTCGAGGCCTGCGGCTTCGGCTGCGGACTGGGCGCCGTCGCGCAGTTCGACGAAGAACGGATTGTTCAGGGTGGAGACGGCGAGGGTGATGTTGCCGCCCTCGGCGGAAGTGTCGTCACCTCGGTTGCAGGCGGTGGCGGTCAGCAGCAGGCCCAGGGATACGGTCAGTGCCGCAGTCTTGCGGGCGGAGGAGAACTTCATTGTTATTTCCTTTGAATGGGAAGGGAAAGCGGTCCGGAGCAGGGTTCAGCACCGGACGGTGGGGAGGTAAGAAAAAGGGTCAATGGGTGGAGTTTTTGCGCCTCAGTGCGTCCGCGCCCACGGCCACGGCAATGACCAGGCCGATCACGACCTGCTGCCAGAACGAGGAGACGTTCAAGAGGTTCAGGCCGTTGCGGATCACCACCAGGACAAGGGCACCGATTAGGGTGCCGCTGATCCGTCCGATGCCGCCGGCCAGGGAGGCTCCGCCGATGACGACGGCGGCAATGGCGTCCAGCTCATAGCCGGATGCGGCCTGCGGCTGCGCCGAGTCCAGGCGTCCGGAGAGGAGGAGCCCGGCCAGCGCTGCAAAGAGCCCGGACAGGGCGAAGACGGTCACCAGGACGCGGCGCACGGGGATGCCCGAAAGCCGTGCGGCTTCGGTGTTGCCGCCGACGGCGTACATGTAGCGGCCAATCACGGTGTAGTTCAGGATCAGGGCGGCGACAACGCCGGCAATGATCAGAACCACAATGGGCATGGGAATCGGTCCCACATTGCTGCCGAGGAAGGAAACCTCATCCGCAGTGGCGATCGGCCGTCCGTCGGACAGGACCAGGGTCAATCCGCGGGCGACGCTCAGCATGGCCAGGGTGGCGATGAACGAGGGCAGCCGGCCATAGGCGACGGCGAAGCCGCTCACGGCACCGCTCAGGGCACCGATCAGCAGGCCGCCCACCAGCGCCATCCAGCCGGGCAGGTTGCCCTGTGTGAACATCCAGGCCGATCCCATGGCGGACAGTGCCGCCACCGACCCCACTGAGAGGTCGATCCCGGCAGCCACGATCACGAAAGTCATACCGAAGGCCAGCACCGCGATCACGGAGGCCTGGATGCCGATGTTCAGGAGGTTCGGACCCGTCAGGAAGTCCGGGGTGGCAATGAAGAGCGCCAGCCCCAGGACCACGAGTCCCACCAGGGCTCCGTTGTCCGCGAGGAGCTTCTTGATTCGTGCACCCGTTGTCGGTGCCTGCTTCCGCACACCCGTTTCCGGTGTCTGCACCGCTGCCTTGTTCATGATCCGTCCTTCATCAGTTCGTCTTCCAGGTCACGCTGTATATCCCGCACCGCCAGTGACATCACGGCGTCCTGCGTGGCGCCGTCGGCATCGAGTTCACCGGCAATGTGTCCGCCGCTCATCACGAGGATCCGGTCGCTCATTCCCAAAACCTCGGGAAGTTCGCTGGACACCATGACGACGGCGCCGCCGGCTGCGGTGATGGCGTTGATCAGTTCGTAGATCTCCACCTTGGCGCCCACATCAACGCCGCGGGTGGGTTCGTCCAGCAGCAGCACGGTTGACTCCGCGACGATCCAGCGGCCAAACACCGCTTTCTGCTGGTTGCCGCCCGACAGCGAGCCCACTGCCTGATCCAAGTTGTGCATGCGGATCTGCAGCCGGTCTGCCACCTCCTGGGCGCGGCGGCGCTGGCCGGCGAAGTCCACTACGCCCGCCTTGGAGGTGGAGGCCAGAGTGGCGTAGCCGATGTTGTCGTTGACGGCTGCGCCGAGCACCAGGCCTTGGACCTTGCGGTCCTCGGGCACGTGTCCGATGCCGGCACGGATCGCGGCGCCGATGTCGCCCTTGGGCAGCACGGTGCCGCGGACCTTCACGGTCCCGGAGGCATAGGAGTCGGCCCCGGCAATGGCACGCACCACCTCAGTGCGTCCCGCTCCCATCAGGCCTGCCAGCGAAACGACCTCGCCGGCACGGACCGAGAAGGAAACGTCGTGGATCAGCCCCTTCGTGGAGAGTCCCTGCACCTCGAGCAGGGTCCGGTCCGGTCCGTCGTACTCACGGCGGCGGGGGAACTGCTGGCTGATTTCGCGGCCCACCATCAGGCGCACCAGCTCGTCTTCGTGCGTGTCGGCCGGAACTTCCGCAACGAACTTGCCGTCACGCAGCACCGAAACGGAGTCTCCGATGGTGGCAATTTCGTCCAGGTGGTGGGAAATGAACACCATGCCCACGCCCTTCCGCCGCAGGTCTTCGACCACGGCGAAGAGGGAGGCGATTTCGCGGGTGGTCAGTGCCGCCGTCGGCTCGTCAAGGATGAGCATCCGGGCGTTCAGGCTCAACGCCTTGGCGATTTCCACCAGCTGCTGGCGGGCGATGCCCAGCTCCCCCACCGGCTGGTCCAGATCAACGTCCAGGCCAATCAGGTCCAGGGCGGCACGCGCACGGGACTTCATGGCACGGCGGTCCACGAGTCCGTATTTTCGCGGCATCCGGCCCAGGCAGATGTTCTCCGCCACCGACATGGAGCCCACGAGGTTGAGTTCCTGGTGAATGGTGGCAATGCCCAGGGCTTCGGCCGCCTTGGTATCCGGCAGCGAAACCGGCTGGCCGTCCACGAGGATCCGGCCGCCGTCGGGCTGGTACACCCCGGACATCATTTTGATCAGGGTGGATTTTCCGGCGCCGTTTTCACCCAGGAGCACCTGGACCTTGCCCGGGCGCACATGGACCGTGACGCCGTCGATCACCGTCACCGGCCCAAAGGACTTGGTGACGCCCTCCAGCGTCAGGATGGACTTCTCGCTCATACTGGGTTTCCTTCTGAAAGGCTCGGTGTCGAGCCGCGGATGATGAGCCTGCTGGGGAGCACCACGGACGGGGGTGATTCCCCGGCTATTTCCGCGATCAGCAGGTCAACGGCCAGACGCCCCATGGCGTGGACGTCGTGGGCGATAACCGTCAGCGCCGGGTTGACCAGCGTGAAGGCTTCAATGTCGTCGTAGGCCACAAAGGCCAGGTCACTGCCGATGGAGAGCATGCGCTCGTTGCAGACACCCACCGCACCGATGCTCATCAGGCTGTCCGCGGCGAGCAGGGCAGCGGGCGGAACCTCCAGGTCCAGGAGGAAGCGTGCTCCTGCCGCACCGCTGGCGGACTGGAAATCACCGAAGTACACGAGATCGGCGTCCTGGTCGCTTCCGGTTTCGACGACGGCGGCCCGGAAGGCCTCCAGCCGTTCGCGTCCGGTGGAGGTGGCCTGGGGTCCGGCGATGTAACCGATCCGGGTGTGGCCCAGCGCTGCGAGGTGGCGGACGGCGTCGGTGATGCCGCCGGCATTGTCCGCGGTGACGGTGGGGACCTCCGCGCCGTCGACCACGCGGTCCACGAACACCGTGGGCACCTCTCCGGCGAGAAGGCCGGACAGGTCCCGGGCCTCGCCCTGCGGAGCGGCGATCAGGCCGTCGACGCGCTGCGAGAGCATGACGTCCACGTAGCTGTCCTGCTGCTCCTGGCTCTCGTTGGCGTTGCCGAACAGCGTGAGGTAGCCAAACTCGCGGGCCCGCTGCTCGACGGCGTGGGCCAGGTCAGCGAAGAAAGGATTGCGGATGTCGGGCAGCAGCAGGCCGATGGTCTGGGTGCTGGTCTTGCGCAGGGACCGGGCCTGGGCGTTGGGACGGAAGCCCAGTTCTTCGGCTGCCGTGCGGACGGCCAGGCGGGCGTCCTCGGAGGTCGCGGAATGACCCGAGAGAACGCGGGAGGCGGTTGCCGCGGAGACGCCGGCTCTTTCTGCCACGTCTTTGATCGTCGTTGACCGCACACTGCTCCCTACACCGTTGTGGAATCGATTCCATGGAATCGATTCCAAGTATGAGGGCAGATCACGTGTCGCGTCAAACACACGGCGGTGGCGGGCATCACGGACAACTCCGGCAACAGCCGGCAGTCCGGATCACGGGCAGGAAGACCGGAGGGACGGCTCCCGGCAAAGAAGCAGGTCAGACGGGGATAACACCCCAGCCCGTGGCGCCGTCCCAACGGACACAGAGGTCCTTCGGCGGGGCACTCCCCCGCGGGAGCAAGCTCGGGCCATCCTTACACCGCGCAACTCCGAATTACCTGCATGATCGAGCAGCGCAGCACCAGTCAGAGGGAACCCCCGCTTCGGGAGTGGTCCGGCACCTACGGCGGCTTCTACCTGCTGCCGGACGACGCCTGGGGCGTGTCCGTGGCAGCGGACGGCACTCCGCATGCCAGGTGCTGCTCGTGCAGCTGGGAACATGACGTTGACACGGAGGAAGAGGGGGTGCGCATGGTCACGGCGCATCTGCGGGTTGCACATCCAGATGAGGCGGGAGTGGTGAATCCTCCCGGCCGCACGCAGGAAACTGCCTAGGCGCAGCGGTACCCCAGGTCGGACTCGAACCGACAACACGCAGATTTTAAGTCTGTTGCCTCTGCCATTGGGCTACTGGGGCTGAAGCAAAAGCTTCTGGTCAAGCCTACTGGATGGACGCAACACCTCGGAAAAAACGACGGCGGCCCCTCCCGAAGGAGGAACCGCCGTCGTACGCGCTGTTGGAGGGCCAGACCTACTTGCTGACCGTTTCCTTCTTCTTGGCTGGTGTGGCAGCCGCCTGGAAGGCTGCACGCGGGGTCTTCAGGTTGCGCAGGTCGGTCAGGTCGCGGCGGAAGGTCACGTTCAGCAGCCAGCCGGAGACCACGCGGAACTTGCGCTCGAACATGGGCATGGCCATGCCGTGGTAGCCGCGGTGTGCCAGCCAGGCCGGGAAGCCCTTCATGCCGAAGCCCATGATGTTGGCGACGCCCTTGTACTGGCCCAGGCCTGCAACGGCACCAAGGCTCTTGTGGTTGTACTCTTCGACGCTGCCCTCGCCGTAGCGGGCGGCCACGATGTTCTTGGCAAGAAGCTTGGCCTGACGCACGGCGTGCTGGGCGTTCGGAACGCAGAAACCGCCCACGCCGCCGCCGGAGAGATCCGGAACGGCCGAGACGTCGCCGGCAGCCCAGGCACCTTCGAGGGGGCCGTCGTCGCCGGTGATGCGCAGTTCAGCGTTGGCACGCACGCGGCCGCGGTCGTCGATCGGGAAGTCGGTGGCGCGGACCATCGGGTTGGCCTGCACGCCGGCGGTCCAGATCAGGGTGTCGGTGCCGAACTCGCCGGCCGGGGACTTGTCCGCCATGTTGATGAGCTTCAGGACGCCGCCCTCAGCCGATGCCAGCGAGGTGTTCAGCAGAACCTCGATGCCGCGCTCGCGCATGCTGGAGACAACCCACTCAGCCTGGTCGGGCTTGACCTCGGGCATGACGCGGCCCATGGCTTCGATCAGCACAAAGCGGAGGTCTTCACGCTTCAGGCGGTCGTTGAGCCGTGCGGCGTCGCGCGCCATGTCCTCAATTTCGGTGAGGGTTTCAATGCCGGCAAAGCCGCCGCCGACGACGACGAAGGTCAGGGCGCGCTCGCGCTCCGGGCCGGCGGGCATCAGGGATGCGGTTTCGATCCGCTCCAGCACGTGGTTGCGGGTGGCCACTGCTTCTTCAATGGTCTTCATGCCAATGCCGGCCTCGGCGAGACCCGGGATCGGGAAGGTGCGGGTGATCGAGCCGGCCGCGAGGACGACGTCCTCGTAAGGGAGCTCGAAGGCTTCGCCGCCGTCAGCCGGTTCAACCACGGCTGTGCGGGCGGCGTGGTTGATGGAAACAACCTTGCCGGTGATCAGTTCGGTGTTCTTCAGGTGCATGCGGTGGGACACGACGGCGTCACGCGCTTCGATCGTGCCTGCGGCAACCTCGGGGAGGAACGGCTGGTAGGTCATGTAGGGCAGCGGGTCCACAACGGTGACGATGCCACCCTCAGCCTTGACCTTGTTCTGGAGGTTCTTCGCTACGTAGAGCCCAACGTAACCACCACCAACCACCAGGACGCGGGGACGGTCTGAAAACTGAGTCTTAGATGCCATACCCCCATGCTACCCCTAGTTTGTGAAAACCTTCACGAGACCTTGGAAGACTCAAACTCGCCTGTGTCCGTGTCCTCCGGGGGCGGGATTTCCGCGTCCCGGCGGCGTGCCCGGACGACGGCAACCGCTCCTGCGGCAGCGACCGCCAGGGTCAATCCGCCGAAGCCCAGGACAAGGGTTCCCGGCAACAGATCGGGCTTGTCCCCGGGCACCAGCGCCACCGGCACGGTGGGTTCGGGCAGGTTCGGCGACGTCGGTTCAACAGCCACCGGAGCGTCCGCCGCCGGAGCGGTGGACGTGTCCCGGCGGTGGATGCGAATCCAGTCCGCAATGTTGCCCAGCGGATTGGCAGTCACTGACGGAACGTCGGCGGTCAGTGCCGCCCCCGCGTCGAGGATCCCGTAACCGTAGAGGGTGTCCTGCCCGGGTGCGCCGGCGTCGCGGGACGTGGTGATGATGCGGTTGATGACATCCGCTGCGCTCATCTCCGGATAGGCGGAACGGATCAGGGCTGCGGTGCCCGCCACCAGCGGAGCTGCTCCGGAGGTTCCGCTCCAGCCCGCATACCGGGCCGGTCCGCCCGGCAGGCCGCCCACCAGGTCTTCAGCCGGAGCGGCAACGCCAATGCTGATCCCTTCGGAGGAGGAATCCTGGCTTGCTTCGCCGTTGCGATCCACGCCTGCCACGGTCAGCACACCGGGAATGGTGGCCGGGGCCCCCACCTGGACCATGCCGACGCCGCGGTTGCCGGCGGCGACCACCACCACCACATCCTGCTGCTCGGCATACAGGAAGGCGTCGTCCCAGCTTTCCGGCCACGAGGGGGAACTGCTGCCCAGGGACATGTTGATGACCTTGGCGCCGTTGTCCACGGACCACCTGATGGCAGCCGGGATCTGGTCCTCGATCGGAATGCCCGCCGGATTGTCCGGACCAATCCAAGCCGAAACCGCCAGCAGCTCGGCCTTGGGTGCCACGCCAATGATCCCCTCGGAGTTCTTCTTTTTCTTGGCGGGTGCCGGGGTCTTCTCAGTGTCCTTCCCCGCATCCTTCTCCGGCGCAGCGGTGGGCTCCGGCTCGGCGGGGGCATGCCCCCGCCCCGCCAGGAGCGTTGCCACCAGCGTTCCGTGCGCTGGGTTGTTGCCCAGTCCAGTGCTGCCGGCGGGGTTTCCGGCACCGGAAACGTCGGTGCCTCCGGTGACCGCACCGGTCAAATCCGGGTGGGTGGGGTCGATGCCGGTGTCGATGACCGCCACCTTCACGCCCTCACCCTGGCTCACGGCCCAGGCCTCGTCAAACCCGTAGTCCGCGAGCCAGTACTGCTTGTCCCGCCATTCGTCAGCGGAAGCGGGGGCGGCCGGAACGAAGGTCAGCGCCAGCAGCGCAGCCACCAGCATCCCGCCCCGTCCCCTTCGCTGCCGCGGTCCGGAAACCGCCGACGCCCGGGTCACCGCGCAGCGCTCAGTGCTATGCCGTCCAAGATGTCGTGCTCGCTGGTGACCGCGGAGGTAACCCTTCCGTCCGTCAGTTCCGAGACCCGGTCCACAATGGTCTGCCAGATCAGGGCGCCGGCGCCGATCACGTCCACGCGGCCCGGATGCATGTACGGCAACGCCTCGCGTGCGTTCCTGTCCATGTGCAGCAGCTCGCGGGCTGACTGGTCAATCCGGGCTACGTCCAGCTCAGTGCCGTGGATCGCCTCGGCGGAATACTCCGGCAGGTGCAGTGCGTGGGCCGTGACTGTGGTGATGGTGCCGGCGACTCCCACCAGACGGTCGGCGTCTGCAAGGGGGACCGTAGGAAGCACCTGGGCAATCATGTCCAGGACCTCTCCGCGCGCCGCCGCGATCTGCGCTTCGGTGGGCGGGTTGGAGATGAGGTGGCGTTCGGTGAAACGTACGCAGCCCATGTTGGTGCTTTTCGCGGCCAACACACCGTCCGAGGTGCCCAGGACAAATTCCGTGCTGCCGCCGCCGAGGTCCACGACCAGGGTCTTGGAGCCGTTGCCGGCACCCAGCACGCTGGTGGCTCCGGCGAAGGAGAGTGCCGCTTCTTCGTCTCCGGTGATGACTTCGGGCTCCACGCCCAGGCGCTGGCGGATTCCCGCCACGAACTCTTCACGGTTTTCCGCGTCGCGGCTGGCTGAGGTGGCCACGAACCGGGTGCGCTCGGCACCGTGCTCGCGGATCAGGGCAGCATACTCGTCCGCTGCTTCGAAGGTGCGCTCCAAGGCCTCGGGTGCCAGCCGGCCGGTGGCGTCCACGCCCTGTCCCAGCCGGTTGACCCGCATCAGGCGGACGACGTCGGTCAGTTTGGGCACGCCGCCGTCCTGCGTCACGTCGGCGATGAGCAGGCGGATGGAGTTTGTTCCGCAGTCAACGGCCGCAACCCGGGTTGTCGGGCGGGCGGCAGGCCGGCCACTGTGTTCAGCGTCCGGCTGCTGTGGTGCGCTGGCTTCGTCCTGCACGGCATCCCCCTGATGTTCGGCGTTGGCGGCCTCCGTGGCCTCGCGGCGGGCGGCACGCTTGGCATCCAGTTCCTCGGGAGAAAGCCCCTGGGTCTTGGTGTGCCGGCTCAGGTCACGGCTGGGCGCCGGACCCGTGGTGTCCCACGCGCCCTCACAATAGCAGCGATCCCGGGTCCACCATTCGGAGATGCGATCCAGCGCCTCGTCGCCCAGCGGGTTCACGCCGGGACCTGCGGCCAGGGAGTGGCCCACCAGCACATGCAGGCACTTAACGCGGGTGGGCATGCCGCCGGCGGAGACGCCGTCGATTTCGGGAACCGGGCCGACGCCGGTGCGGGCACCAATCTCATCGCGCACCTGAAGGTAGGCCTCGTGCGCCAACCTGTAACGGGCAGCGAGCTCGGGATCCTGTTCCAGCCGCTCGGTCATTTCGGCCATGAGGCCGGAGGCTTCGAGGCGGGATACGGCGGCCGTGATGACCGGGTGCGCCAAGTAGTACGTCGTGGGGAAGGGAATGCCGTTGCTCAGACGCGGAGCCGTGGTGGCAACAAGGGGGTTGCCGCAGACACAGCGGGCACCGATTTCGACGACGTCGCGGGCCGGCCTGCCGAGCTGCCGGCTCAGGGTCTCCAAGTCTGCGGAGGTGGGGGTGAGCTGCTCCTGGGTCATGCCGGAGGTTCCTTCCTGGGGGCCTGGACGAGGCCCGGGCGATTGATAACTGCGCTTCTAAGATTACTGTGCGCAGAACGCCGCCGGCGCCGCAGGGTCCGGTTCCGGCGGCACGGAGGCACCCTAGGGAGCGTTGGCGGACCTCTTGACGGAGTCCCACAGCGCGTCAACCCACTGCAGGTCATCTTCCTGCTCCTGTGCCTCCTGCTCCACGTCCTCCACCCCGTGCTCACCCTTGACCAGGTACCGGCTCTCCCCCGGCATCACCAGGAAAATTCTCTCCCGTGCCTGCTGCTTGATGTAGTTGGGATCCTCCCACCGCTCCAGCCGGGCCTCCAGCGCCTGGGCGGTTTCCTTCTGTTCGGCAATCTCAGCTTCCAGGGCCGCAATGTCCGAGCGCTGGTGCAGGTAGGTGTTCACCGAGGGAGCCAACAGCACCGTAACCACCAGTGTCACCATGGCCAGGACCAGCAACCGCCCGGAGAAAGCCTTCGCCGGAACGGGGCGCAGGTCATCGGAGGTTTCCTCCGCGGACGGTCCGGCGGCGGAGCCTTCGGACAAAATCCGGGACCGGCGGCGGAGCCTTCCGGCAGCGGCAGCAGCTTTGCCCTGCACCGGGTCCTCGCCGGTTCCCGGTGCGGACGGCTGCTTGGCGGTCTTCGCCCGGGGCTTGGCAGCCTGCGCTGCGGTGTTCGCTGCACGCGGCTTGGCCGTCCTGGCTGAGCCGGTCCCGGGCGGGTCCGTCTTGGGTGAGCCCGACGTGCTGTCCACCGGTTTCACTGCACTGATGGTGTCCGGATCCGCGGCGGCGTTCCGTCGCCGGGCCGGCTTATCCGCAGTGCGGCCGGTGCGCCCACCGGCGTTGGAGCCGTCCGCGCCGGATCCTGCCTTGGGAACTTTCGGACGTCGGGTGGGCATGAAACTCCTTGATAAGCGAAACTGGCGTGGGCTGCCCGGCGGCGGTGAACAACGGCATTTAAACACAACTGGCGGGCACCCTCGTTAACGAGGGTACCCACCAGCAGCAGGCTTACTCTGCCGTGAAACGCGGGAACGCGCTGCGTCCTGCGTAACGTGCGGCGTCGTCGAGCTCTTCTTCGATGCGCAGCAGCTGGTTGTACTTGGCTACGCGCTCGGAGCGGGCAGGGGCACCCGTCTTAATCTGGCCGGCGTTGGTGGCCACGCAGATGTCAGCGATCGTGGTGTCCTCGGTCTCGCCGGAGCGGTGCGAGGTGATGGTGGTGTAACCGGCACGCTGGGCCATGGTGATGGCGTCCAGGGTTTCGGAAAGGGTGCCGATCTGGTTCACCTTGACCAGCAGGGAGTTGGCGGCGTTCATCTTGATGCCGGTCTCCAGGCGGGCGGGGTTGGTGACGAAGAGGTCATCTCCCACCAGCTGGACCTTGTCACCCAGGCGTGCCGTCAGAGCAGCCCAGCCGTCCCAGTCGTTTTCATCCAGCGGATCTTCGATGGAAACCAGCGGGTAGTCGCGGACCAGTTCCTCGTAGTACGCGGACATTTCTTCGGCGGTGCGGTTCTGTCCTTCGAAGACATAGGCGCCGTCCTTGAAGAATTCCGAGGAGGCAACGTCCAGGGCCAGGGCGATGTCCGTTCCGGGAGTGTAGCCGGCGCGGGTGATGGCCTCGAGGATCAGGTCCAGGGCTGCACGGTTGGAGGGCAGGTTCGGAGCAAAACCACCTTCGTCACCAAGGCCGGTGGAGAGGTTCTTTTCCTTCAGCACGGACTTGAGGTTGTGGTAGACCTCAACGCCCCAGCGCAGGCCCTCGGAGTAGGTCTGTGCGCCCAGGGGCACAATCATGAATTCCTGGATGTCGACGTCGGAGTCCGCGTGCGAGCCGCCGTTGAGGATGTTCATCAGCGGCACGGGCAGGATGTGCGCGTTCGGGCCGCCGAGGTAGCGGTACAGCGGCAGGGCTGCGGATTCGGCGGCGGCGCGGGCCACGGCCAGGGACACGCCGAGGATGGCGTTGGCGCCCAGGCTGGACTTGTTCTCGGTTCCGTCCAGGTCGATCATGGCCTGGTCGATGGCGCGCTGGTCGGCGGCGTCGAAGCCCAGCAGTGCGGGCTGGATCTGCTCGATGACCGCTTCAACGGCCTGCAGGACACCCTTGCCCTGGTAACGGGTCTTTTCGCCGTCGCGGCGCTCATTGGCTTCGAAGGCACCGGTGGAAGCGCCGGAGGGGACCGCCGCGCGGCCGAACGTGTCATCATCGAGCAGAACCTCTACCTCAACGGTGGGGTTTCCGCGGGAATCCAGGATTTCGCGGGCGTGAATGGCATCAATGATTGCCATGGGAATGCTCCTGTTCGTTGGAACGCTAGGGGTAACTTGAGCCCGGCCTATGAAACGGGCCACGCTGTCTGCTTCCAGCCTAGTTGAAACCGGCGCCTTAGTAAGGCCCTTGGGCGCCAATCCGACTTATACCCGGTTGCACTGAAACGCTGAACACCCTATTGCCCGGCCGTAAAGCGGCGCACTGCGGCACGCAGCGCGGCTTCCGCGTCCAGACCCTGCGCCTGCGCCTGGCGCACGACGTCGAACAGGTGGTCTCCCAGCTCGTCGGAACCCCGCCACATACGCTCCGGAGCTGGGTCCGGTGCGGCCGGCGGAACCTCTCGCCCGGCGCGCCGGGCCCGGTCCAGGGTTTTAGCCGCCAGCAAAAGCGCCGGCAGTCCTGCCGGGATACCGTCGAACGGCGAGGTCCGACCGGGTTTTTCCCTCTTCTTGACCTCATCCCAGGCGCGTTCAATTTCCTCGGGATCGTCAGTGGTTTCCGTTCTGACGGAGCCGTCCGGGGCAAAGACATGGGGATTGCGGCGGATCATCTTGGCGGTCAGGGCATCCACCACGTCCCCGATGCCAAAATGACCGGATTCTTCCTGCAGGCGGGCGTGCAGCAGAACCTGGAACAGGACGTCGCCCAGCTCTCCGGAGAGCTCATCGGCATCCTGCGGACCGGTGTGACCTGCTTCCACCGCCTCGACAACCTCGTAGGCTTCCTCGACGAGGTACTCCAGCAGGGACTCGTGCGTCAGCGCGGCCGTCCACGGGCAGCGTTCACGCAGGACGGCGATGATTCTGGCCAGGCGGGTGAACCGCCGGCCCAGGTCATCGCTGTCGCTGTTGGGCGCTGAATCAGCCACGGGCCTGGTTGAAGCCTTCCGTCACATAGGCAGCCAGCGCGTCGCGTTCTTCCAGCGGAAGGAACGCGGCGTCCACGGCGTTCATGGTGAGTTCCAGAATGTCATCCAGGTCATAGTCGAAGGCTTCGGCCAGCAGCTCGAATTCGCCGGTCAGCGTGACACCGCTCATCAGGCGGTTGTCGGTGTTCACCGTGACCTGGAAACCCGTCTGGTACAGCAGGTCGATCGGGTGGGATTCGATATCCGCGCCGAAGGAGGTGATGGCACCGGTCTGCAGGTTCGAGGAGGGGCAGATTTCCAGCGGAATCCCGCGGTCCCGGACCCAGCCGGCCACCTGTCCAATGGTCACCATGCCCACCGCGGTGTCATCTCCAAGGCCTTCTGAAGCGCTGCCGGCGTCGTCGGCATCGTCGTCGAAGTCCACCTCGATGTCCTCGGCGATCCGCACGCCGTGTCCCAGGCGCAGTGCGCGCCCGTGCACCAGGGCATCCTTGATGCTGTCCACCCCGGCAGCCTCGCCGGCATGCACAGTAACGGGGAACTGGTTCTCCGCCAGATAGGTGAAAGCGTCCGCGAAGCGGGAGGACGGGAAGCCGTCCTCTGCGCCGGCAATATCAAAGCCCACGGTTCCGTTGTGGCGGTGCCGGACGGCCAGTTCTGCAATTTCCATGCCGCGGTCGCCATGGCGCATGGCGGTGAGGAGCTGGCCCACCTGGATCAGGCGCCCCTGCGCTTCCACGACATCCACTCCAGCGTCCAGGCCGTCCTGGACCGCTTCCACGGCCTCGTCCAGGCTCAGTCCGCCCTTGAGGTGCTGCTCCGGTGCCCAGCGGATTTCGGCGTAGACCACGCCGTCGTCGGCGAGGTCCTCAACGAATTCACGGGCCACCCGCGCCAGGCCCTCACGGGTCTGCATTACGGCAATCGTGTGGTCAAACGTTTCCAGATACCGGACCAGGGAGCCCGAATCCGCGGACTCGCGGAACCACTCCCCCAGCTCCACCGGATCTGTGGAGGGCAAATCGTGTCCGGCCTGTGCGGCCAGCTCGATGATCGTTGCGGGACGCAGCCCGCCGTCAAGATGGTCGTGCAGTGAAACCTTGGGCAGGTTGCGGATGTCGAGGGTCTGGTCAGAGGCAGGAAGAAGAATAGGCTCAGTCACGGTTCCAACTCTACGTGAGCTGCGGCACTGTTCGGGGCGGGCCGCGTTCAGGGTGTTTCGGCCCGGTTTTCAGTGTCCTGCTTGGTGTCATCGGCATGCCGGGCACCCTCGGTGCCGCCATCGGTCCGGCGGGTGGTTGAAGACTGGGATGCGGTTGATGACTGGGCTGCCCGAGCCGCTTGGACACGCAAACGAGCCGCGTCCCGGTTGGTCTGCAGCGGTGTGGGGCCGCGGAGCTTGGTGATGACCCGGTCGATGATCAGGCCCAGCACCATGGCAACCGCAATGGCAACCACAACACCCAGCAGGTGATTGTCCTTGAACCAGGTGCCGGCCACTGCTCCAACGGCAACACTGTAAGCCGCCCACAGCACCGCCGACATCGCGGTCAGGCCCACAAAGAGCCGCCGCGGGAAACCGGTCGCTCCGGCGGTGAGGTTAACGACCACACGGCCGATGGGAATGAAACGGGCCACCAGAATGAGGGAGACAGCACGCTTGTCCAGCTCCCTGCGGGCCCAGACGAATCCGCGCTGCATCCGTGGTCCCCGCATCCAGCGGAAGCGTTCAATACCGATTCCCCGCCCCATCAGATAGGCGAGATTGTCGCCCAGGAAAGCGCCGCCAGCGGCTGCCGCCATCAGCAGCCAAGGGTTGGGGCCGGCGCCGGTGGCCACCAGCGCGGCCAGTCCCACCACGATGGATTCGCTCGGCACGGGCGGAAAGAATCCGTCAATCAGGCAGAAGGTAAACAGCACCAAGTAGACCCACCAAGCGTCGGCGGACGTCAGGATGAAGTTGTTAATACTGTCCATTGCGGCGCTCAGCACGTGCAGGCGTCTCTCCTCGGAATCGGTCTCTGGTACCTACAACGATGCCACCAACGCATTGGTGCCCGCCAACCCGCCGGCGGCGGGGTGGCGGGCGGTTAAGTATCCGGGACAGTCAGCTGATGCGGTCGATGATCAGCTTCTGCGCGGGACGGGACCCTTCGGGACCGATGACGACGGCGTTTTCCAAGGCTTCCTTGGCACGCTCGAATTTCTCCGGCGTATCCGTCAGCAGGGTCATGAGCGGCTGGCCGGCCCGGACCTGGGCGCCCGGCTTGGCATGCATCCGGACACCGGCGCCTGCCTGGACCGCGTCTTCCTTCCGCGCCCGTCCTGCTCCGAGCCGCCATGCGGCGACACCCACGGACAGGGCATCCAGTTCCAGCAGCACACCGTCAGCGGGTGCATAGATGGTCTCGGATTCACGTGCCTGCGGCAGTGCGGCGTCGGGGTCGCCGCCCTGAGCGGAAATCATGCGCTTCCACACGTCCATGGCACGGCCGTCCTTCAGGGCGGCTGCCGGATCGGCGTCGGGCAGGCCGGCGGCGGCCAGCATTTCCTCCGCCAGCCGCACGGTCAGTTCCACGACGTCTTCCGGGCCGCCGCCGGCCAGGACGTCCACGGATTCCTGCACCTCAATGGCGTTTCCGGCGGTGAGGCCCAGCGGCGTGGCCATGTTTGTCAGCAGTGCCACCGTGTTGACGCCGGCGTCCTTGCCCAGCGCCACCATTGTCTCGGCCAGCTCGCGGGCGTTCTCCTCGTCCTTCATGAACGCTCCGGAGCCCACCTTCACGTCCAGGATGAGCGAGCCGGTTCCCTCGGCGATCTTCTTGCTCATGATGGAGGAGGCAATCAGCGGGATGGCTTCCACCGTTCCGGTGACGTCGCGCAGTGCGTAGAGCTTCTTGTCCGCCGGGACCAGGCCCGCGCCGGCGGCGCAGATGACGGCGCCGACGTCGGCCAGCTGCTTCATCAGGTCCTCGTTGGACAGGTCGGCACGCCAGCCGGGAATGGCTTCGAGCTTGTCCAGGGTTCCGCCGGTGTGGCCCAGCCCGCGCCCGGAAAGCTGCGGAACGGCGACGCCGAAGACGGCAACCAGGGGTGCCAGCGGCAGGGTGATCTTGTCCCCCACGCCGCCGGTGGAATGCTTGTCGGTGGTCGGCTTGCCCAGGGAGGAAAAGTCCATCCGCTCCCCGGAGGCAATCATGGCTGCTGTCCACCGGGAAATCTCGGAGCGGGTCATCCCGTTGAGCAGGATGGCCATGTTCAGTGCGGCCATCTGTTCATCAGCGATGGCCCCGCGGGTGTAGGCATCGATGGTCCAGTCAATTTGTTCCGGTGACAACACGCCCCGGTCCCGCTTGATTCCAATAATGTCCACGGCGTCAAACTTCTCAGCACTCATGGTGGTTATCCTTCCAGATGTTGGGGGCCGAAGGCGTCAGGCAGGACCTGGTCCATGGTCTTGATGCCGCTGACGGTGAGCAGCTGCATGCCCGGTGCCCGGAATTCGTACAGCAGCTGCCGGCATCGGCCGCACGGCATGAGGATTTCTCCGGCGCCGTCCACGCAGACAAACGCTGCCAGGCGTCCTCCCCCGGTCATGTGCAGGGAACTGACCAGTGCGCATTCGGCGCAGAGGGTGAGACCGTAGGAGGCGTTTTCCACGTTGCACCCGGAGATGATCCGGCCGTCATCGGTGATGGCGGCCGCTCCCACCGGGTACTTCGAATAGGGAACGTAGGCGTGGGCCAGTGCCGCGCGGGCCGTCTCCGTGAGTTCGGCCCAGTCCACAGGGGCGGGGGTTTCGGTGTTTTCTGTCATGGCTTCCTCACTTGAAGCAGTTTCGCCGGTTCAGGCCGGCGGCCTTTGGTTGTGCGGGTTAAGGGAAGGCGCCCTTTCCGGCAGTAATTGCCGGAAAGGGCGCCTTCCTTTGGTCACCCCTTGATGTACGGTATGCCGCTCGCGGCAGGGCCGCGCGACTTCCCCACCACGCCGGCGACGGCGAAGATGGTCACTACGTACGGCAGCATGGCCAGGAACTGGTTCGGGACCGGGGTGCCGAGCAGGCTCAGCACCGACTGCAGGTTGGAGGCGAAGCCGAACAGCAGCGCTGCGAACAGCGCCCCGATCGGATTCCACCGTCCCAGGATGAGCGCCGCCAGGGCGATGTATCCCTGACCGGACGTCATGTCCCGGTTGAAGGAGGAGACAGCCACCAGGGTGAAGAACGCGCCGCCGACGCCGGCTACCGAGCCGGCGAGCAGGACGTTCAGGAACCGGGTGCGGTTCACGTTCACGCCCAGGGTGTCAGCTGCCTTGGGGTGCTCGCCCACTGCCCGGGTGCGCAGGCCCCATTTGGTGTGGAACAGGCCAAAGTAGATGGCTGCCACGGCAACGTACATCAGGTACCCGATCACGGACTGGTTGAACAGGATCGGGCCGATGATGGGGATATCCGCCAGCAGCGGGATCCGAATGGACGGCAGGCGCGGCGGGGAATTCCACTTGGCCGCATCCGTAGCCAGGACCGTGGAGAACAGGAAGCCCGTGAGACCGGAGACCAGCACGTTCAGGACGACGCCGACGATCACCTGGTTCACGATGTACTTGATGCTGAAGACGGCCAGCACCAGGGACACCAGCACACCGGCAACGGCTGCGGCGAAGAGTCCCACGAACGCGTTGCCGGACAGCGATCCGGCAACGGCGGCGGCAAATGCACCGAAGAGCAGCTGTCCCTCAATGGCAATGTTCACCACGCCGGAGCGTTCGCAGAGCACCCCGGAGAGTGAACCGAAGATCAGCGGGAAGGCCAGGGTGAAGGACCCCGCCAGCAGGCCGTAAAGGGCAACGCTGGGGCTGCGGGCGCTGCCGATGGACCAGGTCAGGAAGGCTGCGATGAAGAACACCGCAAACACGGCAATGAGCCAGACCGGAATGCGCTGGTACCGGCTGACCAAAACGGCTGCGTAAGCAGCCGAGGCCAGCAGAACCACCGAGGCGATCCAGCCCAGGACGGGCGCCGAGACCACGAGGTTGGGCAGCTGGATGGCTGCGTTGTCCTCGGTAAGGCGGAAGGTGACGTCGGAAGACGGCGCTGCCAGCCCGAAGAGGATGAAGCCGAGGATCGCCAGGACGCCCAGAATGATGGGTGTCTTCCAGCTCCGGATGGCCTCGGATGCGGCCGGACGGCCGGTGGAAGCGGGTGCGGTTGCGGTGCTCATGCTGCTCCTCCGGCTGCGTTGGCTTTCTTGGTGCTGCGTTTGCCGGCCGTCTTGAAGGCACCGGGCGGCGGAATGCGGAAGATGGAACGGACCAGCGGCGGTGCAGCAATGAACAGGACGATCAGCGACTGGACCACCAGCACAATGTCAATGTTGGTGCCGGTGCTGGTCTGCATGGTGACACCGCCGGCGCGGAAAGCGCCGAACAGCAGGCCTGCAGCGAACGTTCCCCACGGGGAAGAACGGCCCAGCAGCGCCACCGTGATGGCATCGAAGCCGAAGCTCGCGGCCACCCCGGAGGTCAGCACCTTCTCGGTGCCGGAGACCTGCGCGACGCCGGCGAGACCGGCCAGTGCGCCGGCAATGAGCATCACGATGACATAGCCCTTGGTGGTGCTGATGCCGGCGTTCCGCGCAGCCGCAGGGTTGGCGCCCACTGCGCGCAGTTCAAAGCCAACGGTTGAGCGGTTCAACAGCCACCAGATGAAGACTGTGGCTGCGATGGCCATGATGAAACCCCAGTGCAGGCGGAAGCCGCTGCCCAGCAGCGGCGGGAACATGGCGGTGTCGTCAAGCTGCGGGCTGATCGGGTTGGTGGATCCCGGGCGCTGGAAACCCGGAGTGGTCAGCAGGAAGAGCACCAGCTGGATCGCGATGTAGTTGAGCATGATGGTCACGATGACCTCGTGCGCGCCGGTGCGTGCCTTGAGCAGGCCGGCAATGCCGCCCCAGACTGCGCCGCCGATTGCTCCGGCGAGGATGACCACTATCAGGTGCAGGCCAACCGGCAGGTGCCAGCTGAACCCAACCCATGCGGCCAGAGTGGCGCCAATGATGATCTGGCCCTGCGCACCGATGTTGAACAGACCGGCCCGGAAGGCCAGGGCCACGCCGAGCCCGGCACAGATCAGCGGTGTTGCAACCGTCAGGGTCTGGGTCAGCGGATAGATCATCCGGGAGAAGGAATCGGCTTTAAAGTTGAAGATTGATCCCTGGAACAGGGCGGCATAGGCGCCGGAGGCAGCCGACCAGGCAGCACCCAGCAGGTCCCCGGGCCGGGAGAAGAAGTACCCCGCTGATTCGGCAACGTCCTCGTCAGTGAGCGCGATGAGCAGCCCGCCGACGATCAGCGCCATCACCACTGCCAGCACTGAAACCAGTGCGTCGCCCGTGACGATGCGGTGCAGGACCGATGCCTGCTTCTCTTCCGGGTGCAACTCTGTTTCGGGGACCGGAACGGGCGGCGGCGGCAGCGCCCCGCCTGCGGTTTCGGCAGCGGTCAGCAGCCGCATCTCTTCGGCCTCTGCTTCCTCTTTCCGATGGGCTGGTTCGCCCGGCTGCCTGTTTTTCTCCTCCGGGCTCACTGCGCCCCTCCCTTAGTCTCGCGTTCGTGCGAAAGTGCTTCGTCAGCGCGCATCCCGGCCATCATGAGGCCCAGGACATCGCGTGAGGTGTTGCCCGGGACAATTCCCATGACTTTGCCGCCGTACAGCACGGCGATGCGGTCGGCCAGTTCCAGAACCTCGTCAAGCTCGGTGGACACGATCAGAACCGGGGTCCCGCCGTCGCGCTCTGCCACGATCCGCTTGTGCAGGAACTCGATGGACCCGACGTCGACGCCGCGGGTCGGCTGGGAGGCAATGAACAGCGACAGCGGACGCGAGAGCTCACGCGCCATGACTACCTTCTGCTGGTTACCGCCCGAAAGTGTTCCCGCTGCCGCCTCGGCGGACTGGGTCCGGATATCGAACTCCTCGATCTTTTCTCCGGCGTTGGCTGCCACAACCGCCGGCCGCATGGACAACCCGCGTGCAAACGGGGCCTTGTTGTAGCGGTTGAGGATCAGGTTCTCAGCGACGGTGAAGGTGCCAACGAGGCCGTCAACGCTGCGGTCTTCGGGCACAAAGCCCACGCCGGCGTCGATAACCTGCTCAACCCTGCGTCCCACGAGTTCATTGCCGTCCAGCAGAATGGAGCCGGTGACGTGGTTCTGCAGGCCCATAATGGCCTCGGTCAGCTCGGTCTGCCCGTTGCCCTGGACGCCGGCGACGGCGAGGATCTCGCCCTTGGCAATGTCGAGGCTTACGTGGTCGACGACGGCCTGTCCGGTGTCGGAGCGCACCACCAGGTCTCGGATGGAGAAGGTGTTGGCGCCGGGCTCCGCAGGGGCCTTATTGAGGTTCAGGCTGACGGAGCGGCCCACCATCATCGAGGCCAGCTCGGTGGTCGAAGCGCTGGGAGGCGCATCACCCACCACCTTGCCGCGCCGGATCACGGTAATGACGTCGGAAACCGCCTTGACCTCACGCAGCTTGTGCGAGATGAAGACCACCGATTTCCCGTCGTCGCACAGCTGCCGCATGATGGCCAGCAGTTCGTCGGTTTCCCGCGGCGTGAGCACTGCAGTGGGCTCGTCGAGGATCAGGACTTCAGCGTCACGAATCAGCGCCTTGATGATTTCCACGCGCTGCTGCACGCCCACCGGCAGGTCTTCCACCACGGCATCGGGATCGACGTCGAACCCGTACTGGTCAGAAATCTCCCGGATACGTGTGCGGGTGGCTTCAAGGTTCAGCGTGCCGGCAAACTTGGTGCTTTCATGTCCCAGCGCCACGTTTTCCGCGACGGTGAAGACCGGCACCAGCATGAAATGCTGATGGACCATGCCGATTCCGGCCGCCATGGCGTCCCCGGGACCGGAGAAGACAACGGGTTTGCCGTTGATCAGGATCTGGCCTTCGGTGGGTTCGTAAAGGCCGTAGAGGACATTCATGAGCGTGGATTTGCCCGCGCCGTTCTCCCCGAGGAGGCTGTGGACCTGACCCGGTTCGATGACCAGGTCTATGTGGTCGTTGGCAACCAGGGTGCCGAAGCGCTTGGTGATGCCCTTGAGTTCGAGTTTCACAACCCCAACCAATCTGTTTGTGTCTGAGTGTGTGGGCTTCTCTCTATGGAGAGTACCCGGAACAGAATGAACCGCCGTCCCCCCGCTGCAACGCAGCCGGACGAACGGCGGTTCAGGTGCCGCTTACCCCTTGTTACTGGGGGCTGGCGGCAGATTCCACGGTGATCTCACCGGAGATGATCTTGGCCTTGATCTCGTCCACAGCTGACTTGACGTCGGCCGGAACGGCATCTTCCTGGTCGTGGTACGGAGCCAGTGCAACGCCGCCGTTCTCCAGGGTGCCGATGTACGGCTCAGCGTCGAAGCTGCCCTCGACGTCGGTGGTGATGACCTCTTCAACGGCTTCGCCCATGAGCTTCATGACCGAGGTCAGGATGTACTCGGTGCCCTTGTCGTTGGTCTCGAAACCGTCGGAGTCAACCCAGATGACCTTGTTGTTGCCGCCGTTTGCATTGGCTTCGACAATGGCGTCCAGGGTGCCGTCGCCAACGGGGCCGGCAACCGGCATGATGATGTCGGCGCCCTCGTTGAGGAAGCTCTGGGTGGTGGTCTTACCGGCCACGGTATCCGTGAAGTTACCCACGAAGGATCCGGTCTGATCGGCCTTGTTCCAGCCCAGCAGCGCTACATCGGCGTCGTTCTGCTCGTTGTAGTACTCCACGCCGTCGGCGAAGCCGTCCATGAAGATGGTTACGGTGGGGATGTTGATGCCGCCGTAGGTGGCCACCTTGCCGGTTTCGGAGGTGCCGGCCGCTACGTAGCCGGCCAGGAAGGCAGCTTCTGCCGTGTCGTAGATGATCGGCTTGACGTTGTCCAGCTCGATGCTGTTGTCATCAACGATGGCGAAGTTCCGGTCCGGGTTCGCCTCCGCGACGGACTTCGTGGCATCCGCCAGCAGGAAGCCGACCGTTACCGTGAGGTTGCAGCCTTCGCTGATCATGGAGTCCAGGTTCGGAAGGAAGTCAGTCTCGGACTGGGACTGGGCTTCGCGGACCGTGACGCCCAGATCCTTCTCTGCAGCCTTCAGACCCTCATAGCTGGACTGGTTGAACGAGCGGTCATCAAAGCCGCCCTCATCGGAAACGATGCAGGCGGTGAAGTCGCTGTTCGCGCTGCCCGCGGCCTCGGAGGAGCTGTCCTCTTCTTCGGGGGCGGCGCCGCAGCCGGAGAGCAGGAGCGCCGAAACGCCCAGCATGGCGGCGGAAACGCCGGCGTTGCGCTTGAAGCTGCGCGGGAAGTTCTTCAATGTTCCTCCAGGAAAGAAAATGGGGTCCACACACAGAGTCACTCTGTTCCTGCCCGCTCCAGGGAGAAGCGGGGCATCGCGTGGCGCAGCGCTCCGTCCATCGGTGGATCGCGGCAAGGCCATCCTATGTCCTGCAACACACACCGTGATGCAAATAACGCTCAGGGGATGAATTTGTTTACATGTTGTTATTATTTGCAAGCAAATGACGCGATACGTCTGCCGGGCAGGTGCAACAAGGGGGCCAGCCTGGGGCTAGTGCCGCAATCTCCGCGCAGCCCGTACCGCGGCCGCTGCCATCACGCTGACGCCGGTGCTGATTGCCAGCTCATCAGGGTCGTAGTCGCCGCGGTGCAGGTCATAGGTTTCGCCGCCGGGCGTGCGCGTCCCCAGCCGCATCAGAGCACCGGGCACGGCCTGCGTCATCCAGGCGAAGTCCTCGCCGCCCATAGACTGCGGCGCCAGGACGATGGAGTCCTCCCCCAGTTCCGCGCGTGCTGCGACCTCGATCAGGCTCGTCTCCGCGTCAGTATTAATGACCGGCGGCACGCCCCGGGTGTGTTCCAGCGTCACATCCACGCCGAAGGGCGCAGCTATCTGGCGGACGACGTCGTCCAGCAGTTCCCCGGCTGCGTACCAGGCTTCAGCGTCCAGGCAGCGCATGGTTCCGGCCATAAAGCCGTGCGCGGGAATGGCGTTGGGCGCGGAGCCGGCATGCATTTGGCCCCAGACAACCGACACTCCGCTGCGCACATCGATGCGGCGGGACAGCACGGCGGGGACGCTGACGGCGATCTCCGCCAGTGCAAAGACGAGGTCCTCGGTGAGGTGCGGCCGGGAGGTGTGGCCGCCGCGGCCGGTCAGTTCAATGCGGATGGTGTCCGATGCCGAGGTAATGGCCCCAATCCGGGTGCCCACCTGCCCAACGTCGATCCGCGGATCGCAGTGCAGCGCCAGGATCCGAGGCATCCCTTCCAGGACACCTTGTTTGATGACGCCCAGCGCACCGCCGGGCATGACCTCTTCAGCGGGCTGAAAAACAATCCGGACCCGTCCGCCGAGGGCTCCCGCGTCGTTGAGCTTGGCCAGGATCTGCGCCACGCCCACCATCACCGTGGTGTGGATGTCATGGCCACAGGCATGGGTGATGCCGGTGTTGACGGACGCGTACGGCAGTCCGGTCTCCTCGAGCACCGGCAGCGCGTCAATGTCGGCACGCAGGCCAATCAGCAGCGGCCCGTCCCCGATGTCCACGTAGGCACCCGTGCCTTCCAGCCGGACCGGGTGCAGGCCTGCCGCTTCCAGAGCCTCAACGATGCGGTCCGTCGTGCGAAATTCCTTCGTCGACAATTCCGGGTGCTGGTGAAGGTCCCGGCGGAACGCGATCAGCTCACCCAGAATCGGTGCGACGCTCCCCCGCATGGAGGGTACCGATGAACTGTTCAGTGGGATTGTAGACACATTTTCTAGGGTAGCCACTGAGGCTCCTGTTACGGGAACCGTGTGACGATGTTCTGTGTTACGCGTCCAAATGAAGCCCGTTACAGGACGTCGGTGTCCCCGCTGGCCTTCAGATGCTCCACGGCCTTTTTTACTTCCTGGGCATGTTCCTTGGTGGTGACCAGCAACGCGTCCTGGGTGTCGACGATGACAACATCCTCTATGCCGATCAGGGCGATTACCCGCTTGGTGTCCGACACCACGATTCCTGAGGCATTCTCCGAGTAAACCCGAGCGCCTTCACCCATCACGGTGAGGTCGCTGTTTTCCTCTGCTGGGTTCAGGCGGCCGATTGCGGCGAAGTCTCCGACGTCGTCCCAATTAAAGATGCCCGGGATCATGGCGACATCGCCGGCAGCCGCTGCGGGCTCCGCTACGGCGTAATCAATCGCGATCTTGGGCAGCGTGGGCCAGACCCGGCGCACCACTTCACGCCGCTTCGGAGTGTCCCAAGCCTCGGCTATCTCCATCAGGCCGATGTAGAGTTCCGGCTCGTTCGCTTCCAGGTGCTTGAGCATCAGGTCCACCGGCGCCACGAACATTCCTGCGTTCCAGCTGTAATGCCCGTTCTTCAGGTAGGTCCGCGCCACCTCTTCCGAGGGCTTCTCCACGAATTCAACGACCGAGTGCGCACTCGGCGCCCCTGCAATCTCCAGCGGATCACCTGCACGGATGTACCCGAATCCGGTGGCGGCGTGGGTGGGGTGGATGCCGATCGTGACGATGAACCCCTGCGCTGCAGTGTGGATCGCCTCCCGCACCGCGTCCTGGAAGACGTCCACCGGTGCAATGACCTGGTCCGCCGCAAAGGAACCCATGATGATGTGCGGATCCCTTTTAAAGAGGATGGCTGCCGCGAGCCCGATGGCCGCAGCAGAATCCTTGGGCTCCAGCTCCAGAACAAGGTTTTCATTGGAGATCTCGGGAAGTTGCTTGCGCACCGCCTGGCGGTGCAGCGTACCGGTCACCACCATGACGCGGTCACCGCTGAGCGGACGCAGACGGTCATAGGTGGCCCGGATCAGTGTGGACCCCGACCCTGTCAGGTCGTGGAGAAACTTGGGGGCAGCGGCCCGGGACAGCGGCCACAGGCGCGTGCCAACTCCGCCCGCAGGAATGACGCCGTAAAAGCGGTCGAAGTCCGCTGCGGAAGGATCAGGGTTTGTCGGTTCGGTATTCATCAGAGCCAAGATTAGCCGACGGCGCCCGGTGCAGCCCGGAGTGACGCTCGGAGTCCGCAGTCATCAGTGTCACGCAGTGTAACGAGGGTCACATGATAGGGCCACCTAAATTGAAAGCGCCCAGCGGGGGACCTAGATTATGCTTGAGCTTATATTGCTGTCGCACCGGCGTCATCACTGCGTGGAAAACACGCCAGCGCCGCTGCGTCGCAGGGAGGAAAATTCAGTGTCGAAGTTACCAGCAGGCACGCTCTACCGCGGCCGTGAAGGCCAGTGGTCGTGGGTTGCACACCGTATTACCGGCGTGGTGATCTTCTTCTTCCTTTTGGTCCACGTTTTGGATACCTCACTGGTGCGTGTTTCACCGGAGGCCTACAACGTGGTGATCGGTTCATACAAGAACCCCATCATGGGCCTCGGCGAGATCGGCCTCGTCGCCGCCATCGTGTTCCACGCCTTTAACGGCGTGCGTGTGATCCTGATTGACTTCTGGAAGAAGGGCCCCAAGTACCAGCGCCAGATGCTGTGGAGCGTCGTCGGCCTGTGGGCGGTCACCATGATCGTTTTCTCCGTTCGTACCCTTCCCATCATTTTCGGGGGTCACTAAGCCATGAGTACATCAACCAACGAAGCCGTCTCCGTCGAGGCTCCGCGCTCCGGCCGAATCGCCCCCAAGTACGCGCGCACTGCGGGTGGAAAAGGCAACTTCGAGATGATCGCATGGCTGTTCATGCGCATCTCCGGTGCCCTCCTCATCGTGCTGATCTTCACCCACCTCTTCGTCAACCTCATGGTGGGCGACGGCGTCAAGGCCATTGACTTTGGTTTTGTTGCCGGCAAGTGGGCGAGCCCGCTTTGGCAGGTCTGGGACCTGGTCATGCTTTGGCTGGCCATGCTCCACGGAACCAACGGTGTCCGCGTGATCATCAACGACTACGCAGACAAGAACTCCACCCGGATGGCGCTGAAGACCATCCTCTACGTTGCATCCGTCGTGATCATTGTGCTCGGCACCCTGGTGATTTTCACCTTTGATCCGTGCCCCGCCGGCGCCCCCGCCGACCTGATCGCGGACTTCTGCAAGGCCTAGCCGCAGGTCCGCCCCTTACTTGGACGGACTCCACAAAAAGTTTTCTCAGTTTCAACAGAAAGAGCATCTGGTATGCAGGTCCATAAGTACGACGTCGTCATCGTCGGCGCCGGCGGCGCCGGTATGCGTGCCGCCATTGAATCCGGCCAGCGCGCACATACGGCGGTACTGACCAAGCTGTACCCCACCCGATCGCACACCGGTGCGGCACAGGGCGGCATGTGCGCAGCACTGGCCAACGTCGAAGAAGACAACTGGGAATGGCACACCTTTGACACCGTCAAGGGCGGTGACTACCTGGTGGACCAGGATGCAGCCGAGGTCATGGCCAAAGAAGCCATCGACGCCGTGCTGGACCTGGAAAAGATGGGCCTGCCCTTCAACCGCACGCCCGAGGGCCGCATTGACCAGCGGCGCTTCGGCGGCCACACCCGCGACCACGGCAAGGCACCGGTCCGCCGTGCCTGCTACGCGGCTGACCGCACCGGCCACATGATTCTGCAGACGCTGTACCAAAACTGCGTCAAGCACAACGTGGAGTTCTACAACGAGTACTACGTTCTGGACCTCCTGACCGTTACGGACAGCTTCGGGCAGAAGCGCGTTGCCGGCGTCGTCTCCTACGATCTGGCCAGCGGCGAACTGCACGTCTTCCAGGCCAAGTCCGTGGTGTTCGCCTCCGGCGGCGCGGGCAAGGTCTTCAAGACCACCTCCAACGCACACACCCTCACCGGTGACGGCATGGGCATCGCGTTCCGCCGCGGCATCCCCCTGGAAGACATGGAGTTCTTCCAGTTCCATCCGACAGGCCTCGCAGGCCTGGGCATCCTGCTTTCCGAAGCAGCACGCGGCGAAGGCGCCATCCTGCGCAACTCCGAGGGTGAGCGCTTCATGGAGCGCTACGCCCCCACCATCAAGGACCTTGCTCCCCGTGACATCGTGGCCCGCTCCATGGCCAACGAGGTCCGCGAGGGCCGCGGCTGCGGCCCGAACAAGGACTACGTCCTGTTGGACCTGACGCACCTGGAACCGGCGCACATTGACGCCAAGCTCCCGGACATCACGGAGTTTGCCCGCACTTACCTCGGTGTGGAGCCCTACACTGAGCCGGTGCCGGTGTTCCCCACCGCGCACTACGCGATGGGCGGCATCCCGACCAACATCAAGGCCGAAGTCCTCCAGGACAACGACACCGTGATCCCGGGCCTGTACGCAGCCGGTGAAGTGGCCTGTGTCTCCGTGCACGGCTCCAACCGCTTGGGCACCAACTCCCTGCTGGACATCAACGTTTTCGGCAAGCGCGCCGGCATTTACGCCGCCGAGTATGCCCTGAGCGCTGATTTCGTGGACCTGCCGGAAAACCCGGAAGCCACCACGATCGAGCTGCTGGACATGGTCCGCAACTCCGAGGGAACCGAGCGGGTTGCGGAAATCCGCCGGGACCTGCAGAACACCATGGATGCCAACATGCAGGTGTTCCGCACCGCAGACACGCTGAACCAGGTGCTGACCGACATTGCCTCGCTCGAAGAGCGGTACAAGAAGATCAGCGTCCAGGACAAGGGCAAGCGCTTCAATCTGGACCTGCTGGAAGCCGTGGAACTGGGCTTCCTGCTGGAACTCGCCAAGGTCATGACCGTGGCAGCGCTGCACCGCGAGGAATCACGCGGCGGACACTTCCGTGAGGACTTCCCCGAGCGTGACGACGAGAATTTCATGAAGCATTCGATGGCGTACAAGGTTGATGAAGCCGCCAATGACGAGCACACCGCCGGCATTCGGCTGGACACCAAGCCGGTCGTCTTCACGCGCTACGAGCCGATGGTGAGGAAGTACTAATGACAACGGAAATCGCGGAGCCTGCCTCCAAGATCGAACTCCCGGAATCTGTGGGCGGGGACATCCCCTCGTTCGAGATCACGCTCAAGGTCCGCCGCTACAACCCCGAGGTATCTGACGAAGGATACTGGGACGAGTGGAAGCTGACCATGTACGGCACGGACCGCGTGCTGGACGCCCTGCACAAGGTCAAGTGGGAGCATGACGGTTCCGTCTCCTTCCGCCGCTCCTGCGCCCACGGTGTCTGCGGCTCCGATGCCATGCGCATCAACGGCCGCAACCGGCTGGCCTGCAAGACCTTGCTGAAGGACCTGGACACGTCCAAGCCCATCCTCGTGGAGCCCATCAAGGGTCTCCCCGTGGAGAAGGACCTGATCGTGGACATGGAACCGTTCTTCCAGTCCTACCGTGAAATCATGCCGTTCCTGATCACCAAGGGCCACGAGCCCACCAAGGAACGCCTGCAGTCCGCGGAAGACCGGGAACGGTTCGACGACACCACCAAGTGCATCCTTTGCGCTGCGTGCACGTCTTCCTGCCCGGTGTTCTGGACCGACGGCCAGTACTTCGGCCCGGCTGCCATTGTGAATGCCCACCGCTTCATCTTCGACTCGCGTGACGACGCCGGAGACATGCGCCTGGAAATCCTTAATGACAAGGAAGGCGTGTGGCGCTGCCGCACCACGTTCAACTGCTCGGAAGCATGCCCCCGCGGCATTCAGGTGACCAAGGCAATTGCCGAGGTCAAGCAGGCCATCCTGAGCCGCTCCGTCTAGCAGTTCCGTTTCGCCGCCGGAGGCGGCGTCTGGCAGCCCGAAAGGGCAGCCGGACGCCGCCTCCGTCCATTTGATGTATAGGTTGTTTCCATGCCCGTATTCGAGTCCGTGTCTTTTCCCGGCGTCAACAACACCACCCTTGCCGGCACCCTTGATCTGCCCGACGGCGAGGTCCGCGCCTGGGCGGTGTTCTGCCACGGCTTCACACTGGGCAAGAACAGTGCCGCCGCATCACGCATCTCCAAGGCCCTCGCCGGGCACGGCATCGGGGTCCTGCGCTACGATGCGGCCGGACTGGGCGGCTCCAGCGGAGCATGGGAAGACGGAACGTTCAGCACTAAGGTGGCTGATGTCCGCAGCGCCGTGGCATTTATGCGCGGTGAGGGACGGAAGGCTTCGCTGCTGATCGGCCATTCCTTGGGCGGAGCAGCCGTCCTGGCCGCGGCGGGGAACCTTCCGGACGTCGACGCCGTCGTCACGATCGCTGCTCCCTTCCAGCCCTCCCATGTGGTTCACCTGTTCGAACATGAGAGGGACACCATCCTGCAGGAGGGTTCGGCGCAGGTGGACCTGGGCGGACGGAACATGGAGATCAGGGAAGAGCTGATGAGCGACCTCGAGTCCCATGACCTGACCGGGTGCATCAGGGAACTGCACCGTCCCCTGCTCGTGATGCATTCCCCCACCGACAACACTGTGGGCATCGACAATGCCAGCGAGATCTTCTCCACCGCACGCCACCCCCGCAACTTCATTTCCCTGGAGGGCAGCGACCATCTGATGGTGGACCGTGGCCAAACCAGCCGGGCCGCGGACATCATTGCAGCCTGGTCCGCCGTCTACCTGACCGGCGGAGGAAGCACAGCAGCTGAAGAAGATTGACCCTCAGCGGGAGCAGGCGGGCTTAGCGCTGAATCAGCGCCGGAGTGCAACCTCTTCGCGCAGTTTCCACAGACCGCTCACATCGTGCTCATACAGCCCGACGGTGCTCACCGTAAACCGCGACTCGTAGTCCCGCAGGGCGTGCATGGCCATGTCCATGCCGGCCTCGCTCACGTCGTGGGCCACAGTGACGTGAGGGTGGTAGGGGAAGGGCAGGTCCCGTGCCAGCGGGCCGCTCTGCATTTCCTTGTGCAGGGCGGTGCACTCCTCGTAGCCTTCATCCACCCGCACGTAGACCACCGGAGAGACGGGACGGAACGTGGCCGTACCCCGCAGGGTCACATCAAAAGCGGCATGCCTCCTGGCCACCCTGCGCACATGCGCTGCCATAGCCTCCCAGTCATTGGTTTCCGTGGTGGTGACCACCGTGATGTGGGCCGGGATGACCGCAGCCATGGGGTCCCCGCATGAGGCCCTTGCCCGGCGCAGTTCAGTGGCCATGGGCTCAGGCACACCGATCACGATCCCCACACCGGTGCAGTCGGGCACGTCCTTGCGGCCGCCGTCGCCCTCGACGGTGGCAGTTTGGATCATCGGGTTCCAGAGGCTCATGGGTCAGACCGCGGTGGAGCCCAAGGGCAGGAAACCCACTTTGCTGTACACATCGGCCAGTGTAGCCGACGCCGTTTCCCGTGCCTTGGCGGCGCCCACAGCGAGCAGCCGGTCCAGTTCGGCCGGATCTTCCAGCAGATACAGGGCCCGTTCCCGGATGGGACGGATGTGCTCGGTGACCACCTCGGCCAGGTCCACCTTGAGGTGCCCGTACATCTTCCCTTCATACTCCTTCACCAGAGTGTCGACGCTGCGGCCGGAAATCAGCGAGTAGATGGACAGCAGGTTGGAGACTCCGGGCTTCGTTTCCCGGTCAAAGCGGATTTCCGTGCCGTCATCGGTGACTGCGGACTTGATGCGCTTGGCGATGACCTTGTCCGGGTCCAGCAGGTTGATGAGTCCGGCGGGCGAGGCCGCGGACTTGGACATTTTGGCCGTGGGGTTCTGCAGGTCGTAGATCTTCGCCGCTTCCTTCTGCACGAAGACCTCGGGGACGATGAAGGTCTCACCGAAACGTGAGTTGAAGCGCTTGGCGAGATCCCGGCTGAGCTCCACATGCTGGCGCTGGTCCTCCCCCACCGGGACCCCGTGCGGGTTGTAGAGCAGGATGTCCGCAACCTGCAGGATCGGATAGGTGAACAATCCCACGGACGCTGCGTCCGCCCCGAACCGCTGCTGCTTGTCCTTGAACTGGGTCATGCGGGAAGCTTCACCGAAACCGGTGAGGCAGTTCAGCACCCAGGCGAGCTGGGCATGCTCGGGAACCTGTGACTGGACGAAAAGCGTCGCCTTGTCCACGTCCACCCCGCCGGCGATGTACTGCGCCGCGGTGACCCGGGTGCGCTGGCGCAGGTCCGCGGGGTCCTGCGGCACGGTGATGGCATGCAGGTCAGGGATAAAGAAGTAAGCGTCGTACTGATCCTGCAGCCGGACCCAGTTCACCAGCGCGCCAAGATAGTTGCCCAGGTGCAGAGAGTCCGCGGAGGGCTGCATCCCGGAAAGGATGCGCTGGCGGCCGGAGGAAGTGGAGGTACTCATGGTTTCAACCTTAGAACTGGTAGTCGACCACAACGGGAGCGTGGTCTGAGAAGCGGCTGTCATAGGTGGGGGCCCGGTCGACGACGGCGGAAACGGCGCGTTCGGCCAGCCCGGGGGTGGCGAGGTGATAGTCGATGCGCCAACCGCTGTCGTTGTCGAAGGCCTGTCCGCGCCAGGACCACCAGGTATACGGCCCGGGGACGTCGCCGGCCAGTTTGCGGGCGACGTCGGTGTACCCGATCTCGTCGCTGAAGAACCGGTCAAAGTAGGCGCGTTCATCCGGCAGGAACCCCGCGCGCTTGACGTTGCCCTTCCAGTTCTTGATGTCCAGGGTGGTGTGCCCGACGTTGAGGTCTCCCACCACCAGGACATAGTCGCTCTGCTGCTTCAGTGCGGGCAGGCGCTCGGTCATGACATCCAGGAAGCGGTATTTGTCCGCCTGCTTGGGGGTGTCCACTTCACCGGAATGGACGTAGGCGCTCACAACGGTCAGCATCTTCTCGGCACCGTCGACGCTCACTTTGAAGTCGGCCTCCACCCAGCGGCCGGACATCGCAAAGTACTCGTCTCCAATGTGCTCGCGGGTAGCCGACGGCGCGATGCGGGAAGCGATCGCCACCCCGGCCCGGCCTTTGGCTTCCGCCTCCGCATGCAGGATGTTCCATTCGTCACCAAGGAGTTCACGGACCACTGCATCGGGTGCCCGCACTTCCTGAAGGCAGAGGATGTCCACATCCCGTTCCGCCAACCAATCGGCCATCCCGCGCTTGTAGGCGGCGCGGATGCCGTTCACGTTCACTGTCGCAATGCGCAGCGCCTTTGCCGGACCGGCCGTTTCTCCTGCTGATGCCAAACTCACGCGAATAACCATACTCCTCAGTAGCGTGCGGTTCACTTTGGGGCGGCACGCGTCGCGTCCGCACAGTCTGGTGTCCGCTTTCTCCGGCTGTTGGACCGCTGGGATGCCTGTCCCCGGCGGCAGGGGTGGGACTAATCCACCAGGGTGCCCTCCACGGGGCCGTCGTCGTCCTTCTTGATCATGGAACGGGCGTTGTGCGACGTGATCTCGATGGTCTCCAGGGCGCGGTTCACCTGGTCCTCATCCTTGCCGAGGTTCTCCCGGATGACGCGGGCCTGCACCTGGACAATCTTGAAGCTGTGATCCAGCTTCTGGTCCCGGATGGTGGTGGCCTCGTCAATGACCTGCACACTCGGTGTGCCGCCGGCCGCCCGGTTGAGGGTGTCCTGTGCTTCAGCGAGCTTCGCTCCCGCCTTGCGCGCGGCTCCGCGGACACTGAAGACCACAAAGGCAAACAGGCAGAGCCAAATCAGCGAAATGATGGCTACCACCCACCCGACGAAGTCGTTCTCGTTGGCTGCAAACAGCACGGCAACGAGGAAAACAAACAGCATCAGGGTCATGCCGTAGGATGCCATTTTCTGGCTCACGCCGCGGCGGGGCTTGGACGAGGTCTGCGGCTTCATGCCGTGAGGGAGGGACTGCATGGCTTCATTGTCTCAAACTCGGAAGGGAAGCCGTTAAACCGTCCTCCCCCGGCGAAACCTGTTGCCCTCCCCGCTGATGTCCTGGGCGGACCCCGCTACCAGGCGACCAAGCAGAACGGATGCCCGGCGGGATCCAGGAACACCCGGAATGACTCGCTTCCGCTGTCCATACTCGTGGCTTCCAGGGCAAGGACCTGCGCTTCGGCGAGGTCCAGGTCCGGCACTCTGACGTCCAGATGCAGCTGCTGGGGAATGTCCTGACCAGGCCACTGCGGCGGCGTGTACCCGGACACCCGCTGGAATGCGAGCGCCGGGCGGTCCGGTGCGTCGCCAATGGTGACCCAGGAGCCGTCATCCTCATGCTCCACGCGGATCATGCCCAGCAGGGATTCGTAGAAGGACGCCAGCGAATCCGGGTCCGGACAGTCAATCACGGTCGCGTGCCATGAGCCGATCATCGAGTTCCTCCTACTGGGTGGTGTACGCGCCGTCCACGGCGTACTGGGAGCCGGTCACGAAGGCCGCCTTGTCGGAAAGCAGGAAAAGGACCACCTGCACCACCTCCTCGGCGGTGCCGAGCCTACCCGCCGGATGCAATCCCACAAGCGAGGCATAGACCTCTTCCGGCAGGTTTTCCAGGAGCGGAGTGTCGATGTAGCCCGGATGCACGGAGTTCACGCGGATGCCCTGGTTGGCGTATCCCAGGGCTGCCGCCCGGGTCATGCCCGTCACGCCGTGCTTGGCCGTGACGTAGGGAACCGCAGTGGCGGAACCGACCATCCCCAGGATGGAGGACATGTTCACGATGGCGCCTCCCCCGGCCTTCAGCATTTCGGGGATCTGGTAATACATCCCGTAGAACACCGAGTTGAGGTTCACATCGATGACCCGGCGGTAGCCCTCCAGGTCGATGTCGGTCAGCAGTCCCAAGGGTCCGCCAATGCCGGCATTGTTGAAGGCCAGATGCAGGCCGCCGAACTCGCCCACGGCGGTGTCCACCGCGCCCTTCACGTCTTCGGCGGTTCCGACGTCCCCCACGGAGGGCACAGCGGCGCCGCCGGCCGCCAGAATGGAGTTCACTACAGCCTGTACCGCTTCCAGATCCAAATCATTGACGACGACGTTGGCGCCTTCCGCCGCGAGCGCCACCGCCGCAGCCATTCCGATTCCCGAACCCGCTCCTGTCACAAGTGCGGTCTTTCCTGCGAACTGATCAGCCATTGGAACTCCTCCGGTTGTTCCCGGAACGGCCGGGAACTCACGCTGGCGGCGATTCGAGCGCCTGAGCCCGTTCCACCCTTTGTAGTTCCATGATCCGGTGGGGTCCCCGGATGCGGAAGGTTCCGAAGCGGATGGGCACAGGTTGCCCGGAAACTGGCGGACGGGCGCGGCACAGTGCCAGACTGGCCGCATGCACATCACCATCTCCACCGGAGACATCACTGCCAGCTCAGCGGATGCCATCGTGAACGCGGCAAACTCTTCCCTGCTGGGCGGCGGCGGTGTGGACGGAGCCATCCACCGGGCGGCAGGCCCGGCCCTGCTGGGGGCGTGCCGGGAATTGCGGGCCGGAGCCTATCGGCAGGGCCTTGCCACCGGAGACGCTGTGGCCACACCGGCCTTTGACCTGCCGTCCCGGTGGGTCATCCACACCGTTGGACCGAATGCCCGGGCCGGAGAAACCGATCCAGCACTGTTAGCCTCCTGCTTCCGCCGGTCCCTGGACGTCGCCGAAGAACTCGGCGCCGAGACGGTGGCCTTCCCCGCCGTCAGCGCCGGCGTGTACGGCTGGGACCCGGCAACCGTGGCCGAGGTGGCCCTGCGGACGGTTCGGGACTATCCGGCCCGAGCCGTCCGGTCTGTTGAGTTCGTTCTTTTCAGCGAACCCACCGAGCTTGTCTTCCGCAGGGCGTGGCAGGTGCTGGCGGCTACTTCAGGAACAGGGACCGAAGACGACCCGTCGTGAGCACCAGGCCCAACCCGATCATGACCACGAAGTACAGCAGGTGCCCGGCGGTTGCCCAAGTGAGCATGCCAACGCTAAGCTGCCTCATCATTTCCACGCCGTGCCACAGCGGCATCGCCTGAATGACCCATTGGAGTCCCTGGGGGTACACGCTCAGCGGATAGAAGGTCGCCGAGAACAGGAACATGGGCAGCATGACAAAGTTCACCCACTCCAGCTGCTGGAAGGTCTTCATGTAGCTGGTGATTGCCATGCCGAAGGAGGCGAACCCGAAGGCCACCACCACGGCGGCCGGAATCATCAGCAGTGCCCAGGGAGAGGTCACCAGCCCCATGGCTGCCATGACGGCCGTGAAGCCGGTGGCGTACATGGCACCGCGCAGCAGGGCAAGCAGGATTTCGCCGAGGGCGACGTCGAGCGGGCCCAGCGAGGTGGCGAGCATGCCTTCGTAGAGCTTTGCGTAATTCAACTTGAAGAACACGTTCATGGTGGAGTCATAGACCGCACCGTTCATCGCGGACACGGCCAGCAGTGCCGGGGCGATGTAGTTGGCGTAGCCGATCTGTTCGCCACCCGGACCGGCAACGGTGCCGATGAGGGAACCCAGCCCAATGCCCATGGCCACCAGGTACAGCACCGGTTCCACGAACCCGCTGATCATGACGGCATAGTTGCTGCCCCACGTGGCCTTCAGCCCGCGGGCGAAGACTGCGCGGATGTTCCGTGCATAGAGGGACCCCAGGAAACGCCCCTTAGGGTCCAGCTGTGCGGGGGCCAGACGCGGCGCCGTCGTCTGTTCCATACTCATTTTCCCAGCCTTCGGGTGAAGTTCCGGCGTGCCAGGACCCAGCCGACAAAACCGAGAAGCAGCAGATACGCCACATGGACCACTGTGAGTGCCGGAGCCTCGGCGTAGCCGTAGCTCAGGATCCGGCCGAGCTCTGTGGAGTGCCACAGCGGGGAAATCCAACCGATCCAGCGGATGGCTCCGGGTAGGGACTCCAGCGGAAAAAACGTGCCGGAAAACAGGAACAGCGGCATCACGATGAAGCGCTGCACCATGGCGAACTGCCCCTTGTCCTCCTCCAATGACGCACTGTAGGCCATCAACGGCATACCGAAGGCCACACCGCCAAGAGCCGCGGTGAAAATCATGAGCCAGGCCGTCCCCGGCTGCTCGACAGCACCAAAGAGCAGCAGGAAGAGAAAGTACGGGGCGGTGGTGATCAGCATCCGGACCGAGAAACCGATCAGGTGCCCGTCCACCAGCTGATTACTGGAAAGCGGCGAGGCATTGGGACCGTAGTAGGTGCGGTGCCATTTGAAGCCACCCATCACCATGTAGGTGTTTTCTTCGGCCGCCACCATGATGGCGGCGGTGGCCAGCAGGGCCGGAGCCACGAAAACGAGGTAGGAGACCGTGGTCCCGTCGCCGGCGTCGAACGCCGCGTCGCCGGTGTCCACCAGCGACGCCAGCCCCACACCCATACCGAAGAGGTACACCAGCGGGGTGCCCACCGCCGTCATGAGCACGGTCCACCCGTAGCCGCGCATGCGCCGGATCCAGTGCTCGGCGTAGTAGATGGCGCCGAAGCGGCGGGTCCGGGATGCGGTCTGCTCCGGTGTCAGCGGCGAGCGCAGCCCCAGCACGGCATGCCGGTTTGCCTCTGCATCCCCCACCGGGGCGCCTGATAGCTGGTGCTCAGTCAATGAGGCTCCTACCGGTCAGCCGGAGGAACACGTCTTCCAGGGATGAGCGGCGCACCAGCGAAGTGATGGGATGCAGCCCGCGGGAGCTGACCGCTTCCAGGGCGGCCTCGCCGTCGTCGGCGTAAATGAGGACGCGGTCCGGAAGGGTTTCGATCCGGCTGCCGATTCCCTGCAGTTCGCCTGCCACCGTGGTGTTGCGATCGGAGCCAAAGCGCAGTTCCAGAACTTCCCTCGTGGAGTGCTCTCGGATCAGGGCTGCAGGAGATCCTTCTGCCATGATTTTTCCCTTGTCCACCACCACCAGGCGGTCGCAGAGCTGTTCCGCCTCGTCCATGTAATGGGTGGTCAGGATCAGCGTGACCCCGGCTTCCTTGAGCCGGAACAGCCTGTCCCAGAGGATATGGCGCGCCTGCGGGTCAAGCCCGGTGGTGGGCTCATCCAGCAGGAGGATCTTGGGATCATTAATCAGTGACCGGGCGATGGTCAGCCGCCGCTTCATGCCGCCGGAGAGGGATTCAATCCGGTCCTTGGCCTTGTCCGTCAGCTGGGCGAATTCCAGCAACTCGTCAGCCTTGGGACCCAGGTAACTCTTGGGCAGGCCGAAGTAGCGGCCGTAGGCCAGGAGGTTCTCGCGCACGCGAAGGTCTTCATCGAGGTTGTCCTGCTGCGGCACCACCCCCAGGTGGGCGCGCACCTCGGGCCCGAACCGGTCCGGGTCCAACCCCATTACGGTGAGGTCCCCGGAGGTGCGCGATGACACGCCGCCGATCATTTTCATGGTGGTGGACTTGCCGGCACCGTTGGGGCCGAGAAGCCCAAAGGACTCCCCCGCAGGGACGTCAAAGCTGATGCCGTCCACGGCATTAAAATCGCCGTAGGTCTTGCGGAGGTTCCGGGCCGAAATGACGGTGGAAGAGGCGGTCTTGGGGACAGTCGGGGCTGATGTGATCTGCGGCACTGGAACAGCCTAGTGCACCAGCCCCGACCCGAGGAACAGTTAGGCGAGAATGCCGGCTGCGCGCTCCGCTGCCTCCACTACGTTGGACAGCAGCATGGCCCGGGTCATCGGTCCCACTCCCCCGGGGTTCGGGGAAATCCAGGACGCGACATCGGCCGCCGCCTTCTCCACATCGCCGGTGAGGGTGGTCTTGCCGGTGTCCGGATCGGTGACCCGGGTGACTCCCACGTCCAGCACAATGGCACCGGGCTTCAAGTCCTCGGCCTTGATCATTTCCGGGAACCCGGCGGCGGCCACCACCACATCGGCCTCGCGCAGGTGCTCGAACAGGTCCAGGGTTCCGGTGTGCGCCAGGGTTACCGTGGCGTTGATCGGGCGGCGGGTGAGCAGCAGCCCCAGCGGGCGGCCCACGGTGACGCCGCGGCCCACGACGAGGACCTTCTTGCCGGTCAGGGAAATCCCGTTGCGCACCAACAGCTGCACAATTCCGTGCGGGGTGCAGGGCAGCGGTGACGTCATCGGTTCGCTGACGTTCAGGACCAGCCGGCCCAGGTTCACCGGATGCAGTCCATCGGCGTCCTTTTCGGGCGCGATCCGTTCCAGGATGGCGTTGGTGTCGATGTGCGCCGGCAGCGGCAGCTGCACAATGTAGCCGGTGGTGGCCGGGTCCTCGTTCAGCTCGTCGATGACCTTTTCAAGGTCCTCCTGACTGATGTCGCCGGGCAGGTCGCGGCGGATGGAGTTGATGCCCACCTGTTCGCAGTCCTTGTGCTTGCCGCCCACATAGGAGTGGCTGGCCGGGTCGTCGCCCACCAGCACAGTTCCAAGCCCCGGGGTGATGCCGTGTTCCTCCTTGAGCACCTGCACACGTTCGGCCAGCTCCTCCTTGATGTCACGGGCGGCTTTGCGCCCGTCGAGGATCCGTGCGGCCACCGGAGTGCCAAAGGGAGTTTTCTCCTTTTTCTCCCAGCCCAGGTTGACGCTGTCGTTCTCGGGGGTTTCCGTGACGGAACCTTCCATGTTGCTTCCCTTCTCCATGTTCGTTACCAGTCTTCCTGTCCGGGATACAGCGGGAAATTGTCGGCGAGCGCGGCAACCCGCGCCCGCAGCGCGTCGACGTCGGGTGCCGGCTTCAACGCCGCGGCGATGATTTCGCCCACCTCAGTAAACTCCTTGGCGCCGAAGCCGCGGGTGGCCAGTGCCGGTGTGCCGATCCGCAGGCCGGAGGTGACCATTGGCGGGCGGGGATCAAACGGCACGGAGTTGCGGTTCACCGTGATGCCCACTGAGTGCAGCAGGTCCTCGGCCTGCTTGCCGTCCAGGGCCGAGTGGCGCAGGTCCACCAGGATCAGGTGGACGTCGGTGCCGCCGGTGAGGACCGAGACGCCGTGCTCCGCGACGTCGGGCGCGTTCAGCCGGTCCGCGATGATCCGCGCACCTTCCAGCACGCGTTCCTGACGTTCGCGGAATTCCTCCGAGCCGGCGATCTTGTACGCCACGGCCTTGGCGGCGATGACATGCATCAGCGGCCCGCCCTGCTGGCCCGGGAAAACACTGGAGTTCAGCTTCTTGCCGTACTGCTCCTTGGCCAGGATCATTCCCGACCGCGGGCCGGCGAGGGTCTTGTGCACGGTGGAGGTGACGACGTCGGACGCGGGCACCGGGTTGGGATGCAGCCCGGCAGCCACCAACCCGGCGAAGTGTGCCATGTCTGTCCAGAGGTAGGCTCCCGCCTCATCGGCGATGGAGCGGAAGGCGTCAAAGTCCAGTTGGCGGGGGTAAGCGGACCAGCCGGCGACGAGGACCTGCGGCCGCTCGGCGAGAGCCTGCTCCCGGACCTTGTCCATATCCACCCGGTACGTCTGCTCATCCACGCCGTAGGCTGCCACTTCGTAGAGCTTGCCGGAGAAGTTCAGCTTCATGCCGTGGGTAAGGTGTCCGCCGTGGGCCAGGTTCAGGCCCATGAGTTTGTCTCCGGGCTGAAGCAGCGCGGAGAGGGCGGCCGCGTTGGCCTGCGCCCCGGAATGCGGCTGGACGTTGGCGAATTCTGCTCCGAACAGGGCCTTTGCCCGGTCAATGGCAAGGTTTTCCGCCACATCCACGTGCTCACAGCCGCCGTAATACCGGCGCCCGGGATATCCCTCAGCGTACTTGTTGGTCAGGACGGAACCCTGGGCTTCGAGGACGGACCGCGGCGCGAAGTTCTCTGACGCGATCATTTCCAGCGTGCCGCGCTGGCGTGCCAGTTCATCGTTCAGGACAGCGGCGATTTCCGGGTCCACGTCGGACAGCTTTGCGTCCGTGACGGGCTGGGTGGATAGTCTCACAAGGATCTCCTGGGGACGGGTTCTGTTGGGTCAGGCTGATCTGGCGGCATCTCCGGGTTCTGTCCACTGACAGCAGTCCGGGCATGACGAACAGAGGGTAAGCGTGACCTTCGGCCCAGGCGTGCGATCCGTGGTCTGTTCTGCTGTGCCGCTCCCTGGTGGTGACCCACCTAACGCCAGTTGCGACGTAACCATCGTAGCTGACCCTGCTTTGCGGCGGCCGAATATGTCCTTGAAGAATGTGTTCTTACGGGAGCTGTGCCGGGTAGGGACTGAGGCTGCACGGGGCGCCGGAATAGGAACGGGAAGGAGCCGGTTGGGGTACTTAGATACAGGGCTTTCCCGTTCGAGAGGCGATGGTGATGACGCAGGACCGGGACGTCGACGTGGCAGTGATCGGTGCCGGGCAGGCAGGACTGAGCGCAGCGTATTACCTGGCGCGCCGGGGTCTGGTCCCGGAGTCCGGTTTCGTGGTGCTGGACGCCAATGAAGGGCCCGGCGGCGCATGGCGGCACCGCTGGGACTCGCTGACGCTCGGGTCCGCCCACGGCATCCATGACCTGCCGCGCTTTCCGCTGGGCACCCCCGATCCCCGGGAGCCGGCGTCGTCCGTAGTTAGCCGTTACTACGGCGCCTTTGAAGCCGAATTCGGGCTCCGCGTCCAACGCCCGGTGCAGGTGCGTCAAGTTTCCCGAACCGCCGGGAACCGGCTGCGGATCGCCACGAACAGCGGCGCGTGGAGGGCGCGGTTCGTCATCAATGCCACCGGAACCTGGGACAAACCCTATTGGCCCGCCTACCCGGGGCAGCGGGACTTCCTGGGCTCCCAGCTGCACACCCGCGACTTTCGCAGCGCAGCGGACTTTGCCGGCCGCCGCGTCCTGGTGGTGGGCGGCGGCACCTCCGCGGTGCAGTTCCTGCTCCAGCTGCACGACGCCGGGGCACAAACCGTGTGGTCCACGCGGCGGCCGCCCGAATTCACGTGCACCCCTTTCGACGCCGAGTGGGGACGCGGCGTCGAACGCCTTGTCAGTGGCCGCACCCGGGCCGGGCTTCCGCCGCTCAGTGTGGTGGCCTCCACCGGGTTGCCGCTAACACCCCAGTACCAGAAAGGGATCGACGACGGCGTCCTCATCTCGCGCGGGCCGCTGGAACGGCTGACGCCGGAGGGCGCGGAGTTTGAGGACGGCAGCACCGCGGCTGCCGATGTGATCCTTTGGGCCACCGGATTTCGGGCGTCCCTTAGCCATCTGGCGCCTCTGCATCTGCGGGAACCGGGCGGCGGCATCCGCATGGACGGTCCCCGGGTGGTGAAGCTCCCAACGCTGTTCCTGGTGGGTTACGGGGAATCCGCCTCCACGCTGGGTGCCACCCGAGCCGGGCGGGCAGCGGCGCTGGCCGCCCTTCAGGGCTGGTCGACGTCCTCCCAGACGAACTCCGTCACGGTGCCCAGCTCCCAGTCACGGCGCAGCACCGCATAGGTGACGGAGGCAATCCACCGCCCGTCCTCCAGCGGCCAGTCCTCCCGGTAATGGGCTTCCTTGAGGAACCCGGACCGGAGAAAAGTCTTGCGCATGGCAATGTTGTCCTCCCTCGTCCGCCCGGCAAAGCGGTGCGCGCCGGGCCTGTCGCTGAAGACCAGACCGGTCAGGGCCTGAAGCACCGGGACGCCGCTGCCCTGACCCCGAGCTTCCTCCACCAGGCGAAGGTCGAAGGTGGGGCACTTGCTTTCAAGACGCTCAAGGATGACCAGCCCGAGCCGCTGGTTGTCTCCAAACACCCAATACGTGCGGACGCCGTCGGCATCGAACCGGCCGTCCAGAATCAGCTGCCGGACCAGCTCCTCGGAGGGTGCCGTAATGAGGTGATAGGGAAAGCTGTTGGTGGTCAGGAACTTGACCAGCTCCTCAGCGTCCCTATCGGAGAGCGGCATGAAGGTTACATCCATTTCCTTAGCCTAAGCGAGCTGTTCCCGGACAGGTAACCTTGTATCCGTGACTGATTCTTCCGCCGCCCCCGCGTTTACGCTCACCCTGTCCTGCCCCGACCAGCCGGGCATCGTCCATGCCGTCTCCGGCGGCCTGGTGGCTGCCGGGGGAAACATCACGGAATCCCAGCAGTACGGCAGCCCGGAAACAGGGTCGTTCTTCATGCGCGTGGATTTCACGGCTCCCGGCACCCACGCCCAGGTGCGGGAAGCACTCGTCCCGGTGGCCGCCGCCTTCGGAATGGACTGGGAACTGCATCCTGCCGGTGCCCCGGTGCGCACGCTCATCATGGTGTCCAAGTCGGGCCACTGCCTGAACGATCTGCTCTTTCGGCAGCGCGCCGGCACGCTGCACATCGACGTCCCCGCCATTGTCTCCAACCACAAGGACCTGGCGGAGCTGGCGGCGTTCTACGGCATCCCGTTCCACCACATTCCGGTGGCGCCGGACAGCAAGGAGGACGCGGAGAACCAACTGCGGGTCCTGATGCAGGATCTGAACATTGAACTGGTGGTGCTGGCCCGCTACATGCAGATCCTCAGCAACGAGCTGTGCCAAGACCTGTCCGGGCGCGCCATCAACATCCACCATTCCTTCCTGCCTTCCTTCAAGGGCGCCCGCCCGTACCACCAGGCCCATGCCCGGGGCGTGAAGCTCATCGGCGCGACGGCCCACTACGTCACCTCCGACCTCGACGAGGGTCCCATCATCGAACAGGAAGTCATCCGCGTGGATCACTCCCGTTCCGCTTCACAGTTGGCCGCGCTGGGCAGCGACGTCGAAGGACGCACCCTGTCCAAGGCCGTGCAGTGGCACGCCGAGCACCGGGTGCTGCTGGATGGAAAGCGCACCATCGTCTTTAACTAGCGTCCTTCCCCTGCGCCGTTGCCGCACCCGGATGCCCGGGTGCGGCTAGGCTGGCGCAATGGCATACCTCATTCCGTTCCGGGGCAAGACCCCGCAGGCAGATCCTTCCGTTTTCCTCGCCCCCACGGCGTCACTCATAGGCGACGTTGTCATGGAGCCGGGGTCCAGCGCGTTTTACGGCGTGTGCGTCCGAGGGGATTCCAACTCCATCCGGGTAGGTGCCGGCAGCAATTTGCAGGACAACGTGGTGCTGCACGCTGATCCGGGCTTCCCCACCACGGTGGGACAGCGTGTCAGCATTGGGCACAGTGCCGTGGTCCACGGCTGCACCATCGAGGATGACTGCCTCATTGGCATGAGCGCCACTGTCATGAACGGTGCCGTAGTGGGAGCCGGGTCGCTGGTGGCGGCCGGTGCGGTGGTTCTGGAAGGGACACTCATTCCGCCCCGGTCCCTGGTGGCCGGCGTTCCGGCGAAGGTCCGCCGCGAGCTGACGGATGAGGAGTACGACGGCGTCCTTCGCAACGCGGCCAACTATCTGGAGACCGCCGCCGCACACCGCGACGCGGTGCAATCCGTCTGACGGAAGCCGCTCTTTTGCGTCCGCTCCGGCCACCGCGGCAGCTAACCCTAGCCTGACGCGCAGCTTGTGCTTACGGTAGTGATCTTCAGAAAAGAGGATCATGGATTCCCCGTACATTCCCACGCCGCCGTGTGTTTTTCAGGGGGCTCCCAGCCCGGTTTCAAAAACCGGCCGCACGCTCCGATGGGGCGTGGTCGCCACAGGAAACATCTCAGCGAAGGTCAGTGAAGACATCGCACGGCTTGAAGATGCGGTGCTGCACGCCGTGAGTTCGCGCGGCCCGGATTCCGCAGAGGAGTTTGCCGACCGGTTCGGGTTCACCCGCTCCTACTTCGACGATGACCGGGGCAAGGGTTACCACCACCTGATCGAGGATCCCGAGGTGGACGTCGTTTACGTGGGTGCGCCGCACGCGCAGCACTATGAAATCTCCCGAGCCGCCCTGCTCGCCGGAAAACATGTACTCTGCGAAAAATCCCTGACCATCAATGCGCGCGAGACCGAAGACCTCATGGCGTTGGCCTCCTCCCGCGGGCTGTTCCTGATGGAAGCTGTCTGGACACGGTTCCTGCCGTGCATCAACCGCATCTGGGAGATCCTGGCCAGCGGCGAACTGGGGGAAGTGCGCTGGGTGCAGGCAGATTTGGGCTTCCCTTCGCCGCCTGACCCGGCCAGCCGGCTCTGGAACCCCGAGGCCGGCGGCGGAGCCTTGTTGGACCTGAGCGTGTATCCCCTCACCCTGGCGGTGGGATCACTGGGTTTTCCGGACGCCGTCACAGCTGTCGGCGCGGTGAACGGCGACGGCATCGACACTCAGAACGCCCTGCTCCTGAGCTATCGGTCAGGAGCGACGGCCCAGTTGAGCTCTTCGCTGGTGGCCGCGTGCACCCGTACGGGCACCATTGCGGGCAGTAAAGGCTGGCTGCGGACCGGCGCACCTCTGCACAACCCGGTGGAACTGACCATCCAACCCCATCTGGGCGAGCGGCGGGTGGAGAGATTCCGCCAGGTCGGCAACGGATACACCTATGAACTGCGGGAAGTCACCCGGTGCATACAGTCGGGCCTGCTCGAATCCCCAACCATGAGCTGGGAACATTCCCTGGCCACCATGCGGCTGTTTGATGAAGCCCGACGCCAAATGGGTGTCCGCTACCGCAATGACGTTCCTGCACGGACCGTGTAGCCCGGACATACGAAAGCGGCCCCGCAAATGCGGGGCCGCTTTCTGTGTCTGCTTCGATCCGGCAGCTGCTGCTGCTGCCAGAGGGAAGGCCATACGCTCCTGCCGGAGGGAAGGTTAGGCGCCGCGAACGTTATCTTTCGCGTCCGTTGCCCTGCCCTTTACGTCTTCGGCAGCGCTCTGGCCCTCCTGCTGGACGTTTTGCGCAGCCTCAGTGGCCGTTGCCCGCACGTTGTCCATGGCTTCCTGCGCAGGCTCCTTGAGACCCTGAGCAACGTTCTTGGCCGCGTCAGCCACCTGGTTGGTCAGGGGTTCCGCCGCAGTCTTGATGTTGTCGGCAGCGACGCGTTCCTTCTCACTGGCCGGAATAAGGGATGCTGCCAGCAGGCCTGCACCGAAGGCAATGAGTCCCGCAGCAATCGGGTTACCCTGGGCTTTGTCCGCGAGCTTATGCGGAGCGTCACCTACTGCCAAGCCGGCTCGGCCTACGCCGTCCGTTGCCGTACCTGTGCCGGAATGTACTTTGTCAGTCATCTGATCTGCTGCTCCCATCACTTTGTCCTTCACGCCGAACACCGCGTCCTTCACCTTGTCCGTCTGCCGCTGGACGATGTGGGACGGGGTCACCTTGTCGGCCACGGCATCCACGTTGGTTCCGAGCCGGCGGCGGGTCTCTTCAATGTCTGCACGTATTGCGTCGGGATTTTCGCTCATCGTGGGTCCTCATTCGGTTTCAGGGTTCCGGGAATTTCCTGCAGCGTCTCCGAGGTCTGGGGCATGCCCTTGACCTTCCGCATTTCTGACCGGCCGCGCATGGCCAGAATGGCAGCGGCGATTGCCCAAATCACGGCAACGACGAGCGCCGACCAGCCGAGGCCGATCAAGTCGCCGAGCGCCTGCCAAAGTGCAATCGACAGAAACAGGAGGACAAAATATCCGGCAACTGCGGCGCCGGCGTACATGCCCGCTCCCTTGCCTGCCTTGGTGGCGGACTGCTTCAGTTCAACCTTGGCCAGCTCAACTTCCTGGCGCATAAGGGTGGACATGTCAGCGGTCACTTCGCCCAGCAGGTCACCCAGGGAGGTGGTTTCGGCTTTCGTGGGGGCCGGTTCGGGGATTTCGGTGCTCATCAGTGCCGACCACCGCTAAGCGGATCCGTGGCGCGGGTACCGGAACCGGGCAGCTGGCTGTCAGAAACCGGGGGCAGTCCTGCGGGAACGGTGGGTTCACCGGCAAATCCGTCATCGGCAACTCCCCCGGGGTTCACGTCTCCTGCGCCGGCGGCTGCATATGTGGGCTGCACAGGGGGCTCCGGCGGGTAGATCGTTTCGGGGGTGGTGACGGTACCGGCGGTACGATTGCCTGCTGCCGGGTGACCGGCCGTGGATGAGTCCGGCACTCCGGCGCTCAGTCCCTTGTTCATCCGGCCCGCGAGGAAGCCGGCGCCGGCAGCAAGGGCAAGGAAGGCGACCGGACGCTGCCGGGCGAAGCCCTTGACTTCATCCACCAGCGAGCCGGGATTGCGGCTGTCGAGCCATGAAGCGACTGATGATGAGCGCTCCGCGGCCTGCCGGACCAGATCAGTGGCCATGCCGGACTGGTCGGAGTTGTCAGCCATGGACTGCAGTTCTCCTGCCATGGAGCGGAGACCCTCTGCTACCTTCTGCTGCTGGGCACCCGCCTGCTCAGTCAGGTCGCTCCGCGCCTGGTCCAGAAGGTCCTTGGCGCTGGCTGCTGCCTCCGAGGCAACTCCAGCAGCCTCAGACTTGGCGGTTTCCGCTACATGCTGGGCATTCCCGGCAGCTTCACGGGCAACTCCGGCAGCCTCGTCTTTGGCCGCTCCCGCTTTCGCGGACTTGGTGTCAGCCGTCGCGCCCTGCATGGGGGTGGCGGCGTGGCTTCCTTCTCGGGGCCATTCGTTGTCTGTCATCGTCACTCTTTCTCCTGAATCGCTGGGGATGAAGAATCAGAATCCTTTAGATGAGGATCATCTCAACTTGTTCCCCAATCATAAGCACACTTACTTTAGGAAAGTAAAGTGGAACTAAGCAGGCTTACTACCATGTCGGGAAGGGCTACCCTTGTGCTTTTTCGGCCCTGCATGGTTCGCTGCCCGTGGAACTCCCGCCTGCTTGGACCGGCGGTGACGCCCGCTTCGAACCGAGGTTCAACAGCTAAAATCCGACATCAAGGGAGATTCCAATGGCAGGAAATTTGTTTGCCCGGTCCGTGCATGACCTCACCGCAGCCGCTTGGTTTGGAGGGTCGCTGATGGGGGCTGTCGGCCTCAACGGCGCCGCCGCGGAAGCCAAGGACCCGGCGGAGCGCACCCGGCTTTCCAGCCTGGGATGGAAAAAGTGGGCTCCCCTGCAGACAGCGGCCATCATCGGCCACTTTCTGGCCGGCCTGGCAATCGTTGGGGAAAACAAGGGCCGCGTCGCCAAGCAGGACGGCGTGGGCAGCCTTACCGTCTACAAGACCGGAGTGACGGCTGCCGGAGCGCTGGCAACCTTCTACGCTGGCATGCTGGGACGCAAGGTCGACAAGTACTCCGAAGAAGGTGCTGCCGGTGCCACTGAGCCCCGCCCCGGCGCCTCCAAGGAACTGCAATCGGCCCAGCGGCAGCTGAAGGTGGTGCAGTGGTGCATTCCGGTCTTATCGGGAGCCGTGATTGTGATGGGCGCCCAGCACGGAGAAATGCAGCGCGCAACCAACGTCTTCAAGGGCCTCCTGCAGTCCTGAGCGGCTGCCGTGGTCACCGGTGCGCCGACCCAATTCGTCTCATCCTCCGGCACACGCTATACATATTTCCGCACCCATGGTTATCTTCAGACGATGGGCGCAGAAGTCAACAGCAAGACGTACAGCAGGGAACAGCGGACACGATACCGCCAGCGGCTCCTTGAAAACCTCGACAGGTTTGCGGGCTATCTTTCAACCGCAACGTTCGCCGATACAGCCAGCATTGGGCTGGAGCTGGAGCTGAACCTGACAAACCAGGACTTCTCCCCCGCTCTGCGCAATGCGGCTGTCTTGGAAGAAATTGCCGATCCCGCGTTCCAGACCGAAATCGGTGCCTTCAACATCGAGATGAACCACCCTGCCCTGGCCATTGGGGGTTCCGGGCTAAGGGATCTTGAGGACAGCCTGCGGCTCCAGCTCAACCGGGCCGACACCCATGCAGCTGAGGTAAAAACGGAAATCCTCATGACGGGGATCCTGCCGACGCTGCGTCCCAGCCTGTTGGACAACAAGGAATGGCTGAGCGCCGGCAAACGTTACGCCGCGCTGAACACTTCGGTGCTCCAGGCGCGCGGCGAGGACGTGCACATTGACCTGCGCGGCAAAGAATCCCTGTCCTTCTACGCCAAGAATATTGCCCCGGAAGCAGCCTGCACCTCGGTGCAGCTGCACTTGGAAGTGAGCCCGGAGGACTTTGCCCCGGCGTGGAACGCAGCGCAGATTATCGCGGCACCCCAGGTGGCGCTGGCAGCCAATTCGCCGATCTTCATGGAACATGTCCTGTGGCATGAGACCCGGATTGAGCTCTTCAAGCAGGCCATCGACACCCGGCCTCCGGAGATGCGGAACCAGGGGGTCCGGCCTCGGGTGTGGTTTGGAGAACGCTGGATCACCTCGATCTTTGACCTGTTCGAGGAGAACGTCCGATACTTTCCGGCGCTGCTGCCGGAGCTGTCCCGCAGCAGCGGAGGATCCACCAGCGCCGGAGCGCCGCTGCTTCCCGAGCTCCGCCTCCACAACGGAACTGTCTACCGGTGGAACCGGCCGATTTACGACCCCGGGGAACACACCCCCAACCTGCGCCTGGAGAACCGGATCCTCCCAGCGGGTCCCACAGTGCTGGACATCGTCGCCAACGCCGCGTTCTTTTACGGCATGGTCCAGCATCTGCGCACGGCTGACCGTCCCCTGTGGACCCGTCTCGCCTTCAAGAGCGCCGCCGACAACTTTTTGGCCTGTGCCCGTGACGGCTTGGAATCGACCGTGTATTGGCCCGGCATCGGCGAAATACCCGTCGCTGAGTTGATCGTCCGGCATCTGGTTCCGCAGGCGGCCCTGGGACTGCAGGAGCTCGGCGTGGACCAGCAGCTGATCGAGCGCTATCTGGATGTCATCCGCGAACGTGCCCGTACGGAGCAGAACGGGGCCTCCTGGCAGATCTCCTACCTGCGCCGCCTGGAGGACGAGGGCCTGGATCGCAGAGCTGCGCTGGCCGAACTGACCCGGAAATACTGGCAAAACATGAACTCCAATGCTCCGGTCCACGAATGGCGGCTGGACTGACCGTCAGGTGCCGCCGGCACGAAATACTTTGGACTTCCGCTGCCCTAAATCATGATCGCTTCTGTCGCTCCCACCCGGGGATTGCTAGCCTCGTTTCATCCTTGAGTGGAGATAACTCAAGTTATCGATCCGTCTGAAGTTCCGAAAAACGATTCGCCTGCCCAGCAGGTGGGCGCAATGGGAGTTGATGATAATGGCCATGAAGTTTGATCCATTCCGCGAGCTAGACCGGATGGCCGGAGCCCTGCTCGATCCCCGGCAGCGGCTGAGGCTGATGCCCATTGATCTCTACCGCGAGGGCGACCACTACATCCTGAATGCGGATCTGCCCGGCATCGATCCGGGTTCGGTCGACGTGGATGTGGACGGCCAGTTGCTAACCATCAGGGCAGAGCGCACCATCCAAGCCGCTGACACCGTCACCTGGCTGACCCGGGAGCGCGAATCCGGCAGTTTCCTGCGGCAGCTTAATCTGGGGCAGGGAATCGATATAGACAGCATTTCCGCAAAGTACGAGAACGGCGTGCTCAGCGTCCTTATTCCGGTCAGTGAGCGGGCCAAGCCGCGCAAGATTGAGGTGTCCTCCTCCTACAAGGACTCGAACACCATCAGCGGCGAGTCCAGCTCCCAGCCGGTGACCTCGTCTACCTCGAGCAGTTCCGGCGGTTCCATGGGGTCAGGGTCAATGGGCTCCGGTTCCATGGGCTCGGGCTCCGGGTCCGGCGGTTCCGGCGGTTCCGGCGGTTCCGGTTCCTCGGGCGACCAGGGCTCCGGCATTTAGCGACCCTGCCCGAAACGACGACGGCGCCCCACCTTTGCAGGTGGGGCGCCGTCGTCGTCGTGCGCTGAAGCGGGGCGAAAATTAGCCCAGGCGGGTCTTCAGGTTGGCATCCAGCTCAGCGAGGAATTCCTCGGTGGTCAGGTATGCCTGGTCCGGGCCAACCAGTGCAGCCAGGTCCTTGGTCATCTTGCCGGACTCGACCGTCTTGATGACAACGTCTTCAAGGGTCTCGGCGAAGTTGATGACCTCGGGGGTGTTGTCCAGCTTGCCGCGGTGCATCAGGCCACGGGTCCACGCGAAGATCGAAGCGATCGGGTTCGTGGAGGTGGGCTTGCCCTGCTGGTGCTGGCGGTAGTGACGGGTAACCGTGCCGTGTGCAGCTTCGGCTTCAACCGTCTGGCCGTCCGGGGTCATCAGCACGGAGGTCATCAGACCCAGCGAGCCGAAGCCCTGTGCAACGGTGTCGGACTGGACGTCGCCGTCGTAGTTCTTGCAGGCCCAGACGTAGCCGCCTTCCCACTTCATGGCGGAGGCAACCATGTCATCGATCAGGCGGTGCTCATAGGTGAGGCCGGCTGCTTCGAACTGGTCCTTGAACTCGGCGTCGAAGACTTCCTGGAACAGGTCCTTGAACTGGCCGTCATAGGCCTTCAGGATCGTGTTCTTGGTGGAGAGGTACACCGGGTAGTTGCGCTGCAGGCCGTAGGCGAAGGACGCCCGGGCGAAGTCGCGGATCGAGTCGTTGAAGTTGTACATGCCCATGGCGACGCCGCCGTCATCACCGTAGGTGACAACCTCGGTCTTGATTTCTTCGCCGCCGTCCTTGGGCGTGTAGGTCAGCGTCAGGGTACCGGCACCGGGAACCTTGAAGTTCGTGGCCTTGTACTGGTCGCCGTGGGCGTGGCGGCCGATGATGATCGGCTTGTTCCAGCCCGGGACCAGGCGCGGGATGTTGGAAATGATGATCGGTTCGCGGAAGACGACGCCGCCGAGGATGTTGCGGATGGTCCCGTTCGGGGAAACCCACATCTTCTTCAGGCCGAATTCTTCAACGCGTGCTTCATCCGGAGTGATGGTGGCGCACTTGACGCCCACGCCGTGTTCCTTGATGGCATTGGCAGCGTCAACGGTGACCTGGTCATCAGTGGCATCGCGGTTCTGGATGGAGAGGTCGTAGTACTTCAGATCTACGTCCAGGTACGGGTTGATCAGGCGGTCCTTGATGAACTGCCAGATGATGCGGGTCATCTCGTCGCCGTCGAGTTCTACGACAGAACCCACAACCTTGATTTTCTCAGCCACACGGTCTCCTTGTGTGTTGGTGGGCACCGGACATGTCTTTTGGCATGACGGAGCCCGTCTTTTTGGCTTGTATTTGAGTCCAACTATGCCACAGCCCACTAGGGCGGCCCTAAACTGCGGGACGGCGCATTACCTGCACCGTCCCGCAGTTCAGGGCCGCCGAACGGGCATCTGCTAGTGGAAGAAGTGGCGTGAGCCGGTGAAGTACATCGTCACTCCGGCGGCGTTGGCTGCCTCTATGACTTCGTTGTCACGGATGGATCCGCCGGGCTGGACGACGGCGCGGACACCGGCGTCGATCAGGATCTGCAGTCCGTCAGCGAACGGGAAGAACGCATCCGACGCCGCTACGGAACCCCGTGCGCGGTCCTCGTCCGCACCGCCCAAGGTGTTTGCCCGCTCCACGGCGAGCCGGCAGGAATCCACTCGGTTTACCTGCCCCATGCCCACGCCGACAGAGGCGCCGTTGTGCGCCAGCAGGATGGCGTTGGATTTGGCCGCGCGCACAGCGGTCCAGGCAAATGCAAGGTCCGCCAGCGTGGCGTCATCCGCTGCCGGACCGGACACCAGGGTCCAGTTGTCAGGGTTGTCGCCCTCAGCCTGCATCTTGTCGGACTTCTGGATCAGCATGCCGCCGGAGACCTGACGGAATTCGGCCGCGCTGCGCCCGTAGCCGTCCGGCAGTGTCAGGAGACGGATGTTCTTCTTGGCGGAGAGGATCTCCACGGCCTCGGCGTCGAAGTCCGGGGCGATGACCACCTCGGTGAAGATGTCCTTCACCGTTTGTGCCATGCCTGCGGTGACCGTGCGGTTTGCTGCGATCACGCCGCCGAACGCGGAAACGGGATCGCAGGCATGCGCCTTGGCATGGGCATCCGCGATGGGATCGGCCGCGTCCGCGGAGGCCACGGCCACACCGCACGGGTTGGCGTGCTTAACGACGGCGACGGCCGGCTCGTGAAAGTCGAACGCGGCGCGCAGGGCAGCATCAGCGTCGACGTAGTTGTTGTAGGACATGGCCTTGCCGTGCAGCTGATCGGCCTGCGCCACGCCGGGCTGCGCGCTCTTGTCCGCATATAGCGCCGCATCCTGGTGCGGGTTTTCACCGTAGCGCAGCACCTCGGACCGTTCCAGGGCCAGGCCGGTGTAGGCGGGCCATGTGGTGCCCTCTTCGGTTCCGTCACCGAACTGCTCGGCGGTCCAGGCCGCCACGGCGGTGTCGTAGGCGGCGGTGGAGGCGAAGGCCTCCGCCGCCAGGCGGCGGCGCTGGTCCAGGTCGAAACCGCCTTCAGCCGCTGCGGTGACCACGTCGCCGTATTTGTTCGGATCAACGACGACGGCCACGGAGGGGTGGTTCTTGGCGGCGGCCCGGACCATGGAGGGTCCCCCGATGTCGATCTGTTCCACAACCTCATCCTGGCTGGCGCCGGACTTCACGGTCTCCACGAACGGGTAGAGGTTCACCACCACCAGGTCGAAGGGTTCAATCTCCATTTCCTCCAGCTGCGCCACGTGGTCCTCCCGGCGGCGGTCAGCCAGGATGCCGGCATGGACCCGAGGGTGCAGGGTCTTTACCCGTCCGTCCAGGCATTCTGCAAAACCGGTGACCTCGGAGACTTCAGTGACGGGAACGCCTGCAGCAGCAATCTGCTTGGCAGTGGAACCGGTGGATACGATGGTCACCCCGGCGGCGGAAAGGCCCTGAGCCAATTCCGTCAAGCCGGTCTTGTCATAGACCGAGATCAGGGCCCGGCGGATTGGTACACGGTTCAGCGGCTGAGAGCTCACGCAATATCTCCAAAGTAAGAGTGTGTCGGTGGCTACAGTTTAGGTCACGGCGTCCTGCCGGGCAGAGTGTGAAGCCGAGACTGGGGTTAACACAGCTGGGTCTGCCGGATCATTGCGCTGCTCCTATCGGGAGCCGGGGAGCAGCGGTGCGGTGGAGCGGTAAATGTGTCCGGTTGGCGTGGTGATTGTGACGCTGTGCCGGCCCGTCCCGTCATTGTCGGCGAGCGCTGCGGGTGCTCCTTCACACCGGGTTGTCCAACCAGGCGCTTCTTTGGCCTGGTTGCACGCCTCGCATAGCCCCTGAATGTTGTCTGCGCTGGTGGGGCCTCCCTCGCGGAAGGGTTTGATGTGGTCATAGTGCCGGAGCGGCGCCCCGCACCACGGCGTCCGGCAGACCTGATCGCGTGCAGCGATCAGCCGCGCCAAACCGTCCGGAACCAGCCGGGCGCGGGAGTCCATGGCAGTGAGCCGACCGGTGTCCGGTGCTGTGTAGAGCCGGCGAAGCCATACCTCCGTGCGTGGTTGTCTTCGGTGCGGCCGGAGCTGCTGCGGGGCTGCACTGCTGCCGCCCCTTCGGATCAGATCCCGCGCCCACTGTGCGGGAACAATTCCGTACCCGGCCAGCACGGCCGGTTCCGCACCGTCGGGCACGAATGACTCAGCCGATCCAGCCGCACCGCCGCAGGCTGTCCGGGGTGAATTATCGGGATTGCCGGTATCACCGCCTCCGGTATCACTGTCACCGGAGACGACGGGCGGAAGGACGCCATGCAGCAGAGTCCTGTCTGTCATGATCAGCTGCACTTCCACCCGCAGGTCCTCCGCCCGGGCCTGGCCGGTCAGCAGTTCGACGAAGGTGTCGGCCATAACCTGGCCCTTTGAGCGGGGATCTCCGGCGGCACGGGTCCGATCGGCCGTGCGCATCAACGCGGCCATCACTCCCACGCCCTGAGCCACCGGCAGCAGCGCCGTCACGTATGCCATGGTGTCCGGTGCCGGACGGCAGGAAACGAATCGCTCCGAGGCGGCCTTTGCCGCGCGGTTCACCACGGTGAGCGGATCCAGTCCGTAGGACACAGTTCCGATCGCGGCAATCAGTTTCCGGTCCCCGAGTTGTGCAAGCCGCTCCTGGTCCCCGGCGATCAGCTCGTCCACCTTCTGCCGATCAGCCAGTGTCAGGCATGCGGTCTCCCGCACCAGAATTGTGGCCCGCCATTCGCTGATTATTCCGCGGCTCAATGCGCGCAGAGTATGGGGCATCTCTGTACTGAGGATTCGCGCCAGCCCAAGCAACCGGGCGCCCTTATTCGGGGATTCGCGCCGGGCCAGCGCAATCTGCGCTGCGACACCCCGGCCAAGCTGATCCGCTTTCACCCCCGCACGGGCCTGACTGCGCCTGGATGACTCGTCAAAAACGGCGGCCGCACGAGCCTGCGCAGCACAAATACTTCCCTTGAGTTCCTCCAGGGCCCGGATGTGATCGATGAGCTGCACTCTTACCGCGGATTCAACTGCATCCACTTCGGCGGGACCCAACCCGGCAGCGTCCACTTCCGCGGCGGCCGGGTCCAGGTCGAGGGCCGGGTCCGACCGACCGCAGCGTTTGCCGACTGCCACGGAGGCCATACCCGTGCCCGTGCTGCCCCGATCAGGAGCGGATGAGTAGTACATGTCTTCTAGTTTAGTGATGCAAATCACACAACGGACCACTTTGGGCTACGGGAGAATGGACAACAAACACTCCAATATCTCCCCCCTACTACCTGCCCCGTCGAGATTCGCCGGAAGCCGCCGGCCCAGGAACGGGCGACCCGCTGTTCTCCGCTGCTGCGCCTGCAGGCCGGCAGTTGGATTCACTGGGGTTTCCCGCATCGTCCGGCCCGCGATGTACAGTTTCTTCGGACCTGCCGCGAGGCCTGGCCGCCGCTCCCCGCATCCGCCGCTTGGAAGGCCATCCCCATGACAACAACGAGTGCCCTGCCAACGGGCGACCAGGTGGTTCAGGATCTGCCCTGGAAATGGAAGGTCCAGGGACGGATCTTCATCATCGGCGGCCTCGGGTTTATGTTCGATGCCTGGGATGTGACCCTGAACGGCGTCCTCATTCCCCTGCTGTCCAAGCACTGGGACCTGGAACCGGCGCAGGCCGCCTGGATCGGCACCGCCAATCTGCTGGGCATGGCCATTGGCGCGTTCGTGTGGGGATCCATCGCCGATGCCATCGGACGCAAGAAAGCCTTCACGGCCACCCTGCTCGTCTTCTCCCTGTTTACGGTGCTGGGAGCGTTCTCCCCGGACATCGTCTGGTTCTGCATTTTCCGCTTCATGGCAGGCTTTGGGCTAGGCGGCTGCGTTCCCGTGGACTATGCGCTGGTGGGCGAGTTCACGCCGCGCAAGCAGCGCGGCAGGGTACTGACCGCGATGGACGGCTGGTGGCCGGTGGGGGCGGCGCTCTGCGGAGCCACCTCGGCGCTGATCATGGCCACGCTGGCCGACTGGCGGTTCACCATGCTGATCATGGTGCTGCCGGCACTGCTCGTCTTCTGGGTCCGGCGCTCGGTGCCTGAATCTCCGCTGTTCCTGGTCCGCAAGGGACGCACATCCGAAGCGGAAACGGTCATTAACCAGCTCATTCAAAGCACCGGCGCCACTGTTGCCAATTGGCGGCTTCCGGAACCCGAGGAGCCGGCCAGGCTGTCTCTGCGGGGCGTAGGAACCCAGTTGACCGACCTCTGGCGCTACAGCTGGAAGATTACGGTCTCCGCCTGGTCCCTGTTCTTCACCATCCTTCTGGTGTACTACTTGGCGCTGACCTGGATGCCCAAGATCCTCGTGGATTCCGGCTTCAAGGAATATGCGGCGTTCCTGACCACCTCGGGGATGGCCGCCGTCGGGCTCCTGGGAGTTATCGCCGCGGCCCTGCTGGTGGAGCGGGTGGGACGTAAATGGATCCTGGCTATCACCGGTCCGCTCTCAGCGCTGATCCTGGTGGTTGTGGCCCTGGTCCTGGACGTGCCGGCCGCCGCCACTGGCTGGCTGCTGGCCTACGGCTTTGTGGTGCAGGTGGCCATTCCGGTGCTCTATGCGTACGTGTCAGAGCTGTATCCCACGGAGCTGCGCGGCAGCGGATTTGGCTGGGCCTCCACGGTCAGCCGGATCGGCGCCGGCTTCGGCCCGCTGATCTTCGTCTCCATAGCGTGGCCGTACCTGGGCCTGCCGCTGTCCTTCGGACTGGCCGGTGTCCTGGTGGTGCTGGCCATCGCGTGGATGATGCGGTTCGCGCCGGAGACCCGGGGCGCGGCCCTGGACTAGCAGTGGGCCTACGGGCAGCACCGGCACCCGCACTTAGAGCGCAGGCAGACCCTCAGCGCTGATCCGGTCCAGGGTCTCGATCAGCAGCCGGCGTTCCTGGACCTTGATGCGCTCGTGCAGGGTTTCCTCGGTGTCGCCGTCGAGCACCTCGACGGCCGCTTGGGCGAGGATCGGCCCGGTGTCCACCCCGGCGTCGGCAATGTGAACGGTGCAGCCGGTGACTTTCACTCCGTAGGCCAGGGCGTCCCGCACTCCGTGCGCTCCCGGGAAGGAGGGCAGCAGCGCCGGATGGGTGTTGAGGTAGCGCCCCTCGAACGTGTTGATGAAGTGCTCGTCCACAATGCGCATGAAGCCGGAGGACAGCACGAGGTCCGGGGAATAGGACGCCACCTTGTCCGTCAGCGCCGCGTTCCACTCCGCACGCACGGCATAGTCGCGGAAGTTCACCACGAAGGTTTCATAGCCCGCATCGGCTGCCCGCTGCACTCCCAGGGTGCCGGGCCGGTCCGCGCCTACGGCGGCAATTTCGACGTCGAGCTTCCCCTCCGCCACAGCGTCCAATACGGCCTGAAGGTTGGATCCGGTACCGGACACGAGAACAACGATGCGCATGCGTCAACCATAGGCTCAGCCGTCGCCTAGGGTTAAACCATGAACAACGACGGCCGTGCCCCTGATCAGACTCCCCCGCCGTTGCAGCAGGCGCCCGAAAAGACCGCTGCCACAGACGAACAGAAGCAGAGCGCCCGCGGCTATCTGCGGATTTTCGTGGCGCTCATTGTGGCTGTGCTGCTCACCTCCGGGCTTGCCCTGCCGTGGAAAGTGGTGCCGCTGGTGCTGGGAGTTGCCGCCGTCGTCGTCGGCATTATGACGCTCGTGAAGATGACGCGCTTCAATATGGGGCAGGCGCAGATCATCGTGACCGCCTTTGGCCTGGCCGCATCCGTGGTGATGACCCTGGGCCTGGGGCTGGCTGTCGCCACGTGGGACAGCACGGAGAAGCTTGAGGCCTGCCTGGCCAACGCGCTGACCATCCAGGCCAAGGACCAGTGCGAAGAGCAGTTCACCACCGGTTTGCTGCCGCGCTGAAAAACGCCGCAGGGCACCCGCTGATGGGAAAGCCGGCCTCAGCCTTGCATCCTTATGACGCTGCTGGGGCTGGTGGCGGGGCGCGGAGACCCGGGCTGGCTTCGGCCGGCGCTCAGTACAGCACAGTTCGGCTATGCCGCGCTGCTCTTCTTCCAGCACTTCCGTCAGCGGCGCTCCTCGTGCTCCAGCCAGGGCCCGACGGCGTAGCCAACCACCACGCCCACGGCCACCTCCGCGGCAATCCAGAGGCCAGTCCACAAAGGATCCGCGCCCACGTCCACGAAGCGGCCGATTCCCGCTGAGCCGCCCGAGATCAGGACCGCGGCGGCCGCCAGGATCCCGGACACCAGTCCCACGAAAACTCCCAACAACAGCGTGGAGACCGGGGCGGTGAACCAACGGGCCCGGATCTTCAGGGACAGCCACTCGTCAAAATGATTCTCGCCTTCGCGCAGGAACCACCAGCCTGCCAGGAAGCCTGCCGCGACGGGCAGCATCAGCACGGCGACAGCGTATTCCGCCCCGCCGGCGGGCAGCGCAGCCAGCACGGGAACGGCGGGCAGCGGACCCACCGTGGTTTCCAGCGGGCTGATCAGGCTGCCTGTTCCAAGGGAGAAACCGGCACCCGAGGTCCAGCCCAGCGCCCAGCCCATAAAGTTGGGCATCATCCCCAGTTCGACGACGGTCAGGACGGCTCCGCCGATGATTCCGGCATCCAAATGCTGATAGACGGCCACAATCTCAGCCCAGCTCATTGCCAGGGCCACGGTCACCAGCAGGGCTGAGAAGCCCAGCGCCGCAGTAATGCCGACCACTCCGGCCCGGATCACGGCCCATACGTAGGACCCGGCCCAGCGCGAGTGCTGGCTGGTGCGTGAAATCCAGTCGGTGAGGTCCACGCCGATCAGCCGCACCCAGGAACCGGCCTCCCGCCGGGCACCGACAAACAGTCCCAGTCCGGCCGAAATTAGTGGAATCAATGCCCCCGCGGTCACTGAGATGGAGACGTCCTCGTTGCCGGAGAAGTAAGCGGCGGCACCGCCGAGGAGTGCGTAGGTTCCCAGCGCACCCAGCAGCGCCTGCCAGAGCTGGTCCGTATAAGAGGCCCTGGCCAGGCGCCGTCCGGCGCGCCAGGAAAGGAAAAACGGAATCAGTGTCAGACCCAAGGGGAACAGGGACAGTACGCCGGAGGTGGCGCCGGTGGCCAGGGTTCCGGCGGGAAAGGCCAGGGTCAGCGGGACGCCGTGGATCAGGAGCCAGCCCTGCCCGCCCAGCTGGGCCAGCGAGGCGAAGTTCCGGTCGGTGAAGCCGTCGGCAAACCAGACGCCGATCAGGGGCAGGAAAACCAGGAGGGCGGAAAGGACTGCAGCCTGGCCGAGTTCGACCACTCCCTGCAGCCACAGGGGCATCGGTAGGACACCCGGAGTTTTCGGGCGGGTAAAGAGTTTCATCGCTTCTATCGTCCCACCCGGTGCGCGGCGGAAGGTTTAGGAGGGGCCGTGAGTCGGCACCGGCGGTTGGGGTTTGGTGATGGCGGCGGACGGGCTGGCTCGGACCTCAGCTGGCCAAGTCGAAGATCCCCTTGGCCAATGCAGCCGCCGCGCCGAAGAAGGCGATGAACACCACGGCAGCACGTGCCTGTTCATCGCGGATGAAGCGCTGCAGCTTCTCCCCGGCATAAATGCCGCCGATGATCATCAGGCCAATGAGCGCCCACGCCCAGGGCCCGAACGGCGGCATCTGCCCCGGATCCATGGACAGCTTGGCGGTCAGGGTGACAATGGCAATGGTGACGAAGAACGGCTGGAGGGTGGCGGCGAACGGCCGCTGGGGCCAGCGCGCCATCAGCGCGTAGGCACTGACCGACGGTCCGCCCACGCCGGCCACCGCATTCGTCACCCCGGAGAGGAAACCTGCGACCACCTTCGGGGCGTTGCCGGTCACGGTCACCGAGGTGCGCTGCATGACCAGCGACGCGGTCAGCGCCACCAGCACCACCGCTCCCACCACCACGGCCATGGGGGCCGCCGGCAGGTACACGGCTGCAACCGATGCGGGGATGCTGCCGCAGACTGCCGGGATGGCCAGCCAGCGGTACATGCTCCAGTCGATGTCCTTCCGGACCCGCAGCATGATCAGAGCCGAGGAGACCAGGCCGCAGACGTTCACCATCAGCACGCCGCCGTGGGAACCCAGCAGAATCACCAGGAACGGAGAAATGAGCAGGGCAAAACCGAGGCCTGCAATCCGCTGCGCAATGGCGCCGATGAAGATTGCCACGAGTACGACGATGAGCAGTCCGGTAGTCACTCGAACACACTACGCTGAACGAATGATCTCCCCCGTCACGGTCCTGCAGACAGCGGATTGGCGCCAGCGCGTCTTCAGCCTCTACGCGCAGGTGCGCCTTACCGCCCAGGAGGTGTCGCCGTCGTACGCCCACGAGCTGTGGCGCGCGGAGCGGGACCGGCTTTTTGCCGAGCACCCCGCCTCGCCGCTGAAGCCCCGTGCCCGTGAACACTTCCGCGGACTGGAGGTGGCACCCTACGATCCGGACCTGCGCAGCGATGCACTGATCGACGACGACGGCGCCGGCGCGCGGATGGACGTGCCCACCGGAACGGACGGCGTGGTTCCGTTTGTCCGGATGGGCACCGTGGCGGTCGACGGCGTGGGCCGGCTGGCGGTGTGGCGGCTGGCGTCCTACGGCGGCGGGATTTTCCTGCCCGTGCGTGATGCGCTGTCCGGCACCGACGGCGGAAGCTACGGCGGCGGCCGGTATCTGCTGGACACGATCAAGGGAGCGGATCTTGGGCAGGGTGCAGCCCCGGCGAGCCTGGTCCTGGACTTCAACTTTCTGTACAACCCGTCCTGCGCCTACGACGAGGCGTGGGCCTGTCCGCTGCCCGGCCCGGACAACCGGACGGATGTTCCGCTGCGGGTTGGAGAAATGTACGCGGAGTACTGACTGCAGGGTCTATCCTCTGAATCCTTCGTGCACATCACGGGCCCAAACACGCCTCTTCCGAATCCTTCGTGCAGATCGCGGGCCCAAACTGCCCTCCTCCGAATCCTTCGTGCACATCACGGGCCCAAACTCCCCGAAAACCCTCTTTTAAGCCCCTGACGTGCACGAAGGATTTTTGCAGGACCCGTGACCTGCACGAAGGATTGCGCCTTCTCTTGCCTAAGCTGGATTCGTGACCGTTTCCGTTACTTCAGCAACCCCCACCGACGCCCCGGAGCTGGCAGATCTTGCTGCACTGACCTTTCCGCTCGCCTGCCCGCCGGAGGTGACCGCCGCGGACAGTGCGGCGTTCGTTGCCGACCACCTGTCCGAAGACGCCTTCGCCCGGTATCTCGCCGACGATTCCAAAAAGATCCTGGCCGCTCGACAGGACGGCAACCTGATTGGCTATGCGCTGCTGGTTTTCTTCGCGCCAAGTGATCCGGAGGTCGCCGAAGCTCTGCGGCATCTTCCCGCTCCGGCTGCGGAGCTGTCCAAGTGCTACGTCCATCCCGGGGCCCACGGCACCGGGGCTGCTGCTTCCTTGATGCAGGCAGCCGTGGACACCGCCGTCGCATCCGGGTGCCGGACCCTATGGCTGGGCGTGAACGACCTCAACCTCCGGGCCCAGTCGTTTTACCGCAAGTCGGGTTTCACTGAGATAGGCAGGCGGAACTTTACCGTCGGCGGACATGTGTTCCGCGACTTTATCCTTGCTCTGCCGCTCTTCCCCGGCGACGAATGACACACTGAGTCCGTGCAGACGTTTCTTCCCTATGACAGCTTCAGCCGCAGCGCTGCGGTCCTCGACCAGGCCCGACTGGGAAAGCAGCGCGTGGAAACTCTGCAGGTCCTGCGCGCCCTCGTGATTCCGGACTACGGCTGGCAGAGTCATCCCGCCATGAGGATGTGGATGGGCCATATCCCGGCCCTGACCGCCTACGGGCTGGCGATGACCAATGAGTGGACGTCGCGGGGGCATACCGACACTGTCTACGAGCAGATCCTGGAATTCGCGCCGGAAGCCGCGGATGACGACGTCGTGCTTCCTCCCTGGTTTGGGGATGCCGCCCTGCACGAGAGCCACCGCTCCAACCTGATCACTAAAGCTCCCGACTTCTACGCGCCCCTCTTTCCCGACACCCGGGGAGGGCTGCCCTATGTGTGGCCCGAGCCCGAGCATCCTGTGCTTCCGTCCGAACCTGCCGGCGACGCCGTGTGGGTTGCCCGGCCCTCAGTGGATAAGGCGAGTGGAGATCCAGTGATCGAGCTGCCGATGCTGAATGGAAAAGGCACACCAATCACGGGAAAACGGGGGCGCGAGCTGGTTCGGTTTCTGGAGGACATGGACGACGGCGACGACGTTGTCCTGCTGGGTGCCGACCGTGCTGTCCTGAGTGTCGGCACGGTGGGGCCTGTGTCGCTGACCAATGACACCGCGAAGCGGAGCGTGAGGATTGACGGCACCATTCCCCGTGCGGCGTTTCGCTACCCGGCGTTGCTGCAGGATCCTCGAACGTTATTCAGGGTTCCTCGCCCTGCTGCTCTTGGCTAGCCGGTGTTCCCCAGAACAGGAGCCTCGGAGCCGGCAGCCTTAAACCAAACGACATCCTGGGCAGTCCATTTGCCGTCAGCGTAGGACGCTTCGAGCATATGTGTGTCTGTCCACCCCTCTTCTAATTCGTATAGATGGTTGTCCGGTCCGCGATATTGGATGTGAAACTGACTAACAATGGCCAGAACCTGGTAGACATCTTTGCTGGTTAATACATATGCAGAGTGTTTCGAACCCACCGTGAAGTTACCCCCGACAATCCAATCCTGGTCCTCATAACCCAGCTCAACCATCTCGTAAAGTCGGGAACAGATTGTGCAGTCTGGACCGCTCACTTCCTGCAGCGGCGAAAGGTCACCTGTTTCGAATGCATAGGTCGCCAAGGCATACCAGTATTCGGTAAACGCCAGCAGCCCTTCCTTTGACTGCTGTTCGGCTAGTTCCGGTAGTACCGGCAGAGGAACGTTCTCGGATGGCCGTGCCGATGTGGCGGCTCGTGAGATCGCGGGAGTCGGAGTGGGGGACGATCCAGGCGTCTTCTCGCTGCTCGCACTAGCGCTGCTGCTCGGTGCGCCGAGGCTTGCCTCAGAGCCTGAACAGCCGCTAACGAAAAGGAGAACAACCAGGCCGAATGGTGCTAATCGGGCGGGTGACACAGTCGCGTGCAGCTTAGTGAGATTCATATGATTACCCTCGAGAGGATTCTTTCGCAGGGAAGAAATGGTGCCGGGCTGGACGTGATGCCGACAGTAGGTGGCTCACCCACCGCACGGGGAGATATCCGCAACACGTTCGAATAGTGCCAGTACTAGATAAACAACAATCTATATATTCTCCACGAGCACTGCAGACCAGCAATTATTCTTGTATGACGCTTCGATTAGCTGCACTATCGGGGAGGGGGTTCCATCTGATGGTCCATAATCAATCCCGGGCCCATAGTACTCCAAGTCATCTTGCATAATCTGTATAAGTACTTGGTACGAGCCGCTTGGTGTCAATATAAAGTCGGAGTGCACATCTCGGACCGTGACGACGGATCCCGCCATCCAGTCTTGGTCATCATAACCAGATTCCAATGATGAATAGAAGTGTTTACATACTGAACAATCGGGACCACTAATCGCTCTAAGCGGCTCGGGATCCCCTGTTTCATACCCGTAATTGATCAGTGAATACCAGTATTCCGCGAACGCCTCGAGTCCTTCCTTTGACTCTTGCTTCGCCAACTCCGGCATCACGGGCAACGGCACATTCTCCGCGGGACCTGCAGCAGTTGCCGGTTTGTAAACGGCAGTAGGCGCTGGCGTCGCAGTCGGAGTGGCGGTCTCCTCGCTGCTGGCGCTCCCACGCGGCGATGCGCTGGAAGAACCCTGGGCAGCCTCGGCCTCTGGATTCCCGGAACCGGAACAGCCGCCCAACACCAGAACAGCAGCCAAACCAGCAGCACCCACCCGGACAGAAACAGGTACGGCAGAACAGGCACGAGTGCGGAACATCTAAATACCCCCAAGGCAAAAATGGAGCAGGACTGGACTTGACACCCACAGTACGTGGCTGCGCCACAGTTTATGGAGTTATCCACAGAACGCCAGAGAAAGTCGGAGTCGTTACAAATTGTGGAAACGTGCAGGCGTCCATTCACATATTCTTGAGGAGGATCGACTTAACAGCCGAAGCCGCTTGGGTTCTGGAAACAGTCATCCGCGACATTACGCGACTCGGACTGCCACACTGATTGTCTGCGCTAGAGGAAAGGTCAATGCGCGTCCATCAATGGGAATCATCGGCCCTCCATTGATCGAGTACTCTCCCGAAAAGTAAATAGCAACTGACACATAATAATCACCAGGCCGCTCGTAGACGTGGCTAGTTTCGGTTACTTCGCCGATGAGCTCCTCTGGAAGCGGGTTCCCGGGCCAGACTGCGGGACCGTATATGGTGCCATCCCCATAATTCCACTCGTACTCCGTGGGCGTCACCTGGATGCGCACGCTCTGCCCTAGCAGGGTCATGTCGAATGTCTGCTCGCGTGCCTCGGCATATTGACCAACGAATAAGGACTAGGTTGCAGGGTGAAACTGCCCGGTTCAATGGGTGCAGTCTGGAACTCTTCGAGGACCAGTCCAACCAGCTCGGCAGCGACTTCGTCAGGATCCGAGGTGTAGATACAGCTAGGAGTGTCTCCATGTCTGGGCCAAGTCTCACGAGGAGGGTCCGTCACGGTCGAGACATTCTTTTCTCACATCTCTAGAGTCTCGAGAGTCACTACATACCAGCCCCCGGAGGTGAAAACGGCCTCCATTAATTGGACAGCTGGCGTGCTAGTCCCCGGATCCGTCCCTAAGTGTCCTGCCGGACCGTAGTATTGCAAGTCATCTTGGAGAATTAGTATCGTTGCCTGGAACGCTCCTTCATCTGTTTCAACATAATTGGAGCTGAGGTCTTGAAGGTGCAGTTTTGCCCCCGTCATCCACTCATTTTCTGAATAACCATTATCGAGAACCGCGTAATAACTCTCACACGCAAAACACGTATCGGCGCTGGCAGCACGAAGTGGCCCAGGATCCCCAGTTTCATATCCATAGTTGATCAGTGAATACCAATACTCCGCGAAAGCCTCAAGGCCTTCCTTCGACTTCTCCTTCGCAAGTTCCGGCATCACAGGCAAGGGCACATTCTCCGCAGGGCCCTCAGCGGTCGCCGGCTTGTAAGCGGCAGTAGGCGTTGGTGTCGGCGTCGCCGTCTGAGTAGCGGTCTCGCTCGCGCTGGCGCTCCCGCTCGGCGAAGCGCTGGAAGAGCGATTCTCCGCAGCTTCAGCCTCAGGCTCCCCGGAACCGGAACAGCCGCCCAACACCAGGACAGCTGCCACCGCGGCAGCACTCATACGGGCAGAAATGGGTATGGAAGAAAGCGCGCGAGTGCGGAACATCGAAAATACCCCCAGGGCAGAAATGGTGCGGGACTGGACGTGATGCCCACAGTACGTGGCTCACCCACAGCAAGGGACTTATCCACAACACATTTGCGCAGATCACTTCAGGGTCACAGCATCGTTTACAAACCATCTTCAGCCGCGATCTTCGCAACCGTTCCCCCAAATGCTCTATGGCTGACACCCGGAAGCGCGGTTCATGCACCGAACTCCCCTAAACCTTTCGATCAGATAGTCAGCTCAGCGAGGGGACCCGCGGGGGTTAGCGAGGGCACTAGCAACCGAAGCCAGCTGGGTTCTGCAAACAATCATCGGCAACGTTGTGGGAATCGGATTTCCAGACGCTGATGGCCTCAGCAGGGGTATCGAAGACGCCGCGTCCGTCAATTGGGATCAGGGGACCCCCATTGAGAGAATACGCAGCAGTGAAGTACACCGTGGCATGTATCTGATAATTACCTGTGACAGTGTAAACATGACTTGTTGCTGTCTTTTCACCAATCCTCGGGTCAGGCAGTAGCGCACCTGCATCGTAGGTCAACTGGCTCTGATCTCCATCGCCGTAGTGAAGGACGTATTCGGATGGTGTAGCCACAATTCTCACGTCCTGTCCGAGAAGCACAGTGTCGATGACCTGTTCCTTTGAATCCACGAAGATATTGGTCTCCGCGCCTCTCATTGTGTGAGGGCCCGGTTGAGTCGCAACCTTGCCCGCATTCACCGGGTGCTCCTGGAATTCTGAGAGAAGAAGAGAGGTTATTTCCTCGAGGAGCTCCTGCGGATTTTCAGAATAGACGCATGATGGGCCATCGCCTACGAAGGTTTCCCAAACAGGAGGATCAATACGAATCGACCGCTTCCACCTGACGTACTGACCCCCAGGTCCCTCGTCACATGAATTAGCGTTCAAACAGGGCAGGTTACCAACATCGCCCTCGAAGCAAACCGGATCATACGAGTAAATATATGCATCATTCAGAAGCGCAGGCTCATCTGTCCACACATCTGTACCCGACGGTTCACCCCAGTTCCCACCAACTCCGATACCGTTTTTCCCCCAATCAAAGTCTTCAGTAGATTCCACTACTGGAAATGCACCTACGTTGCCCATAAAGGATAAAACAGAGGTCAGAAATAAAATTGGGAGGATCCGCCGCACTTGATTTTGCGTCTTATAGGCTCCCATAACGACTAAATGCCCTCAACAAGATCTACAACCCAGCGTCCCTCTACGTAGGTTGCCTCCATGATCTGGGCGAATGAATCCTTACTGGGTGTATGTTCCCTGTAGATCACCCCATTAGGCCCACGATCATTGCCTGGAGCCGACTTGATTGAAAGGATTACTTGATATCGCCCTTCCGGCGTTTCCACAAATTTTGTTCCCAAAGCTACAATTGATAACGTTCCACCTTGGACCCAATCTTCACCCGCGTGTCCCTTTTCCATCGCCACATAGTATGCCTCGCACAATTCGCATTCCGGACTGCTTAATTCTTTCACTCGAGAAGTATCTCCAGTTTCATACCCATAATTCACCAAGCTAAACCAATACTCCGCGAAAGCCTCAAGGCCTTCCTTCGACTTCTCCTTCGCAAGTTCCGGCATCACAGGCAACGGCACATTCTCCGCAGGGCCCTCAGCGGTCGCTGGCTTGTAAGCGGCAGTAGGTGTTGGTGTCGGCGTCGCCGTCTGAGTGGCGGTCTCGCTCGCGCTGGCGCTCCCGCTCGGCGAAGCACTGGAAGAGACGTTCTCGGCAGCTTCAGCTTCAGGCTCCCCGGAACCGGAACAGCCGCCCAACACCAGGACAGCTGCCACCGCGGCAGCACTCATACGGGCAGAAATGGGTATGGAAGAAAGCGCGCGAGTGCGGAACATCGAAAATACCCCCAGGGCAGAAATGGTGCGGGACTGGACGTGACGCCAATAGTACGTAACTGCGCCACAGCATACGGAGTTATCCACAGCACGCCAGAGAAAACCGAAACCCACCCAAATTCAGGCCAGCAGCCGAAGGTCAGTCCATGTCCCGCAAAGACACCAGCATCCGCTTCACATCGCGGAATTCAGCACTGTTTTCGTACGCCGCTGCACCGTCCAGATAGGACTGGCCGGACGGAACATCCTCTGCCGAATACGTGCCCGCAAAGCGCCCGCCGCTGGATTCGGTGAAGGTAAAGAAATCGAAAAGCCCGCACTGGCCGCGGTCCCCTAATTCGCTGATCACCGCATAGGTCGCCACGGGTTCACCCCGTTCCGGGGTTGAGAAGGCAAGGGAATGGTAGACAAACCGCTGATCTGTACCCTGGGCCGAATCCAGCTCTGGCATCGGCTCGGAGTCGTACTCCGTGTACTGCGCGGCCTCATCGGGGTCGGAGCACACCAAACCGGTGATAATTCCGGTGTCCAGCTGGGCAATCAGGTCTCCCTCGGCGTCGTTCACCTGGATCGATACGCCGCCGGCGGGATCGTTGGCCAGCGGCTGGATCTCTTCCACAGTCCAGTCGGGGCGGTGTTCGAAGGCGAGAGACCCGTCCGTGGTGCTGTAGGACGGCCAGGCTCCCGCGGCACGGGAAGTCTCCCCGGTGTCCGCAGCAGGGGCACAGGATGACATACTGAGCACAAGCAGCGTTGTCGCCGCCAGCGTGGTGTTACGGTATCTCACATCAGCTCCCGGAGACGTCCGTGCTAGCACCCCATGGTACTCAGCAGACGGCACCCGCGCCCAGAGTACCCGGTCTTTCCGGGAAGCAGCCGGCATATCCGGTCCGCGTCCCCGCCGGCCAGTAGTACCCCTATGTGCAGAGCCGCACGAGCCGCGCCCGCACTTGGGCCGCGGCCTCCGCCCCGCACTCGAACTTATTGGAGGTTCCGATTACAGATACAGCAGCAGAACACGATGTGTATTTCGGCACCCCCGAACCCGAGCATGAAACCGAGGACCTCCAAACCGCGTCGCTGGCTGTCATCCAGCGGGTGGAACACCGGTCCGACGTTGCTCTGGTCAAGGGCCGCCTGACCCTGATGGATACCGGGCTGACTCCCAATCAGGCCATGGTTGAGGACCTGTTGTTTGTCCGCAAAGTCCTGGAGAACGCCGGCATCGCCTACCTGTTGGTGCGCGGGAATGACCAGCGCCCGGTGATCGCCGTGGATCTGGCACACCGACAGCAGCTTCGCCGCGCCATGGTGGACGCGTGCCGGGTAGAACCCTTCTATTCACGCAGCGTGGACACGAAAAAGACCCGCACCCTGCTGATCGCCGACGGCGAGCTCTCGCCCTCGGACAACTCCCGGATCATCCGGGTGTTCCGGCCCCGGGCTGTCAGCGGCACCAACCTGACCTTCGGCCCGTCGGCCGGTGTCCAGCTGGAGCTGTGGGACCTGACCGGCCCGGAAATCACGCTGCCCGTGGAAAACTCGCTGACCCGGCGCACCCTGCCGGCCAATGAAGTGGTCCGCGGCACCGTGGAGAAGCACGGCCTGACCTGGCCGACCATCGAAAACATGTTTGCCGACCACGCCACGGACATCGACTTTGACGTGGATCTGGTTTTCTCCTGGGTGGACGGCAGCTCGGCCGAGTACCAGGCCGCCCGCGCCGCCCGGATGAAGGACGCCGTCGTCGGCGAAGGCGATGACCACGAGGCCCGCTTCCGCCAGATCAACGAGCTCAAGTACGCCCTGCGCTCGGTCTACATGTTTGCCCCGTGGATCCGCCGGATCTTCATCGCCACGGACTCGGACCGGCCCCAATGGCTGGCCGATCATCCGTCGGTGACGTTTGTGCGCGCCGAGGAGCACTTCAAGGATCCCTCCGTCCTGCCGACCCACAACTCACAGGCGGTTGAGTCCCAGCTCCAGCACATCCCCGGCCTGGCCGAGCACTTCCTGTACTCCAACGACGATATGTTCTTCGGCCGCCCGGTGGGCCCGGACCTGTTCTTCTCCCCCGGCGGCATCACCAAGTTCATCGAAGCCAGCACCCGCATTGGCCTGGGCGCCAACGACTCCGAGCGCAGCGGCTTCGAAAACGCCGCCCGCGTGAACCGGCGGCTGCTGTGGGAGCGGTTTGGCCGCATCACCACCCGGCACCTGGAACACACTGCCGCTCCCCTGCGCAAAAGCGTCCTGCTCGAAATGGAAGCGGAGTTCCCGAACGAGTTCGCCGCCACGGCAGCTAGCACCTTCCGTGCCAAGGACAACATCTCGGTCACCAACTCGCTGTACCACTACTACGCGCTGCTCACCGGACGTGCCGTCACCCAGGAAACCGCCAAGGTGAAGTACGTGGACACCACCTCTTACGCCGGGCTGAAGACGATGGACAAGCTGCTGGCCAAGCGGAACATGGACCTGTTCTGCCTCAACGACGGCAGCTTCCCGGAAGTTCCGGCGCAGGAGCGCGCGGAACGGGTCACGGACTTCCTCGAGAAGTTCTTCCCGATCAAGGCGCCCTGGGAAAAGTAGCTAGGTCAGGAACCCGCGCAGCAACCGCGCGGTTCCTTCCAGATGGACGACGGCGGCGGCTTCGGCCGCGTCCCCGTCACCGCGCAGGATGGCGTCGGCCAGCTGACGGTGCTGCGTGTGGGAGTGGTCCAGATTGGTCTGCAGCAGGGGAATCCGGTCCAACAGGTCGCTGACCCGTGCCCTTGTGTCGGCGACGGCGGCGACCAGGCTGGGCGAGCCCGTCAACTCCGCAACTGCGATGTGGAAGCGTGAGTCCTTGGGCCGGAACGTGTCGGTGCCGGCGCCGTCCACTTCCGCCAGCATGGCAAGCAGGTGGGCGCGCGCGTCCGGTGCCAGGGTTGCTTCGGCCGCCAGCCGTGCCGCAGCGGGTTCCACCACGTTCCGGAAGAGCAGGATGTCCTCCACGTCATCGGCAGAAGCCCCCTGCCCGCGTGTCCTGGCCGGGGCGGACACCTCCGGCAGCACAGATACAGCGAACGTCCCCCCGTATCTGCCGCGGCGCGACTGGAGATATCCGGCAGTCTGCAGTTCGGCGAGCGCATCGCGCAGGGTGGCCCGTGAGACCCCGAGCTGTTCAGCCAGTTCACGCTCAGCGGGCAGCTTGGACCCGGCCGAATAAATGCCGAGCTTGAGTCCCTGGAGCAGCCGCTCCATCGTCTCTTCAAATGCGTTGCCGGTCCGGACCGGGCGCGGCACCAGCGCCACCGGGTCAAAGTGCGGCTGATTCATGTGGTGAGTCTAATCCTGAATGTCCTGAAAGCAGACCAAAGAAATTTGGCTTGCCTGAGCCCCTTGACGGATTCTCCAGCGGGCTACAGACTTGGCGACAAAATCATGGACTGAAATCAGTCCATTGGTCTCTCAGCATTGCTCCGCTCCCCTTCGAAAAGGAACCGGCATGGCAAAAAGCAGGGTCGACTACACCAAGGTAGACGCGAACTACATGGACCACCGCCAGCTCAAGCGCGGGGCGGCCGGCTGGATACTGCTGGCCGGTCTGGGCGTGGCCTACGTGATTTCCGGGGACTTCTCGGGGTGGAACCTTGGATTGGCACAGGGCGGCTGGGGCGGACTCCTGATCGCCTTTGTCCTGATGGGGATCATGTACACGTGCATGGTCTTCGGCCTCGCCGAGCTGTCTTCCACGCTGCCGACGGCGGGAGCAGGTTACGGTTTCGCCCGCCGGGCGCTCGGGCCGCTGGGAGGCTTCGCCACCGGCATGGCCGTCCTCATCGAGTACGCCGTGGCCCCCGCGGCGATTGCCACCTTCATTGGCGGCTACATCGAGGCCCTGGGACTCTTCGGCATCACGAACTCGTGGCCGGTCTACCTGGTCACCTACGCCGTCTTCATTGGCATCCACCTCCGCGGGGTGGGCGAGGCGCTAAAGCTGATGTTCGTCATCACCGCAATCGCTGTCCTGGCACTCCTGGCCACCGTGGTTGGCCTGGTCCCCAAGTTTGACGCCGCGAACCTCTTCGACATCGTGCCCTCCGACGCAGCCGGGGCCAGCGCTTTCCTTCCCATGGGGTTCGCCGGGGCCCTCGCAGCCCTGGTCTACGGCATCTGGTTCTTCCTTGCCGTTGAAGGCGTCCCATTGGCAGCCGAGGAAACCGCCGATCCCAAGAAGGACATGCCCCGGGGCATCATCGCAGCCATGGCCATCCTGCTGGTGTTCGGTGCCCTGATGCTGGTGCTGGTCCCCGGAGCCGCGGGAGCCGAGGCCATGAGCACCTCGGACAACCCCCTTCCCGAAGCCCTGCGCATCGCGTACGGCGGCAACACTTTCCTCGCCGACTTCGTGAACTACGCCGGGCTCGCCGGCCTGGTGGCCAGTTTCTTCTCCATCGTTTATGCCTACTCCCGGCAGCTGTTCGCGCTCTCCCGCGCCGGATACCTGCCCCGCTGGATGTCGCTGACCACCCGCTGGCGCACCCCGTACATGGCGCTGATCGTCCCGGGCACCATCGGCTTCCTTCTCGCAGCATTCACCAAGGACGGCGGACTGCTGATCAACATCGCCGTCTTCGGCGCCACGGTGTCCTACGTGCTGCTGAACCTTTCCCACATCGTGCTGCGCCGGAAGGAACCGGACCTGCCGCGCAGTTACCGGACACCCGGCGGAGTGTTCACCACCGGCGTCGCGCTGGTCCTGGCGGTGGTGGCCGTGATCGCCACCTTTGTCGTGGATGTGCTGGCGGCCTCCATCACAGCCGGAATCTTTGTCGCTGCTTTGGCCTACTTCTGGTTTTACAGCCGCCATCACCTGGTGGCGAGCGCTCCGGAAGAGGAATTCGCTCAGATCAGCCAGGCCGAATCCGAAATCCGATAGCCGCGGGGAACCAGACTAGCCCCGGCCTCAACAGGAATGTGGAGAGCATGACCGACCAAAGCCCCGCCAACCCCACCACAAACAACTCCGGCAAGAACAACTCCGGCAAGAACAACAACGTGAGTATGGATGACCTGCGGGAGCTCATCGCCGCCGGCACCATCGATACCGTCATTGTTGCCATCACCGACCATCTGGGCCGGCTGCAGGGCAAACGCTGCGGGGCACGGTCCTTTCTGGAGGACGTGTACCCGCACGGAGCCGAAGGCTGCAACTACCTGCTGGCCGTGGACGTGGAGATGAACACCATCGAAGGCTACGAATCATCGTCCTGGGCCAACGGCTACGGTGACCTGGTCATGCGTCCGGATCCGGACACCCTGCGGCTGGTCCCCTGGCTTCCCGGAACAGCCATGATTCAATGCGATGTGCTGAGCACAGGCGGCACGCCGCTGGCGCCGTCTCCCCGGCAGATCCTCCGCCGGCAGATCGACCGGCTGGAGTCCCTGGGCTACCGCGCCTACATCGGCACCGAACTGGAATTCCTTCTTTTCGATGACAGTTTCTCTGCCGCCTGGGACCGGGAATACACCGGGATGCGCGAGGCCAGCCGGTACAACGTTGATTATTCGCTGCTGGCAACCTCGCGGCTGGAGCCGGTGCTGCGGGCCATCCGCAACGGCATGGAGGGCGCCGGCATGGTGGTGGAATCCTCCAAGGGCGAGTGCAACTTCGGCCAGCAGGAAGTGACGTTCAGATTCGACGAGGCGCTGCGCACCTGCGACAACCATGCCTTTTACAAGAATGGTGCCAAGGAAATCGCTGATCTGCAGGGCAAGAGCGTGACGTTCATGGCCAAGTTCAATGAGCGGGAAGGAAATTCCTGCCACATTCACTTCAGTCTGCGGGACCTCAACGGCGACGATGTCCTGAGCGGGGACCGCGAGCACGGATTCAGCGATCTGATGGAGCACTTCATTGCCGGCCAGCTGGCGGCATTGAAGGAAATGACCTATTTCCTTGCCCCCAACGTCAACTCCTACAAACGTTTCGTTGAAGGCAGCTTTGCTCCCACAGCCGTTGCCTGGGGACTGGACAACCGCAGCTGCTCCCTCCGGGTGGTGGGCCACGGCGCCGGGATGAGGACGGAGAACCGGGTTGGCGGTGGAGACCTCAACCCCTACCTCGCGGCGGCTGCACTGATTGCCGGCGCCATCCACGGCATCGAGAACCGGCTGCCGCTGGAGCCCGTCACCGCCGGCAACGCGTACACCACCGATGCAGACCGGCTGCCCACCACGCTGCGCGCCTCCCGCGATCTGCTGGCCGGCAGCGAAATCGCCCGCAAGGCCTTCGGGGACGAGGTGGTGTCCCACTACGTCCACGCAGCCGACGTCGAACTCTCCGCCTTTGAAGCCGCCGTCACCGACTGGGAGCGCAAGCGTGGATTTGAACGGCTCTGACCGGATCCGTCCACTGATCGGCATCACCACCTACTATCAGTCCGCCGCCTGGGGCGTGTGGGAAGGGACGGCGGCCCTGATTCCAGGCACCTATGTGGAGGCCGTGACGGCAGCCGGCGGCAGCCCCGTGCTGCTGCCCCCTGTCGGAACCGACACCCGGATCCTGGACTCGTTGGACGGGCTGGTCACCGCAGGCGGACCCGACGTCGACCCGGCGCTCTACGGCCACGATCCGCATCCGCTCACCGTCAGCCAGCCGGTGAGGGATGCCCACGATCTGGCCCTGACCAAGGCGGCGCTGGAGGCAGGCCTGCCCCTGCTCGCCGTCTGCCGCGGCGCCCAGATTCTCAATGTTGCCCTCGGCGGCACCCTGATCCAGCACCTTCCCGACATCCGGCCTGAAGCCACCTACCAACCCGCCCCGGGGGTATTTGGGGAGGTCGCCTTCACCACCGCTCCGGACAGCATCATCGGCGCACTGCTGGGCGAGGCAGCGAGCGCCCCCTGCTACCACCATCAGGGCATCGAGGACCTCGGCCACGGGCTGCGGGTAACTGCCGTCGCACCCGAAGGCACCATCGAGGCCATCGAAACCGTCAGTCCGGGCTGGGTCTTGGGCGTGCAATTCCATCCTGAACAGAACCCCGGCGATCTGAGGATGTTCACCGGGTTCATCGCCGAGGCAGCACGCTTCAGGGAAAGGATCAGCCAGTGACAACAACTACTTCCGAATCCGTCATCAACCCGGCCACCGAAGAGGTGCTCGCCGCTGTAAGCCCGCTGTCCTTGGAAGACACCGACGAGGCAATCGCGAAAGCCGCCGGCGCCTTCGAATCCTGGCGCAGCACTGCGCCGGCGGATCGCGCACTGCTGCTGCGCCGGTTTGCTGCTGCAGTGGACGCGGATCTGGAGAACCTGGCAGCCCTCGAAGTCGCCAACGCCGGCCACACTGTCGGCAATGCCCGCTGGGAAGCCGGCAACGTCAGGGATGTCCTGAACTACTATTCCGGTGCCCCTGAGCGTCATACCGGTGCGCAGATCCCCGTGGCCGGCGGCATCGACATCACCTTCCATGAACCGCTGGGCGTGGTGGGTGTGATCGTCCCCTGGAACTTCCCCATGCCCATAGCGGCATGGGGGTTTGCTCCGGCGCTGGCCGCCGGCAACACCGTGCTGCTCAAACCCGCGGAGCTGACGCCCCTGACCGCACTGCGGCTCGGTGAACTCGCCCTCGAAGCAGGAATCCCTGAGGGCGTGCTGCAGATCCTGCCCGGAAAAGGAACGGTCATCGGCGAACGGTTTGTCACGCATCCGGCGGTCCGCAAGGTGGTGTTCACCGGGTCCACCGAGGTGGGGCGGCGGATCATGGCGGGCTGTTCGGACCAGATCAAGCGCCTCACCCTGGAACTCGGAGGCAAGAGCGCCAATATTGTGTTCGACGACGTCGACCTGGACGCAGTGGCGGCCGCCGCCCCGGCCGGGGCGTTCGACAATGCCGGACAGGATTGCTGCGCCCGCTCCCGTGTACTGGTGCAGGAGAGCGTCTTTGACCGCTTCCTGGAACTGCTTGAGCCACATATCAAAGCTTGGGAGGTGGGCGACCCTCTCCGGGAGTCCACCCTGATGGGGCCGCTGATCTCCGCAGCCCAGCAGGAGCGGGTGGCCGGCTTCGTGAGCGAGGGCGAAGTTGCCTTCCGCGGACAAACACCAGACGGGCCGGGTTTCTGGTTTCCGCCCACCGTCCTGACGCCGGCGCCGGGCAGCCGGGTTCTCCGGGAGGAGATTTTCGGCCCGGTCCTGGCCGTTGTTCCGTTTAGGGACGAAGCTGACGCGGTCCGGATAGCCAATGACTCCGACTACGGGCTTTCCGGTTCCATCTGGACCAATGACCTGGGCCGCGCCCTGCGGGTTGCCCGCGGAGTGGAAGCAGGCAACCTGTCAGTGAACTCGCACTCCTCAGTTCGCTACTCCACTCCTTTTGGCGGTTTCAAGCACTCCGGGCTGGGCCGGGAGCTGGGACCGGATGCCCTTGATGCCTTCACCGAAACAAAGAACGTCTTCATTGCCACCGGCCGGTAGCGGCCCCGTTGGAAGGAAAACCATGCCTGAAGTGGTCTCGAACCGGCTCCAAGGACGCACTGCTGTCATTACAGGAGGAGGCAGCGGCATCGGGCTGGCCAGTGCCCGGCGGCTGGCCGCCGAGGGAGCGCACGTGGTGGTGGCCGACAACGATCCTGCGGCCGGCAAGGCGGCCGCCGATGAAGTGGGCGGACTCTTCGTGCCGGTGGACGTCACCTCCGAGGAAGAGGTCAGGACCCTCTACGACATCACCCGGGACACCTACGGGCGGGTGGACATCGCCTTCAACAATGCGGGGATTTCCCCGCCGGAGGACGCGTCCATCCTCTCCACCGGCATCGACGCGTGGCGCAAGGTGCAGGACGTAAACCTCACCTCGGTTTACTACTGCTGCAAGTACGCCCTGCCGCACATGCTCGATGCCGGCAAGGGGTCCATCATCAACACCGCGTCCTTCGTGGCGGTGATGGGCGCAGCCACCTCCCAGATTTCCTACAGTGCGTCCAAGGGCGGGGTCCTGGCCATGAGCCGCGAACTCGGCGTCGAATTCGCCCGCCGGGGCGTGCGGGTCAACGCGCTGTGCCCGGGACCGGTGAACACTCCCCTGCTCCGGGACCTTTTTGCCCGGGATCCGGAACGCGCGGCCCGGCGGCTGGTCCACGTTCCCCTGGGCCGCTTCGCTGAACCGGAGGAAATTGCCGCGGCTGTCGCGTTCCTGGCCAGCGACGATTCGTCCTTCATGACCGCGTCCACCTTCCTGGTGGACGGCGGCATCTCGGGCGCCTACGTAACGCCCGTCTAACCGGGTTCCGGGTCACCCCGGAGAAGCAAGCCCAACAACGACGACGGCGGCCCCCACTTCAGGTGAGCGCCGCCGTCGTCGTGCTGCTTGGGCCCTGCGGACCGCTGCCGCAGTTAGCGGGTGACCACCACGTGTTCATTGGGAACGCAGTGCGTCATGGTGAGGCCTTCCACGTTGCGGGGGCCGTTATGGCCCAGGTTCTTCATCCGCTCGCTTTCTTCCTCATTGAGGGTCTGCGTGGCCAGGGGGCCAAGATCCTTGACCTCGTCCAGGCTGATGCCCAGGCCCTCACCGACGCGGGCGCCCAGCTCGTCGTCGCACATGTAGAAGTGCCAGAGCATCCGCTCCTGCACCGGGCGGACCGCTTCGCCGATATTGGCCACGAAGTTCGCCACCAGGTCGTCCTTCTCCCACTGCTCCATCAGCTGGTAGCGCTGCCCGGCCTGCATGTAGTCATTCGTACGCGGCAGGCGGGCACGGATCAGACGGCCTTCAAGCTCCGGGCCCAGCTCGGACGGCGCGGTCTTCGGTGCTTCCTGCAGCCCGCCGGTGATGTTCGGCTCGTAGTTCACGTGCGGGTTCTGGCCCGGCGCGAGGTCGGTGCCGAAAGACATCTGGCCGCCGCGCTGGTTGGTGGCAACAGGGGCGTTCTTCGCGGAGTTCACCGGAAGCTGCAGATAGTTCGGTCCCACGCGGTAGCGCTGCGTGTCCGAATAGCTGAAGGTCCGGCCCACCAGCATCTTGTCATCGGAGAACTCCAGGCCGTCCACCAGCACGCCGGTGCCGAAGGCGATCTGCTCGTTTTCATTGTGGTGGTCGGTGACGTTGCGGTTCAGCGTCATGGTGCCCACGTACTTGGGCTCAAACACCTGCTCCGGCCAGGTCTTGGTGTCATCCAGCGGATCGAAGTCCAGTTCCGGATGGTCGTTGTCATCCATCAGCTGCACGTACAGGTCCCACTGGGGGTAGTCGCCGCGCTCAATGGCCTCGTACAGGTCCTTGGAGGCGTGGCCGAGGTCGTTGGCCTGGATGTTCGCGGCGTCTTCCTCGGTCAGTGACTTCACGCCCTGCTTCGGCAGCCAGTGGTACTTGACCAGCTTGGACTCGCCCTGGGCGTTGACCCAGCGGTAGGTGTTCACGCCGAAGCCCTGCATGTGGCGGTAGTCCGCAGGGATGCCGCGCGGGCTGAAGAGGTTCACCAGCATGTGCATGGACTCCGGGGTCTGGGACATAAAGTCGAAGATCCGGGCCGGTTCCTGGCGGAAGGTGACGGGGTCGGGCTTCAGGGAGTGAATAACATCCGGGAACTTGATGGCGTCGCGGATGAAGAACACACCCAGGTTGTTGCCCACCAGGTCCCAGTTACCGTCTTCGGTGTAGAACTTGATCGCGAAGCCGCGGGGGTCGCGTGCCGCCTCAGAAGAGTCACGTCCGCCGATCACGGAGGAGAAGCGGATGGCGACGTCGGTCTTCTTCCCTGGCTCGGAGAAGAGCTTGGCCCGGGTGTACTTGGCAATGGGCTCGTCGCCCCATTTTCCGGTTGCCTCGAATTCTCCATAGGCCACGAAACCGCGGGCGTGGACTACGCGCTCCGGGATCCGCTCGCGGTCGAAGTGGCTGATCTTTTCCAGGAGCTGGTAATTCTCCAGTGTGGCCGGGCCGCGGGCTCCCACGGTGCGGGTGTTCTGGTTGTCATACACCGGGTGGCCCTGCCGGGTGGTCAGGTGCTGTTGGACGGTGTCTCGGCCTTCGCCGTCGACGGGGTTCGTGCTCACTGCGTCTGTCATCACGTTCTCTCTGTGTGGAGGTCTGTGGGTCGAGGTCAGGTCCTGCATGACCAGGGTAAAAACTTTTTCCACCTCCACTCTTATTGTGCGCCGCATCACGCGTCAAGCTCGGTTCGGAGCCCCGCAGTGGCGGCAACGGCCTCCCCTTGGCAGACTGGGGCCATGACTACCGAAGAACGGCCGCCCATTGTCGAGTTAAGTCCTGAGCAGTGCTGGAAGTATCTGGAGAAAACCTTCCACGGACGTCTGGCGGTGAGTGTGGCCAACCGGCCGAGCATTTATCCGCTGAATTACTATGCGCACGACGGCGTCATCCTGTTCCGCACCAGCCCCGGCACCAAGCTCGCCGAGCTGACCGTAAACGACCATGTGGCGTTCGAGGCGGACGGAATCCTCAGTGACCAAGCCTGGTCCGTGGTGGTCCATGGCACCACGCGCCTCTTGGAGACGCAGAGCGAGATCGACGCCGCGGACGAGCTCCCGTTGCAGCCGTGGGTGCGGACCCTGAAGTACCGTTACGTGGAGATCCAGCCGGAAACCATCACGGGCAGGTTCTTCAACCTGGGTCGGGAACCGGAACGGTACCCCGAGGAGATCTGACCCGCGGCCGGTACTAGGCGGAAGCCAGCTGCTGGGCGTCCAGGATCCGGACGCCCGCCGCGGCGAGACGGCGGCGGGTTTCTGCCTCGTCCACACGTTCGCCGACGGTCCGGTCCTCCTCCAGCGGCACCACCGAATGCACCACCGAGTCCTCATAGACGTGCACCATGTTGTAAGCCTGCCCGGCGTCCTGGCCGCGGCTCCCCGGAGTGGTGAGGTCCTGCGTGTAACAGGTTGCCGACGCCACGGATACGGGAATCCCTGCGAACGTGGCAAACGTTGAGTAGTGCAGGTGCCCGGCGATGATGGACCGGACATCGGTCCCCGCCAGTGCCGCTGCAAGATCCTGCTGATGGCGCAGCTCCACCAGGACGGTCAGGTCCTGGACACTGGGCACCGGCGGATGGTGCAAAGCCAGAATCGTGCCGTCCGGCGCCGGCGTTTTCAGCACCTTCCGCAGCCAGTCCAGCTGGGCTCCGCTCAGCTCCCCGTGATGGTAGCCGGGCACGGTGGAATCCAGGGTGATGATCCGCAGGCCGTTGACCATGTAGACGCGGTCCACCGGTGCCATGTCAGGTGCTTCGCCCAGCAAGGCGGCTTTGAGGTTCTCCCGGTTGTCATGGTTTCCCATGGCCCAGATCAGCTTGGCCCCGATGCGCTCCGCAAAGGGTGCCACGATGTCGCGGAGTTTAATGTAGGCCTGAGGCTCACCCTTGTCGGCCAGGTCACCGGTGAACACAATGGCCTCGGGTTTTTGTCCGGACGTTTCCAGCTTGGCGAAGAGCTCCTTGAGCTTGGCCTGGCTGTCCACTGCTCCGTAGAGCGGATCGGCGCCGGCCACCAGGTGGGTGTCGCTGAGATGAAGAATGAAATGTCGCGGCCGGGGGTGTTCGGCCGGGAGGAAATCCATAAGGACCTTCTTGTGTCGACAGCTGCTGCGTTCCTTCTCTTCCATCAAACCAGAGTTTCCAGTTGAGGGTGAACCTCACGAGGCGTGTTCTCCCCCCGCGTAGTGCAGGTAACTGACGGCCGCAGGAGTACCGGGGACCCGCCTGCCGCCGGGACCAAGTTGAATTGTCTGCTCTGGCGCACTGCCGCCGGCGCCCGTAGGCTCGGGGGATGTCAGTGACTTCACGGGAGGACCCCTCATGAGAATCAGCCACATTCCGCTGCGCCTGACCACCGGCGCGTACATCCTTAACTCCGGCCTGGGCAAGCGCAACTTGGACGAGGAAAGCGCAGCCGGCCTGCAGCAGATGGCCGCCAATGCCTTTCCCCAGGTCATGGACGTTGACGCGGCCAGGTTTGGCAAACTGCTGAGCGCTGCGGAGATCGCCGTGGGCCTGACCCTGCTGACACCGTTTGTGCCCAGCAGGTTGGCGGGCCTGGTGCTCGGAGCCTTCTCCGGCGGCATGGTGACCATGTATTTGAAGACTCCCGGACTGACGGAAGAAGACGGAATCCGGCCCACCGCGCAGGGCACGCCGTTGGCCAAGGACGTTTGGATGGCGGGGATTGCCGCGTCCCTGATCCTGGACCGCAAAAACCGGACCAAGGTCAAAGAGGTCACCAAGGTCAAAGAAGTGAAGGTTCCGGCCCCGGTCAAAGCGGGCGCTGCTGCCGTGGCCGTCAAGGCGGCCAAAGACCTCAAGCACCATAAGGGCCACAAAGACGACAAGGACAGCAAAAAGTCGAAGTAACCCCGTGGTGCCCGGCCCGATGAGCCAGCTGGCTGCCGGCCGGGCACCACGCGCAGGTAATACGTAATACGCAACACATCGGAAACATGGCGGTGGCACACTCGGCCACATGTTTCTCACCCCTTCGGATACGGACAAGCTCCTGCTGAGCGTTGCCGGCATGGTGGCGCGTGACCGACGTTCGCGCGGCGTCCTCCTTAACTATCCCGAAGCCGTCGCCCTGATCTCCTGTTGGGTGATGGAACGGGCACGCGAGGGCGGGCTGGTGGCCGACCTCATGAGCCAGGGCCGCAGTGTCCTCACGCGCAGCGACGTCATGGAGGGTGTTCCGGAAATGATTCCGGACCTCCAAATCGAGGCGACCTTTCCCGACGGCCGCAAGCTCGTCACCATCACGGATCCGATTTCATGAGCGGCCTCATTCCGGGAGAGATCCGCACCGCCCCGGGAAACCATGACATCAACACCGGCCGGGAGACGCGCGTCCTCGTCGTCACCAACGACGGCGACCGGCCCGTCCAGATTGGCTCCCACTTCCACTTCGCCGATGTGAACACGGCGCTGGACTTTGACCGGACGGCCGCCGTCGGCTTCCGGCTGGGAGTTCCCGCCGGCACCGCCGTGCGCTTTGAACCCGGTGCCTCCCGCGAAGTCATGCTCGTCCGCCTGGCCGGAACCGGCACCGTGCCCGGCCTTCAAATCCACGACGGCGGCTCCTCCTCCGCGCACGCTCCCGGAACGGAGTCCTGAAGATGCAGATCACCCGGCACGACTACGCACACCTGTACGGGCCAACGGTCGGAGACTCCGTCCGCCTCGGGGACACCGATCTGTGGATCAGCCCGGAAAGGGACTACACCTTCGGCGGCGACGAATCGGTCTTCGGCGGCGGCAAGAACATCCGCGAATCGATGGCCCAGTCCACCCGCACTTCCGCCGAGGGTGCCCCGGACCTGATCATCACGAATGTGCTCATCGTGGACCACTGGGGCATTGTCCGGGCCGACGTCGGAGTCAGGGACGGGCGCATCGCCGGCATCGGCAAGGCCGGCAACCCGGACATCATGAACAACATCGAGCCGGCCCTGGTGATCGGGCCCGGCACCGAAGTCATTGCCGGTGAAGGCAAAATCCTGACCGCCGGCGGAATCGACACCCATGTGCACCTGCTTGGCACCGATGCCCTGCGCGAAGCCCTGGCCTCCGGCATCACCACAGTGGGCGGCGGCGGCACCGGACCGGCAGAGGGCTCCAAGGCCACCACCGTCACCCCCGGAGCGTGGAATCTGCAGGTGATGCACCGCGCGCTGGACACCTTGCCGATGAACTTCCTGCTCTACGGCAAGGGCAACACCGTATCCCAGGCCGCCCTGGCGGAACAGGCCCTCGCCGGCGCGGCCGGCTACAAGGTTCATGAAGACTGGGGCTCCACCCCGGCCGCCATCGACGCGGCGCTGACCGCCGCAGACCGCTGGGGCGTGCAGGTGGCGCTGCATGCCGATTCCCTCAACGAGGCCGGCTACGTGCAGGACACCCTGGCTGCCATCAAGGGCCGCGGCATCCACATCTTCCATGCCGAGGGGGCCGGCGGCGGACACGCCCCGGACATCATCACGGTGGCCTCGGCCGCCAACGTGCTGCCGGCATCGACCAATCCCACGCTGCCGTTCACGGTCAACACCGTGGCCGAACACCTGGACATGCTGATGGTCTGCCATCACCTGAATCCCCGCATCCCCGAGGACCTGGCCTTCGCCGAGTCACGGATCCGCGCCAACACCATGATGGCCGAAGACGTGCTGCAGGACCTGGGTGCAATGTCCATCACCTCCTCCGACGCGCAGGCAATGGGCCGGATCGGCGAGACCATCACCCGCACCTGGCAGGTGGCGCACGTGATGAAGGACTACATGGGGGCCACGGAATCGTCCCTGCCGGCGGACAACGAACGTGTCCGCCGGTACATCGCCAAATACACCATCTGCCCGGCGGTGGCCCACGGCATTGACCATGAAGTCGGGTCCATCGAGGTGGGCAAGATGGCGGATCTGGTGCTGTGGAATCCCGCATTCTTCGGCATCCGCCCCTCCCTGGTGATCAAGGGCGGAGCCATTGTGGCGGGGCAGATGGGCGACCCCAATGCCTCCCTGCCCACACCCCAGCCTGTCTGGATGCGCGAGGCCCTGGCAGGCCGGGCTTCCTCGGCGCCGCACCTGTCCACATCCTTCGTGGCGCAGGCTGCCCTGGACGACGGCCTGGCGGAGCGGCTGGGCCTGGTGCGGAAGCTGACCGCCATCCGCTCCACGCGGGACGTGACGAAGGCTTCCCTGCCGAACAACACTGCGCTTCCGGACATCAAAGTGAATCCGGAAACCTTCCTGGTCAGCATCGACGGACAGGTCATTGAGCCCGCGCCCGCCTCGGAGCTGCCCCTGACCCAGCGCTACTCCCTGTTTTGAGGCGGGAAGCATGACATCTTCCCGGCACGGCCCAAACGTCGGAGAATCGGTCATTGCCGCGTACCTGCTGGCCGATTCCCGGCTCCCCTCTGGCGCATACTCGCATTCAGCGGGCTTGGAACCGGCGGTGATAGCGGGGCTGCAGGTGGACGGCGTCTACCCGTACCTGATCTCCCGGCTGCAGACCGTGGGCCGGATGGAAACCGTAGCAGCGGTACTGGCGCACCGCCGTGCCCGCGAGCTCGGCACGGTGACCGGAGAGCACGACGGCGGCGCCCCCGGCTTTGCGGCCCTGGAGGCAGCGCTTGACGCCCGGACGCCGTCGGCCGCCCAGCGCGAAGCCTCCCGCCGGCTCGGCCGGGGAATGCTGCGGCTGGCAGCCACGCTCAAACCCGGGGACCCCGCCGTCGCCGCCCTGAAACGGGAGGCGCCGCGCCCGCACCGCCCGGTGGCCTTGGGCGTGGCCGCCCATGCCCTGGGCGTGGGGGAAGCGGCGCTTGCCAGGTTGTGCTGTTACGACGACGCCCAATCGGTGGTGGCTGCCGCCCTGAAACTGCTGCCCATCGACCCGATGTCCGCCACCGCTTGGATCCTGGACGCCGAGCCGCAGATCAACGCCGTCGCTGGCGACGCCCTGCACGCCAACGGCCTGGATGACCTTCCCGCGCTCAGCGCTCCCCTGATGGAGCACTGGGCTGAAGACCACACCGAAAGAACAAGGAGATTGTTCGTTGCCTGAGAACACCGCATTCACCGATAAAACCACCGCGTCACCCCTGTCCGATCCGAACCGTTCGCTGCGCCTGGGCGTCGCCGGACCCGTGGGAACGGGCAAGAGCTCGCTGATCGCGACCATCTGCCGGGCCATGTCCGGCGAGCTGTCCATCGGTGTCATCACCAACGACATCTACACGGATGAGGACGCCCGGTTCCTGCGCTCGGCCGGGGTACTCCCCGCGGAACGCATCCGTGCCGTGGAAACCGGTGCCTGCCCGCATACCGCCATCCGTGACGATGTCACCACCAACCTGCTCGCGGTGGAAGACCTGGAAGCGGACTTTGCCCCGCTCGATCTGGTGCTGGTGGAAAGCGGCGGCGACAACCTCACCGCCACCTTCTCCCCCGCCCTGGTGGACGCGCAGATCTTTGTGCTGGACGTGGCCGGCGGCGGCGACGTGGCCCGCAAGGGCGGTCCCGGCATCGCCCGGGCGGACCTGCTGGTCATCAACAAGATCGATCTGGCTCCCCATGTGGACGTCGATGTGGACCTGATGGTCGCTGACGCCACGGCGGCCCGCGAAGGCGGTCCGGTGCTGGCCCTGTCCCGCAAGCAGCAGAACACCATCGATGACCTCAGCGCCTGGGTCCGCTCCATGGTTTCCCTGCACCGCACCGGTTCCCACACTCCTCAGGATCCCGGACCGATGGCGCCGCATTTCCACGCCGATGAGGACGGCGACGGCGGCTTCTTCCACACCCATGACGAGGAGCCGGACACTGTCCCTCACCGCCACTAAACCCTCCTCCGGCACCGGCATGCCGCGGCCGCGCCCCACTCGCATTTCCGTGGAGCGCGCCGGGGACCGGGCACGGTTCTCAGTGCTGGACCAAGGCCTGTATCTGGCTCCGCGGCCGGTCAACGGCACCACGGATCCGCTGCATCTGCGCGTAGCCCTGATTGGCATCCACATGATGCTCCTGGGCGGTGACGACGTGCGGATCGAGATCACGGTGGGTCCCGGGGTCACTCTGGAAGTGGTGGAACCTGCGGGCCAGGTGGCGTACGACGCCGATTTGGTGCCGTCCCGCTGGTCGCTGGACGCGGAGCTGGGCGAGGACTCGTCCCTGATCTGGGACGGCGCCTCCTTTGTGGCTGCCGCCGGATCAAATGTGCAGCGGCACACCCGGTTGCATCTTGCCGCCGGAGCTCGGGCCCTGGTCCGCGAGACGCTGGTTCTGGGCCGCAGCGGCGAGCACGGCGGCATGCTGCGCAGCGTCACCCGTGCCGCCGGACCGGACGGAGACATCCTCTACGAAGACCTGGACCTCACCGGAGCGCGGGAGCGCGCCGTCGGGATCCTCGGGGACGCCAAGATCGTGGCCAGTGCGACGGCGGTGGGCTGGCGCCCCGGCGCCCAGCCCGTCCCAGCGCCCCAGCCCGTCCCAACCGCGGAGAGCGCGGGTGCCGACGCCGCCGGTGCCCGCGGATCATCCCGGGTGCGGCGGTTCGATCTGGCGGCCCCGGGTGCGGTGGCCCGGAGTCTCGGTGCCCAGGCGCATGCTGCGGACCGTGAGGCGGGAGCAATGTTTGCGGCGTGGCGGGCCGAGTTGACGGGTTAACCCGTCCGGCGCGCCGGATTGGCGGACCGAGGCACGGGGTGGTTGGCTGGTGCCAGCTTGGCACGCGAGTGCCTGCCCCGCGGAAGGAAAGCGCCATGGCTGAAGGATTGCCCGGTTTTACCCGTTTTGAACAGTTTGCCGTGGAGGTCAACGGCATTACGGTTACCGGCCGCATCTCACGCACCGATGACACTGGCGGTCCCGGCGGCGGCAGTTCCAAGCCGGCGCTGCTCCTGCTGCACGGGCATCCGGAAACGCACCTCATGTGGCACAGAGTTGCCGATGCACTGGCGGAGCACTTCACCGTGGTGGCACCGGACCTGCGCGGTTACGGCGGTTCGTCCAAGCCCGCCGGAGAAGCGGACCACTCCACGTACAGCAAACGCGAAATGGCCAGGGACGCCGTCCTGTTGATGGAGCATTTCGGATCCGAGCGCGGTTTCGGAAGCTTCGCCCTGTGCGCCCATGACCGGGGAGCCCGGGTGGGGCACCGGTTGCTGGCTGATTTCCCCGGAGTGGTGTCCAAAGCCATGTTCCTGGACATTGCTCCCACCCTGGACATGTACGCGGCAACCGACCGGGCCTTCGCGGAGGCCTATTTTCACTGGTTCTTCCTGATCCAGCCGGCACCGCTGCCCGAGGCCCTAATCGAAGCCGATCCGCGGGCCTACGTGGAGAACATCATCGGCAGCCGCTACGCCGGGCTGGGGCCGTTTCCGGCTCCGGTGCTGGATGCCTATGTGGCAGCCCTGTCCTCTCCCGGCGCTGTTCATGCCATGTGTGAGGACTACCGCGCCGCAGCCACCATCGATCTGGAACACGATCGGGCGGACCGCGACGCCGGGCTCACCCCGGCGGTTCCGCTCCGCGTACTGTGGGGAGCCCACGGGGTTATCGAGTCGCAGTTCGATCCGCTGGCGCTCTGGGGCAAAGCAGTGCCCGGTGCCACCGGCAGGGCCGTGGACGCCGGGCACTATCTTCCCGAGGAAGCCCCGGAGGAAGTTCTGGCGGAGATGCTCGCGTTCTTCTAGTACACGATCCCGAACACCCACACAGCCAGGGTGAATGTCACCAGCGTGGTTAGGACCAGGGCAATGAGGTTCAGCCAGATGCCGGCTTTCACCATGTCTGCGATCTGGACGTGACCGGAGGAGAACGCGATGGCGTTGGGCGGGGTGGCCACCGGCAGCATAAACGCGCAGGTTGCCGCAATGGCCACCGGAATGACCAGCAGCATCGGATCAACGCCGAGGCCAATCGCCACTCCGCCGATCAGCGGCAGGAACGTCGCCGCCGTCGCCGTGTTGCTGGTGAGTTCCGTCAGGCCCAAGACCAGGGCCGCGACCACCACAACGATCAGGATCAGCGGCAGTGTTTCCAGTGCGGATACCTGCGTGCCGATCCATTCGCTGAGGCCGCTGGCGGTGAAGCGGGCGGACAGGGCGAGTCCGCCGCCGAAGAGGATCAGGATGTCCCAGGGCAGTTCCTTGGCGCTGGACCAGTCCAGCAGCGGCACGCCTTTCTTGATGCTGGCCGGGATGACAAAGAGCAGGACGGCCACGCCCATGGCGATCACGGCGTCGGCGATATTGGAATCCGGCCAGACCAGCGGCACCGTGATCCATGATGCGGCTGCCAGGACAAAGATGGCCAGCACCTGCTTTTCGCCCAGGGACATTCGGCCGAGCCGCTTGTACTCACGCTGGATCATTTCCTTGCCGCCGGGAATCTCCGTGATTTCCGGTTTGAAGATGACGCAGGTCAGCAGGTACCAGGCGAGCGCCATGAAAATGACGGCCAGCGGCACTCCGACCAGCATCCACTGGCCAAAGCCGATGTTCACGCCGTGGGCTTCCGCCATGTATCCAACCATCAGGGCGTTGGGCGGCGTTCCGATGATGGTGCCCAGAGACCCGATCGACGCTGAGTAAGCGATGCCAAGCATGAGCGCGATGCTGAAGTTCCGCGGAGCCTTCTTCTCTTCATTCAGGTTGGCCACCAGGGTCAGCACGGAGATGCCGATGGGCAGCATCATCACCGCTGTTGCCGTGTTGGACACCCACATGCTCAGGAAGCCCGTGGCCACCATGAAGCCGGCAATCAGCTGCTTGGGTTTGGTCCCCACCAGAAGCACGGTGGCCAGTGCTATGCGGCGGTGAAGGTTCCAGCGCTGCAGGGCAAGGGCGAGGAAAAAGCCGCCCATGAACAGGAAAATGATGGGATCAGCGTAGGGCGGCGCCGTTTCCTTGATGGTGGAGACGCCCAGCGCCGGAAACAGCAGGAGCGGAAGAAGCGCCGTCGCGGCGAGCGGAATTGCCTCCGTCATCCACCACACCGCCATCAGGACGGCAACGGCTGCAGTTGCGCGGGCGGGCTGCGCGAGGTCCTGCGGCATGATCAGGTAGACCACCGCACCCAACACAACACCGAACAACAATCCAAGGCGCTTGCGCAGCAGCACCCGTCTGTCTTCGGCAGGGGCAAGCATCCCCGGCGCGGTCTGTTCGTCAGTCTCTGTACTTGGTGCGGTACTGGGCAGTGTCACAGTGCAGTCCTCCAGATGAGTGGGCGGGCGTCCCCTCATCCAACCCCAGCTCTGCCGTTGAACGCAAAGAAAGCCAGGTCACAAAACCGCACCGAAACTGCGCTACTGCGCGGGACTTACCAACCCCTCCGCCACCATCCAGTCATAGGCCACCTGCTCCGGTTCCTCGCCCTGGACATCCACTTTGCGGTTCAATGACCGCATGGTTTCGTCGTTCAGCTTCGCGGCCACCTGTTCCAAAACCGCTTCCAGTTCCGGATACTCCTGCAGGGTCTTGGTGTAGATCACCGGTGCGGCGTTGTAGGCCGGAAAGAAGCTGCGGTCATCTTCCAGCACCACCAAGTCCAGGGCGTCAATCCGTCCGTCCGTCGCGAAGACTTCCCCAACCGTGCACTCCCCCTGGTCCACCGCTCCGTAGATCGCGCCGGTGTCATACAGGCCCACGTTCCCTTCCGGAACCACGCTGCCGCGGTCCAATCCGTAGAGCTGAAGCATCGGGGTGAACCCGTCCTGCCGGGAGTTGAATTCTGCCTCCACGCAAAAGGTCAGATCCTGCACCGGCAGTGTCGCCAGGTCGGAGATGCTGCTGACGCCCAGCGCTTCGGCCCGCTCTCGGCTCATCGCCAGCGCGTACGTGTTGTTCAACTCCGCGGGGGCTCCCCACGTCAGCCCGTTGGCGATATCGGCGTCGTACACCGCCTGCCACTGCTCCTGCTGGTCGGGGATCCCCTGCTCCTCGCCCAGATACGTAAGCCACGCAGTTCCCGTATATTCCCACATGATGTCCGCCTGCCCGCTGCGCAGCAGTTCCCTGGCAGGAGTGCTGCCCGGCACGTTGCTCAGGTCCGTGACTTCGAACCCGGCCGCTTTGGCGGCCAGGACGCTCATCTTGCCCAGAATGAGCTGCTCCGTGAAGTTCTTCGAGGTCACTGTGACGGACGCCCCCTCGGGCAGGTCCTCAATCGGTTCAATGCTCCCCGGCGCCACCGGCGGGACGTAGGAACCCGCCGGCTGCAGCCCGCAGCCCGACAACAGCAGGGCGACGACGGCGAGTGCGGCCGCGAGCGCGGCAGCAGACCGGCTGCGTGGTGCCCGGCTTGTCTGCGGTGCAGTACTCATTCAGATACCTTTCGGACGTGCAACGTACTCCACCACACGGCCAATCCAGTCCACCATCAAGGCCAGCAGGGCCACCATGACGGCACCGCTGATCAGCACCCTGGGCAGGTTCAGGTTCACGCCCGTGGTAATCAGGACGCCCAGCCCGCCGCCGTTGATGAACGTGGCCAGCGCTCCGGTACCCACCAGCAGCACCAGAGCGGTGCGGATCCCGGCCAGCATGAGCGGGACGGCCAGGGGCAATTCCACCCGGAACAGCACCCGCGCGGCGCTCATGCCCATGCCGCGCCCGGCCTCAACCAGCCGGGAGTCCACGTGGTCCAGACCCAGCATGGTGTTGCGCAGCACGGGCAGCAGCGCATAGAGAACCAGGGCCACCACTGCCGTCCGGAATCCGAAACCCAGCCAGAAGGCCAGCAGCACCACCAACCCGATGGCCGGCGCCGCCTGGCCGATGTTGACCACCGCCAGCACCGGGCCGGTCAAAAAGCGCAGCGGCCTGCGGGTCAGGAGCACACCCAGCGGAAGGGCGATGAGCAGCACGATGACGGCTGAAACTGCGGTCAATCGCAGGTGTTCCAGCGTATATACCCAGAGGGTGGCCGGATCCAGAGTGGTCAGTTCGGTCTGCGTCAGGTCGGCTGCCGAGAGCCAGAACAGCAGAATCCCGAGGGCCGCAGCGATCCCCGCCAGCTGCCAGATGAGCCCCCGCGGGGAGCTTTCCCTGAGCTCTGATGCAGCTTCGGCATCGGTGAGCCGCTGTTCCGTCTCGGCCGTCTTCGGTACGGCGACAACTCCTGCCGCACTGTTGGTGCTCATGGCTGCCCCGCCTCCGTGGAACCCGCCGCTGCCGGGCGTCCCCTGGGAGCCCGCTTCCGCTCCCGTTCCTGTCGGGCGTTGGATACCCACTGCCGCGTGCGCACTGTCTGCAGAATGAGCGGAGCATCAATCACGCCCTGCAGGTGTCCCTGCGCATCCGTGACGAGCACCCCGTCACGGCTGGACACCAGCACCAGGCTCAAGGCGTCGGCAAGGTTGTCGCCGGGGCCAACAACGGGAAGTTGCGGTTGCCGGTCAGCGGGAAGCACCCTCAGCTTCTCCAGTTCGGCTACCGAGAACCAGGCAACGGGGCTGCCGGTCCCGTCGACAACCACCGCTGACTGCTGACCCGCTGTCAGTGCCCGGGCCAGAAGGTGCTGCGGGCCTTCCTCAACGGTTCCGCTGACCACCGGCAGGGCGGGGACGCTGCTGATCCGGGCCAGGCCGAGCTGTTTGAGGCCGGCATCGGCGCCGGTGAACTGCCGCACAAAGTCGGTGGCCGGTTCGGCCAGGATGCGCTCCGGGGAGTCGTACTGAACCAGGTGCCCGCCCTCGGCAAAAACGGCGATGCGGTCCCCCAGTTTGAGGGCCTCATCAAAATCATGGGTCACGAACACCACGGTTTTCTCCAGATCCGCGTGGATGCGCAGCAACTCATCCTGCAGCCGTTCCCGGGTAATCGGATCCACTGCGCCAAACGGTTCATCCATGAGCAGGATCGGCGGGTCCGCGGCCAGTGCCCGCGCCACTCCCACCCGCTGCTGCTGGCCGCCGGAGAGCTCCTTGGGGTACCGGTTCCGGTAACGCGCCGGGTCCAGGGAAACGAGGTCCAGCAGTTCGTCGACCCGGCGGGCGGTGCGTGCCTTGTCCCACCCCAACATGGAGGGAACGACGCCGATGTTCGCCGCCACTGTCATGTGCGGGAAAAGACCCCCGGCCTGGATCACGTAGCCGATGCCGCGGCGCAGCTGATCTGCATCGGCGGCGGAGATGTCCTGGCCGCCCAACAGGATCTGCCCGGAGGACGGTTCAATGAGGCGGTTGATCATTTTCAGCGTGGTGGTCTTTCCGCAGCCTGAAGGGCCCACCAGCATGACCATGTCTCCGGAGGAGATCTCCATGTTCAGGTTGTCCACGGCCGCGCGGTCCTGGCCGGGGAACCGTTTGGAGACGTCCCGGAGCAGGATTCCGGCAGATGACCGGGCAGAAGGAGAATTCGTTTCAGACACGGATGCCTCTCGGTATGGTCAGCCGGCCGAGGCCCACCAGCAGAAGGTCCAGGATGAGTGCCAGCAGCACCACCCCCACCACGCCGGTCACCACGGATTCCAGGGAATTGGCACCGCCCAGCCGGGACAGGCCGGAAAAGATGAAGCTGCCCAAGCCAGGGCCAAGGGCGTAGGCTGCCACGGCCGCTATACCCATCACCATTTGGCCGGAGACCCGAATGCCGGAGAGGATCACCGGCCACGCCAGCGGAAGTTCGATCCGGAAGAACAGCCGCAGCCTTCCCATCCCCAGTCCCCGGGCTGCTTCCACAGTGTTCCGGGGGACACCGGACAGGCCAACAATGCCGTTGCGAAGGATGGGCAGCAGGGCATAAAAGCCCACCACGATGACGGCAGGAAGCACGCCGAATCCCAGCGGGGCAATAAGAAGGCCAATGAAGGCAAAGGATGGAATGGTCAAACCCACGGCACTGATGCTGTCCGCCGCAGACCGCGGGGACGACCGCCGATAAGCCAAAGCCGCGATCAGCACGCCCAGAACTGCGGCGACCGTCAGGCACTGCACCACCAGCGAGAAATGCTGCCAGCTCGAAAAGAGGATGTCATTCCAGCGCTGCGCAATGAAGTCTGTCACGCCAAACCCACTTCGTCGGTTGGGTGGGATCTGCTTTCATTCCAGCGTAAACCGGCCCTCTGCCGGTGGGCAGGGGCTAGGCCGTCAACAGCCACGCAGACGTATCAGTTGCCAGCGCTGCCCGGGTCCCGGACTCACTGGCCAGGATTAGTTTCCCGGCAGGCAAAAGCACGTCCCGGTCACCAAAGTTCACCAGGCACAGCAGCCGGCCGCGCCGGAAGGCCAGGACATCCGCACCAAAGTCCTGCCAGCTGATCTCCGGTCCGGGGTTGGTTGCCAGGACCTGCCGCCGCACGGCGGCGGCTTGCCGGTACAGCGCCAGGAAGGAACCGGCGTCGTGCTCCTGCGCCGAGGCGGCGTAGGAACCCCAGTTCCGCGGCTGCGGCAGCCAGGGCACGCCGTCCGTAAACCCAAGACCGGGGCCATCGGCGTTCCAGGGCAGGGGCACGCGGCAACCGTCCCGCCCCTTTTCCGCTCCCCCGGTGCGCGCGAAGATGGGGTCCTGCAGGCAGTCCGCGGGAAGATCCGGCACTTCCGGCAATCCCAGTTCCTCTCCCTGGTAGAGGTACGCGGCACCGGGCAGGGCCAGGGTCAGCAGCACCGATGCCCGCGCCCGGCGCCGGCCCGCGGCGTCGTCAGGCAGCGGATCGGTGCCGTTGGATGCGCTCCAGCGGAGCACATCGGTGCCGGTGGGCAGTCCGTAGCGGGTGCGGTGCCGAACCACGTCGTGGTTGGACAGCACCCAGGATGTCGCCGCGCCCACCCGTGCCACCCCGGCCAGGGCGTCGTCAATCACTGTCCGGAAGACATCCGGACTCCAGGGGCTGCGGAGGTAGAAAAAGTTGAAGGCCTGGTCCAGCTCATCGGTGCGGACATACATCGGCAGCCGGTCCAGGCTCACTCCGGCCTCGGCCACGGCCAGGCGCGGCGGATCGTACTCGTCCAAGATCTTCCGCCATTGCCGGTAGACCCCGTGCACCTCGTCCCGGTCCCAAAACGGATGGTCGTCCCCCTCCGGCGAGGACAGCAGCGGGGCACTGTCAGCCCCGAAGGTGTTGCGGAGCGGCAGCTCCAGGTCCTTCATCAGCCCGTGCGCCACGTCAACTCGGAATCCGTCCACGCCCAAGTCGGACCAAAAGCGCAGGGTGTGCTCAAAATCCGCGCGCACCCCGGGGTGGCGCCAGTTAAAGTCCGGTTGTTCCTTGGAGAAGATGTGCAGGTACCACTGCCCGTCCGGCACCCGTTCCCACGCCGGCCCGCCGAATTTGGACTGCCAGTCCGACGGCGGCAGTTCCCCGTCCCGGCCGGCTCCGTCGCGGAAGATGAACCTTTCCCGTTCCTCGGATCCCGGCCCGGCGGCCAGGGCGGCCTCAAAGTCCGGATGTCGGTCCGAGCAATGGTTGGGGACAACGTCCACGATGATCCGGATGTTCCGCGAATGGGCCGCTGCGAGGAGGTCCTTGAAATCCGCCAGCGTGCCGTACATCGGGTCCACGTTGCGGTAGTCGCTGACATCGTAGCCGCCGTCGGCCTGCGGCGAGGGAAAAAACGGGGTCAGCCAGAGGGCATCCACCCCCAGCCCGGCAAGGTAATCCAGCTTGGACGTGACACCGGGCAGGTCGCCGATGCCGTCGCCGTTGGAGTCGGCGAAACTGCGCACATACACCTCATAGATGAGGGCGTCGCGCCACCACGTGGTTTCTCTTCCCGATGCCATCTGCTGTTCCGTCCCGTTGATGAGGTCCATACGGTTCCTCATAGTCGAGCACACCACAGGTCAGGACCATCGGCTTCATTGGCAGCGGGACACCCCGGCGTACGTTACGGCCCTGGATGCACAGGGATTGGAGCAGGCACTGGCCGAAGCGTTCCGCTATGCCGACATGCCCTAGCGGGCAGCTTACGGAATCAGCACCAGACGGATCGGGTTGCCCTCCTTGGCGTCCAGCGCCCTGACCGCCTCCGCTGCTTCACTGAGCGGAATACGGCCGCTGATGGACTTGGCGAAGTCCAGCCGGCCCAGCCGGGTCAGGTCCACCAGCTGCGGCACGTGATGGGCTTCGGAACCGTAGTGGCCCAGAATCTGCTTGCGCGCATAGGAGAACCCGGTGCTGTCAGCGATGGTGATCGGGGTGCCGCTCAGTCCCACCAGGACCAGCCGGCCGTGCCGGCCCAGGCATTTGATCGCCTGGGCACGCACGGCGTCAACGCCGGCAAAGTCCAGGGCCACGTCCAGTCCCTTGCCCGCGGTGGCCGCCTTCATGGCATCCGAAAAGTCTTCCGCCATCGGATCCAGGGCGTAGTCAGCGCCGAATTCCAGGGCGCGGTCGCGGGCCTCGGCGATGGGGTCCACCGCGATGATGGGCGCCGCCCCGATCAGGCGCAGCAGCTGGACGCCGTGTGCGCCCAGTCCGCCGATGCCCCAGACACCCACGGCTTCTCCGGCGCGCACATCGGCGGTAGAGGAGATGGCACCCCAGGGAGTGGAGACGGCATCCGGAATAATTGAGGCCTGGTCAAAGGGAATGTCGTCTCCCAGCGGCACCAGGACGCCCGCCGGCACGACGACGAATTCGGCCCAGCCGCCGTCGTAGTCCACGCCCATGGTGAGGGTGGTGCCGTTGTACTCGTAGCCGGCCTGAATGACCACGCGGTCTCCGGGCTTCGCCGAGGTCACGCCCGGGCCGGGGAGATCCACGGTGCCGGCCACCTCATGACCAAGCGTCACTTCGCTGCCCCGGAGGAACTGCGGACGCAGCAGGCCTTGAATCAGATGAACATCCGAGAGGCAGACACCTGCCGCACCCACTTTGACGCGGACAAACCCGGGCCCGGGTTCCGGAACGGGAACTTCCTGAAGCGCAAACTCCTTCGTCTCGATGTTCAAACGTCCTGCAAGCATGGTGCCGGCTGACATGGAAACCTCTTTCGCGAAGATGGGGGCGGTCGATTGGAGCGCCGCCTCCATTATGTCTCCGCTGCAAGGCGGGCAGCAAAAGGACCGCAGGCCGCCGGTGGAACGGCGGCCTGCGGTCCGGGAACCGGAAATCGGACACTGCTTAGGCTTGAAGGATGACCTTCAGCGCGTCAGTTTCCGCGGCCCGGGAAAACGTGTCATAGGCCGTCAGGATGTCATGGAGCGGATAGCGGTGGCTGATGAACTCCTCGGCCGGCAGCTTTCCCTCGGCAACCAGCTTCAGCAGCATGGGCAGGGTGTTGGTGTTCACCAGGCCCATGCTGATGTTGATGTTCTCGATCCAGAGCCGGTCCAGCTCCAGGCTGACCGGCTTCCCGTGCACTCCCACGTTGGCGACGTTTCCGCCGGGGCGGACAATGTTCGTGCACATTTCGAAGGTGGCCGGTATGCCCACCGCCTCCACGGCAACGTCCACTCCCCATCCGTCAGTCTGGGCCATGATTTGCTCGCGCCAGTCGGAATCACCGGAATTCACCCCGTGCGTGGCACCGAACTTGCGTGCCTGCTCCACCCGGTTCGCGTCCAAATCGACGGCAATGACTTTCGCCGCCCCGTAAAGCTTTGCCGTGGCGATGACCGCCAGGCCAACCGGCCCGGCGCCGATCACGGCCACGACGTCACCCGGTTTCGTCTGCCCGTACTGCACTCCCATTTCGAAGCCCGTGGGGAAGATGTCGCTGAGCAGCACTCCGTGCTCAGCGGAGACCTCCTCCGGCAGGTGGTACAGCGACGTGTCGGCATACGGAGCCCGCACGTATTCGGCCTGGGTGCCGTCAATCAGGTGTCCGAAAATCCATCCGATGCCGGAGCTGCCTTCCTCGCCGACACAGTGGGAGTACAGTCCGTCGCGGCAGAAGGTGCAGGAACCGTCGGCCGACACACAGGACAGGATGACCTTGTCGCCCACTTTAAAGTTGCTGACGCCGCTGCCGATTTCGGTGATGGTACCCACGCCCTCATGGCCCAGGATCCGGCCCGGGGTCACGGCCGGGACGTCTCCCTTGAGGATGTGAAGGTCTGTGCCGCAGATGGTCGTGGCGTCGATCTTGACGATGGCGTCGCGCGGCTCCTGGATCTGCGGATTCGGAACGTCCTTCCACGATTTCTGTCCCGGACCGTCATAGACAAGTGCTTTCATGGTGTCCTCGTCTGTTCGGACCGATCCTTGATGTCAGGCCGCCTCAGCAGCCTGGTCCGGCGGATTCCGGAACACGGAGCGCAGCGCCCCTGATCGGTCCATTCCAGCCTAGGAGCCGGACACGAGGACACGGAAGAGCCGCGTGCTATTCACCGTCCAGATAGAGCCAGACTCCGTCGACGCGGACAAAGCGGCTGGTTTCTTCCTGTATTCCGCGTGCGGCTCCGTCCCGGTAGTGGGCCCGGAACCGGACAACTCCCTGCCCGTCAAGCGGTCCGCCGTCAGAGGTCTCCACGATGTCCAGACGGCGCCACTGCAGGTCTCCGTCCAGTTCCAGACGATCCGGACGGGTCGACGGGTGCCAGGTCCTCAGCAGGTACGGCTGGTCGCCTACGGCGAAGGCAGAGTAACGGGAGCGCATCAGGGCCTCGGCTGTGGGGGCGTTCCCGGCTCCGGAGTGGTATCTGCCGCAGCAGCCGGCATAGGTTTCCCCGCTCAGGCAGGGGCACCGGTCGCCCGGCGCGGGTACGGCTGACGTGCGGTTGGAAGCGGGGGCAGGGTCAGAGGCACGAGCAGCTGAGGTCATGAACCCATTATCTCCGGTTCTGTCCCTGGATCCGGCAGCTCATTTCTGCAGGGAGATCTCAGTCTCCAGGCTCAGCCGCACGGCGTCGATGGCCTCGCCGATCCGCTGCCCGCGGTTCGCGGACACCTCCCCCTGTCGCGTGGCGGTCTCCAGCCGAACCGTCAGGTCGTCCAGGTCCTGAAGAGCCTCCTGGTAGCGGCCGGCAGAGGCTGCCTCTGTTACGGCGGACACCTCTCCCTGGAGCTCCTCCGCAGTGCCCGGCTCAAGTCCGGCGGACTCACAGCCGGTCAAAGCGGTGCCCGCCAGCAGGACCGCAGCCACGGACACCATTCTCAGCCGACTCACGGCGTGACGCTTTCCTGCAGTTGGCGAAGGTGCTCCCCCAGCTGGCCGGGGACTGCCGGATAGCCCGGGTCTTGGGGAAAGATACCCATGCGGTCGGCCACCATGATCACTGCCATGGCCAGGACCGCCACGGCCACGAATCCCAGCAGCGTCCGCCCTGCCAGCGCCAGCCTTGTGGGACGCCCGGGCACCGCATGCAGGGAAGCCGACGCCGAGGCGGACCGTCTCTGAGCGGGTCCCACGCGGGGCGGCATGGGCGGTGGAGCCGGAGCTGAGGTACCTCCCGCCGCCGAAGCCGGCAACTCTTGCCGTTCCACCGGTGCCGGCTCGCTTTCCCCGCGGTCGGGCTCGGAATCCGGTGCCGGCCCGCTTTCCAGTGCCGGATCCCGGCCCGCCTCACCGGAAGTACGGATCACGACGTCGGCGGTGGGCTCCCCGCCGTCGTCGGCTTCCCAGTCTTCCTCCCGGTTTCGCGGAGCCGTCGTGGGCTTTGCCTGCATCTCCCAGCGGTACTCGAGCAGCGCCGCTGACACTTCCGCTGCCGTTGGCCGCTGATCAGGATCGCGGGAGGTCATGGCCCTGAGCAGCGAGCACCAGTAGGATCCGAGGGCGTCCGGCACCTCGGGATTGCGGCTCAGCCGGGCGATGGCAGCTTCCACGGCGCTGCCGCCGAACTCGATGCGCCCGGTCACGGCCTCGAGGAGCACCAGTCCCAGGGAATAGATGTCACTGGAAAACCCAACGTCCTTGGAACTGGCCTGTTCCGGGCTCAGATAGTTGGCGGTGCCGAGGGTGGAGTTGGTAGCCGTAATCCGTGCGCCGTCCAACATGCGTGCTATCCCGAAATCGGTAAGTTTGGCCCGTGGGAGGGTCCCCGAGATTGCCGGGGGCAGGAGGATATTCGCCGGCTTCACATCCCGGTGGATAACTCCGCGCCCGTGGATGTATGCCAGCGCCCCGGCCAGTTCAGCTCCGATGTGGGCGACGTCCGGAGGGCTCAGCGGATCGGCATCGCGAAGCCGCTTCCGCAGGTCCGGGCCGTCAACCAGTTCCATCACCAAGAAGGCGCGGGGTTCGCCCGCTTCGCCGTCGTCACGTCCGGCATCGTCCTTGCCGGCGTCAAACAGTGTTACCAGGCCCGGGTGTGAGAGAGACGCCAGTAAACGCATTTCGGTTTCCTGGCGGCCAACGTCGTCTGGAGCGACGGCGCTGGCCCGGAAGAGTTTCACGGCGATGTCTCGGCCGAGAGCCTCGTCCTGTCCACGATAGACGGTGGCCATGCCACCGTGGCCTATGGGTTCGATGAGTCGGTATCGCCCTGAAATGAGCCGATTGGGGCCATCTGCTGCGAAACTATCCATGCTGCAACCTCTTCTCGCCTTTCCAGCGTAGCCGAGGGAAATCATGGCGTGGATGGCCCGTGACGAGTTTTTTTACCCCCTCCGGGACCTCTCGCAGAAGTGTCTCCGTTGCGCTAAACTGCCCTGCCGCGAACGTCGCGGCAGGGCAGTTTGGAAGCCGGGATTTCAGCCCGTTTGTCCCGGATGGAATCCCGTTCGGATCCGCCCGGAACCAGGTCAGAAGGCCTTGATGATGGCGTCGATGACCTGCTGGACACCAAGCGCAATGAACAGCAGAGCGGTGATGCCCAGGGCGATGTTGGTGTGCAGCTTGTTGGCCCAGGCCTTGGGGACGCGGCGGCCGTTGAGCAGCCCCAGCAGCGTGATCGCCAGGAAGGGCATGAACAGCGAGCCCAGGACGCCGTAGGCCAGGATCAGCCCGATGGGCTTGCCCAGGATGAACAGCAGCATCGGCGGGAAGGTCAGCCACAGGAGGTAGAACTTGAAGTACTTTCCGCCCACCCGGGTGTCCTCGTGACCGGATTCCTTGCCGCGCATGTTGCCCCAGAAATCGGCGAACATCAGGGAAACACCGTTCCAGACACCGATGATCGAGGAGAAGGAGGCAGCCCAGAAACCGACCAGGAAGCCCGTGCCCACAACGTCGCCGTACTCGGCCTTGAGCACGTCGTAAAGATCCAGCAGGCCTTCGTCACCTGAGCTGAGGGAGATGCCGGCGGAACGGACCACTTCAGCACCGACAATCAGCATGGCGATCACAAAGATGCCGGTCATGACGTACGCCATCGAATTGTCGATGCGCATGACCCGCATCCACTTGGGCGTGTACCACCCCTTTTCCCGCAGCCAGTAGCCGTACGCCGCCAGGGTGATGGTTCCGCCCACACCGCCGGCGAGGGCCAGGGTGTACACCAGGCCGCCTTCGGGGATGACGGGAACAAGGCCCGACATCATTTCCGGAATATTCGGCGCGGCGATGACTGCCAGCCCCACCACGGTGACGAACATGATGCCCACCAGCACCGCAGTGATTTTTTCGAAGGTGGCATAGCGCCCGAACCACACCATGGCGAAACCGGCCAGGCCCATGAGAATGGCAAAGACCCACAGATCAACCGCGGGGAACAGCGCGGCCAGGGGCAGTGCGGCGGAGGACATGGCCGTGGCTCCGTAAACGAAGCCCCAGATCATGATGTAAGGACCGAAGTACCAGGTGGTCCACTTGCCGAGTGAGCGCCATCCTTCGAAAATCGTCTTGCCGGTGGCCAGGGTATAGCGTCCCGCGCCCTCAACGAGGATGATTTTCAGGATGACGCCGAGAATGACCGCCCAGAGCAGCCCGTACCCGTACCGGGATCCGGCGACGAGCGTGGCGACCATGTCCGCGGCGCCAACACCGGTGGCGGCCACCACGAGTCCGGGACCGACGACCTTCCATTTGGCGGGGGCACCGCCGTCATCATCTATCCGGTCCGCGTGCGCGACCCGTGACGGGGGAATAGTGCTTTCATCGGCCATGGGCCAGCACTCCTAACTCTGGTTTTGGGCAGCCGAAAGCGGGTGTGCTGACGGTCACTGGGATGTATGCATTGTCCCACATGTGTTGACGCTGGCCGGAATCAGGGCCGGCACGTTTCAGCCTGCGGTTGCCTCGGCTTTGACGGCTAATGCGCAAGGACGGACTTCGGCAGCTGGAACTGCTGGAGGCTGCTCTGGAGCGCTCGGTCTAGACAGGCTGCGCAGGTTCGGGGGCAGGTCTCCACGGATCAACCGCGGAGGCCCCCAGCCGGCGGAAATCCTCCGGCCGGTCCGTCACCACCGTCAGATCATGGTGCAGGGCGGTGGCGGCCACCACCACGGTGAGGGTGCCGGCGTCGTGGTCCAATCCCGTGGACGCCAGTGCCACCCCGGGGTCCACCGGCAGGATATGGCAGCCGAAGCGGCCGGTAAGCTCCTGCAGCCAGGCGCGGTTTGGCTTTGGCAGGTCTCCCAGGGTCAGCGCAGAAATGAAGATCCGCAGGTTGCTGCGGCGCTGCAGAAAGTCCCTCAGCGCAGCGCTGGGATCAGGGCTGCGGATGTCAGACAGTACGGGCGTATCCAGCAACAGCCCGGCCTGGCCGTTCATGTCCGATGCTCGGTGCGTGCCAGCAGGAAGTCCAGGAACTCTCTGCGGGCAGCGGTGATAACCCGGTAGTCCTGGAGCGAAACACCGCGGGGTTCGGCGACACGGCGGTGATTGTCAGCGTCAGCAAACCGGCCGGCGGTCTGTCGGTCAGCGGTATCAACGGAATTGTCCATGAGAATACGGCGACGTGCGCCGGTCCTTTCGGCGTGCTCTTGCCCGCACCGGTTGCCCGAAGGGCGAGTGCAGGCCACTTCTTCATCCGAACCACCCAACGAGCGTGGGGTTGGTATGCGGCCAAGTCGGAGCTTGGCGGCCGCAGTTCTTGAAGCTGTTTGGAAGTATAGCCACATCTTCCGCTGTTCCTGCCGTATTGCCTTCTGTGTCCTGAGCCCTTGCCTTCTGTGTCCTGGGCCCCCGACGTGGACTAGGTCGGCAGGCTTGAGCCGGACTGCAGGGACAGCGAGGACGCCACTAGCCGTTGGGTGTATTCATGCTCAGGGGCGGCGTAGACCTGACCGGTGGGCCCGGACTCCACGATCCGGCCCTGGTGCATCACCGCGACGGTGTCGCACAGGTGCTTCACGACGCCCAGGTCGTGGGAGACAAACACGAGCGTGAGCCGGTATTTATCCACCAGGTCCGCGAGCAGGTTCAGCACCTGCGCCCGCACCGAAACATCCAGGGCGCTCACCGGTTCATCGGCCACCAGGATGCGCGGTTCGCAGATCAGCGCGCGGGCTATCGCAATCCGTTGACGCTGCCCCCCGGAGAACTGGTGCGGAAAGCGTTCCGCGGCGTCCGGGGGCAGGCCCACGGCGTTCAGCATTTCCGCGACCCTGCCGGCATGGTGCCGTGCGGCCACCGGCTCCCCGGGCAGCAGCAGCGGTTCTGCGATCAGGTCCCGCACCCGCATGCGGGGGTTGAGGGATCCCAACGGATCCTGGAAGACAATCTGGAGCTGACGGCGCAGCTCCAGCAGTTCGCTTTCCCGCGAACCGGCCACCTCGTTGCCGGCCACCTGCACGGAGCCCGACGTCGGCTGGTCCAGCCCGGCGAGGATCCGCAACAGGGTGGATTTGCCGGATCCGGATTCACCGACAATGCCGAACCGCTGCCCGGCGGCGACCTCGAAGGACACGTCGCGGAGCGCGTGGACCTCCGAAGGGGCACGGAAGAGTGAGCTGCGCCCGCGGCGGTAGGTGCGGTTGAGGCCGCTTACCCGGATCAGGGGCTCGGCGTTCCGGATGTCCGAATGTGCGCCGTCGCCCGGCCGTGCCGATTCTGGCACTGTCGAGGTTGACACTGAGGAGTTTGGCACGTCCGGCACTGCGGGTTCCTCCGCTGGTGCCCGCCTCCGCGCGGCCGCAGGGACATATCCCGCTGCGGAGGAAACCGTAAACAACCGTCCGGAGCTGTCCGTCGCGTCCAGGTCCGAAGCCGCGAGCAGCCCTCGGGTGTAGTCGTGCTGCGGCCGGGTGAACACGTCCGCCGTGGCGCCCTGTTCCACGAGGACTCCGTCCCGCAGCACCAGGACGCGGTCACAGATGCTTGCCGCCACGGCCAGGTCATGCGTGATGAACAACAGCCCGCTCCCCCGGCGTGCAACGCCGTCCGAGATCAACTGCAGCATCTGGTGCTGCACGCTTACGTCCAGAGCGGTGGTCGGTTCATCGCAGATCAGCAGGTCCGGGTCATTGGCGAGGGCCATGGCCAGCATGACCCGCTGGCGCTGCCCGCCGGAAAGCTGGTGTGGATACGCGCGGGCAGCCTCGGCCGGATCGGGCAGCTGCACGGAAGCCAGGAGTTCAACACTGCGTGCCGCTGCGGCCTGGCTGCGGAGGGTTCCGTGCTGTGTCAGCGCCTCAGCCACCTGCCGGCCCACGCGCATTAGCGGGTTCAGGGCGCTCAGCGGTTCCTGGAACACCATTCCCGTCCGCTGGCCCCGGATACGGCTCATCTGCCGGTCGGAGGCACCCACCAGATTGTGCGGAACCCCGTCCAGGCGGACGGTTCCGGAGGTCTGGAGTTCCTCCGGCAGAAGTCCCGTGAGCGCGGCCGCCGTCACCGATTTTCCGGAGCCGGATTCACCGATCAGGCCCACCCGTTCGCCGCGGGCCAGGGTAAGGGCAAAGTCCTTCACCAGCACCCGGCTTCCGGCGCTGACCCGCAGGCCCACAACCTCCAACAACGGCACAGATGCCGGATGCGGCGCGGACATCAGCGCTCTCCGTTCAGTTTGGGATCGAACCGGTCCCGCAGCCCGTCGCCGAGCAGGTTAAAGCCCAGCACCGCCACGGCAATGGCCGCTCCGGGCCAGATCGCCAGCGATGGATAGGTGCCCAGGAACTGCTGGGATTCCTGCAGCATCCGACCCCAGGACGGTACCGGCGGCGGTGTGCCCAGCCCCAGGAAGGACAGGGCGGCTTCGGCCAGGACGGCCAGGCCAAACGTGACGGAGCACTGGACCACCACCATGCCCGCGATGTTCGGCAGGACATGCCGGCGGGCAATGCGCAGCGCCGGCTGGCTGGCTGCCCGGGCCGCCAGCACGTACTCAGTGCCCATGACCTGCAGCGTGCCGGACCGCGCCACGCGGGCGAAGCCGGGAATGGAGCCAATCCCGATGGCGACCATCGCCGTCGTCGTTCCGCCGCCGAACACCGCCCCGAACATGATGGCCAGCAGCAGCGCGGGGAACGCCAGCAGGATGTCCGCACCGCGCATCGCCACTTCGTCCACCGCTCCCCGGCGCATGCCGGCGAGGATGCCAATCGGGGTGCCGATCAGAGCGGCGATGCCCACGGCGACCAGTCCCACCGACAGGGTGATCCGGGCTCCGTAGAGGATGCCGGAGAAAACATCGCGCCCGTAACGGTCGGTGCCCATCAGGTGATCGGCACTGGAGCCCTGCAGCCGGTCTGACGGAAAGGCCCGGACCGGGTCATAGGGGGTCCAGAAAAAGGACACCAGTGCGGCCAGCACCACCACCGAGACCAGCGCGGCGCCGACCAGCAGCGTGGGAGAGATCCTGCGGGCGGTCCTCATGAGCGTTTCCTCAGCCGGGGGTCAATGATGGTGTAGAGGACGTCGACGGCCAGGTTGATGATCAGCGTGAGGGACACCAACACCATCACCACGGATTGAACGGTGAGCAGGTCCCGGTTCCCCACGGCGTCCAGGAGCATGGAGCCCAGTCCCGGAATGACAAAGACACGTTCAATGACGACGGCGCCGATGATCAGTGCCGCCAACTGCACGCTGGCAACCGTCAGCACCGGAACCGCAGCATTGCGCAGCCCGTGCTTGACCAGTGCTTCCAGCTTGCCCAGTCCTTTGGCCCGGGCGGTGCGCAGATAGTCCTCACTCATGACCTCCAGGACGGCCGACCGGACGTAGCGGGTCAGGACCGCGCCCTGAACTGAGGCCAGCGCGAGCACCGGCAGGGTTACCCGGTGCAGGAAATCGGCGAAGTCCACGCCCGGCGGTGTCCAGCCGTTGGCAGGGAACCAGCCCAGCCCCACGGCGAAGACCACCACCAGCATGATGGCCGCCAGGAAACCCGGCACGGCCACTCCCAGCTGGCTCAGCCCGCTGAGCAGGACGCCGCTGGGTTTGCGGTGCCGCAGCGCGGCAATGGTTCCGAACGGCACGGCGATGAGCAGCGCCGCGGCCATGGCCAGGCCCACCAGGATGAGCGAGACCTGCAGCCGGTCCAGCAGCAGGGGGCTGATGTCCTGCCGGGTGACATAGGAAACCCCGAAGTCACCGCGGAACAATCCGCCAACCCAGTCAAGGTACTGAACCGCCAGCGGGCGGTCGGTGCCAAATTCCCGGCGGGTCTGCTCCAGCAGTTCCTCAGTGGCGTTGACGCCCAGGGCTATCTGGGCGGGATCGCCGGGGATGGCGCGCATGAAGAGAAACACGGCCACGGTGGCCGCCAGGAAAGTGGCGGCAAACCGGGCAGCGTTAATCAGCAGGCGGATTCCCACGGTCTGCTACTGCCAGCCTGCTGAGCCCAGGTCCAGCGCCTCAGTGACCGAGTTGGCGGGAAGGCCGGTCACGCCGGCCTTGGCCACCACAATGTTGGGGAACAGGAACAGGACGTTGGCAGCGGCGTCGTCGTTGATGGTGCGCACCACCTGCTGCATGCCGGAAATGTAGCCGGCCTCGTCCGCGGCATCCGCTGCGGCCGCAGCGTCCTTGATCTTGGCGTTGTCGTAGCCAAGGTAGTAGTCGGGGTTGTTGAACATGGTGAGCAGATCGCGGCTCTCCACGGCCAGGACCACTGACATGTCATAGTCGTGGCGGGTGAAGACCTGGTCCAGCCAGACGGCGGGGAACTCGGCGGATTCGATGGTGGCGTTGATGCCCGCCTCCGCCAGCTGGGACACCACAATCTCCGACACGGCGGTGGCGTAGGGGCGGGTGGGAACCGTGAAGGTGATATCCAGGTTTTCCGCGCCGGCTTCCGCCAGCAGCGCACGGGCCTTCTCCGGGTCGTAGGGATAGGCGTTGTTGAGGTCCTCGTAGTACGGGTCGGTGGGCGGCACGGGCGCACCCACCAGGGTGCCGTAGCCGCTCCAAGCCGTGTCCAGAACGGCTTGGCGGTCGATCGCGTGCAGCACGGCCTGACGAACGCGCACGTCGTCGAACGGGGGCCGGGCGTTGTTCATGGACAGCATGACCTCGCCGTTGGAGGTTCCTTCCAGAACCTGGAAGGCATCGTCCCCGGCGAACGTGGGCAGCAGTTCGGGAGCCTGCATGTTGTAGACCACGTCCACATCCCCGGAGCGCAGGGCGTTGGTGGTGGCCACGGCGTCAGCGAAGTAACGCAGGGTTGCAGTCTCCACCTTGGGTGATTCGCCCCAGTAGTCGGTGCGTGCCGCCAACTCGATGGATTCGCCGCGGTTCCAGGCCTGGACGGTGAAGGGGCCGGTCCCGATGGCGGTGGAGGCCAGGTCCGCGACGCCGCTTTCGTCGAACATGGCACCCACGGGCGTGCCCAGATCGAAGAGCCAGGCATTCGACGGGCGGGACAGCTGCACGCGCACTTCGGTGTCGCTCAGAACCGTGACACCGTCCACCACATCCATTTTGGTTTTAAGGCTGGACAGCCACGCGTCCGACTTCACCCGTTCCAGGCTGAACTTCACGTCGTCGGCGGTGAAAGCTTCCCCGTTGGAGAACGTCACTCCCGGCTGCAGGGTGAAGGTGTAGGTGGTGCGGTCATCGCTGATCTCCCAGGACTCGGCCAGCAGCGGCTGGATTTGCCCGTCCTGATCGATTTCCACCAGACCCTCGTACACGTTCGCCATCAGTGCCTGCGGAATGGCGGCGCCGGCGGTGGTGGTGAAGTCCAGGTTTGCGGGTTCGCCCGTCAGTGCCACGACGACGCCGTCGCTCCCCTGACCGTTCCCCGCACCGTCCTGGCCGGAGCCGCTCTGGCCGCCCGAGCCCGCGGAACAGGCGCTGAGCGTCAGGGCCGTCAGCAGAAGGGCAGCCGACGAGCGGACGGGAATTCGGCGCATCTTTTTGATCTCCATCGGTGGGGCGGGCTGTGCCGCGCGGCTGCGGACAATGCGTCCGCGCCAAAGGTTGTCCTACATAGTATGAACGCGTGCAGGAACAGAGCGGAAATTGATGCGCGACTGGCCGTGCCGGTCATTGCCTGTCAGCGCCATTGCGGATAGGTTCGGGCAATCGCGGCGCCGGGCCGGGGCATTGAAAGGACACGAAGACGTGCGTAGACAATTTATCGGAGCCGGACTGGCAGCGGCGCTGCTGCTCACCGGATGCGGCGGTTCAACGGATTCCAGCAACGAGGGCGGTTCCGAGGGCGCCACGCTCGTGATTTACACCAACTCCAACTCGGACGGCAAAGGTGACTGGCTCGAGGCGCAGGCGACGGACGCCGGTTTCAACATCGAAATTGTGGGACTCGGCGGCGGTGACCTGACAAACCGCATCATCGCCGAGGGAGGCAATCCCGTTGCCGACCTCGTTTTCGGGCTGAACAACATGTACTTCGAACAAATCAAAGCTGAAGACCTGCTGGAGCCGTACACCCCGGAGTGGTCCGGCGACGTGGACGAAAGCCTCGGTGACGGCGAGACTTTCTGGCCGCTCGTACAGCAGGGCATTGTCCTGGCTTACAACACCGACGCCATTGCCGAAGGGGATGCCCCCTCCGATTGGACTGATCTCTGGACCGACGAGCAGTACAAGGGCCGCTACGAATCCGTCAGCACCCTGGCCGGAGCCACGCAGCAGATCATCATGGCGAGCATCCTGACCCGTTACCAGGACGAGTCAGGAGACCTGGGCATTTCCGATGAAGGCTGGGAGCAGGTCCAGGGTTACTTTGAAAACGGTTCCAAGGCGGTGGAAGGCGAAGACCTGTTTGCCCGCATGGCGGCCGGCACCGTGGATATGGGCCAGATGACCATCAGCGGCATCCCCGCCCGCGAGGCGCAGTACGGCGTCACGGCGGGCGTCATGGAGCCGGAGATTGGCGTCCCCTATGCCGTGGAACAGGTGGGAGTCATCAAGGGCACGGACAAGCAGGACGAGGCGGAGCGCTTCATCAACTGGTTTGGCAGCGGGGAAACCCAGGGCGCGTTCGCTGCGGAGTTCGCCAGCCTGCCCGCTAACCAGAAGGCCCTGGAGATGACGGACCCCGAGGTCCTGGCGGCCTATGAGTCCATTCCGCCGCAGGAGCTGGACTGGCTCTTTATCCGGGACAACATCTCCCAGTGGGTGGAAAAGATCGAACTCGAATACATGCCCTGACAGGAAACAACAAAATGATCCGGTACGACAACATTGAGGTTTCGTTCGACGATTTTGTCGCCATCCCGAAACTGGATCTTGAAATCCAGGAGGGTGAGTTCTTCACCCTCCTGGGTCCTTCAGGATGCGGGAAGACGACAGCCCTGCGCACTCTCGCGGGCTTTATCAGTCCCAGTGCCGGAGACGTCTTCGTCGACGGCAAGCGGGTTACCCACCTCTCCAGCGACAAGCGCAGCATTGGCATGGTCTTCCAGAATTACGCACTGTTCCCCAGCATGAATGTCTGGGAAAACATTGCCTTTGGGCTCAAGGTCCGAAAGGATTCCAAGTCCGATACTGCGCGGCTCGTGGCCGAGATCGCAGGCCAGATGGAACTTAGCGACGAGCAGCTGCAAAAGAATGTTGCAGAGCTTTCCGGCGGGCAGCAGCAACGGGTGGCCATTGCCCGCGCCCTGGTGCTCAAGCCGAAGATCCTGCTGTTGGATGAGCCGTTGTCCAACCTGGATGCGAAGCTGCGGGTGCAGCTGCGCGGACAGCTCAAAGACCTGCAGAGCCAGTTCGGCATCACCACCGTGTATGTCACCCATGACCAGGACGAAGCGCTCACCATGTCCGACCGCATTGCGGTGTTCAACAAGGGCGTGGTGGAACATGTGGGACCGCCGGCAGAAATCTACGAACGGTCCGCCACGGAGTTTGTCTGCAACTTCATCGGCGACATCAATGTTCTGGATGAGGAACTGGTCCGCCGGCTCAATGAACACTCCCCCGCCGCATTGGACCCGGGGAAGAGCTCATATCTGCGGGTGGAAAAGGTGTCCCTTGACCCGCTCACGGCGGGCCCTGGATCTGTGAAGGTCAACGGCGTGGTCTCTTCCCGCAGCTACCACGGCATGCACAGCCGCTACACGGTCGATGCCGGCCACAACCGGATCAAGGCCCTGGTGACGGAGAACGGCCTGACCCGGATGGACGTGGGAGACAGCGTGGACGTGTTTATCAATCCAGCCAACGTTCTGCAGTATTAGGCGGCCCGGGATGAAGACTTCCGTCAAGAGCATGTGGCGTTCCCCGCTGGTGGTTGTCACCTCCATTGTGCTGGTCTGGTTCATCAGTACGTTCCTGATCCTCCCCAACATCAATCTGCTAACCGAGACCTTCTTTCCCAGGGGAGAGTTCTCGGGGCGTGCCGTCGAGAAACTGCTGAGCTCGGACCGGGCCATGAAGAGCTTGGCCAACAGCTTTATCCTGGCCATTGTCCTGTCCGTGACAGTCAACGCCGTGGGCATTTTCATTGTCTTGGTCACCCAGTATTTCGACATTGTGGGTTCACGGATTCTGTGGCTCGGCTACGCCACCACCCTGATTTACGGGGGCATTGTCCTGGTCGCCGGGTACAAGTTCATCTATGGCCAGAACGGCTTTGTCACCAATCTGCTCCTGGACTGGTTTCCCGATATGAATCCGGCATGGTTCAGCGGGTTCTTTGCCGTGGTTTTCGTCATGACGTTCTCCACGACCTCAAACCACATGCTGTTCCTTTCCTCGGCCCTGAACAAGGTGGATTACCAAACCATTGAAGCTGCCCGGAACATGGGAGCCTCCACCCTGCGGATTCTGTGGCGCATTGTGCTGCCCATGATGCGGCCCATGCTTTTCGCCATCACCATCCTGGTGTTCCTGGGCGGCCTCAGTGCGTTGACGGCACCCCAGGTGCTGGGAGGGGAGAATTTCCAGACCATCAGCCCGATGATCCTGACCTTCTCCGGCACCTCCACCTCCCGGGACATCGCCGCACTTCTCGCCCTGATCCTGGGGCTGGCCACCGTGGTGATGCTCGCCATCATGAGCCGTGTGGAACGCGGCGGCACCTACTTCTCCGTGTCCAAGGTTTCCGCCGGCATGAAGAAGCAGAAGATCGAAAATCCGGTGGCCAATGTGCTGGTTCACATCGCCGCGTACGCCTTGTTTCTCGTGTATTCCCTGCCCATCCTGCTGATCGTTGTCTTCTCCTTCACGGACACCGCCAGCATCTCCTCGGCCACGTTGTCGCTGGACCGGTTCACGTTCGACAACTACATCACCGTCTTCACCGATGAGTCTGCCTTCCGGCCCTTCGCGGTCAGCGTCATCTACAGCGCCGTGGCGGCCGTCGTCGTCGTCGCGGGTCTCCTGTTCGTGGCCCGGATGGTGCAGAAGTTCCGAAACCCGGTGACCGCCGTGGCTGAATACCTCCTGCATATCCCCTGGATCCTGCCCTCCACGCTGATTGCGCTGGGCCTGATCATGACCTTCGACCGGCCTTCAGTGTTCATTGGCGGTCAGGTGCTCACCGGGACGGTCTGGGTGCTGCTGGCCGCCTACATCATCATCAAGATCCCGTTCACGCTTCGCATGCTCAAGGCTGCCTTCTACTCGATCAGCGACAGCCTGGAAGATGCGTCGGCGATACTTGGGGCCAAGTCGCTGTATACGTTCCGGAGGGTCCTGCTGCCGATCGTGCTGCCAACGGCGGCGGCCATCACCGCGCTGAACTTTAACAGCCTGTTGGACGACTACGACACAGCAGTGTTCCTCTATCACCCCTTGTACGAGCCGCTGGGTATCGTGATTAAGAACAGCACCCAGGGAGAGAACATCAGCGATGCGATGGCCCTGACCTTCGTTTACACGGTGTTGCTGATGATCATCATGGGGGCAACCATGTATCTGGTCTACGGACGGTCGGTGAAAACCAAGAAGCGCCGCCGGGCAATCGTGCTGCCGGATGCGCCGGCGCAGCCTGCCACCCAGGTTCAGCCGGCTCCGGCACCGGAAGGCGGACAGCTGACCAAGTTGTAAGGCTAGCGGTCCCGTTGTACCGAGGGCATCGGGACCGCTTCGGCCAAGTCCGCCCGTGAAACGGGGCTTTAACGCAGAAGCAGGACGGGAATTTCTTCCCGTCCTGCAGCTGATTCAAGCCGATTCCCTAAGGAACCCAAAGTCTAGATTTAGAGGGCCTGGATGTTGACGGCCTGGGGACCCTTGGGGCCCTGCTCTGTATCGAAGCTAACCTTCTGGTTCTCTTCGAGGGAGCGGTAGCCACTCGAGTTGATAGCGGAGTAGTGAGCGAAAACGTCGGCGCTTCCGTCATCGGGCTCGATGAAGCCGAAGCCCTTTTCGGAGTTGAACCATTTCACAGTACCTGTTGCCATTTTTAATCATCCTTCTAAAGAAACCACCCCCGACCTTCGGGGAGTTTCACGTTGCTGTGCCGTACGCGGCATCTTACAGAAAAAGCGGCTGGCCCTTGATGTGGGTTTCGCCGCTTGGACTTCAACATGCGCAACACTGCAACTGAAATTAGTATACACAGAGGCCTCTGGCGCGTCACCCCCTTCGCGCACTACTCGTTAGGCTGGAGATATGCGTTCCTCTTCCTCCCCGACTGCGGCTTCGGCCCCGTCTTCCCCGCACATTCCAGGCTCTTACCCCAGCTCCTCCCCCATCGAGTCATACCTGCGGAGAATCCACGCCGAAATAGCGGAGCTGAAGGACGGCAAGCCCTACAGCAGCATCCCCGCCATGGCGAACGTGGATCCCAACAACTTCGGCATTGCACTGGCCACGGCCGACGGATACGTCTACGAGGTGGGTGACACCCGGGAGGAATTCAGCATCCAGTCCATCTCCAAGCCCTTCACCTATGGGCTCGCCCTGGCCGACAGGGGCATGGAAGCGGTGGACGCCAAGGTGGACGTTGAACCTTCCGGGGATTCCTTCAACGAGATCTCCCTTGCAGAAGGCACCGGGCGGCCGGCCAATGCCATGATCAATGCCGGCGCGCTGACTGCCACCTCGCTGGTCCGCAGCTCCGGAGGCAGCACCCGGTTCAAGCGCATCCTTAACACCTACTCGGCGTTCGCCGGCCGCCAGCTGTCCGTGAGCGAGCGGATCTACCGGTCGGAGCTGAAGTCCGGCCACCGCAATCACGCCCTTGCCTACCTGCTGCGTTCCTTTGACATCATCGAGTCCGACCCGGCGCCGGTCATCAAGGATTATTTCCGCCAGTGCTCGGTGATGGTCAATGCACTGGACCTCGCGATGATGGCCGCCACACTGGCCAACAGCGGCCGCAACCCCCTCTCCGGCGACCAGGTGCTGGATATCGAATCCGTGGAACGGGTGCTTTCCGTCATGGCTACCTGCGGGATGTACGACGACGCCGGAGCCTGGCTCTCCAGTGTGGGCATGCCGGCCAAGTCCGGGGTGGGCGGCGGCACCATTGCCGTCCTGCCCGGACAGGTTGGCCTGGCCGTCTACTCCCCTCCGCTGGACGAGCACGGCTCCAGTGTCCGCGGCGTTGCCACCAGCCAGCGCATCTCCCACGACATGCAGCTGCACTTTGTCCGTGCTGCACGCACCGGACGCTCGGCGATTCGCAACGTCTATGACATCACTGCCGCACCGTCCGGCATCCGGCGCACCGACGAGGCCGTTGAGGTGCTGCGCAGCCACGGCCACCGCGCCCAGGTCCTGGAACTCAACGGGGATCTGCTCTTTGCCGGCGCCGAGTCTGTGGTGCGGGCGCTATCCAACCTGGACGACGACGTCGACATGGTGGTCCTGGATCTCAGGAGCGTGGATGAAGTCTCCGAAGTGGCTCTTCGTCTCTTCGCCGAGTCCGCCGAGATGCTGGCAATGAACCGCCTGGGACTGGTGTTGGTGGACGGTGAAGGAACAGTCACCAATGACCTGGCCGCACGCGGCCGGGAAGTCCCGTCCTTCCCCACCCGCAACGCCGCCGTCGAATACTGCGAGACACAGCTCATAGCGTCCTACGGCAGCGAACTGGTGCTTCCGGATGTCATGGAACCGGTGGAATCGCCGGCCCTGAACCAGCTGGACCCCGAGGACGCCCAAAAGGTCCAGGACCTCATGGAAGAACGTGTCTACGACGACGGCGATGTGGTCCGCCGCGTGGGGCAGCGGTTCGGCGGCGTGTTCTTCATTGTTTCGGGAATGATCGCCACGTCCATGCCGGCGCCGGACGGTTCCCGGATCAAGCTCACAACTCTGGGTCCGGGCATGACCTTCGGTGAGATGGCACTTGGCACCGACAAACGCCAGGAAACAACGGTGAAGGCATCCGGGCCGGTTCGGCTAAAGGTCCTCACCGCCGACGCCATGGACTCCCTTGAAGAAGAGAATCCCCGCTTGGCAGTTGAGCTGTGGAAGGCCCTCACACGCGACGCCTACACGCGCGTGGAACAGTATCTGCGCGAAAGTGCCCTGCGCGCACGGGATTAGCGGACCGCAGACAGGGCGGCGGGCGTTCGGCGTCCGCCGCCGCGGAATACTGCGTCCCCTGTGGGAAGCGGTGGTTAAACACAAAAGCAGGACGGGAAACCCGTCCTGCTTTTGTAAGGCAATTCAGTACAAGTACTGAACCGAAGTCTCTAAATTAGAGCGCCTGGATGTTCGTAGCCTGGGGACCCTTGGGGCCCTGCTCGGTATCAAAGCTAACCTTCTGGTTCTCGTCCAGGGACTTGTAACCATTGGAGTTGATAGCGGAGTAGTGAGCGAACACGTCGGCGCTGCCGTCATCGGGCTCGATGAAGCCGAAGCCCTTTTCGGAGTTAAACCATTTTACTGTACCTGTAGCCATTTTAATATTCCTTCTGGAGTGAAGCAGATCCCGACTTTCGGGTAGCTTCAGTCGCGGTGTTCATTTACCGCTTTTACAGAAAAGCGGCTAGCCCGTTTGGGTTTCGCCACTTGAAATACAAAATGCGCAACAACCAACAACTGAGTAAGACTCTACACCACTTTCCACCAAAGCGGTAACCGGCCTCATTCCGCACCTTTTGCGCACCCCTCCCCAACCCCTCCCCAACTCAACTTGGGAGCAGGAACTCAGCGGGAATACTGCTCCGATCCGTGATCCGGCGCAGCAACCGCGGTTCAATGAGCTCGCCTCGACGCAGTACGGAGACATCGCCCGTGGGTTCCAGGACGACAAGCGCCACTTCGGCAAAGTTCCTGATACCGGCCTGGCGCAGTTTGAAATACAACTCGTCTTCCACAATCCTGGCGGCACGCAACCCGGACTCCAGGGGTTCCTCACCCACCATGAGCAGGATGGGCTTGCTGGATAAATAGGAACCCTGCTTGGTCCGACGCAGGACGGCTTCCAAGCGGAAAAGGGCCAGCATGGTGGCCAGTGCAATGACGCCGGCGGCCAGTGTGGGGGTATAGCCCAGCACGACTCGTCCCAGCACGGAGCCAAAGGCAATGACAATGGCTTTGTCCAGCGTTGACCAGCTGGCCAGGGCACGCTGCCCCGCTGTCCGGATGAGGAGGAAAAAGGCGGCGTAGATGCCAATCGCAGACAGGATTACCACGAGGGCTTCAAAGGGCGAAATTCCGAGATTGTGGGACCACACGGTCATTCTCCTTAGCAGGGCAGGGCCGGGACCGATCGTCCGGTTCCGGCCCGTCAGATGCCTCGGAGATGAAGGGACAACGGGGCTGAATAGCTGAGGGTGGCGCCGGCAGCCGCCTGGGCCGATATGAAAAGGCTAGCCGGGGACCGCAGGTTCCGACAGGCAGGCGGGCGGGAGGATCCCGGGCTAAGGGAAGACGGATGCACCCAGGTAAGGGAGGATGAGCTCTTTTTGCTCCGGTGCGATCCGCATCAGCCGTCCGGTACCGCCGTCGACAAAGGCCAGTGTGGTTTCGGCCTTGGCGCAGGCCACCGAGGTGACCGGGTCCCGGATGACGTAGGCAATGGTCAGGCTCGCAGCCTTGAGCGCGCTGATCCACACAGCAATGTCGGCAGGAATATTGCGGTAGGTCAGCGGCGACAGGTACTTCACCCGGTGCTCTGCAACCAGTGCCTGGGTGCCTGCCGGCACGTTGTTGAAGAGCGCGACGACGGGTTCCCGCCCCGGCCCGCCGGTTCCGCCGGGCGGGCCGAAGGCGTGGATCCGTGCTTCTTCCAGGATCCGCAGGATTTCCACGTTGTTCACATGCCCGTAGGCATCCATGTCCCCCCAGCGCATGCCGACGGGACAGTGGATTACCTGCGGGTTTTCAATCATTCTTCGTTTCTAGCACAGCCCGGAGGGCGGCCGTATCGAGGAGGCTACGCTCCGGCAAGCTCCGTCACGCCGGCCAGCAGCTCAAAGGAATGCAGCCGTGACTCGAGGGTGGGCGTCTGGGTGGCGATGATCAGCTCGTCGGCATCGGCGTGGGTGCTGAACCAGTCCAGGTAATCGCGGACCTCGACAGGCGTGCCCACCGCTGAATAGCGGCCCATCTGCTTGACCTGCTGCCCGCCCGGGGATTCCAGGATCAGATCCGCCTCTTCGGGGGTAAAGGTCCGGTCCCGGCCAAAGAGCTGGGTGACGCGGCGGCGCTGGCCATCCTCGAACATCTGCTGCGCGTCTTCGGAGGTGTCCGCGGCAATGACGTTCACGCCGGCAATGACATACGGCTCGGCCAGCTGGGCAGAGGGCCGGAAGTCGCGGCGGTAGATCGCCACGGCGTCCTGCAGTGCCTGCGGCGCGAAGTGCGAGGCGAAGGAGTAGGGCAGACCGAGGGCTGCAGCCAGTTTGGCGCCGAACAGGGACGATCCCAGGATGTACAGCGGCACATTGGTGCCCTTGCCGGGGGTGGCGTCGATGCCGGGGATGAGGGTGTTTCCGGTGAGGTAGCCCTGCAGTTCCTGCACGTCCTGCGGGAAACTGTCGGAGGACGTGGGATCGCGGCGCAGTGCACGCATCGTCTTCTGGTCGCTGCCGGGGGCTCGGCCCAGGCCGAGGTCAATCCGGCCCGGGAAGAGTGTTTCCAGGGTGCCGAACTGCTCGGCAATGGTCAGCGGTGCGTGGTTGGGCAGCATTACCCCGCCGGCGCCCAGCCGGATGCTTTCGGTGTTCGCGGCGATGTAGCCCACCAGCACGCTGGTGGCCGAGGACGCGATAGTGGGCATGTTGTGGTGCTCGGCATACCAGATGCGCCGGTAGCCCAGCTTCTCGGCCTGCTGCGCCAGGGCGAGGCTGGAAGCGAAGGAGTCGCGCGCGGTCTCGCCCTCGTCAATGATGGCCAGATCGAGGATCGACAGCGGAACAGTCATGTGGGTTTTCGGCCTTTCGTTGCACGTTGCGCCCCGCCGGCTGTTTGCCCGGGCACACAGGGTGCAACAGCGGAGGGCGCGCTCTTATTTCACGCTCCCCCAGCCGCCGTTCACCTGCCGCCGCGGTGGCGGACCAGATACCGGGAAAGCCGGTCAAAGGAAGAGTTCCACCCGCTCTGGTGTCCGTCGAGATCACGGCGGTCCGTGAAGGGTCCCTGACGGAACGTCATCCGCGTTCCACCGTCATGCGGGGCCAGGTCCACGGAAATCCGGGTTTCGGGGCTCGACGGCGTTCCGTCCGGAGACTGCCACTCCTGGGTCATCACCAGCCGGTCCGGCGGCTCGAGGTCCGTCAGGGTCCCGCCCCACCACAACTCATCGCCGGTCAGGGTGTTGACCATGCACGCCCGATAGGTTCCGCCCACGCGGTTCTCGATGTGCACCCGCTCCGGCGGGACAATAAACCCCTCGGGCCCCCACCAGTCCGTGGCGTGCGCCAGATCGGACCAGGCCTCGTAAACGTCCTGCTGCGGGACCGGGAAATCCCGCACCATCAGCAACTCATTCTCCGCGCCCTGCGGTGACACCGGATCAGCCATGACAGTCCTCTCGCGTCGGTTCCGCCCGACTCCGTCTTTAAGTGTGGTCCGTCGCACCCCGGCATGGCCACACTGGCACAGCAACCGGCAGCCCGCACCGGCATTACCCCTGTTCCGGTTCCGGCGGCTGCCCTTCCGCGGCACAATGGCGTGCATGGACAACAGCGAAACTGTTGCGGCAGGAAACACTGACACACGGCAGGACGACGTCGGCCCGCGCCTTGAGGCTGCCATCCTGGGTTTGCTCGCCGCCCGGGCGGACACCGCCACTATCTGTCCCTCGGATGCCGCCCGGGCGGTGGCCCCGGACAATTGGCGTCCGCTGATGGACGAGGCCCGCGGGGCTGCGGGCCGGCTGGTGGCGAGCGGCGACGTCGACATCACCCAACGCGGCGAAGTCGTGGACCTGTCCTCTGTCCGCGGACCGATTCGCATCCGCCGCAGACGCTGACCGCTTTAACGGGCAGCCAGTGCCTTGGCCCTGCGATGGGAAATCAGTTGGCCGCCAACAACAACCAGCAGCGAAACAATGAACATTGCCGATCCGATGACATTGGCCTGCGCGGGAATTCCCCGGGTGGCCGCCACGTAAATGAACTTCGGAAAAGTGTCCACGCTTCCTGAATTGAAATTCGTGATGATGAAATCATCAAAGCTCATGGCGAAGGCGAGCAGTGCGGCGGCCATGATGCCTGGCAGCAGCAGCGGAAAGGTGACCCGCCAGAAGGCCTGCAGGGGCGAGGCATAAAGGTCCGCTGCGGCCTCCTCCAGCTTGGGGTCCAGGCTGGCCACCCTTGCCTTCACGGTGACCACCACAAACGAGATGCAGAACATGGTGTGCGCAATGATCAGCGTGCCCTTGCCCAGCTCCGCGCCGACGTTCAGGAACTGGGCCAGCAGCGAAGCACCCAGCACCACCTCGGGAGTGGCCAGCGGCAGGAAAATCAGCATGTTGGCCGTTGCGCTGAACCGGAAGCGGTAACGCACCAGCCCGACGGCGATAGCCGTCCCGAGTGCCGTGGCCAGGACCGTGGAGACGGCTCCGATCTGCAGGCTGTTGGCCAGTGATGCGCACACTTCCGGCGCCCCGCAGGGGTTCTGCCAATTGGCGAGGGTAAAGCCGCGCCAGGTGAGGTTGGTGCGTCCGGCGTCGTTAAAGGAGTACGCAAACACGTAGCCGATCGGCACCAGCAGGAACAGGAAAGCCAAGCCGGCGGTGACGGGAATCAGCCAGCGTCCAATGGTCTGTTGCATGGAGCCCCTCACATCAGTTCTTTGGTGCCGAAGCGGCGCACGTACAGGAGGACCAGGAACAGGATGGCCAGCATGAGCAGGAAGGACAGGGCCGAGGCTCCCGGATAGTCGACCACCCGGAAGAACCGCGAATCGATGACCTGTCCAATCATGGTGGTGTTCTGGTTGTTGCCCAGCAGGGCGGCATTGATGTAGTCGCCGGTGGCCGGGATGAAGGTCAGCAGGGTGCCGGCCATCACCCCGGGCAGGGACAGCGGAAAGGTGATCCGCCGGAACGTTTCCATTGGACTGGCGTAGAGGTCTCCCCCGGCTTCGATCAACCGGACATCCATCCGTTCCAGGGAGGCGTAAATGGGCAGCGCCATGAAGGGCAGGAAGTTGTAGGTCAATCCGCAGACCACGGCGAAGGCCGTGGCGGTGAGCCGCCCGTCGTCGGGCAGCAGGGAGACTGCGCGCAGGATTCCCACCACGGGACCTTCATCAGCGAGGATCTGTTTCCAGGCCTGGGTGCGCAGGATGAAGCTGGTGAAGAACGGCGCGATGATCAGCACCAGGAGGATGCCCTTGAGCAGTTTGTGTTCCCTCAGCCGCACCGCCACCAGATAGGCCATCGGATACCCGATGAGCAGGGCGGCGACCGTGGCGATCAGCGCAAAACCGAAGGACCGGACGACGGCGGGCCAGTAGTTTTGCAGCACCACCGCGTAGTTGCCGAATTCCAGGGCCGGCACAAACTGGCCGACATCCGCGCCTTCGGGTTTCACGTACAGGGAGGTTGCCAGAAGCGAAAAGACCGGCAGGACAAAAAACAGCAGCATGAAGATGAACCCGGGCAGGATCAGCAGGTAGCCGACCCTGCCGCGGCGCCGTTCGGCTGCCTCTTCGCCGCCGGCTGCACCTCCCCCGGCGGTGTTCGTTCCGGCAGCCCCCGTTCCGGCGGACCTGCTGCCGGTGAGCAGCGCCATCAGAGTCCGTCCTCGCCCGCGCCGGCCAGGCGGTCCTCGTCGCCGCGCAGGCCAAAGGCGTGGTCGGCGTCCCAGCTCAGGCTCACCCGGTCGCCGGGCGCCGCCAGTGCCGCTCCGCGGTTCTGGCTGAACACGCCCATGGTGCCGATCCCCTCCACCTCCACCAGGTACTCGGTGCTGGCGCCCGAGAAGGATGCCTCAAGCACGACGGCGCGCAGCGCAACTTCCGTCCCTTCCGCGGCCCCGGCGGACGGCGACCCCGGTGCTGTTGGCGCTCCGGCACCCGGCAGCATGCGCAGTTTTTCCGGCCGGATGCCGATCAGCACCCGTCCGGCGTGGTCCGTGGCCCGGTCACGCCGGACCTGCAGGTGCTGGCCGCCGGCGTTCAGCTGCAGATATCCGCCGCTTTCCCCGGTGACCTCAGCCGGCATCAGATTGGATTTACCCAGGAAGTTCGCCACAAAAGCGGTGCGGGGCAGCTCGTAGAGTTCCTGCGGCGCACCCATCTGCTCCACGCGCCCGCTGTTCATCACGGCCACGGTATCCGCCATGGTCATGGCTTCCTCCTGGTCGTGGGTGACGTGCACAAAGGTCAGCCCCACCTCCGTCTGGATCTTCTTCAACTCCGTCTGCATCTGCCGTCGCAGCTTCATGTCCAGGGCGCCGAGCGGTTCGTCCAGCAGCAGGACCGCGGGCCGGTTGACGATGGCGCGGGCCAGGGCGACCCGCTGCTGCTGGCCGCCGGACAGCTGCGCGGGGCGCCGGCTGCCCAGATGACCCAGCTCCACCAGTTCAAGGGCAGCCTTGGCCTGGGCATCGGCGTCGCGCACCTTGCGCCGCTTGAGTCCGAAGCCCACGTTGTCCAGCACGCTCATGTGCGGGAAGAGGGCATAGTTCTGGAAGACCGTGTTCACCGGCCGCCGGTGGGGCGTGGTGGCCGTGATGTCCCGGCCGCCGATGCTGATGCTTCCGGACGTGGGCTGTTCCAGGCCGGCGATCATCCGCAGCGTGGTGGTCTTGCCGCAGCCGGAGGGGCCCAGCAGCGCGAAGAAGGAGCCGGAGGGAATGACGAGGTCCAGTCCGTCGACGGCGGTGAAGTCGGTGAAGCGTTTACTCAGCTGCGACAGGACCAGGTCCTGACCGGATGCTTCCTGGCGGGAGTCCGGCTCGGGCAGCAGTCCGACGGTGGCCATCAGTTGCCGATCGCAGTCTGGAAGCGGTCCGAAAGATCGGCTTCCTCATCCGCGCTCAGGGTGCGCACCACGTGGGCCCGGGCCAGATACTCATCGGTGGGAAAGATCAGCGGATTGTCGGACAGCTCCGGGTCAATCGACTCCATGGCCTCACGCGCACCCTCAACCGGGCAAATGTAGTTCACGTAGGCGGCCACGGTGGCCGCGTTTTCCGGGTCCAGATAGTAGTTCATCAGCTTTTCCGCATTGGCTTTGTGAGGAGAGCCGATGGGAATGGACATGTTGTCGGACCACAGCGTTCCGCCGGCTTCGGGAAGGGCGAACTCCCATTTGTCGCCCTCTTCGAAATTCAGCTGCGTGATATCCCCGGACCAGCCAATGACCGCCAGTGCATCCCCGGAGATGAGGTCCTCTTTGTAGGAGTTCCCCTTGACCTGCCGGATCTGGCCGTCGGCAATCTGCTTGGACAGCACATCAAGGGCGTTGTCGAAATCATCGGCGGTCCAGTTTCCGGTCACGTCCACACCGTTTTCCATCATGATCAGGCCCATGGTGTCCCGCATTTCATCGAGGACCTCAACGCGTCCCTTCAGCTCGGGCTGCCACAGGTCCGAGACACTCTTCAGCCCCTTGGGGAAGGCCTCCTTGTTCCAGGCGATGCCGGCGAAACCCGTCTGCCAGGTCAGGGAATGCCGGCGTCCCGGATCAAAATCCACGTCCTGCAGACCGGCCAGGAGATTGGCGGCATTGGGAATGTTGTCCCGGTTCAGCTCCTGGGTGTATCCCAGCCGGATCAGCCGGCTGGTCATCCAGTCGGTGACCGTGACAATGTCCGCACCGATATCCTGTCCCGCCGAAAGCTGGCCCTGGATTTTCCCGAAGTACGTGTCATTGCCGTCCACGTCCTCGGAATAGTTCACGTCAATTCCCGTGGCCTCGGTGAAGGCTTCCAGGGAGGGGTAGGTGCCGGTGGAGTCGTCATAGTCCAGGTAAAGGGTCCAGTTGGCCCAGTTCACTGTTTTCTCGGACTCGGACAGATCGGCCGCCGCTGTTGCCGCCGCCGCTGACTTTCCGGCCGTGCCGCCGCCGGTTCCGCAGGCAGCGAGCAGGGAGGCCATTGTCAGCCCACCGGCGCCCACGAGCATCCTCCGGCGGGAGAGCTGGGCGTTGACGATGCTTCTGAGCATCGGATCGGTGATGGGTGGCTTTGCCATGGCGTGCTCCTTGCTGAACATCTGCGGACGTGAGGATGTTGCGTTGATATTGTCAGAGCCGCGCCGGGGCAAACAAGGTTTTTAGTTGTAAATCTTTTGTTACACAACGGTTTCCGAAAGTAAATGCTGACAAATCTGAGTATTCCGCACTCAAAAACCTTGTTTCAGTGGCTTTTACCCGCTTCAATGTTCAGCAGGCGCGGTTCGGCCTCAAGCACCGTCAACGAGAAAGGCACTGATGACTGGGGAAATTGCGGCGGCGCCGGGAATTGATGATGTCTCCAAGGCCATCATCGAACAGCTCCAGGAAGACGGCCGGCGGTCCTACGCGGCCATCGGCAAGGCCGTGGGGTTATCCGAGGCTGCGGTGCGGCAGCGGGTCCAGAAGCTGGCCGATGCGGGCATCATGCAGATTGTGGCGGTGACAGATCCGCTGCAGCTGGGGTTCCCGCGGCAGGCCATGCTCGGCATTAAGACCAGCGGCGGCGTTGAGGAAGCCGCTGACCTGATCGCCGACATCGGCCAGGTGGATTACTGCGTAATCACCGCCGGGTCGTTCGACATCTTCGCGGAAGTGGTTTGCGAAAGCGACCAGGACCTGATGAGCCTGGTCAATCTGGTCCGCAGCCTTCCCGGCGTCAGCGGAACCGAAACATTCATGTATCTCTCCCTGCGGAAGCAGGCCTACAACTGGGGCACGCGATGACCGAAGCAGCAGTCCAATCAACCTCCACCACGCCGCGAGGCACCGACCGGCAGCAGGCTGCCAGGGATCACCTGTGGATGCACATGGCCCGCCACTCGGGCCCGATGGCCGGAGGCCGGGTTCCCGTCATCACCCGTGGAAGCGGGCATCTGATCTACGATGACCGGGGACACGAGCTCATTGACGGCCTGGCCGGGCTTTTTGCGGTGCAGGTGGGACACGGCCGCGAAGAACTGGCCGAAGCCGCAGCCAAGCAGTCCCGCGAGCTGGCGTTCATGCCGCTGTGGTCCTACGCGCATCCGCCGGCCATCGACCTCGCCGAACGCCTGGCGGCCGGAGCGCCCGGAGACCTCAACCGCGTCTTCTTCACCACCGGCGGCGGCGAGGCCGTGGAATCAGCGTGGAAGCTGGCCAAACAGTATTTCAAGCTGACCGGAAAACCGGGCAAGACCAAGGTCATTTCCCGTGCGGTCGCCTACCACGGCACACCCCAGGGCGCCCTGTCCATCACCGGCATCCCGGACATGAAGGCACCGTTCGAGCCCCTGGTCCCCGGCGCCTTCCGGGTGCCGAACACCAACCAGTACCGCGCTCCGGCCGGTCTGGAGGATCCGGAAGCCTTTGGCCGCTGGGCCGCGGACCGGATTGGCGAAGCGATCGAATTTGAAGGCGCGGACACGGTCGCGGCGGTGTTCCTGGAGCCGGTGCAGAACTCCGGCGGCTGCTTCCCGCCGCCCCCGTGCTACTTCCAGCGGGTCCGGGAAATCTGCGACCAGTACGACGTCCTGCTGGTGTCCGACGAGACCATCTGTGCCTTCGGCCGGATCGGTTCCATGTTCGCGAGCACCGACTTCGGCTTCCAGCCGGACATCATTACCTGCGCCAAGGGCCTGACCAGCGGCTACGCCCCCATTGGCGCGATGATCGCTACCGACCGGCTCTTCAAACCGTTCAGCCGGGGCGATACGACGTTCTACCACGGCTACACCTTTGGCGGGCATCCGGTCTCCGCCGCCGTCGCCATGGCCAACCTGGACATCTTCGAGCGGGAAGGGCTCAATGACCGGGTCAAGACCAACGCCCCGGCGTTCCGCGCCACACTGGAAAAGCTGCTGGACCTGCCCATCGTGGGCGACGTGCGCGGCGAAGGCTACTTCTACGGCATTGAACTGGTGAAGGACAAGGCCACCAAAGAGACCTTCACCGATGAGGAGTCCGAGCGGCTGCTGCGCGGCTTTATCTCCACCGCCCTCTACGACGCCGGCCTGTACTGCCGCGCCGATGACCGCGGAGATCCGGTCATCCAGCTCGCGCCCCCGCTGACCATGGGCCAGCCCGAGTTCGACCAGATGGAGTCGATCCTGCGCAGCGTCCTCACGGAAGGGTTGAACCACCTCTGACATGGACACATCCCATGCACCCGTCAACGGGCAGGTGTCCTTCTGGTACGCGGAAACGGGCCTGCCGGTTCCCCGCCCGGGCCTGGACGGGGACGCCGAGGTGGATGTCGCCGTCGTCGGAGCCGGTTACACCGGCCTCTGGACCGCCTACTACCTCAAGAAGGCACGCCCGGATCTGTCCGTGATGGTGCTCGAATCCCGGTTTGCCGGATTTGGCGCGTCCGGGCGCAACGGCGGCTGGCTGACCAATTCCATCACCGGCGGGCGCGGCCAGTACGTGAAGTCGCACGGCCGCGCCACGGTGGGCAGGTTCCAGGAGCTGCTCAATGCCACGGTGGACGAGGTGATTGCGGTGGCGGCGGCGGAAGGGATCGACGCCGGGATCGTCAAGGGCGGTGAGCTGAACGTGGCGCGCAACCCGGCGCAGCTGGGCCGGCTGACAGCGTGGGCCGAGGAGGAAGCGCAGTGGCCGCAGTCCGGGGCCCGGCTGCTCGATGCGGCGCAAACCGCGGACCGGGTGCGGATTGCCGGGGCGTTGGGCGGGCTGCACCATCCGCACTGCGCCCGGATCCAGCCTGCCCGGCTGGTGCGCGGCCTGGCCGCCACCGTCGAAGCCCTGGGCGTACCGGTTTATGAGCAGACTCCGGTCACCGAAATCCGGCCGGGAGGCGCCGGACTGAAAGCCGCAGCCGTGACCCCGCGCGGAACCGTGCACTCCCGATATGTGCTGCGCGCCACCGAAGGGTTCACCGCCAACCTGCCCGGATCCCGCCGCGAGTGGCTGCCGATGAACTCCTCCATGATCGTCACCGAACCGCTGGCGGATCGGTTCTGGGAAGACATCGGCTGGGCCGGCCGGGACACCGTGGCGGACATGGCACACGCCTACATGTACGCCCAGCGCACTGCCGACGGGCGGATTGCGCTGGGCGGCCGCGGCGTCCCCTATCGTTTCGGATCCCGGACGGACACCGACGGCGCCACGCAGCCGGCCACCATCACGGGGCTTACTGATCTGCTGCGGGAGATGTTCCCGGCCGCCGCCGGGGCACGAATCGACCATGCCTGGGCCGGAGTGCTCGGAGTGCCGCGGGACTGGAAAGCCACGGTGGGGTTGGATCCTGCCACCGGCGTCGGCTGGGCCGGCGGCTATGTGGGCACCGGCGTCGCGGCGTCCAACCTGGCCGGGCGCACCCTTCGGGACCTGATTGTGGCGCCGGACAGCGAGCTGACGGCCATGCCGTGGGTCAACCGGCGCGTGCGGAGCTGGGAGCCGGAACCGCTGCGCTGGCTGGGCGTGAACGCCATGTACCGCGCGTATTACGCGGCGGACCGCGCGGAACGCAGCGGACGGAGCACAACGTCGCCGATCGCCAAAGCTGCGGACCTGGTGTCGGGACGCTGAGTCCGGGGCCCTCGCCCTTCCGCCGGAAGGAACCTGCTGTTATCGTTTTCCGATAATGTCGAAAAACGATAACGGGGCCATCATGAAACAGGACACCGGCACGCAACGAGCCGCAGCGGGCGGCAAACGAATCGTGTCCCGCACGGACACGGCAGCGGCAATGATTCTGGCGGTTGCCGCCGCTGCTGCCGCCACCGTCCTGGCCGTTTACCGCATTGCCGATTACCTCACCGGCCCCGTCACACTGACCCTGCCGGTGATCACCACGCAGCTCAGCCCAACGGATCTGTCGCTCGGCGCCGAGGCGCACTACACGTCGGTGGAGGCGGTGATTCCCCGGGTTCCCGGTTCTGAGGCTGCCGCGCTGGCCTGGGGTGAAGCGTTGGACCTTCTGGCTGTGCTGGCAGTGCTGGCCCTGATGTTCCTGCTCGCTTTCCGGCTTCGACGGAACGTCCTGTTCACAGCCGGCTCGGCGTGGATCATTGTTTTCTGCGGAACGGTTCTGGCGCTGGCTGGAAGTGCCGGCCAGGCAGTCGACACGGTGGCCCGCACCCGGCTGGCGGACTCCATCGGCTTGGACCAGGGCACGGGAAACGAGTATGTCCTCTTCGCGGGCACCTTCAGCTTTGCGCCCGCTGTGGCCGGCCTGCTCCTCGTTTTGGTGGCGGGAGCATTCCAGTACGGCCGCCGTCTGCAGCGGGATACCGAAGGGCTGATCTGATGCCGGCCGAGGATGAGGCAAGCATTCACTGCCGGCTTGATGAACTGCTGGAGCAGCGCGGCATGACGCTGACGGAGCTGAGCCGGCAGGTGGGCGTCAGCGTGGTGAACCTGTCAGTACTGAAAAATGACCGCGCACGCGCCATTCGCTTCTCCACCCTCACCGCCGTGTGCCGGGCGCTGAACTGCGAGGTGGGAGACCTGCTGACGGTGGAACCTGCCGCGGACGCTCCCCGCCGGACCTGAAGGCACGCGCATCCTCAGCCCGCCGCCGACAGGGACCGCAGCTGCCGCAGGAGCACTGCCACATGCAGCGACGTCCGCGATTCGGGGTCATCAAGGGATACGCCCAGCCGCTCTTCCAGCCGCTCCAACCGGGAGTACAGGGTGGGGCGGCTCAGGTAACCGCGGCGGGCCAGCTCCGTTTTGTTGCCGCCGCACTCCAGGAAACGCTGCAGCAGTGCCAGGTCCTCCCCCGCGCCTTCCTCAAGGATTCCGCGCAGCTCGGTGTCAGCAAACGCGGCGGCCCGGGGATCTTCGCGCAGCAGCGCCAGCAGTCCGCGGAGCCGGACGTCGGTGGACCGGAAGTACCGCCGGGCGCCGCCGGACATGGTTCCAGCAGTCTGGGCCACATGCGCCGCCTCATCCAGGCCGGCAGCGGCATCCGAAAGAGCGGAGCGGGCACGTCCCGCCCCTGCCGTCCAGGTCAGCGGTTCGTCGGCTGCAGCGGATCGTTCCGCCAGCACCCCGCAGATGCGTTCCAGCACACTGTCTTCGAGGAGCCGGGCGGGCAGGGCCAGCAGCACTGCCACCTGGCCGGTCTGCAGGGCAGCGGCCAACGCGGAATTCCGGGTGGAGGACAGGACGCTGTCCAGCAGCTCAAGCAGGGCGCGTTCCTTGCGCTGCATGGACATCGGATCCCGCCCGGCGCCTGCGTCCAGATGCAGCACCAGCGGCAGGTAGGCCGGCGAAGGTTTCAGCCCCAGCGCCTGGGCCCGGGTTTGGACTTCGGTTTCTTCGGGCACCCTCGGAGAGCGCAATTCATGGATCAGTCCGGCCTGGGCCTGCTGCGCCAGACCGGCCTGGTCACGCTCGGTCAGCCGGTTGATGGACAGTGCCTGCCCCGCGCGTTCCAGCACCATGGAAGCTTCCGCAGCAGCTTCCACCGAATCCGGAAGCCCGGGCATCACCAGCCGGCCCCACTGCTGGCTGCCCAGCCCCACGGGCGTCTGCAGCCACTCTGCCCCCGGCGTCGCCGGGGAACCTCCGCCGGCACGGTCTCCGCCCTGGTCGGAGCGGTGCACCGCGCGTGAGCGGCGCTGCCAGTCGCGCAGCAAATCCTGCGGAGGCACCGGTCCCGGTGCAAAGGCCACCACCAGATGTGAGCCGTCTTCGAGCACCACCGGAGCGGCCAGAAGCTGCGATGCCCGGTCCACGATCTCCTGCACCCCGGCGCTTTGCAGGCTCAGCATGGTGAACACCTCGTGGACCTCCCGCGCCCTGGCCACCTGTTCAAACTGCCCGGCCACGATCCGCCGGTGCACCACCTCGGTGACCTCCACGAAACGGATCTGCCGGTGCAGCCGGATCACCGGCAGCCGTGCAACCGCGGCGGCAGCGGCAAGGGCCGCGGCATCCGCCGCCCGCTCGCCGGAGAGCTCAACGATCACTGCCGCTGCTCCGGCAGCCTCCAACCCTGCCAGATACTCCGCCGCATCCGCGGCCGAATCCCCGAAAGCCAGTCCGGTGGTGAGCACCAGCTCCCCGCCCTCCAGCAGGTCTGCCAGGTTCCTCAACTCCGCGACGTGCACCCAGCGCACCGGGCGTTCCAGGAGTTCCCCTCCGGCCAGCACTTCGGGAGCGCCGGCGCGCACCACGTCCAGGTCCAGCACGGCAGCGACGGTCAGCATCATGCGGCGAGTCTAAGCCGTGACGGTCCCCGGATTCTTACAAACCGTAAAGATGGCCGCATATTTCCTGACAGGTTGCCAATGGTGTCTGCGGAGCCGCCGCGACAGGATGGTGCCACTTCCGTTTTAGCGTTCCATCCACAGGCGTTCCATCCACAGGAGCAGGCATGCAGACCACCCAGCACTGGATTAACGGCATCTTCACCGCACCCGCCGACACCCGGCTCTCCGATGTCACCAATCCGGCCACCGGCAAGGTCACGTCCCAGGTGGCCCTGGCCTCCGCGGAGACTGTCAACGACGCCGTCACCGCCGCCAGCGCGGCCTTCCCGCTCTGGCGCGACACATCGCTGGCCCGCCGGGTGCAGATCCTCTTCACCTTCCGCGAACTGCTCAACGCCCGCAAACCGGAGCTGGCAGCCATCATCACCGCCGAGCACGGCAAGGTGCTCGACGATGCCCTCGGCGAGATCAGCCGCGGCCAGGAGGTCGTGGAATTCGCCTGCGGCATTCCACACCTGCTCAAGGGCGGCTACACCGAAAACGCCTCCACCAACGTGGACGTGCACTCCCTGCGCCAGCCGGTGGGCCCGGCCGCGATCATCAGCCCCTTCAACTTCCCGGCCATGGTGCCGATGTGGTTCTTCCCGGTCGCCATCGCCGCCGGCAACACCGTCGTCGTCAAGCCCAGCGAAAAGGACCCGACGGCGGCCAACTGGATGGCGGAACTGTGGAAGGAAGCCGGCCTGCCGGACGGCGTCTTCAACGTGGTCCACGGCGACAAGGAAGCGGTGGACACCCTGCTGCACCACCCGGACATCAAGTCCGTCTCCTTTGTCGGCTCCACACCCATTGCGCAGTACGTCTACCGTGAAGCCACGGCCGCCGGAAAGCGCGTCCAGGCCCTGGGCGGCGCCAAGAACCACATGATTGTCCTGCCCGACGCCGACCTGGACCTGGCAGCGGACGCCGCCGTCAACGCGGGCTTCGGTTCCGCCGGCGAGCGCTGCATGGCGATCTCCGCGCTGGTCGCCGTCGAACCGATTGCCGATGAGCTGGTGGCCAAGATCGCCGAGCGCACCCGCACGCTGCGTGTCGGCGACGGACTGCGCGGCGCCGACATGGGGCCGCTGGTGACCGCCGCCCACCGCGACAAGGTTGCCGGTTACATCGATGCGGGCGCTGCCGCCGGCGCCGGCGTGGTGGTGGACGGCCGGGACGTGGCGCCCGACGCCGAGGGCGAGGGTTTCTTCCTCGGCCCCACTCTGTTTGACCACGTCACGCCGGACATGTCCATCTACACCGACGAGATCTTCGGTCCGGTGCTTTCCGTGATCCGTGCGGACAGCTACGACGATGCGCTGGCGCTGATCAATGCCAACCCGTACGGCAACGGCACCGCCATCTTCACCAACGACGGCGGCGCCGCCCGGCGCTTCGAAAACGAAGTGGAGGTGGGAATGGTGGGCATCAACGTGCCGATCCCCGTCCCCATGGCCTACTACTCCTTCGGCGGCTGGAAGAACTCGCTCTTCGGCGACTCGCACGCCCACGGCACTGAGGGCGTGCACTTCTTCACCCGTGGCAAAGTGGTCACCACCCGCTGGCTGGACCCCAGCCACGGCGGACTCAACCTCGGCTTCCCGCAGAACGCCTAAGACCAAAGGAACACCGAATATGAACACCACCACCGAATCCGCAGTCACTGAAGCGGAACTCGCCGCCGGCCGCCGAGCCTACGAGCTGGACCGCCAGCACGTTTTTCACTCCTGGTCCGCGCAGAAGCAGATTAAGCCCATGACGGTTATCCGCGCCGAAGGGTCCCATGTATGGGACGGCGAGGGACGGAAACTGCTGGACTTCTCCTCGCAGCTGGTCAACACCAATATCGGCCACCAGCATCCCAAGGTGGTCGCCGCCATCCAGGAGCAGGCCGGCAAGCTCTGCACCATCGCTCCGCAGTACGTCAACGACGCCCGCTCCGAAGCGGCCCGGCTGGTCTCCGAACTCACTCCCGGCAACCTGGACACCATCTTCTTCACCAACGGCGGCGCCGACGCGGTGGAGCATGCCGTCCGGATGGCCCGCCTGCACACCGGACGCTACAAGGTCCTCTCCGCGTACCGTTCCTATCACGGCGGCACCGCCCTGGCGGTGAACGTCACCGGGGACCCCCGCCGCATCCCCAACGACTACGGCACCGCCGGCACGGTCCATTTCCATGCTCCCTTCCTGTACCGCTCCCAGTTCCACGCCACCACCGAGCAGGAAGAATGCTCACGCGCGCTGGACCACTTGGAGCAGATCATCCAGCTGGAGGGGCCGTCCGCATTTGCCGCCGTGGTGCTGGAATCCATTCCCGGAACCGCCGGGATCATGGTCCCGCCGCCCGGTTACCTGGCCGGTGTCCGCGAACTGACCCGCCGCTACGGCATCATGTTCATCGCCGATGAGGTGATGGCAGGCTTCGGCCGCTCCGGAAAGTGGTTCGCCGTCGAGCACGGCGGAGACGTGGTGCCGGACCTGCTCACCTTCGCCAAGGGCATCAACTCCGGCTACGTGCCGCTGGGCGGCGTGGCCATCTCCGATGAAATTGCCGCCACCTTTGCCGACAAGGCCTACCCCGGCGGGCTGACCTACTCCGGCCATCCCCTGGCCTGCGCTGCGGCCGTGGCCACCATTGGCGCCATGCTGGAGGAGGGCATGGTGGAAAACGCCGCGCGCCTGGGCGACACCGTCTTCGGACCCGGGCTGGCGGAGTTGGCAGCCAAGCATCCCAGTGTGGGCGAAGTCCGCGGCACCGGCGCCTTCTGGGCCGTCGAGCTCGTCAAGAACCGCGAAACCCGGGAGCCAATGGCACCCTACGGCGCCTCCAGTCCGGAGATGAACACCCTGATTTCCGCGTGCAAGGACCGCGGGCTGCTGCCGTTCGCCAACTTCAACCGCCTTCACGTGGTTCCGCCGCTGAACGTCACCGATGAGGAAGCCCGCACGGGACTGGACATCCTCGATGACGTCCTGGGTATCGCTGACACCTTCGTCAGCGAATAAGTGCCATGGGTGCCACCGTTTATGAACAGGCCGAACAACGTTTTCCGCCGACTGCCGTGGCGGGCTCACTCGCGTCTGCCACATCCGGTTCCTACTGGCTGGATGACCCCGAACGCCCCGACGCCCTGCCCGCACTGAGCGGGAATATGGACGCCGGTCTCGCCGTCGTCGGCGGCGGTTACACCGGCTTGTGGACCGCGCTGCTGGCCAAGGAGCGCGATCCCGGCCGGAACGTGGTGCTGCTCGAGGGCGGCAGGGTGGGCTGGGCGGCCTCGGGGCGCAACGGCGGGTTCTGCGAAGCGTCCCTGACCCACGGGGAGGCCAACGGACGCGCCCATCTGCCCGGCGAAGCCGAACAGCTGGAACGGCTCGGGCGGGAAAATCTGAGGGAGATTGCCGCCGCGGTGGACCGCTACGGCATCGACTGCGGTTTTGAATGGACCGGAACCCTGTCCGTGGCCACGGAGGAACACCAGGTGCAGTGGCTGGCCGAGGAAGCCGGAGCGGATCCGGATCTGGTGTTCCTGGACCGGCAGGAGGTCCGCAAGGAGGTGGATTCTCCGCTGTATCTGGCCGGCCTCTGGGACCGGAAAAGCACCGCCATGCTCAACCCCGCCCGCCTGGCGTGGGGCCTGCAGCGCGCCTGCCTGGCTGCCGGCGTCGAAATCCGTGAGCACACGCCGGTGCGCGGCATCGAAAACCTGGGCAGCCGGGTTCGGCTCACGGCCGACGGCGGCACCGTCACCGCCGACCGGGTGGCGCTGGCCACCAATGTGTTCCCCTCGCTGCTCAAGCGGACCCGGCTGCACACCGTTCCGGTCTACGACTACGTGCTGATGACCCAGCCGCTGACCGACGGCCAGCTGGCCGCCGTCGGCTGGCACAACCGGCAGGGACTGGCCGACCTGAACAACCGGTTCCACTACTACCGGCTCACCACCGACGCGCAGGGCCGGTCCCGGATCCTGTTCGGCGGCTATGACGCGGTCTACCATTTCGGCCGTTCCCTGAAGGCCGAACATGACGGGCGCCGCGCCAGCTATGACCGGCTGGCAGCCCATTTCCGCGCCACGTTTCCGCAGCTGGCGGAGGTGTCCTTCAGCCATGCGTGGGGCGGAGCCATTGATACCTGCAGCCGGTTCTTCCCCTTCTTCGACACAGCTCACGGCGGCAAGACCGCGTACTGTGCAGGCTTCACCGGTCTTGGCGTGGGCGCCACCCGGTTCGGTGCCAACGTGCTGCTGGACCTGCTCTCCGGCGAGGACACCGAACGCACCCGGCTGAAGATGGTCCGCAGGAAACCGCTGCCGTTTCCGCCCGAACCGGCAGCATGGCTGGGCATTAAAATCACGACGGCGGCCCTGGTCCGCGCGGACCGCCGGCAGGGCAGGCGCGGACCGTGGCTAAAGGCCTTGGACAGCATCGGAATGGGGTTTGATTCATGAGCACAACAACACCGGCGTTTGACGGCGGCCACCAGTTCATCAACGGCGCGTACCGGCAGGGCCGCGGCGAGGAGGCCAAACGGATCAATCCGGCCACCGGCGAGATCAGCGAAACCCTGCGCTATGCGGATGCCCGGGATGTGAACGACGCCGTCGCCGCCGCCAAGGCCGCCTTCGCCGGGTGGTCCAGGAGAATTCCCGCCGACCGTTCCGCAGCGCTGCTGCGCCTGGCGGCTGAGCTGGACGCCCGGGCCGGGCAGCTCGCCGCCCTGGAGACCGCACAGACCGGAAAATCCATCCGGATGTCCACGGAATTCGATGTTCCGGGAACCGTGGACAACGTCTCCTTCTTCGCCGGTGCCGCCCGCCAGCTGCACGGGCTGGCCGCCGGTGAGTACGGGGCCGGCGGAACCTCCATGATCCGGCGTGAACCGATCGGTGTCATCGGCTCCATCGCCCCGTGGAATTATCCCCTGCAGATGGCCGGCTGGAAGATCCTGCCCGCCGTTGCAGCCGGCAACACCATTGTGCTCAAGCCCAGTGAGCTGACCCCGGGAACCACCCTGCTCTTTGCCGAAGCGGCAGCCGCCGCCGGAATTCCCGACGGCGTGATTAACGTGGTGACGGGATCGGGTCCGGTCTGCGGAGAGCTCCTGGTGACCCATCAGGATGTGGCCATGACCTCCTTCACCGGATCCACCGCCGTCGGGCGCCGGATCATGGCGCTGGCGGCCCGCACCGCCAAGCGGGTCCACCTTGAACTCGGCGGCAAGGCGCCCTTTGTGGTGTTCGACGATGCCGACGTCGAGGCCGCAGCGCACGGCGCCGTGGCCGGTTCCATCATCAACGGAGGACAGGACTGCACCGCCGCCACCCGCGCCTACATCCAGCGGCCCCTGTTCGAGGAATTTGCCGCCCGGGTGGCAGAACTCATGGACTCCGTGGTGGTGGGCGATCCCACCGATCCGGACACGGACCTGGGCTCCCTGATCAGCCATGTCCACCGCGACAAGGTGGCCGGCTTCGTGGCCCGCGCCCGGGCCGCCGGCGCCACCGTCCGGGCCGGCGGCAGCGCCCCCGGCGGGAACCTGGCCGGCGGGGCGTTCTACCGGCCCACTCTGGTCACCGATGCAGCTCAGGACTCGGAAATCGTGCAGGACGAGGTCTTTGGTCCGGTGCTCACCGCACTGCCCTTCGACTCCGACGATGACGGTATCCGCCTCGCCAATGACACCGCCTACGGACTGGCAGCCTCCGCCTGGACCCGCGATCTGTCCCGCTCCCTGCGCGCCAGCGAGGAAATCGCGGCGGGCTGTGTCTGGATTAACGACCACATTCCGATCGTCTCCGAAATGCCCCACGGCGGGTACAAAGCCTCAGGCTTCGGCAAGGACATGTCCCAGTACTCCTTCGAGGATTACACCAACATCAAGCACGTGATGCTGGGCCGCGATGCGGCAGCCCACAAGGACTGGCAGGACACGGTTTTCCGCTCCCGCTGAACCGCTCGATTTCCCGCTCACTGTGACGGTTGGCATACTTGTACGGGCCTTCGGGCCCCGACCACGATACGTAACCAGAGTGAAACGGCTAACAACACTATGACTGACCAGACGTACAAACTGATCGCCATGGCGATTTATATGCTCGCCATGCTGGCGATCGGCTGGTGGGCCTACCGGCGTACCACTGACCTCGACGACTACATGCTCGCCGGCCGAGACCTGAAGCCGGGCGTCGCCGCCCTCAGCGCCGGAGCCTCGGACATGTCCGGCTGGCTGCTCATGGGCTTGCCGGGGGCCATCTACGTCTCCGGACTGGTGGAAGGCTGGATCGCCGTCGGCCTCACCGCCGGTGCCTGGCTGAACTGGAAGTTTGTAGCTCCCCGCCTGCGCTCCTACACCTTGGTCTCCAACAACTCCATTACGGTGCCCAGCTTCCTGGAGAACCGGTTGAAGGACCGTTCCCGCATCCTGCGCGTGGTTTCCGGGGTCATCATCCTGGTGTTCTTTACGTTCTACGTCTCCTCCGGCATGGTGGCCGGCGGCGTGTTCTTTGAAAGCTCCTTCGGCTCCTCCTACCTGGTGGGCATGCTGATTGTCGCCGGCGTTACCATTGCCTACACGCTCTTCGGCGGATTCCTCGCCGCCAGCTACACCGACGTCGTCCAGGGCCTGATGATGCTCGCCGCGCTGATCCTCGTTCCGCTCGTGGGCCTGGGACAGGTTGGCGGCTTCGGCGGCATGACCGATTCCCTCCGCGAGATCAACCCGGACATGCTGGATCCGATCGCCGGCGGCACCGCCGTGGGCATCATCTCCGCTCTGGCCTGGGGCCTGGGCTACTTTGGCCAGCCGCACATCATTGTCCGCTTCATGGCGCTGCGCTCTCCCGCTGACGCTAAGGCCGGACGCCGGATCGGCGTGGGCTGGATGCTCCTGACCGTGGTCGGCGCCATCATGACCGCACTGATCGGCGCTGCGTACTTCCAGCAGAACAACCTCACGCTCAGCGACCCCGAGGCCGTGTTCCTGGAACTGGCGCAGATCTTCTTCCATCCGCTGATTGCCGGCTTTGTCCTGGCGGCCGTGCTGGCAGCCATTATGAGCACCATTTCATCGCAGCTGATCGTGACATCCTCGGCACTGGTGGAGGACCTCTACAGAATTGTGCTCAAGCGCGATGCTTCCCCGCGCTCCATGGTGATGCTCGGCCGCATGGCCGTGCTGGTGGTCTCCGTGATCTCGATCCTGATCGCTGTGAGCCGCAACGCCTCCATCCTGGAACTCGTGGGCTTCGCCTGGGCCGGATTCGGCGCCGCCTTCGGCCCGACCATCCTGCTGGCACTGTACTGGCGCAAGCTCACCACAGCCGGTGCCCTGGCCGGCATGATCGCCGGTGCTGTCACTGCGTTCCTTTGGGGAACCTTCGAAATGCCCGGCATCCTGGGCGACGTTTACGAGATCATCCCGGGCTTCCTCATCAATCTGCTGCTGACCATTGTTGTCAGCCGGTTGACGTTCAAGCCTTCAGCTGAGATCGACGCCGAATTCGACGACGCCGTGCGAATTTCCAAGGGCGACGCCGAACCGGCAACGACCGTCCCCGCCTAGCTCCGCGGGAACCCGCGGGCGGAGCTGCTGCATCCACGGGAGAAGGCACCCTCACCAGCTACACCCCAAGTTTGGTGAGGGTGTTCCGCAGCGTCTCGGCGGAGTCCTGGAACTGCCGGGTTTCCGCCTCGTCCAGGGGCATTTCCAGCATGCCGTAGACGCCGTTGATGCCTACGATTGAGGGCAGGGACAGCGCGACGCCCTCAATGCCGTAGGCGCCCTGCATGATCGCCGACACCGGCAACACCGCGTTCTCCGCCTGCATGATGGCTTCCACAATCCTGATTCCGGCCAGCCCGATGGCGTAGTTGGTGGCACCCTTGCCCTCAATGACCTTGTAGGCGGCTGTCACCACGTCATGGGTGACCGCGTCCAGATACTCCTGGGTGAAAACCTGCCGGCCGCTGATTTTCCAGTCCCGAATCGGCACCGGACCAATGGAGGCGCTGGACCACACCGGAAACTCCGAGTCCCCGTGCTCCCCGATGATGGTGGCGTGCACGCTGGTCATCAGCACGTGCGCTTCCCGGGCCAGCAGCAAACGCAGCCGGGAGGTGTCCAGCACGGTGCCGGAGGAGAAAATCCGGTTCCAGGGAAGACCGGAAGCCTTCTGGGCCGCCACGGTCAGCACATCACAGGGGTTCGTGACAACCACGTACACGGCGTCCGGCGCCTGTTCCATCAGCTGCGTCATCAGGTTTTGAATGATCCCGACGTTGACCCCGGCCAGGTCGAGCCTCGATTGTCCCGGTTTCTGCCGTGCCCCGGCCGTAATCACGATGACATCCGATCCTGCCAGCGCCTCTATGTTTCCGCCGCCGGTCACCGTGTTTGCGCCGGTAAACTGCGTGCCGTGGGCCAGGTCCAGCCCCTCGGCTTCGGCCCTGACGGCATCAATGTCGTAGATCGCAATTTCCCGGGCTGCATCCCGGATAAGGGCGGCGTAGGCGAGGGACGTCCCCACGCTTCCGGCGCCTACGATTCCCAGTTTGGTCACGGGCCTGGTGGTGATATTGGCCATGGCAGAGCCTCGCTCAATAGGTTTGGATCCTCTTTCCAGCAATGGTAGGCGCGGGCACGGCCCAGGGGAACGGCCGAGCCTTCCAGCCGCTCTGCCTCGGCGGGAGTCATGTGTTCCCAGGCTCGGCCCGACGCCGCGTCACTCGATGTGCGTTACCGCCAAAAAACTTGTCACCAGGGGGTAGACAACCTCCGAACCGGCGCGCACACTTCACAACATGAATAGTCACCCCGGGGATGACAACCCCGGACCCCGATGGGACAGCGTCCTGTCCCACCGGCCTCCGGAAGAGCGGAAAGCCATTGCCAGCCGCTTCGAGGCGGCCGGGTTGTCAGCAGAGCACGTGCGCGCCGTCCTGGCAGACGGCGGGGACCTGCTTTACGCTGCAGCTGCCGAAGGCTCTCCCGGATGGGCGGACCGATTTGGCGGCACTCTGGCCGCGGCCTTGCTGGCCGGTGAAGTCGGTGCACTCGCTGCCCAGCTGGGCCGGCGGGCCTCGGGCATCAGGTCAATCGCGGCGGCGGACCTGCTCGAAGACTTCAGTGCGGTAACGGTCGCCGAAGAGCTGGGCGTGTCCCGGCAGAAGATATACGAAATTGCCCGGGGCGGCCTGCGCGGCCCGCACCTGGACACGGTCCCTTGGAGGTCACCGTGAAAACCATCAATGAACGCGTCCAACTTCCCGACGCCAACGAACAGTATCTTGTCCATCCGCTGGATTTGGCACCAGCCCGCCGGCCGTTCCTGCTGGCTTGGGTGATGGGCATTATCGGCTCACCCCAGGTGTTTGCCGCCGTCGCGGCCCTGGTGTGGGTTGGAAGCAACAACTTTGTGGTGCCTTTTGTCGCGGCTGGATCAACCATGCTCTTCGCCAACCTCGCAGCGGCCTGGTTTCGGCGTGAAGCATGGTCCAACATCCCGGGCAAGCGCCGGGACTCGGACCGGCGGCTGCTGGGACTGAACCTGCTGGCCGCCGTCGTGCAGGCACTGGCGCTGGCGGCAGCGGCGGTACTGCTGATCCTGTGGTTCATCAACCGGACCGTCTCGCCGGAGGTGGCGGCCTTTGCCACCGGCACGGTCACAGCAGTCACCGTGCTGATGGCCGTCGATGTGGTGGTGACCGCCGTCCGGACCCGCAGCGGGACGGCCGCCCTGGCTCCAGCGGTGAACCTGCTCGTGGTGGCCGCGGTGTCCTGGTGGGGATTCCTGGTTATCGCCGGGCGGACCGGACCGCTGGATATGTCCACCGTCATTGCCGGAGCGGCGGTGCTCGTGGCGGTATGGGGCCTGTGGCTGGCCTGGTCCGTGTGGCAGCGCCGGCGGATTGCCCGCGGCGCCGCCGGCGGCAGCACTGCGCCGGCCGCCTAGCCCTTGGGAAGCTGCACCGGAGTGAAGCGGCTCAGGTAGCCGGCGCGGGACTGCTCCACATGGGAACGCATCAGTTCCTGCGCGCGGTCCGCGTCGCCGGAATCGACGGCGGTCATCAGCACCCGGTGCTCGGCCCAGGAGTCCTTGCCGCGGTTGTCCACGTCCGCTGCGTAAAGCCATTCGATCTTGCCGGCCAGCTGGCGCAGCAGTGCAGTGAGCGAGCGGCTGTCCGCCAGCTCGGCCACCGCAAGATGGAAACGGACATTCAGCTCCGGCAGCCTTTCCAGCCTGCCGTCCGCAACAGCCGTATCTCCGGCGGCCAGAATCTCGGCAACCCTGCCCCGTGCCGACCACCACTCGTCGTCGGGCGTTCCGGCGGCCAGCTGCCTGCCGGCGCGCTCGGCGGCCCGGCGTGCAGTGGCCGTTTCCACGACGGTCCGGACAGCGAAGAGGTCATCGGCCTCGTCCACCGGAATGTTGGAGACCGTGGAACCGGCGTAGGGCCGGGATTCCACGAATCCCTCCGCTTCAAGGGTGCGCAGCGCCTCCCGGACCGGAACCCGCGAAATGCCGTATTTCCGGGCCAGCGACGCTTCCGTAATCCGGGCGCCGGGCGTCAGGACGCCGAAGATAATGTCGCGGCGGATTTCGTCTTCGATGCGGTCTTTGGGAGCGGCAGCGGGCTCGGGAAGCCCGGCGGGTGCCGGTTCAGCGGGCAAATGCCGCTCCCGGGATCGCGCTCAAGAGCTCCGAGGTGTAATCCTGCTGCGGAGCCAGGAAGATCTGATCCGCTGTTCCGTTCTCAATGACTTCTCCGGCTTTCATGACTACTACATTATGTGCAATCTGCCGGACGACGGCGAGGTCATGAGTGATGAACAGATAGGTCAGCCCCAAGCGGTCCTGCAAATCGGCCAGCAGCGACAGGATCTGGTCCTGCACCAGAACATCCAGTGCGGACACTGCTTCGTCGCAGATCAACAGCTCCGGCTCGGGAGCCAGTGCACGTGCGATGCCTACCCGCTGGCGTTGGCCGCCGGAAAGCTCATTCGGCCGGCGCTGGGCGATGCTGCGCGGCAGCGCCACCTGATCCAGCAGCTCAGCCACGCGGTTGCGGCGGCTGGTGCGGTCGCCGATGCCAAAGATGCGCAGCGGTTCGTCGATCAGCCGCTCAATACTGAAGGTTGGATCCAGTGAGCCGTAGGGATCCTGAAAAACCGGCTGCACCATCCGCCGGAGCCGGCGCCGTTCCGGACCGCGGCTGGCGGAGATGGATTGTCCTCCCACCAGCGCCTCCCCGCCGCTGGGCGCATCCAGTCCGAGCAAAATGCGCGCCACCGTCGTCTTGCCGGATCCGGATTCACCCACGACGGCGGTGGTGGTTCCCTTGGCCACGGTGAAGGACACGTCTTTGAGAGCCCGCACCACCTGCCCGCGCTGTCCCCGGAGCTTGAACTCCTTCGCCAGGCGGCTAACCCGCACCACCGGTTCCGGATCATGATCTTCCGGCGCCGCCGCGGCTGATGAGTCTTCAGGCGACAAAGCGGCCGAGACCGACGGCGCTGCCGCCACCAGCGTTTTCGTGTACTCCTGCTGCGGATCCAGCAGGATTTGCCGCGGTGTGCCTTCCTCCCCAATCCTGCCGTCCGACATCACGATGATCCGGTCGGTGCGGTCCGCCGCCAGCCCGAGGTCGTGTGTGATGAACAGCAGGGTGGTGCCGCGCGCCTCCACCAGCTTCTGCAGGTGGTTCAGGATCTGCCGCTGCACTGTCACGTCCAGGGCGGAAGTGGGTTCATCTGCGATCAGCAGTTCCGGATCGCCGGCAAGGGCAATCGCGATGAGCACGCGCTGGCGCATGCCGCCGGAAAACTCGTGCGGATACTGGCCGTAGCGCCGTTCGGCATCAGGGATGCCCGCTTCGGCCATGAGTTCCACCGCACGGCGCTTGACGCCCTCCCGGTTGTTGTCCGTGACGCCCTGGCTGCCGTTGCTGATCAAGGCGTCGGCAATCTGCGCTCCCACCTTCATCGCCGGATTGAGGTTGGACATGGGGTCTTGGGGAACCAGCCCGATCTGCCGGCCGCGGATGCCCCGCATCCGGGCTTCGGGTGCGGCGGCAAGGTCCACGCCGTCGAGCTCAATGGAGCCCCCGGTGATCCTTCCGCTGCCGGGCAGCAGCCGCAGGACCGCCGCAACAGTGGTGGACTTGCCGGATCCGGACTGCCCCACGATCGCCACCCGCTCACCCCTGCGCAGGTTAAGGCTGATGCCGTGCAGCACTGGAGTGCCGCCGAAACTGACCTCCAGGTCCCGGACGGCCAGCAGCATGTCCGGATGAGTGGTTTTAGCGTCCTGCTGCATATCCCTGTGCTCCCCTCGGGTTGGCGGCTGCCTTGAGCAGTCCGGTGGCCGGATCGCTGACCACTGAGGACAGGCGGCCCAGGGCCCAGTCCCCGGCCCGGGTGACCACATGGCCGCGGGCTTCGAGGCCCTCAATGACGTCGTCTCCCAGACGGTCCTCCACCACGGCTCCGCCGGGTGTCCAGGTCCGCGGATAAAAGGATCCGGGGATGGACGTGGTGTGCAGGGCGGGGGCATCAACGGCCTGCTGCGGAGAATATCCGCCAACAAGCGTGCGCAGCAGGTACAGCAGCTGCCACTGGTCCTGCTGGTCGCCGCCGGGCGAGCCCAGGGCGGTGACCGGCTGGCCGTCCTTGAGCACCAAAGTGGGCGTCAGCGTGGTCCGGGGCCGCTTGCCCGCGGCCAGGGTGGACGGTGCGCCTTCTTCCAGCCAGGTCATCTGCAGCCGTGAGCCCAGGCAGAAGCCCAGTTCCGGAATGGTGGGCGAGGACTGCAGCCAGCCGCCGGAAGGAGTCGCCGAGACCATGTTGCCCCACTGGTCCACCACGTCCACATGGCACGTGTCGCCGCGGGTCTCCCCCGTCGGCATGACGGTGGGCTCGCCGACGCCTGCGAAGGCATGCTGCCCTTCCAGTGCAGGCGCGAAGTACTCGGTGCGCAGCGGCGGAAGGAACGGCGTGCGCCCGGGCACCGTGCCGGGGCGGAATTCGTGCGAGGCGCTGTCCGTGATCAAGGCGCGGCGGGAGGCGGCGTATTCCTCGCTGAGCAGGTACTCCATCGGAACATCGGCGTCGCCGTAGTAGGCCTCGCGGTCTGCGATGGCGAGCTTCTGCGCCTCCAGGATGGTGTGCGCGCCCAACTCGGTGGAGGGATCCAGATATTCGTCGTCGTAGCCGGCCAGGATCGCCAGCGTCTGCAGCAGCGCCGGCCCCTGCCCCCAGGGCCCGGTCTTGGCGATCGTGTGGCCGCGGAACTCATAGGTCAGCGCCGGTTCGTACGACGCGCTGCTGGACGCGAAGTCCTCCAACGTCATGACGCCGGCGTGGTCCGCTCCCGAGGAATGCCGGTGCGGCACGGACAGGAAATCCACGGCGGCCCGCGCCACGAAGCCTTCGCGCCATTCGCGGCGGGCTGCCTCGATGCGTTCTTCGCGGGTGCCCGCGGAGCTGCCTGCTGCCGTAAGCCGGTCCAGGACCACGGCATACGCTTCGTTCCTGATGATGTCCCCGTCCGCCGGGATCATCCCGTCGGGCATCCACTGGGCGGCCGAGGTGGGCCAGTGCTCCGTGAAGAGGTCCGCCACGGACGCGATGGTGGTGCCTACCCGACCAACAACGGGATGGCCGTTGCGGGCGTACCCCACGGCGAAAGACAGGACATCACCGAGTTCCCAGGTGCCGTGGTCCCGCAGCAGCATCAGCCAGGCATCGACGGCGGCCGGAACGGCTGCGGCGAGGGCTCCGGCCCCGGGTACCAGCTCCAGTCCCTCCGACAGGTAGTGTTCGGGCGTGGCCGCGGCCGGGGCGGCGCCCTGGCCCATCAGGACCACCGGTTCGGACGGGTTCTCGGCGGTGACGAATACCCCGGTCATGTCTCCGCCGGGACCGTTGAGGTGCGGTTCCACCACGTGCAGGACAAAGGCCGCGGCGACGGCCGCGTCAAAGGCGTTGCCGCCGCGTTCCAACACTGCTTGGGAGGAGGCGGTGGCCAGCCAATGCGTGGACGCGCTCATGCCGAACGTTCCCTGGAGGGTGGGGCGGGTGGTAAAGGAATCGGGTGCTGTGTAGGTCACGGTGTCTTGGTCACTTTCGGCTGGAGTTGGTGGGGTCAAGGGCGTCACGCAGGGCGTCCCCGAAAAGGTTGAAGGAGAGGCAGATTGCCGCGATGGCCAGGCCCGGGAAGATGGCGGCGGTCGGTGAGCGGAAGATGTACTGCTGGGCGTCCGAGAGCATGATGCCCAGGCTGGGAGTGGGAGGCTGGATGCCCAGGCCAAGGAAGGACAGCAGCGCTTCGCCGATCACTGCCACCGGCATGATGACCGTGGCCTGCACAATGACGGCGGAAGCGGCGTTGGGCAGCACGTGGCTGAAGATGATCCGCAGCCCGGAGGCATCCATGGTCTTGGCGCCGAGCACAAAATCGCTTTCCTTGATGCGCAGGGTTTCGCCGCGGACCACCCGGATCATGGTGGGCACCTGGGCAACGCCGAGCGCGACGGCGGCGTTGGTGAGGCTGGGTCCGCTGATGGCCGCCAGTGCCACGGCAATGATCAGGAAGGGAAAGGCCAGTGTCACATCGGTGAGGCGGGAAATAATGCCGTCCAGCCAGCGCCAGTATCCGGCGAGCAGGCCCAGCGGGGTGCCGATCACCACGGCCAGCGCCACGGAGAGGGCACCCACCTTGAGGGAGGCCTGGATTCCGAAGAGCAGCCGGGAAAAGATGTCGCGGCCCAGGTCATCGGTGCCCAGCAGGAACCCCACAGTGCCCGGCTTCTGGAACGGTGTCTCGAAGTGCACCTGCGTTGGGCTGTAAGGAGCCAGGACCGGAGCAAGCAGCCCGGCCAGGATCACGAGTGCCAGCAGGATCCCGCCGGTCAGTCCCAGCGGGTTGTGCAGGAGGGATTTGAGGACCCTGCCGCGCCCGGTTCCCAGCCCCTGGTCTGTTCCGGGCGGGGTGGGGGGAAGAACGGTCTCGGTAACAGCCATTAGTTGCTTCCTCCGACTCGGATGCGCGGATTGATCAGGGAGTACAGGATGTCCACGGCCAGGTTGATCACAATGTAGGAGACGGTGATGATCAGGACCACGGCCTGGATGACCGGATAGTCGCGGGTGAAAACGGCGTCCAGGGTGAGCTTGCCGAAACCGGGCAGGGCGAAGATCCGCTCGGTCACCACGGCACCGGAGATCAGCCCGCCGAGCTGCAGGCCCACAATCGTGACCACCACGATCAGGGAGTTGCGCAGCCCGTAGCGCATCAGGACCCGGCCCCGTCCCAGGCCTTTGGCGCGGGCGGTCCGGACGTAGTCGGTGTTCATGGTCTCAATCATCGAGGCCCTGGTCTGGCGCATGATGACGGCTGCCAGCCCGGTGCCCAGGATCAGTGCCGGCAGAGTCAGGTAGTAAATCCCGCGCAGCGGATCCTCGGTAATGTCCACGTAGCCTGAAGCCGGGAACCAGCCCAGCGTCACGGACAGGTACAGGATGGCCAGGATGCCCAGCCAGAAATTCGGAACGGACAGGCCAATCAGGGCAAAGCCGTTGGCCGCCCATTCCGGCCACCGGCCGCGGAAGCGTTCAGCAATGACGCCGAACAGGATGCCCACGATCACGGCCACGGCAATGGCGTAGGCGGACAGCCACAGGGTGACCGGCAGCGTGGTGGCAATCAGGTCCGTGACGGCCGTCCCGGTCCGGGTGGAAGTCCCAAAGTCGCCCCGGAACATGTTGCCGATGAACTTTCCGTACTGGGTGATCACGGATTCATTGAGTCCCAGTTGCTCCCGGACGGCTTCCACCTGCTCGGGAGTGGCTTCCTCTCCGGCCATGGCCAGGGCCGGATCGCCGGGCAACTGGCGGACGCCGAAGAAGATCACCAGTGAGGCCAGGACCAGCGTGAGCGCGGACTGCCACAGCCGCGTACCAAGATAACGGAGCATGGTCAGCCCTCCTTTTCCACGAATGCTGCAGTACCAAGCCTGACCACGCCGTCGGGGTAGGTCGCCACACCGGCAACATCCTTGGTGTAGCCGGTCAGGCTGCGCACCCGGTACAGGTACAGGATGGGATTGTCTTTGTGCACCTGCTCGACCACTTTTCCGTAGAGTGCGGCCCGTGTGTCCGAATCAGTGGACTGGGCAGCTTCGGTGAGCAGCCGGTCCACCTCGGGATTGGAATAACCGGAGTAGTTGTTGCCCCCGCCGGTCTTCAGGAAGTTGGACATGTTGCCGTGCGGATCAATCCGGCCCGACCAACCCAGCTGAAGGGCTTCAAAATCACCGCGGGTCTGGACGTCCAGCAGAGTTGAATACTCCACCGGGAGGATGGTCAGGTCAAAGCCACCCTCGGAAACTGCCGCCTGCAGCGCCTGTGCGTAGCGCAGCGTGTCCGGGGAGTTGGTGACCTGCATGGTGATGGGAAACGGCACCGGGGCTCCGGTGGATTCCAGCAGGGCGAGCGCGGCCTCCGGATCATAGTCCACGCAGTCTTCACTCAGCTCTGAAGCATACGGACTGTCCGGAGACACCGGCGAACACGCCGGTTCATACCAGCTGTTGAACACCGTGTTGACCAGGGCTTCCCGGTCAATGGACATGGACAGTGCCCGGCGGATGTCCGCCTGCCGGGAAAGAGGCGTGCCGAGGTCGCCGGGCGGCTCTCCGGTGCCGTCCACATTGCCGAGGTTGACCGTCATTGCCTGGTAGCCCAGTGAACCGATCTGCAGGATGCCGAGGCCTTGCTCCTGGACCAGCGCATCCACGTCCTGGGGCGAAATGGTGTCCGCCACCTGCACGTCGCCCGAGCGCAGGTTGGCCGCGCGGATGTTGGCGTCCGTCATGATGCGGTAGGTGATGGTGTCCAGATGGACGGCGCCGGCGTCGTAATACAGCGGGTCGCGTTCCACCGAAATGGATGTCTGGGGAACCCGTTCCTTGAACTTGAAGGGGCCAACGCAGACCGGATGGTCGCCGAAGGCGTCCCCTGCCTGCTCCAGGGCCGTGGGCGAGAGCATCATCCCGGCGCGGTCGGCCAGGGCCGCGGTCAGCGGGGCGAAGGGTGTTTCATAGGTGATCTCCAGCAGGAACTCCCCGACGGCGCTGATGCCGCTGATCGGACCCAGCTCGCCCTTGCGGGTGGATCCCTCCAGCGTCAGGTGCCGTTCCAGGGTTGTCTTCGCAGCCTCGGCATTGAAGGGGCTTCCGTCCGCGAAGACAGCGTCCGTCCGCAGTGGAATGCTGACGGTCAGTCCGTCCGCTGAGATTTCCGGAAGCTCGGTAGCCAGCTGCGGTGCCAGCTCACCCTCCGCGTCAATGTCGTAGAGCTTCTGGCACATGGTCTGCATGACATAGCGCGTGTACAGGGAGGATGAAGTGGTGGGGTCCAGTCGGTCGGGTTCGGCGGAGAGGGCCATGACCAGGTCTCCGCCTTCAATGACGGTTCTTCCATCCAGCTCGGCGGCAGGAACATCCTGGCGCTCCGGAGCAGGTTCGAGGGCCTGGATCGGTGCACAGGCACTTAGCAGCAGGACTGCGGCACCGCCCGCGGCGGCGGCTTTGATTCCAGTCCAACCCCGCCCCGGCAGGCTGTGTGAGGTGCGAAATGATGCCATGGGAATCCTTGAATCTCGAGGGTCCGGCTTTGAATACAATCGAAGCTACACCCATAAGTTCGTATACAGTTACCGGCATCACATTTATTTTTCGACTTTTTTGAAGGAGCTCCCGGCGTGAAGCGTTTGAATGCGGTGCCCACCGACCGGGTCCATCTCTGGCTGATGCTGGGACTGACCTTTTCCACCGGAGTGGTGGACGCCGTGGGTTATCTGGGGCTGGACCGGGTGTTCACCGGCAACATGACGGGAAACGTCGTCCTCCTGGGCATGGCGTTCGCCGGCGGGGCGGACCTGCCGATCCTGCGGCCCGCGCTGGCCCTGGTCTTCTTCATGCTTGGCGCCGCCCTGGCGGGACGGATGCTGCGCAAGGGCCCTGACGGCTGGTCCTGGCGCACGTCTGTTGCCCTGACCGTCGTGGCCGCAGGCCTCAGTGCGCTCGCCGTCTTCGTGGCGGTGGCGGACGTCCAGGGCAACGAAATGCTGGGCAGCCTCACCACCTCCACCATGGCTGCGGTCATGGGAGTGCAGGCAGCCACGGCCAAGCGGCTGAAGGTAGCCGAAATCACCACTGTGGTGGTCACATCCACCATCACCGGGTTGGCTTCGGATTCCAAGCTGGCCGGCGGCAGCAGCCTGTACTGGCAGCGGCGGGCGCTGGCCATAGCCCTGATCCTGCTCGGCGCGCTGGCGGGTGCGGCTGCCCTGAAAGTCGATCTGTGGCTGGGTCTGGCGGTCTCGGCCGCCATCTCGATTGCGGTGGCTGTGATGGGCTACGTACGCCATCACCGTGAGCTCCGGACCGACGCCTAGGCCGGGCCAGCAGCACCGTAACACCGCTGTTCCGCCCCGCGGGCGTGCCCTAGAGTGGGTCCATGCCCGCACAGGATGTAGCCGACTGGACTCCGGTCCACACCCGTCGGCTGATACTTCGGCGCCCCGAAGGCAGTGACGAATATGCCGCCCTGGATCTGCACACCGATCCCCGGACCAATGTGCACCACCCGGCCCCGCGCACCGTCACGCGAGCTTCCTCAGCCCGGATTTTCCACGAAATAGGGCTGCACTGGTACCGCCACGGGTTCGGCGTCTGGGCCGTCAGCACCCGGGACGATCCGCAGACGCTGATCGGTTTCACCGGCCTGTCCCACCGGCTGGTCCATGCCCGCCCCGCGCTGAACCTTTACTACCGATACTTTCCTGAGGTCTGGGGCCGCGGCTACGCCACCGAGGGCGCCTGCGAGGCCGTCCGCCTCGCTGAAGATCTACTGCCCGGCTTGCCGGTGGTCGCTTACACCACGGCGGACAACATCGGTTCGCAGCGCACTGCCCTCGCCGCCGGTCTGGATCGGCGTGAGGACCTCGACGTCGACCGGGGCACCTACCGCGACATCTACCTGGCCCGCGGCTGGTACACAGGCCCGCAATAAGGGCACACCGTCAGTGAATCTCCGCGCGGCCACCACTGCGCCCCCCACGCCTTCATCCCGTGGTTGGCCCCGCCGTCAACCCCGTTTCCCTGTTGATCAGCATTTTCCCGGCAGCCGGTACCGGACGTCCCTGCCGGACTTAGTCTGATTTTGGGCTTCCGAGCTGTTCGCAGCCCGCGTTTCGGCGGCATCGCCCGCTTCCCGTGTTTCCCGTTGACGCCGCGGTCCGGCGCGATCCGGAGGTAACCATGGATAGCTTCACCCCCAGCACCGACGCGGTAGCCAACAGCATCATCTGGTCAGCGCTTCTGGCCCTGGTTCCCCTGCTCCTCTTTTTCTTCCTGCTCGCCTACGTCAAGACCAAGGCCTACGTAGCCGGCGCCTATTCCCTGCTGGCGGCACTGGTCATTGCCGTGCTGGGCTTCTCCATGCCCGTGGGCCTGGCTTTGCTCTCGGCCACGCAGGGCGCCGCCTTCGGCTTGTTCCCGGTGGTGTGGATCATCATCATGGCCGTGTGGCTGTACCAGGTCACCGTCCTGAGCGGCCGGTTCGAGGACCTGCGCCGCGTGTTCGACGCCGTCGGCGGAGGCGACCTGCGGGTCCAGGCCATCCTTGTGGCGTTCTGCTTCGGCGGACTGCTGGAGGCGCTGGCAGGGTTCGGGGCGCCGGTGGCGATCACCGTCACCATGCTGCTGGCACTGGGCATCGCCCCCATCCGCGCCGCCGCCGCAGTCCTGGTGGCCAACACCGCACCGGTGGCCTTCGGGGCACTCGCCATTCCCATTACGACGGCGGCCAACCTCACCAATTATCCCGGCGAAGAGATCGGCGCCGTGGTGGGACGCCAAACCCCGCTGCTCGCCTTCTTCATCCCCCTGGTGCTGCTGTTCATCCTGGACGGGCGCAAAGGCCTGCGCGACTGCTGGCCGGTGGCCCTGGTCACCGGCGTCGTCTTCTCCGTAATGCAGTTCCTGTGCTCCAACTACTTCTCCTACGAACTTACCGACATTGTTGCCTCGCTGATCGCGATGGCCGCCGCCGTCGGCTTCCTGCGGGTGTGGCATCCCCGCAACGGAGCAGAGGCCGACGCGCGGATGAGCGAGGAACTCGCCGCCGCCCGCGCGTCCGGCTGGACTCCGGCAGGTGCCGGGAACGCGGACGTCGGTACGGCCGCAACGGACACTGCAGCGGACCGGCTCACTCCGGGCCGGGCGTGGATGGCACTGTTCCCCTATGTGCTGGTGATTGTCGTTTTCGGCATCGTGAATCTGTGGACCTGGGGCGTCAACATTCCCGAAGCGCTGGAAAAGACGATCATTCAAATTCCCTGGCCGGTCCTGCATGAGAAACTTCTGGACGCCAACGGGCAGCAGCAGTCGTCCACCATCTACAGCTTTGAGTGGCTGATCAGCCCGGGCTCCCTGCTGCTGATCAGCGGGCTCATTGTGGCGATGGTCTATTCGCGGTTCAATGACGGCGGCCGGTATCCGCTGGCCATCGGTGAAGCCGTAAAGGAAATCGGCCGAACGGCGGTCCGGATGCGCTCGGCCGCCATGACCATCCTGGCGGTGCTGGCCCTGGCCTATGTCATGAACTTCTCCGGACAGACCGTCTCGATTGGAACCTGGCTGGCCGGAACCGGGGCCTTCTTCGCGTTCCTTTCCCCGGTATTGGGATGGATCGGCACCGCCGTGACCGGTTCGGACACCTCGGCCAACGCACTGTTCGCCAAGCTGCAGCAGACCGCCGGAATCCAAGCCGGCATCGATCCGCAGCTCTTGATCGCGGCAAACACCGGCGGCGGAGTGATGGGCAAACTGATCAGCCCGCAGAACCTTGCCATCGGCGCTGCGGCAGTGAACATGAGCGGGCAGGAATCGGTCTTGTTCCGCAAGGTGGTGGGCTGGAGCCTCATCCTGCTGCTGGCCCTGTGCTGCATCGTCTTCCTGCAGTCCACACCGGTGCTCGGCTGGATGCTGCCGTAGTATTCCTCCATGCCCAGTCTTCCCCGTCTTGCCGCAGCCACCGCTGCAACAGCCGCCGCTGCCGCCGCCTTTCGACTCAGCCCGTGGCCGTCGGCGCTGCTCATCCGGGCTGTGTTCTACCGCGGTGCCCGGCAGGCGGCCGCCGTCATGCGCGACCATGTACCGGCCGGCGGTGTGACGGAACACCGGGGGCTGGCCTTTGAAACGGACAGCGGCAGCGGCACCCTGGACCTCTTCGTTCCGGAGGCAGCCGGCGAACCGGTGCCCCTGGTGGTGTGGATCCACGGCGGCGCCTGGCTCTCGGGCAGCCGGAACGACGTCGAGCCCTACCTGCGCATCCTGGCGGCCTCCGGATTCGCGGCGGCCGGCGTGAGCTACACCCGTTCCCCGCGCGCCGTCTATCCGCAGGCCGTGGAGGAAATAGCAGCAGCACTGGCTTTCCTGGAAAAGCAGTCAGCGGACTACGGTGCGGACCCCCGCAGGCTGGTCCTGGCCGGAGACTCCGCCGGCGCACAATTGGCAGCCCAACTGGCGGTGCTCGCCACCAACCCGGACTACGCGCTGCGGACCGGGCTCCCTGTTCCCCTGAGCCGTGACGACCTGCGCGGCGTCATTCTGCACTGCGGGATCTATGACGTTACCGCGCTGGCCCCGCTGCGGGGACTCCTCGGCTGGGGCTTCCGGACCGCATTGTGGGCCTACTCCGGCAGAAAGGACTGGTCCCGCACCGCCGCCGGGCGCGACATCTCCGTGCTGAACGATGTCACCGGCCTGTTTCCGCCGGCGCTCATTACCGGCGGCAACGGAGACAGCCTGACCGGGACGCAGTCCATTCCGCTGGCTGCCCGCCTCGCGGAGCTCAAAGCAGATGTCCGGTTCCGGTTCTGGCCCCGGGATCACAAACCGGAGCTGCCGCATGAATACCAATTTTATTTGAACCGGCCTGAAGCGCAGCAGGCCCTGGCGGAAACACTCGCCTTCCTCAAGGACGTGTGCGCAACGGATACGCCTTCGAAAAACGTTTGAAACAAAAGAAATATCGAGGAAACGCGAATACCCAAAGCCTGAAACACGAGTCACCTAAATTGAGGAAACGGCCCGAAGAGAGGCCCGTTCACCGGCTTCGCTGCTGAATCAGCACGGCCCTCAGAAATAAGGTGCTCAGTGAAAGTACAAAGCATTAAAGGCGCTTTCATTCCCGTTGCAGCCACGGCACTGGCTGCGGTCCTGGCCGGCTGCGGCTCGCAAATTGCGGATCCGGCGGAGGCCGGCCAGGCCACCGGCGGAGCGAAGTCCTGCGTGGATACATCCGGGGACAGCGTCAAGATCGGCTTCCTGAATTCCCTCTCCGGGACCATGGCCATTTCCGAGAGCACCGTTTTTGACTCCCTCTCCCTGGCGGCCGAGGAGATCAACGCCGACGGCGGTGTGCTGGGCAAGCAGCTGGATGTCATCAGCGAGGACGGCGCCTCCGAACCCACCAAGTTCGCCGAACGCGCCGGCAAGCTGATCCAACAGGACTGCACGGCCGCCGTGTTTGGCGGCTGGACCTCGTCGTCCCGCAAGGCCATGCTCCCCGTCTTTGAGTCCAACAACGCCCTGCTGTTCTACCCGGTGCAGTATGAAGGGCTGGAATCCTCGGAGAACATTTTCTACACCGGCGCCACCACCAACCAGCAGATCATCCCGGCCCTGGACTACCTCGCCGAGCAGGGTACCAAGACCATTTTCCTGGTGGGCAGCGACTACGTCTTCCCCCGCACCGCCAACAAAATCATCAACGCCTACGCCGAGGCCCACGGCATGGAAATTGTCGGCGAGGAATACACTCCGCTGGGTTCCACGGAGTTCTCCACCATCGTGAACAAGGTCCGCGATTCCGGAGCCGACGCCGTCTTCAACACCCTCAACGGTGACTCCAACGTGGCATTCTTCCGCCAGTACACGTCAGTGGGCCTCACCCCCGACACCATGCCCGTGGTGTCCGTGTCCATCGCCGAAGAGGAAGTCCCCGGCATCGGGCTGGAGAACATCGAAGGCCAGCTCACCGCCTGGGATTACTACCAAACGCTGGACACCCCGGCCAACACCGCGTTTGTCACCGCGTTCAAGGACAAATACGGTGCCGAGCGCGTCACCAGCGACCCGATGGAAGCCGCCTACACCTCCCTCTACCTGTGGAAGGAGATGGTCGAAAAGGCAGGTTCCTTCGATGTCGACAAGGTTCAAGACGCGGCCGACGGCGTGAGCTTCGAGGCCCCCGAAGGCACCGTCACCGTCAACGGGGACAACAACCACATCACCAAGACCCCGCGGATCGGCAAGATCACCTCCGACGGACTGATCGAAACCGTCTGGGAAGCGCCGGCTGCCGTGGAACCGGACCCGTTCCTGGAGAGCTACGACTGGGCGTCGGGCCTGTCCTGATCCCCGCCGTCGCACGTCTCCTCTTCCACCTGAAAGGTCCGCCGCAATGGAACTGCTGATTGGACAAATGTTCGCCGGGCTCAGCCTCGGCTCGGTGCTGCTGCTGGCAGCATTGGGCCTGTCGCTGACCTTCGGCCAAATGGGGGTCATCAACATGGCCCACGGTGAGTTCATCATGGCCGGCGCCTACACCGCGTTTGTGATGCAGCAGGCACTGGGCAGCGCCGGTGCCTCGCTCCTGGTGTCCCTGCCGGCGGCCTTTCTCGTGGGCGGAGCCATGGGGCTGATCCTGGAGGAGCTGCTGCTCAAGCGGATGTACCACCGCCCGCTGGACACCCTCCTGGTGACCTTCGGGGTCTCCCTGATCCTGCAGCAGGTGGCCCGGGACATCTTCGGCGCCCCCAGCGTGGATGTCCGGGTGCCGTCCTGGCTGCAGGGCAACGTGGAGCTGCTGGGAGCTCCCATTCCGCTGACCCGGTTGTTCATCCTGGCCCTGGCACTTGCCTGCCTGGCGGCCCTGGCCCTGCTGCTGAGGGTCACTCCGCTGGGCCGGCGGATCCGCGCCGTCGTTGTGAACCGGGACCTGGCCGAGGCCAGCGGCATCTCGTCGCGCCGCACTGACCAGCTGACCTTCTTTGTCGGTTCCGGCCTGGCCGGTATCGCCGGAGTGGCGGTGACCCTGATCGGCTCCACCAGCCCCTATCTGGGTCCGAACTACATCGTGGACGCTTTCCTGGTGGTGGTTGCCGGCGGCATCGGGCAGATCAAGGGCGCCGCCATCGCGGCCTTTGCCCTTGGCGTGCTGCAGTCCGTGTTCGAGTTCTCCACCACCGCCAGCATCGGCAAAGTGCTGATCCTGGCGGCCATCGTGATTTTCCTGCAGGTCCGCCCGCAGGGCATCTTCACCCTCAAAACGAGGAGCCTGGCATGAGCATCACAACAACACGCACCGCAGCCGGCGGTTTTCCCGGCCGCTTCTCCTCCCGTTTGTCATCTTTGCGGCAGTCCCGGGCCGGCGTCCTGACCGCTTTCGCCGCTGCGGCGGCACTGCTGCTGGTGGCCGCGCCCGCGCTGCTGCCGGTCTTCAGCCTGAGCCTGCTCGGCAAGTTTCTCTGCTTCGCGATTGTGGCCGTGGGCATCGGTCTCGCCTGGGGCCGCGGCGGCATGCTCACCCTGGGCCAGGGCGTGTTTTTCGGCCTTGGCGCCTACATCATGGCCATGCACATGAAACTGGCCGACGCCGCACTGTTCGGCGGTTCGGGCGTTCCGGACTTCATGGCCCTATACGGTACCGGCACTGTTCCGGGCTGGTGGGAACCGTTCCGCAGCCCGGTGGTGACCGTCCTCGCCGTCGTACTGGTGCCCGGCCTGGTGGCCCTGGTCCTGGGGCTGGCGATCTTCAAGCGCCGGGTGAAGGGCGCCTACTTTGCGATCCTCAGCCAGGCGCTGGCCGCCGCGTTCGCGGTCCTGCTTATTGGCCAGCAGGCCACCACCGGAGGATCCAACGGGCTCAGCGGCTTCCGTTCCTTCTTCGGCTTCGACCTGGCGGACCCGGCCAACAAGCGGATGCTGTACCTGCTGGCCGCCGTCGTGCTGCTGGTGGTCGTGGCGGCGGCGCGGCAGCTGATGCACAGCCGCTTCGGGGAGCTGCTGGTGGCCGTGCGGGACCAGGAAGAACGCGTGCGCTTCCTGGGCTACGACCCCGCCACCATCAAAACCGTGGTCTACGTGCTGGCAGCGGTGATGGCGGGTGTGGCCGGCGCGCTGTTCGTTCCGCTCGTGGGCATCATTTCCCCGGCCGATGTTGGTGTCACCCCCTCCATCGCGTTCCTCATCGGGGTGGCGATCGGCGGTCGGTCCACTGTGCTGGGACCCGTGCTCGGCACCCTCGGCGTCGCCGTTGCGCAGACCTCGCTCGCGTCTTCCTTCCCCTCCTTCTGGGTCTACTTCCAAGGTCTGCTGTTCGTGCTGGTCATCGGGTTCCTGCCCGGCGGCCTGGCCTCGCTGCCCGCAGTCCTGGGGCGGTTGCGGAGGAAGAACGACGCCGGTCCGTCCGTGCCGCCTGCTGCTGCCGCGCCCGAAATACCCGCAGCACCCGCAGTCCCCGCCCCGCCCGGCATGTCCGCCCCAACCCCGGTGCCGGCAGTCTCCGCCGCCGCTTCTCCGCTTGCCGCAGTGCCCGCCGCTTCCAAGGAGCTCCGCCCGTGAAACACCAGATGATTGCCGCGGAACAGCCGCATCCGCTGCTCCCGCAAGGAGAGCCTCTACCCGGCGGACAGCGCTCCGGGCGGCCACAGTACCTGGAGGTCCGGAACCTCCGGGTGGTCTTTGACGGATTCACCGCCGTCGACGGCGTCGACCTTGATGTCACCCAGGGTGACCTGCGGTTCCTGATCGGTCCCAACGGCGCCGGTAAGACCACCATCATCGACGCGATGACCGGCCTGGTGCCGGCTACGGGATCCGTCAACCACACCGGTACCGAGATCCTCGGCCGAAAGGTCCACCAGATTGCCAAGCTCGGCGTCGGCCGCACGTTCCAGACAGCCAGCGTCTTCGAGAACCTGTCGGTGCTGCAGAACCTGGACATTGCTGCCGGTGCCCGGCGGCGGCCCTTGGAGTTGCTGCGCAGGCGCCGCGGCACCGACCCGGCCGTGGATGAGGCGTTGGAGATCATCGGCCTGGAGCATCTGGCGTCCAAGCAGGCGGGAACCCTGGCGCACGGGCAGAAGCAGTGGCTGGAGATCGGCATGCTGCTGGTGCAGAATTCGGAGCTGCTGCTGCTGGATGAACCGATCGCCGGCATGAGCCAGGACGAGCGCGCCCAGACCGGCGAGCTGCTGCGCCGGATCGGCGCCAACCGGATCACCCTGGTCATTGAGCACGACATGGATTTTGTCCGCGAATATGCCACGTCCGTGACCGTCCTGGCCGCCGGCAAGGTCCTCAGCGAGGGCAGCGTGGCACAGGTGCAGGCGGACCCGCGCGTGCAGGAAGTCTATTTGGGCACCACGCCCGCGAAAGGACACTGATGCTGGAAATCAAGGACCTCAAGGCAGGGTACGGACGCACCGAAGTTCTCCACGGAGTCTCCGTGACGGTGCCCGATGACGCCGTCGCCTCCGTCCTGGGACACAACGGTGCCGGCAAATCCACGCTGCTGCGCGCAGTCGTCGGCATCATCAAGCCCACAGCCGGGAGCATCCTGTTCAACGGTGAGGACATCTCAGGGCTGCGGCCGCATCAGCGGGTGGCGCGCGGACTCGCCTACGTCCCGCAGGGCCAGCAATCCTTCGGGCCGCTGACCACGCTGGAAAACCTGCGGCTGGTGGCGGACGGACGCAAGCGCGGCAAGGCGCTGGTGGACGAGGCACTGGACATGTTTCCGGCCCTGAAACCGCTGCTGGCCCGGCGTGCCGGACTGCTTTCCGGCGGGCAGCGGCAGCAGCTGGCCATTGCCCGCGCGTTGATCACCGAACCCACCCTGCTGATCCTGGACGAACCGACTGAGGGCATCCAGCCCAACGTCGTGGCCGAAATTGAACAGACGATCATGAACCTCGCGTCGCGGTCCGGCATGCGGGTGCTGCTGGTGGAGCAGCACATCGGCTTTGCACTGCAGGCCGCGGACACGTATTACGTCCTGGCGGCCGGGCGGGTCAGTTCCACCGGCGGCGGCGGAACCAAGGCCGCCGAAACGGTCCGCGAGGCCATGTTGATCTGAGGACGCCTGCGCCGTCCCCCCGCCGAGTGTTCCGGCGGTACCCTGACCCCCGTCCGGATCCGCTAGGCTCGTGCCCAATCATTCACCAACAGGGGGAAACCATGCGCCGGGCACTAACCACTTTGCTGCTGGTCCTGATCACGCTCACCGGGGGTGCCGGCGCTGCCGCTGCCGTCACCCCGGACGAGGTCATCGTGGAAGACACGGCAGGAGTTCTGGACACCAATACACTTGTGCCCGCACTGGAGGGCGTCGAGTTCCGGGAACCCACCACGGTTGCCGTCTACACGTACAACGGACCGGCGGACAATGAGGACGGAACAGTCCTCAACGCGGAAGTGCTGCGGTTCGCCCGGGACCAGCATCCGGAGTGGTTGAGCGAAGACGGTCAGAAGTGGGCTGACGGCCTGTTCATCTTTGCCCTGGATCCCACGGGCCGGTGGACCGGCACGTACTTTGGCGAGGACCGCAAGATATCCCTCGACCAGCAGGAGGACATCCGGAGCGAAACCAATGAATTGTTCGCCGAGGCCAACTGGACTGAAGGAACCATCGCCGCTGTCGAAGAAGCGGCCAAACTGATCAATCGTCCCTGGTACCTCTCCCCCGGCGCCATCATCGGATTCATTGTTGCCGGAGTTGCCGCGGTGGGGTCGGTTTTCACCTATGTGGCGGTGCGGCGGAACCGCCGCACCAAGAACCGGAAGCTGCTGACCGAGGCCGATGCGAGCTATTCCAGCGTGACCCGGGACCTGGACGCCACGGAGGTCAATGCCAACACTATTCCGGACGATTCCTCCTACGGGTCGCGGGTGCTGGAGGAATACCGGACGTTCATGACGCGGTACAACAGGGCCACCGAGCTGAACAATGCCGCCCATTCCCTCTCCGACAAAGACCTGTTGAACCGCAGCAGCACGGCCACGGTTGAAGAGTACGCGGATGCCGCCCTTGAGCTGGACGGTTTGGACGACGTCATCGCGGACACCAATGCCCTGCTCAACAAGGCTCCGGGCTGGGAGCGGGCCTGGGACCGCCAGACCGACCCGTTGCAGCAGGATCTGGACCGGCTCGATGACCTGCTGGAAGGCAAGGAAGCCGTGGCCGGGGACTCCGCGACGGCCCGCGCACTGCTGGCCTTCCGCCGGCAGACCCGCGAGGACCTTACCGCTGCCGCCACGGAGCTGGCCGAGGACCGCATCACCCCCGAACAGGCCCTGGACCGCGTCAAGGCCGCCCGGGAAAAGCTCTCGGACCTGCTGGACAACCACGCCCAAACCGTCATCTCGGCGCAGGCCAAGACCGACAGCGAGCGCAAGCTCATGCAGAAGGAACTGGACAAAGCCTCGTCGCCGGGCCGCCGGGACCGGGGCTACCGTCCCGGAATCGTGGACACGGCCTTCCCCGCCTACTTCTATTACTCGGTGGGAAGCTTCAACACCGGCATTCAGCGGGGCACCAGCAGCGTGGAATCGGCCCGCAGCTCCGCTTCCAGCTCCACCGGGTACGGCAGCTCCGGCGGCAGCTTTTCGGGGGCGGGGAGCTCCGGAAGGTTCTGACGCCCGGTCTCCCTCCGGCGCTTTCCTACCGCGCAGCCGGAAGCAGGGCATCCATGTCCGGCTCCTCCTCCACCAGCCCTCGGTCCATTGAAATCCGCAGCACTTCCTCCACGGACGCACTGTTCACTTCGCCGGGGTAGCGCGGCAGCGTCAGTTGCTCAATGACCTCGGGCTTCAAGGTGGTGTAAGTGGGCAGGATTTCGCGCACCCGGTCGGGGTTCTGCTCGGCATATTCATGCGACGCTGCCATGGCCCGGGCAAACTTTTCGACTGTCTCCGGGTTCTCCTGGACAAACGTGTCCGAGGAGAAATACACGGCCACCGTCAGATCATCGATGGGTTCGGCGTAGTTGGAGAACACCGGCACCGCCCCCGAGGCCTCTGCAATGGTCACGAAGGGCTCCACGGCGGCGATTGCATCGACCGTGCCGTTGTCCAGTTGGGCAACCATGTCCGGGAACGCCATCTCCACGAACTGAATACTCTCGTAGTCACCGCCGGCCTGTTTGACCGCTTCCGAGACAGTGGAATCGGAGATGTTGTTCAGCGTGTTGACTCCCACCTTCTTGCCGGCCAGGTCCGCGATTTCCGCAATTCCGCTGTCCGGCAGCGTCATCACAGACGCAAAGTCGGCATCCACGTCGCCCGTGCTGCTGCCGCCGGGGGCAATCATCTTCAGAGGCAGTCCCTTGGACCGGCCAACAACCATTGACGTGACGTTGGAGAATCCAAACTCCATCTGCCCCGAGGTCACTGCCGGCACAATCGCCGCCCCGCCCTGTGCCTGGGTGAGCGTGAGTTCCAGCCCCTCGTCCTCAAAGAACCCCTGGTCCACGCCCAGGTAGATCGGCGCAACATCCACAATGGGAATTACCCCTACTTCCACGGGGATCAGCCCACCGCTGGTTTCCGACGACGGCGATCCCCCGCCGCACGCTGTCAGCATCAGCACTCCGGCCAGGACCACTGCGCCACAGGTTTTCTTCATGCCGTTCCTCCGATTCAACGGGCCATGCCCCGGCCGTGTTGGGTGCTGCCGCGGAGCCTAGCGGTGTTACCCGTCCACGGCCAGCGAAATCCGCCCGGCGGTTCCCGTCATGGTGCACGGGAAGGCGGCCGGAGCACTCTCGACAGCCGCGTGGAAACCGTCCTAGAGTCGGGGCAGCCCGGCACCAGCCGATGCAGCATCCCAACGAAACAGAGGTTCAACGTGGCACCCCAGAATCTGCAGGAACTCCTGGACGCCTCCGGAAACGTAGTGGACCGGCTCCGCAGTTCCCAAATCGGCGCCTACATCTATCCCGTCGTCGCGCCGGAATTCACCAACTGGCGCAGCGAACAGCGGGCCTGGCGTGAAACAGCTGTGCTTTTTGACCAGTCCCACCACATGGACAACCTCTTCATCAAGGGCCCGGACGCTTTGAAGCTTATTTCCGACACGGCAGTAAACAGTGTCGCGCAGTTTCCGGTGAACAAAGCCAAGCAGTATGTGCCCACAAGCCCCTCCGGCCACGTCATCGGTGACGGGATCCTGTTCCACGAGGACGACGACGAGTACATCTACGTGGGCAGGGCGCCGGCCGCGAACTGGCTGCTCTTCAACGCCGAAACCGGCGGCTACAACCTGGACGTCCAGGTGGATCGGCGCTCCCCCTCCCGGCCGATGGGCCGGCCCGTTTCCCGCCGGTACTGGCGGTTCCAGATCCAGGGTCCAAATGCCTGGCAGATTATCGAACAGCTGAACGGAGGACCCGTTGAACAGCTGAAGTTCTTCAACATGGACCACATGACCATCGCGGGCGAGCGGGTCCGCACGCTCCGCCACGGCATGGCCGGCGCACCGGGACTGGAAATCTGGGGCGAGTACGCCTCCTACGACAAGGTCCGGGACACCATCCTCGATGTCGGCGGCGAATATGGCATGGCCGCCGTCGGTGCCCGGGCCTATCCGTCCAACACGCTGGAGTCCGGCTGGATCCCTTCACCGCTTCCGGCCATTTACACCGGCGAGGAGCTGCGGCCTTACCGCGAATGGCTGGGCGCGGACAGCTACGAAGCCACCAACGCCGTCGCCGGCAGCTTTGTCAGTCCGAACATCGAGGATTATTACCTGACGCCCTGGGAACTGGGATATGGCTCATTCGTGAAATTTGACCATGACTTCATTGGGCGTGATGCCCTGGAACAGATGGATCCCGCAGCCCAGCGGCGCAAAGTCACCCTGGACTGGAACGCCGAAGACCTGGGCAAGATCCTGGCCGCCCCGCTCGGCGGCGAAGAACCCTACAAGTATTTCGATCTCCCGCTGGCCAACTACGGTTCCTCCAACTATGACTCGGTGATCGATGCGGACGGCAACGTGGTGGGCCTGTCCATGTTTACGGGATATTCGGCCAACGAGCGCCGCGGGCTGTCCCTGGCCACGGTGGATCCGTCAGTTCCGCCGGGCACGGAGCTGCGGGTGGTGTGGGGCGAGCCCGACGGCGGATCCGCGAAGTCCACGGTGGAACCGCACCGGCAGATGGATGTCCGGGCCGTGGTCAGTCCCGTGCCGTTCTCCGAAACGGCGCGCAGGGATTACAAGGGCGGCTGGCGCACGGGCCAAACCGAGGGGTAGGCCGGTCCGGCAGCCCGGGGCGGGCCCGGGCTGCCGGTCAGAGGTGAACGTGCCGGGCTGTTGGGCGGCACCTTTGTTGACTCATTTCAAGAACGGTCTTCTCCGACCCCTGCCGGAACCGGGGCATGCGGGACGGAGTGGTCCTGTGGCCGCCGTGCGGGGACGGGCACCGTGCCTCGCCGTTCCCGGTCCCTGCCCCTCGCACCGTGGCGGTTTTCTGCCCGTGCCGCAGCCGGTCCCGCAACCGCAAGCTCGCGCTGCGGCCCGGTCCTGGCACGCGCAGCGGCAACCAGCGTCTCCCGTCTCACGACAGCGCGCTGCCCCGGAGCGAGGTACTGCACGTGGCGGCCGCTGCTCAGGCGGCGGGCACCTTGGTTGAGCACCAGGCGAAGCTCGCGCAGCCGGGCCTCGAAGCTGGCGCCGCGGCGCTCGGTCTCGAGCAAATACGTGTCACACGCCCGGTACATCTCCAGCAGAGCGTCCGCCGCCGCGGAAGATCCCGGACGAAGCTCGCTCACGGTCTCACGCACCTGCTGGCGGATATCAGCAGCGGCCGAGCGGCACCGCGCAACATCAACCTCTGACCCCCAGCCACCCCGGGCGGGGCCGCTTTCCGCGAACACTGTTTTCAGGTGCACCTGCGTAATCAGAGCCTGCAACGCCCGTTTCTCGCGTGCGCCCTGCAGCCAGCGCAGTCCCGGCACAGCACCCAGCACGCCCAGCATCACGCCGGCCAGAGCTCCGGCCAAAAGAATCCACTCCATCATTCCTGTCCCTCCCCCACCGGCGGCTCGCAGTCCGCCATTGATGGGGCAGACTACGAACACATCTTCCGGCGCGCCAGCGAAATCCTGGAAACGGGTAGTCGCCCGCTTGATAGTTGTGCCGCCAAACACCATGGGGCATGAGATTGCTCCCAGCGTCCGGCTGAAGCCCGCCAGCTGACAGGGAACCAGCCGAATACCGCCCAGAACCGGGTCCTAGCTTAAAAAGATGAAGATCTTCTCGCTTCCCGCGGCGGGGCTTCTGGCCGGCGCGGCGACTGTTGCAGGGCTCGCCGCGGCTGCGGCACTGCATCGGCATCCGCTGCCGTCGGCTTTGCTCATCCGCGGGGTTTTTTCCAGCGCCAACAAGTTTCAACCGAAGAAAATCCACCCCCGCCTTCCCGGCTTCAACGTCGTCAGGCACCGGGGACTGAACTACCTCGGGTCCCAACACCAGCCCTCCCTTGACCTGTTCCTTCCCTCAACAACCCGAAAACCGCTTCCCGTGGTGATGTGGATCCACGGCGGGGCCTGGATCTCCGGGTCCCAGGACGACGTGGCACCCTATCTGAAGGTTCTCGCCGGGTACGGGTACGCGGTGGTGGGCGTCGGGTACTCCATCTCACCGAAAGCGGTCTATCCCACCGCAGTGAAGGAGCTCAACGCCGCGTTGGCTTTCGTGCGCGAGCACGCCGACCGTTACGGACTGGATCCGAACCGGATTGTCCTGGCCGGCGATTCCGCCGGCGCGCAGCTGGCCGCGCAGCTGGCACTGGCCGTCACCAACCCGGAGTACGCCCGCGAAACCGGAGTTGTTCCTGCGGCCGACCCCGGCCAGCTGCGTGGGATCCTGCTGAACTGCGGAGTCTTCGATTTGGACGCCGTGGCCGGCATGGCAGGCCCGGTGGGCTGGGGACTGCGGAAAGCTCTCTGGGCCTATACCGGGGCCAAGGACTGGGCGGCCACCACCGCCGCCGCCCACATGTCCATCCCGTCGCATGTGGACCACCGCTTTCCGCCCACCTACATTTCCGGTGGAAACGGCGACAACCTGACCCTGACGCAGTCAGTGCCCCTGGCCGACCGGCTGGAGGACCTCGGGGTGCCCCTGGTCCGCAAATTCTGGCCGAAAGACTACAAACCGGCACTGGGTCACGAGTACCAGTTCCAGCTGCACCGCCCCGAGGCGATGGAAGCGCTGCAGGAGACCGTTGCCTTCCTGGAGGACGTCACCGGTGTCTCCGCACTCCCCGGGCAGCCGCTGGAGGTCGTGTCCCTGGAGGAGGACCTGCTCGCGGAGCTTCCCGTGATCGAGGAGAAACTGGCCGCCTAACCTGCACACAACCCGGATGGCCGTGCACGGCTTCACGCCCGGACGATGATCACGTCCAGGTTCCGCGGCCCGTGCACCCCTTCCACGCGCTGCAGTTCAATGTCCGAGGTGGCGCTGGGCCCGCTGATCCAGGTCAGCGGGCGGGTGCCGTCCAGCCGGCGCAGGGCCTCGGGCAGGATTCCGGCCACGTCCCCTTCCCGCACCACACAGATGTGGTGGTCCGGAACCAGCGTGATGGCCCGGCGGCCCTGGTTCGGGCTGCCGTCCAGTATGATCGTTCCCGTTTCGGCCACGGAGACTGCGCTGCCCGTCACCACTGCGTCCACGGAATCCAGTTCCGCCACGCTCAGCTGCGCTTCCGGCGTGTCAGTCCGGCGGCGCCCGGGACCGGTCGCGTCGGCCTCGGCCAGCCAGACCTCATCGATTCCCTGCGGAACCACGTAGCTGTCAGCGTCAAGGAGCAGCTCGGCAATCCGCGCACCGATCCCTGCCTCGTCCACCACCGTGACTCCGGCCTTGTAGTCCACCAGCCGGTCCACCAGCAGCTCGATGCGCTCCTCAGCGCTCATGCCGGAGTCTTCTCGGTAGGTCCGCGGAATCTCCGGCACCGCCGGGTGATCCCGCAGCGCCGAACGCAGCCGGTCCAGGATGTCTTCCCGTGCACTCATGCCTGTTCTCCCGTGTTGGTGGAATCCGTGTTCGGGGAGTCCGGGAGCTCCGCACCCGCTGCCGGATCCCTGTGGTCTTTGGCCCACCAGCCGCGGAAGGATTCGGAGGGCGGCGCCGGAACGTCCCGGCTCCGGGTCCAGCCTCCGGCGATTCCGGGCAGTTTGGTGATCTTCTTTTTGCGTCCGGCGGCGATCCGTCCCAGCGGAAGGCCCTTTTCCAGCAGTCCGAGGTGTTTGCCGGAGGAGAACGCCCAGGAGGCGCCCTTCATCAGCAGATCCATCTGGGAGGGCAGTTTCTTTGTGCCCCGCTTGCTGTCCACATCCTCCGCGCGCAGGTGCACCAGGATTTCCGGAATGTTGATTTTGACCGGACAGGCGTCATAGCAGGCACCGCACAGCGAGGAGGCGTACGGCAGGGAGTTGTTCTCCTCCGAGGTAATGCCGGTCATCAGCGGCGACAGGATCGCACCGATCGGCCCCGGATAGGTGGAACCGTAGGCATGGCCGCCGGTGCGCTCATACACCGGGCACACGTTCATGCAGGCGGAGCAGCGGATACAGTGCAGCGCCGAGCGGCCCATTTCATCGGCCAGGGCGGCGCTGCGGCCGTTGTCCAGCAGCACCAGGTGCACGTTCCGTGGTCCGTCGCCTTCTGTCACTCCGGTCCACAGCGAGGTGTAGGGGTTCATCCGCTCGCCGGTGGAGGAACGCGGCAGCAGCTGCATGAACACTTCCAGGTCCCGCCAGGACGGCAGCAGCTTCTCCACGCCCATGACCGTAATCAGGGTTTCCGGCAGCGTCAGGCACATGCGGCCGTTGCCCTCGGACTCGACGACGGCGAGGGTACCGGCGTCGGCAATCGCGAAGTTCGCGCCCGAGATGGCCACTTTGGCGGAGAGGAACTTCCGGCGCAGGTGTGAGCGCGCAGCTTCGGCAAGTTTCGCCGGACTGTCGGTGAGCTCAGGATCGACGCCGGGCATTTCGCGCAGGAAGATGTCCCGGATCTGGGTGCGGTTCTTGTGGATGGCCGGCACCAGGATGTGGCTGGGCTTGTCATGGTCCAGCTGGACGATCAGTTCGGCCAGGTCGGTTTCGAACGCCGCAATGCCCTGCTCTTCCAGGTACTCGTTCAGTCCGATCTCCTGGGTGGCCATGGACTTGACCTTGACCACTTCATCCGCGCCCTGTTCACCGATCAGGTCGCGGACAATTTCGTTGGCTTCGGCGGCGTCGCGGGCCCAGTGGATGATGCCGCCGCGGGCGGTGAAGTTCTGTTCAAACTGTTCCAGCAGCTCGGGCAGCCGGGCCATCACGGCTTGCTTGGTGGCGCTGCCGGCATTGCGCAGGTCCTCCCAATCGGGCAGTTCGCCCACCACCCGCAGCCGCTTGTCACGGATGGTGTGGGTGGCATGGCCCAGGTTGGCGCGCAGTTGGCTGTTGCCCAGTTCCCGTTTGGCGGCCAGGGGAAAGGACTCGACGGCGTTAAGGTTGCCCTGCCCGAAAACCGGCAGGGCGGGCATGCCCAGGTATGTGCTGCTCATCGTGCAACCTTTCCGCCCACGAGGATGTCGCCGGTGACGGACACCGGGTTTTCCCTCGTGCTGGCGAGGATGTCGGCGAGGTGCAGGGTGGTGACGCTGCTGCCCTCCCGGGAAAGTCCGCCGCCGATGTGCAGCAGGCAGGAGGCGTCTCCGCCGGAGCACAGCTCGGCCCCGGTGGCTTTGATGTTGGCTGTCTTGTCTTCCAGCATGGCCGTGGAGACGTCGGCGTTCTTGAGCGAGAACGTGCCGCCGAAGCCGCAGCACTGGTCCGCCTGCGGCAGGGGCTGGACCGTAATGCCGCCAACGCTCTGGAGCAGGTTCAGCTGCCGGTCCCCCAGGCGCAGCAGGCGCATGCCGTGGCAGCTGGGGTGATAGGTGACGTTGTGCGGGAACCAGGATCCCAGCTGGGCAGCGGCATCGGTGATGCCCAGCACGTCGGTCAGGAGTGCGGAGAGCTCATAGGTTTTGGCCCCCACCGCCTCTGCCCGGGCTTCCAGGGCAGCGTCGCCGCAGGACCGGGCCACCATCGGGTGCTGGTGCTTCACGGAGGCAACGCAGGAGCCCGAAGGTGCGACGGCGACGTCGTAATCCTGCGATTCGAACGCCTCGATGTGGTTGCGGACCACGGGGACGGCTTCGGGCAGGTATCCGGAGTTCACGTGCATCTGCCCGCAGCAGGCCTGGCCGGCCGGGAACACCACTTCGTGGCCCAGTCGCTCAAGGATGGCCACCGTTGCCCTGGCGGTGCGCGGATACATTGCGTCCACGATGCAGGTGGCGAATAGAGCAATTCTCATGGCTGCCTTTCAGCGGGGCATCACCCCGTACGTGTGGTCTGACCATAGTGGAACATGTTGGGACGGGCACATCCGCCCCGTTGGTGTTGGTGACCACCCTCACAGACATCCCGGTTTTGCGCCAGACTCCCCGAGGGCCGGACCGCGGGAGTTCCGGGTGGCCTGCCCCCCGCCACCTGGCAGGATGGAGCAGGGACGACTGGCCGGCCGTCATGACGCAGCTGCAGCGCCAGCACTATGAAATTTACGACGCCGTGACCGCCCGACGCGGCCGCGAGGCAGCCGAACTGCTGCGCGGGCACATTGAATGGTTCCATGCCCGGATTCCAGACGACGGCGGCAACTACTAAGCACACTGATAAAGTGGTGGTCACTGACTGAGGAGAACGAACGGGAGATCACCATGTCCATGTCGGACCAGGACGCAGCATCCACCAAAACCGCAGAACGTATTGCCGAACGCATCCAGGGAACCGGAGTTATGATCGGCGTCTCCGAATCGCTCACCAGCGGACTCGTGGCCTCCCACCTGGGCGCCGCGCCGTCGTCGTCGGACTGGTTCCTGGGCGGCCTGACCGCCTACGCCACCGAGGTGAAACGATCAGTCCTGGGCGTGACGGCGGAGGCCGTGGTCTCGGAGGAGTCGGCTGGGCAGATGGCGACGGGGACGGCGAAGCTGCTGGGCGCTGATCTGGCCCTGGCGATTACCGGTTCCGGCGGCCCGGAACCGCAGGACGGGCAGGAGCCCGGCACCGTGTTCCTGGGCATCCTGGCGGCGGGCCGGGAGGAGCCGGAAGTCCACCAACGGTTCTTCGAGGGCGATCCGGAAACCGTCATCCACTCCACCGTCGGCGCTGCGCTTGAACTGCTGGAGGAGCAGCTGGAAAAGCTGCTGGCGGAACGCGGAACCCGCTAACTACCGTGCCGGATCCGGCGGACCGACTACCCGGGTAGACGGCTGCGGCACCGTGGACGCAGGGAGGCCGTGGCCTGACCAACTATCCCCGGGGACGCGTTGACGCTTACATTTGAAGGCGGGAGCACCGCGGCTCCCTCTGGAGGGTGGGATCAGGTTATATGAGCGTTCAAACAGCAGGTCCGTCGGCCGCGGCGTCGATCGCGGCGCTGGGCACGCAGGACATCAGCACCCGGGATATCGACCGGCGCAAAATGGCCCACGATGCTTCGCACTACCTGTTGATACCGGAGGCGGTGGCCACGCCCCGCACCACCGATGACGTCGCTTCCCTGCTGCGCCGCAGCCGCGAACTCCGGATTCCGGCCACCTTCCGCTCCGGCGGCACCTCACTGTCCGGCCAAGGCCAGAGCGACAGCCTCCTGATCAACACCCGCCAGCACTTCCGCGGCATTGAGGTGCTCGACGGCGGTGCCCGGGTCCGGGTACAGCCCGGTGCCACGGTGCGCGCCGTCAACTCCCGGCTGGCAGCCCACGGGTTCAAGCTGGGCCCCGATCCGGCATCGGAAATTGCCTGCACCATCGGCGGCGTGGTGGCCAACAATTCCTCCGGCATGGCCTGCGGCACCGAGTTCAACACCTACCAGACCATTGAGTCCATGGTGGTGGTGCTGCCCTCCGGCACTGTGATCGACACTGCGGCAGCTGACGCCGAGACAAAGCTGCGGACGCTGGAACCGGAACTTTTCGAAGGCCTGCTGCGCCTTCGCGGCCGCATCGTGGCCAATCCGCATTCCGTGGCCACCATCGAGCGGCTGTTCTCCATGAAGAACACCATGGGCTACGGCCTCAACGCGTTCCTGGACTATGAGAGTCCGGTGGATATCCTGACCCACCTCATGGTGGGCAGCGAAGGAACGCTCGGCTTTGTGGCCGAGGCGACGTTCCGCACGGTGCCGGCGCTGCCCAAGGTGGCCACCGGCCTGATGTTTTTCGACTCGCTGGACCGTGCCGCCACCGCTCTCCCTGAGCTGGTGGCGACCGGGCTGGCCACCATTGAGTTGATGGACTCGACGTCGCTGCGGGTAGCCGCCGCCGATCCCGCCGCCCCGCCGGAGCTGCGCCGCCTGGACATCGTTTCGCATGCCGCCCTGCTGGTGGAGCATCAGGGCCGCACGGCGGAGGAGCTGGCCGACAAGCGCGAAGGCTCCCGCGAACTCTTTGAATCGCTGGCCTTGGCCGTCCCCTTCGCCATGACCGACAATGCCAGGGACCGTGCCGCCATGTGGCACCTGCGCAAGGGCCTCTACACCACGGTGGCGGGCGCCCGCCCCTCGGGAGCCAACGCGCTGCTCGAAGACATTGTGGTTCCGGTGCCTGCATTGGCCTCCACCTGCAAGGAGCTGTCCCGGCTTTTCACCGAACACCGCTACCAGGACTCGGTGATTTTCGGCCATGCCAAGGACGGCAACATCCACTTCATGCTCAACGAGCGCTTCGACGATCCCGTGGAGCTGTCCCGCTACCAGGCGTTCACCGAGGAGATGGTGGACCTGGTGCTGGACAACGGCGGATCGCTCAAGGCCGAGCACGGCACCGGCCGGATCATGGCACCGTTTGTCCGCCGGCAGTACGGCGATGAACTCTATGAAGTCATGTGCGACCTGAAGCTGCTGGTGGATCCGCCGAACCTGCTCAACCCCGGCGTCATCATCAACGATGACCCGGCGTCCTACATCGCGGACCTCAAGGTGGCTCCCACCGTCGAAGAAGTAGTGGACCGCTGCGTCGAGTGCGGCTACTGCGAACCTGTCTGCCCCAGCAAGGACCTCACCACCACGCCGCGCCAGCGCATTGTGCTGCGCCGGGAAATCGCCGCCGCCGAGGCCCGCGGGGACGCCGCCCTGGCCAAGGAACTGCGCAAGGACTATGAGTACGACGGCGTTCAAACGTGCGCCGCCGACGGCATGTGCGTCACGGCCTGCCCGGTCCTCATCAATACCGGAGATCTGGTGCGCCGCCTGCGCAAGGAAAACGCCAACGTTGTGGCAGATACCGGCTGGAAAACGGCTGCGGAGCACTGGTCCACCGTGACGGTGGCCGGCGGCAAGGCGCTGAGCCTGGCCAATGCAATGCCGGCGCTGCTGCCCAAGGCGGCCACCGCCGTCGCCCGCGCCGTGGCTGGTACCGAAAACGTTCCCGCCTATGAAACCGTGCTGCCCTCCGGCGGGTCCAAACGGGTGACGCATGAGGATCCCGACGCCGTGGCCGTGTACTTTCCGGCGTGCATCGGCACCATGTTCGGCCCGGCCGGCGGCGGCGAAGGCGTCTCCGCAGCCTTCCTGGAGCTGTGCGGCCGGGCGGACATCGGGGTGCGGATTCCTGCGGGCATCGCAGACCTGTGCTGTGGCACGCCCTGGAAATCCAAGGGCTTTGCCAAAGGCTATGCGGTCATGACCGAACGCGTGCTGGCGAATCTGTGGGAAGCCACCGGCGGCGGGGCGCTGCCCGTCATCTGCGACGCAGCCTCCTGCACCGAGGGTCTGGACACCATGAAACGGCTCGCCGGTGAAAGCCCGCTCTATCCCGGGCTGCAGTTCATTGATTCGGTGGACTTCGTCCGGGACACCGTCCTGCCGCAGCTGACCGTGACCCGCAAGCTGCCGTCGATGGCGCTGCACCCCACGTGCTCCTCCACCCAGCTTGGCGCCAACGATGCCCTGCAGGTAATCGCGCAGGCCACGGCGGAGGAGGTGTTTGTGCCGCCGAGCTGGGGCTGCTGCGCCTTTGCGGGCGACCGCGGGCTGCTGCATCCGGAGCTGACGGCCTCGGCCACGGACAAGCAGGCGGCGGAAATCAACGAACGCGAGTTCGCCGCCTATGCGTCCGTGAACCGGACCTGTGAAATCGGCATGTCCAAGGCCACGGGCCACACCTACCGGCATGTGCTGGAGTACCTGGCCGAAGCCACGCGGTAGGCGGCTCCGGCGTGGACCTGCCGGCTGTCAGCTCCTGACGGCAAGGGCCTGCAGCAGTGCGGCCCCGGTGGCCGCGTCGTCCACGGTGACCACGAACTGGCGGCCGGTGCGGCGGTTGACCTGCAGTGCGGGACCGGTGCGAACCACCACGCCGAACCTGCCCGGAACCCAGCGCAGGCCCCAGCCGCCGAACTCGGCCGCGGGAACCACCGACACCGCTTCCGCGTCCCGGATGTCGGCCAGCGGCACATGGAACCGCGGGAACCCCACCACTGACGTGACGGTCAGCCCGCTGTTATCCACCCTCACCCGGAAGGCAGCGGACGTTGCCGCTGCGGCCGCCAGCACCACAGTGACGCCGGTGAGCACCCAGGCCACGGCCGGTTCAGCCCACACCCAGGCCAGAAGGGCGCCGGCTGCCACCGCTGTGAGCGCTCCGAGAATGAGCAGCAGTGTGGGAAGGGCCAGGGTCGTCTCCCGAAACCAGACCGCCCGTTCTCCGGCGGCCAGCGGCAGCGGCTCCTGCGCCGCCGTCGTCGTCGGCTGATCCTGCTTGGGCTGGACCAACCAGCACGCCGCACCCACCGCCAGGGCGGCGACCAGGGAGCACAAGACGGGCACCCCGATGCCCGGCGCCTGCCGCGCATCCGCGAGACCGGCCTGCATCAGCTGACCCCAGGTCAGCATCAGGCAGAACATGGTGGTGATGGCGGGCACCAGTGCGCCGAGGAAACGGTAGCTGGGGCCGTTGCCGTGCAGGCCCGACATGCTGCTGCCAACCATGAGGGCAGGAATGCCGGCACCCAGCACCGCCGTCAGCAGCACCGTCAGCCAGGGCGGGGCGAAACCGTCCGGCCCGTCCGTGCCCCAGTTTATGGCCACCGGATTTGGCAGGGAGGGCAGCGCAGCCAGCTGGAGGGCCAGGGCCGCAACTACGACGACGGCGGGAACGCCCACTGCAACGAGCAGGAATCGGCGGCGGGCAAGGGTTGCGGTGTCAGCGCTCATGAGCGATTTCCTTTACGTAGGCGGACAGGGTTTCCGGCGAGAGGCCGAGGGCTTTGCCCTTGGTGACCAGGGCCAGGACATCGGCGTGCAGGGCGGCCAGCGGTGCGGCGGCTTCGGTGACCACGGCTCCGCGTCCGCGGCGAAGCTCGATCAGCCCCTCCGCGCGAAGCTCCTGGTAGGCATGCAGCACGGTGTGCACATTCACCCCGAGGGACTCGGCCACATCGCGTGCAGTGGGGGATCGAACACAGCGCAAAGCAGCCGCTGCCCGGTTTCCCGGTCAGCGGCTGCAGGCTTCTCCCAGTAGGCTAGACGGCTACGGTTTTCCGCCATCCTCCGTCCGTGTACCCCCTGCGGACAACCTCGGAGAAGGGCACCGGGCTGACATCCACATTGACTTCGTACTGCCGGTGAGGCTCCACTGACGATTTCCGAGTGCCGCCGTCGGGCTCGCCCCACACCACCTTCAGCTGAGATCCGATTTCAACATCAGGATTCACGATCGCCAGGGAAAGCGGCCGCTTCTCGTTCCAGCTGTATCCGGTAAACATGGACACCCCCACCACCCGGCCCGATTCATCAATCACCGAGTCGAAGTTCGACGCCCCGTAGTTGGCGTTGGGCAGGTCGAAGAACTTATAGGGCAGTTCGTCCTTCTGGTACATGGACGCATGAATGGTGGCTGTGTCATCGCCGTCCCAGGCAAGCGTGACCTTCTTGCGCTGCGCCGCCGGATCCATCGCTTCCAGGGCCTCACGCCCGATGAAATCGTGGTCGTACTTGATGAAGGACCCGTAGCCGAGTTCCCACGGGGTGGTGTAATACCCCTCGATGCTCTCCGGGACATAGGATCCTGCGATGGCGGAATTGGCTTCGTAACTGTCCGCACCGAGCCACTGCCGGTAATCCGCCAGTTTCTCTCCGCTGTAGATGCCGGGCAGCGGCGAGGGAATCCAGCCGGATTCCAGCGTGTTGCAGGAATAAGCGCGGGCACCGGCCGGCTCCAGCCCAAACTCCGCACCGGCTTCAAGAATGGTCTCCCGAATCCGGTCATAGTCTTCGTACGGCCCCCAGAGCTCCAGCCCGGGTGCCCCGGCCATGCCGTGGCGCAGGGTCCGAACCTCGGTGCCTCCCACCAACATGTGCGACATGTTGAAGAACTTCAGCTGCTCCAAAGGTCCGCCGTGCACTTTTTCAATGACGTCCCATGCGCGCGGCCCCTGGATCTGCAGGCGCCAATAGTCGCGTGACACCGCTTTCCCCATGGGACGCGACGGCGACCGCCGGTCGGTCCTCAGCTCGACGTCGTAGCCGCCCTTTTCTGCGTTGTAGAGGAGCCAGTTCGCGGCCGGAGAGCGCCCAACATAGACAAACTCCTGCTCGGCTTCGCGGAACAAGATGCCGTCCCCGATGACGTGGCCGTAGGGGGTAACGGGCACGTACTGCTTTGCCTTGTTGACGGGAAAGTTTGCCACCGAGTTGATCGCGGTATCAGAAATCAACTGCAAAGCGTCGGGCCCCGAGATAAAGAGGTTATCCATGTGATGGGTCTGGTCAAACAGCACCGCTGTTTCCCGCCAGGACCTCACCTCGTTGCGCCAGTTGGTGAATTCCGCTGCCACAACCGGGTAGACGTAGGCCCCGACCTGCACATTGCGCAGGTGGTCCACGACGTTTCCGGACTGGTCCAGAATCTCTTGCAGGGAAGCATTGGTCATATCGGGTTTCCTCTCATGGAACGTGCTGCTTGGAAAGTTTGCTTCTGGTGAGGCCGGTGCCGGTGGGCCCGGTCAAAAAACGATGGTGACGTTGCCGTCACGGATGACCCGGTCCTCGCAGTGCGCTTGAACCGCGTGGGAGAGCACCCGGCGTTCCACGTCGGCGCCGCGCCGCTGGAGATCGCCGGCGGATTCGCGGTGGGACACATGAATGACGTCCTGGCTGATGATGGGGCCCTCATCCAGGTCCTTGGTGACGTAGTGGGCCGTGGCGCCGATGAGCTTCACGCCCCGTTCCTTGGCCTTTCGATAGGGGGCGGCCCCGATGAACGCCGGAAGGAACGAGTGGTGGATGTTGATGATGGGCACGCCGGCCTGCTCGATGAAGTCTTCCGTGATGATTTGCATGTACCGGGCCAGGACGACCAGATCAACGTTGCCCCGGAGGAGTTCCAGCTGGCGGGCTTCAGCCTCGGCCCGGCTCTCCCTGTCGGCCGGGATATAAAAGTAGGGAATCCCGAAAGGACGAACGTCCTCGCTGAGGTCCGGATGATTCGAAATCACCATGGTGATGTCCATCGGCAGTTCTCCGCGGCGCTGACGCCAGAGAAGGTCCAAAAGGCAGTGGTCCGATTTGGAAACGAAGACGGCCGTCCGCTTCCGCTTCTTCGCTTCGATCAGTTGCCAGTCGAGCTTGAAGTCGGCAAGGCGTGCGTCAAGGGCACGCCGGAGATCCTCAAGAACGGTGCTCAGATTCGGAAGGGTGAAAACAGTGCGCTGGAAAAAGCGTCCTCCCGCCGGATCGGAGGTGTGTTGGTCCAGGGAGACAATGTTCCCGTCGAACTGGGCCAGCGTTTCGGTAATGGCAGCCACGATTCCCGATTGATCGGTTCCCTTGACCACAAGCCGGGCAACATCGTCCGCCCTGTGTCCGGAGGCGGCGGATTCTGCGGGAACCGGAGCAGGCCCGAGGCGCGGGGCTGTGGCTTCGGCTGAAGAAGAGATCGTGGACGTGTCCATGTGAGTTCCTATCCGCGGGTCTGTTCGAGCAAGCCCCGGCGCCAGTTTTCTGTCTGGGCAAGATCGTTGAACGTGAATATGTGAAAGCCCTTAATGGCGGCGTCACTGGCCGGCAACCCCTGGACCAGCCCCTTGATGAGCTGCGTCGGCTCGTAACCGGAGGGGCTGAAGAACCGCCAGAACATGTTCTGCTGCTTCTTGAGGAAGTTGGCCGACTGTCCCAGGCCCAGGCCGGCGGACACACGAAGCAGCTTCTGCCTGCTGACTGGTCCGGGCATGCCGGCGTAGATCGGCAGGTCTATTCCCTGCTGGCGGACCCGGGACCCCCAGTCCATGAAGGTGCGCGGATCAAAGCAGATCTGGGTCAGGAGGCGCGTTGCAAGGGGCGCCTTGTCGCTCAGGGACCGGTTGATCGCATCATCGCTGATGAGCGCGTGCCCTTCGGGATATCCGCCGATTCCGACGTCGGTAAAGTGGTGCCCGCGCTCCTTCAGCGCCGTCAGCAGACCGTAAGCATCAGCAAAGTCGCCCGCCGGTTCCTCAGCGTCGCCGCCGATGATGAAAACCCTGTCAATGTCGGCAGCCTCGAGGCGGCGCACAACGGTGTCGAGCTCTTCTGCGTCCCGGACCAGGCGTGCCGGCAGGTGCGGGGCCACAGAATAGCCGCGCGACCTCAGATAGACGGCCGTCTCCAGGGTGGGTTCGAGGCCCTTGCCGCCGGTGGCCGTCACCGTCAGGGGAATGCTGGTCGGAACTTCCGCGACAACCTTGTCCTTGGCTGTTTTGAACGGCATGATTTCGTAGCTGATATTGTCCAGCAGCGCAGCGAGCGTGCCCCGCTGCTCGTTCGTGGTCGCCAGCAATCGCGAAGCCATTCGTCCTCCTTGATGATTGGCCCTCGGTGCCGAGGATCCAGACGCCTTCACTCTAGGTTTGGAATCGCCTCAGCCCGTAAGGTATCCGTCCGGCTTTGCCCGCGACGTTTGTCGCGGTTGCCCCCACGCGGTTGCCCCACTCCCCCCGACGTTCCCCGCTGCCGGTGGAGCCGAAACCCAAAAGTGCCGCTCCCGGGGGAACGGCACTTCAAGAACTGCGGACAGTACAGATCAGGCGGTGGGCGCGGTCAGCCCCGCGTTGACGGCAAGGAGGGCGGCCTGGGTCCGGGAGGACACATTCAGTTTCCCGAGAACGTTGGAAACGTGCGTGCGCGCCGTGCGTTCGCTGATAAACAGGTCCTTGGCTATTTCGCGGTTGGATTTCCCGGCGCCGACCAGTTGAAGGACAGTCCGCTCCCGCTCGGTCAGGGACGAAATTCCCGCCCCGGGCGAGCGCATCATCTGCGCAAATTTCCGGGCCATTGAAGTATCGATAAAGACTTCGTCCCGGGCGGCGGCGCGGATAGCTGCGGCCACCTCCTGGGCGCCCGCGTCTTTGAGCAGGTACCCGGATGCTCCCAGCTGCATCACGGTGTTCATCCGCTCCGCTTCCCCGAAGCTGGTGAGGACAACCACCTTGACGCCGGGGTACCTTCGCCGGATTTCCGGCAGGGCGGCGGTACCGTCCAAGCGGGGCATCATGAGGTCCAGGAGAACGACGTCGGGCAGCCCCCCGTGGACTGCCAGGTCGGCAAGCTGCTCCAAGGCGTCCTGTCCGTCCACGGCTTGTCCCACCGCTTCAATGTCATCCAGGACATCCAGATAGGCCGAGATGCCACGTCGCGCAACGGCGTGATCGTCAACAATCAGCACTTTCAAGGTCTGCGGATCCTTCATCACTCTTCTTCCTGAAACCGGTTGTCGACCATAAAAGGAACACTGGCACGCACCACCGTGCCAACATTTCCAAAACTGCGGCCCACCTCAAACGAGCCCTGCCAGCGCACGATGCGCTGACGCATGAAACCCAGCCCGTGTCCGTCCTGCGCCGCGGTTGCGGCGGTGAGGTCGTGCCCGTGCGGACCGCCGTTGTCCCGCACCGTCAGCACGATCCGCCCGCCTTCGACGGCGCACCGAACATCCAACAGATCCGCCGGCGAGTGTTTCACGGCGTTGTGTACCGCTTCAGCAGCCACATGGTAAAGGTCCTCGCCCAGCTCCCCGTCAATGTCGTCAAGCCCCGGGTCAAGATGCAGCTCAAACTTCACGCCGGTCTGCCGGTGCGTGGTGGCAGCCAGTTTGGTGAGCCCGCCGTGCAGGCCCACCCCCTCGATGGCGCTCGGCCGCAGTTGCGCCACGAGGCCCCGCAGGTCTTTCAGCACCGACCCCGTGATGGTTCCCAGTTCCTCCGTGATCGACCGTGCGCGGGGGTCACCGGCAGCAACGTTGTCCCCGTCAAGCAGCACAGTGAGCGTTTGGGTGAGCATGCCCATGGAGAAGATTTGCTGCACCACCGAGTCGTGAAGGTCCCGGGCCAGGCGTTGCCGTTCCTCCCGGTGGGCTGCGGCGCGTTCCTCCTCGAGCAGCGACGCATAATCAATGGCCAGCCCCGCCTGGTCGGCCATGGATGACAGGAAGTCGACCGCCTCGTCGTCGATCTCCTTCCCGGGCTTCACAAAGACGTTGAGGATGCCAATCGTGTTCTGCCGCACGTTGATCGGAATGGAGGCGAAGGCATCCCACTCGGGATACCGGTGCAGTTCGTGCAGTGGCTGCCACGCGGGATTGGACATGATGGCGGCGTAGCGGTGCGGAATAACCACCGGTTTCCCGGATTCAAAGACGTCAAGCATGCGCAGGTCCGCACCCAGCTCCCGGCACTCCATCAGCAGGGAATGGAAGGAATTGCTCCGGGCCGAGGGGAAGCCGGCCATGCCCAGCATGTGCAGCTTGTCCTCGGAGTACCCGTTTGTCAGCACTTGGACACCGGCCAATCCGTCGGCCTGCAGGATCTCGCGGGCCAGGGCATTGAGTGTTGCCGGAAGCGACCGTTCAGAGGCCACGCGCGCAGCAGTCCGCGCCACGGCCGCTGCCCGCCGCTCACGCTGCCGGCGTGCGGTGACATCGTGGAAAACCACCGCGTGCCGGCCGTCCGACGGCTGCATCCGATAAGCCAGCTCACGGGGTGTTCCGGACACCTCTATCCACCCCGTGCTCCAGCCTGGCCCGCTGGCCGGACCTGTTTCTCCGAGCATTGAAGGCGCCCCCCACAGGCCCTCGAGCAGCGACGGTCCGCTGCAGCCCAGGATTTCCTCGCCGGCAGCGTTGATCTCCACGACTTTTCCGCTGTCATCAATGAGGGCAAGGCCCACCGGCCACAGGTCCGCATTTCCGCTCCGCACACCCTCCCCTTTCACCCCCGGCCATTTACTCCGGCCATTCACTCCGACCCTGGTTCGTGTTCCACATCACACCCATGGCAACAGTACAAGACCCGGTGTGCTGCCCGCGGCGGGCACGGCCGCGGGCAGCCGGCGCAGCGCCTTCGGCGTCCGATGGCTACTGGTCCACGTACTCCACTCCCAGCTCCTTCAACTTGGGCCGGAGATCGTACAGATCAAGTCCCAGGATCCCTGCCCTGAACTGCTCACGCTTCTCGGCCTCGTTGTCCTGGCGCCGCTGCGCCTTGACCGCGGCATCCGCAGCCTCCGCCAGCGGAACGATCAGGACGCCGTCGTCGTCGGCCACGACGGCGTCTCCGGGCAGCACGGATATGCCGGGCAGCATGATCGGAACGTTGATGGACCCGGGGTTCAGCTTGTTGGTGCCCTGGGAATGCACCGCTTTGGACCAGACCGGGAACCCCATGGCCGTCAGGTCGGCCACGTCCCGAACACCGGCGTTGATGATCAGTCCCACCGTTCCGCGGGCCATCAGTGCCGTAGCGAACAAGTCACCGAACATGCCGTCTGTGGAGGGGGACGTAGTGGTCACGACCAGCACATCGCCCTCCCCGCACTGTTCGATGGCGGCGTGGATCATGAGGTTGTCACCGGGATGGCTCAGCACCGTCACCGCCCGCCCGGCGATGCGGGCACCGGGGTAGATCGGTTTCAGCACGGGTTCCACCAGTCCGCGGCGGCCCATTGCTTCGTGAACAGTGGAGACGCCCAGCCGTCCCAGGGCAGCCAGAGTTTCGCGGTCGGGGCCTGCCGTTGTCCGTACAATCCGGTGGCTCATATCAGTTCACTCCCAACCACCGGAAACAGGCGGGCATGGGCTTCCGCGTGGGTGATGGATTTCGCGCCGCCGTTGCGCACGGCCTGCACGCCGCGGCGGCCCGCCAGCTCCGTGTAGTAATCCACCAGATGGTCCTGGGCGCCCATGCACTTCATCGCTGCCTGCTTGCGGTCAAAAACCTCAGTGATGTCAAGGAGAAGATCCACCGAGAAGCCGCACATCTCCGGCTGATGGGGCTCGAACATCAACACCTGCGGCGCGCCGATCGGAGGGTTGTCAGTGAGGTGTCCCATGGCCTGTGCCACCATCCGTGCTTGCAGCAGGGTCTCATGCGCCAAGTTGTGGTCCCGGTTGTACGGGTCATTCGCTACATGCGTAATGATGGTGTCCGGCCTGTACAGGCGCAGCAGTTCAACGACGCGGCTGAAGGCCGCGTCATCGACCCGAAGCGGGTAGTCCCCCAGATCCAGAAAATCGATGTCGGCGCCCAGGGTCTCCGCCGCCTGCGCTGCCTCTTCCCGCCGAATCCGTTTTGCCTCGTCAAGGGTCATGCCCTCCCTGCGCCAGAGGCCCTGGGATTCGCCCCGCTCGCCGAAACTCAGGCAAATGACGTGAACGTCGTCGCCCCGGGAAGCGGAGAGGGCGATGGCCCCTCCCGCCCGCCACACGAAGTCACCGGAGTGGGCACTGAAAACTACAAGGGATTGTTTCTGCTGGGTCATGGGTTGCTGCCGCCTGTCGTGGGAACTCTCTGGTGTGCATTGGGGATCGAAGGTTGCTTCACCTCATGAGGCCTCCGCCGTCGCAGATCATCGTCTGCCCCGTGATCAGGGCAGCGTCGGCTGAGGCAAGGAACAGGGCCAGGCCGGCGAAAGCCTCCGGGGTGACGAACTCCCGGATGGCTTGCCGGGACATGGTGGAGGAAAAGACATCCCGGCCGGAATGCGCCGTCGTCCCCGGGGTGGCAACCTGAGCCGGCACAATCGCGTTGACGGTGATGCGGTCCTCCCCCAGCTCATTGGCGAGCACCCTGGTCAGCCCCAGCAGCGCCCCTTTGGATGCAATGTAAGCCGCCTGGCCGGCGTTGCCCGTGAAAAAGGTGCGGGAGGCAACGTTGATCACCCGCCCGCGGAAGGCACTCTCCAACAGATGCGGATGAACGGCCTGGGTGACAATCAGGGGCGCCACCGCATTGACCGCAAAGTAACGGTGCATTTCTTCCGGGGTGACGTCCTGGAAGCTCCCTCGGCCGCTGAGCAGCCCGGCGTTGTTGACCACCACGTCCACCCCGCCGAAGCGCGCGGCTATCTCCTGAACCGCACGGTCAACCTCCGGTTTCACCGTCACGTCGCACGGAAAGAAGTGTTCGCCCTCTCCCAGCGCCGATTCCGGTTTCTTGATGTCCAGGACAGCCACTGTGCTGCCCTCATCCGCGAACCGTTGGGCGATGGCCCTGCCCAGCCCGCCCGCTGCGCCGGTGACGATCACGACCCGGCCGGGGAGTTGCCCGCCTGCTGAGGTCATCCCTGCTCCTGGGGATGGGTGGCCAGCGGTTCGACCTGCACGTCCATCCAGGGGAACTGCGGCAGGGAAGAGAGTGCGTGGTGGAGTTCGGTGGCGTCCGCCGCTTCCCACAGCCCGACGACGGCGCGCCGCCCCGGAACGCGCCACAGCCGCTTCAACGCTCCGTCCTTACGGAGTTCCATGGCCCGCTCCCGCTCAGATTCTTTGAGCCCGGCAACCTGTTCTGCTGTGAACGAGTCCGGCAGCGCCGTTTCGAATCGAACCAAAAATTCCATGACTATTCCTTCCCTCGGAGGCTGAGCTCAGCCGACAATCTTCAGCAGTACCGATGCCAGGGCCTTGGGCGCAGTCACCATCGCCTCATGTCCGCTCTCCAGTTCGTGGGTTTCCCAGCCGTCCGCGCTGGCCTGGCGGGCAAAAGACTCGAAAACCCGCATCCAGGCGACGCATTCAATAAAGACTCCGGGCACGTCCGCATAGGCTCCGGTGAGCAGCAGCGGGTCCGTATACGTCTTCCACGGATGCGGGGTCAGCCTCGGCGCCAGCCACTGATGGTCCGCGGCCTCCGATATGCCAAGTTTTTCCAGCGGCCTCGGGGGAATCAGCCAGCCGAACCCGGCGGATTCGACCGACTCCCGGTAATGGTGCGCCACACTGTCGGGAAGAAGGTCAATCGCCGGGCGTCCGTCGCCGATGAAGCCGTCCAGATGCACCCGTCGGGCCAACCGGTCCGGAACCCGGTCGGCCACACCCGTGATGACCTGGCCGGCATAGCTGTGGCCGACCAGGGTGACGTTGTCGAGATCGTACGTTTCCATCAGCCGGACGATGTCTTCGACGTGCGTCTCCACTCCGATGGACGGACTGATCAGATGCGCGCGGTCCGAGACACCGGACAGCGTGGGCGTATAGACCCGGTGCCCGGCTTCCTGCAGGGCGGGCACCACCCGCTGCCAGCACCAGCCGCCGTGCCAGGCTCCGGGCACCAGGACAAGATTGCTCATGCCCGGCCTCCCCGTGCCCGCAGCTGCTCGGGTTCTGCTCCCGGCACCTCGCCGGCATCAGCGGAGGCGGGGTACCGCCCCACTTTGAGCACGGCCATCGCAGCAAAGCTGATCAGGCCCATGAGAAGCAGATAGACGGCGATCGGCGTCGACGAATTGAAAGCCGCGTACAGCCCGGTGGCGATGAGGGGCATGAAACCGCCGCCCAGGATGGAACCGATCTGGTACGCCGTGGAGGCGCCGCTGTAGCGGACTTCAGCGGGAAAGAGCTCCGCGATCAGGGCGGCCTGCGGCCCTGCCATCAGCGACTGGCCCAGCAGGATCACGGCAAAGGCAAGGGCAATGTTCAGGGGCCTGCCGGTGTCCACGAGCCAAAAGAAGGGGAAGGACCAGACGGTGAGGAGCGCCGCTCCCCAGAGGAAGACCGGCTTCTGCGCGAATCTGTCGGCCAGCACCGCGCCGAGGGCAATCGTCACCAGATGGCACACAGCACCGAAGATGATGAGCATCAGCATGGTGTTTCGTTCGAGCCCCAGGGTACTGGTTCCGTAGGACAGCATGTAGACGGAATACAGGTAGCCGATGGCCGGAGCGGCGATAGAGACAACGCCTGCGAGGAGAACGGTGCCCGTGTGGTTCCGGAACAGGTTCAGAATGGGAGCTTTGACGTCCTTCTTATCCTGCTTCACCGCCTTGAACGCCGGCGAGTCTTCGATCTTCAGGCGCATCCAGAGGGCAATCAGGATCAGGACCGCGCTGAAGAGGAAGGGCACTCGCCAGCCCCAGGACTGGAAGGCTTCAGGAGCCAGGATATTCGTGACAATGACAAACACCACGTTGGCTCCGATGATGCCCACCGGCAGCCCCATCTGCGGGAATGATCCGTAGAAGGACCGCCTGTTGGTCGGCGAATATTCCACCGCCATGAGCACCGCGCCGCCCCATTCGCCACCGACACCAATGCCTTGGAGCAGCCGGAAAGTCACGAGCAGGATGGGCGCCCAAATGCCGATCGTGGCGTACGTGGGAAGCAGCCCGATGGCCACCGTGGCGATGCCCATCAGCAGCATGGAGACCAGCAGCATGGACTTGCGCCCGATCCGGTCTCCGAAGTGCCCCATCATCAGACCGCCCAGGGGCCGGGCCAGGAAGCCCACCGCAAAGGAGGCAAAAGCGGCAAGTGTTCCGGCCATCGGGTTTTCGGTGGGAAAGAACTGGGGCCCAAAGATGAGGGCCGCCGCCGACCCGTAAATGAAGAAGTCGTACCACTCGATGGCCGTGCCCACCAGGCTGGCACCCAGTACTTTCTGCCGCTCCTTCATGGAGGGCAGCGCCGTGCCCCCGCCCGCGCTGCCGGACAGCGCCCCTGCCGGTACACCGGCTGAAGGCAGATCAGCCATGGAGGGCTCCCTGTTGTTCACTGCTGTCCGCATCGCCCTCGGGGGTGGCAAACAGGGCGAGCGCCGCTGCCGTGTTCGAGGCCGGCACATGGTAGGTGTCGTGGACCCGGCGGATGTCGTCTCCCACTGCCCCGCGCATGACCAGCCACATGATCATCTCGATGCCTTCCGAACCCGCCTCACGGATGTAGTCTTCCCGGGAAATCTGGGCGAGGCTCTGCGGATCCTTCTCGATCCGGGTCAGGAAGTTCCGGTCGAATTCCTCGTTAATAAGGCCCGCCCGCTCTCCGGAGAGCTGGTGGGACATGCCCCCGGTCCCGAACACAGCAACCTTGATGTCCTCGGGGTAGGACCGGATGGCACGCCCGAGGGCTTCGCCAAGGTCCAGGCAGCGCTGTGCCGTGGGCTGCGGATAGTGCAGGACGTTGACCAGGATGGGCACTACGGCACACGGCCAGGCTTCCCCCGGGTCCGGGGTGTAGACGGACAGCGGAACGGTCAGGCCGTGATCGACGTCGAGGTCCTGAAGAACGGTGAGGTCGAAGCCCTCATCCATGAGGTTCACCAGCAGGTGCTCCGAGAGCTCGGGTGCTCCGACGACGTTGGGAACCCGGCGGGGACCGTAGCCCTCATCAGCAACGGCGTAGTGATCCGAGGTTCCCATCGCGAAGGCCGGAATGATGGACATGTCCAGAGCATTCGCGTGGTCGTTGTAAATAATGACAGCAACGTCCGGAGCATGATCGGCCATCCACTCCCGCGCCGGCGCATAACCGTCAAAAAGCGGCTTCCAGTAGTCGTCGGTTGTTTTGTGGTTGTCCATCGCCGCCCCAATTGACGGCACGTGTGAGGTAGCAAGACCCCAAATGATCTCAGCCAAACTTCCGTCCTCCTGCTATCAGCTCTGCAGTGAATTCTTCGGTGGTCATGCCGGTAAAGACTGCACCCAGGTCCTGCATGGATTTCCGGTCGATGGCCGCAAGCTTGATGACGTAGAAAATCGACGCTCCGATCTCCGTCATCCGCTTCCAATCACGTTCCAGGACCACCCGCTTCTGTTCCTCGTTGAGGTGGTAGGCGTCGCAGTAAGCCGGCTCATCCGCGCTGAATTTTTCGCGGTTAGCCGCATCCTTGAGTGAGAAAAACATCCTGTTCAGGGCACGTCCCCGGTTGCTCGATTCGGTGTCGTAGACGTGGGTGCCCTCAATGCGCGGAGTGTGGGACGGCACTGTGCCTCCTCCTGATTGGCGGGTGGTGGTGCTCATTGTCTGGTGAGCCTATGTCTGCCCGGACACCGTGGCATGGGCAGCCTGACCTGTTTGATCCGCGACGTTTGTCGCATGCCGCGTTTATCAGGGTGCTGAGGAATAAACCCCCTCACGGCCCTTGTTGACGCCTACATGACTGATACGACGGAAACTTCACCTGCCCTGTCCTCCACCATCGATTTGTTGGACCTGGGCACCGTGCACCGCCTGGGCTTCGGCGCCATGCGGATTGTGGGACCCGGGGTCTGGGGCGAGCCGGAAAGCCGCGGCACCGCCGTCGACGTGGTGCGCCGCGCCGTCGAGCTGGGCGTTGACTTCATCGACACCGCTGATTCCTACGGCCCGAACATCAGCGAAGAGATCATTGCCGAAGCGCTCTACCCCTACCCGGACGGCGTCCGGATTGCCACCAAGGTGGGCTTTGTCCGCACCGGACCGGATGCCTGGGTGCCGGTGGGCCGCCCGGAGTACCTGCGCCAGCAGACCGAACTGTCGCTGCGCAAGCTCAAGGTCGATTCGCTGGACCTGCTGCAGCTGCACCGCATTGATCCCAAGGTGGACCGCGACGAGCAGTTCGCCGTACTGCGCGACCTGCAGCAGGAGGGCAAGGTGAAGGCCCTCGGCCTGTCCCAGGTTTCCGTCGAGGATCTGGAAGCGGCTGCGAAGTTCTTCACCGTCTCCACCGTGCAGAACCGCTACAACCTCACCGACCGTTCCTCCGAGGACGTCCTGAAGTACTCCGAGGACAACGGCATTGGCTTCATCCCGTGGGCCCCGATTTCCGCCGGCGAGCTGGCTCAGCCCGGAGGCCCCGTGGCGGAAGCCGCAAAGCGCCTGAACGCCACCGATTCCCAAGTGGCCCTGGCCTGGCTCCTGCGCCGCTCCCCGGTCATGATGCCGATCCCCGGCACCGGCTCCATTGCGCACCTTGAGGAAAACCTCGCCGCCGCGGATCTGGTGCTCGACGACGCCACCTTCGCGGAGCTCGACGCCGCCGGCAAATAAGTCTCTGACCGGCAGGCCGCAGCACCCCCCACCTCCCATCCCCTCTCAAAGGAGAACTCCCCATGGCCAATATCCTCATGGTCGTTTCAGCAGCCGATTCCCTCACCATGAAGGACGGCAGCGAGCACCCCACGGGCTTCTGGGCCGAGGAACTCGCGGAGTCCCACCGTGTCCTGCGCGACGCCGGGCACACCGTCCGCATCGCCACCCCCAACGGCACCAAGCCCACCGTGGACGCGGTCAGCCTGGATCCGTCGCAGGCCGGCGGCGCTGAGAAGGCCGCGGCCTTCACCAACTACCTCGCCTTCATCGACGCTGAACTCTCCGACCCCCTGCCCCTCGCGGACGCGAATATCGCTGAGTACGACGCCGTTGTCATGCCGGGCGGGCACGGCCCGATGGCGGACCTGGCTTTTGACAAGGACCTGGGCCGAATCCTTATTGCAGCCGACAACGACGGAAAGATCATCGCTCCGTTCTGTCACGGCCCGGCAGGATTGCTGAGCGCCGAGACCGAGAACGGCGACTTCGTCTTTGCCGGCCGCAGGCTCACCGTCTTCACGGACGAAGAGGAAATGGGCGGCGGCACCGGAGAAAACACCCCCTGGTTCTGCGAGGACGTGCTGCGCAACAAGGGCGCCGTCATAGAGTCCGGCCCGGCCTGGACCAGCTTTGTGGTCCGCGACCGGAACCTGATTTCGGGCCAGAACCCCCAGTCCAGCGAGGACGTGGCCAAGGCCGTGCTCTCCGCCCTGGCTGAGTAGGTTCCCCGTGACTGTCCTGATCGCCGGCTGCGGTGATCTGGGCACTGAAGCCGGCCTGCGGTTCGCCGCGGCCGGCTTTTCCGTGCTCGGATGGCGCCGCTCCCCCGACAAAATTCCTGCCCCGATCACCGGCCAGGCCGCTGACCTGACCGGCTCAAGCGGTGACCTGCCGCGCATTCCGGCGGACACCGACGTCGTCGTCATTGCCGTGGCCGCCGACCGGCGCAGCGAAGACGCTTACCGCGCCGCGTATGTGGACGGCACCGCGAACGTCCTGGATGCGCTGGAGCGCGACGGCGTGCGTCCGCGGCGGATCCTGTTTGTCTCCTCCACCGCGGTGTACGGCGATGCCGGGGGCGGCTGGGTGGACGAGGACACTCCGGCGGCGCCGGCATCCGCCACCGGTGCCGTGATTCTCGAAGCGGAGGAACTGCTGCACGCGCGCCGGCCCGACGCCGTCGTGCTCCGGCTGTCCGGCATCTACGGCCCGGGCCGCACCCGGCTGATTGATTCGGTGACCGCCGGCACCGCCGTGGTTCCGGCCGTGCCGCAGCTGACCAACCGCATCCACCGCGACGACGCCGCCGCCGCGATAGTGCACCTGACCACGCGTGTACCGGAGCCGGAACCGCTGTATGTGGGCGTGGATGATGAGCCCGTGGATCTGGCAGAGGTGCTGCGGTTCCTGGCCGCGGAGCTGGACCGGGAACTGCCCGCTGCCGAGCCGGCCGGCACCGGCACCTCCAGCCGCGGCGGTGACCGGAAGCTCCGCAACGCGAAGCTGCGGGGCACCGGCTTCGAGTTCGCCTATCCCACGTTCCGTGAGGGCTACCGGGCCGTGCTCGCCGGAACGGGCATCCGGCACCCCTAAAGGTGCAACCCCCCTAACGTCGGGAACGCCGACACGAAAGAGGCGGCCTTCCCCACCGGGAAGGCCGCCTCTCTTTGGCGTTGTTGCGGTGCAAATTGCCCGGATCAGCCCTTCGGAATGGGCGGGCCCAGGATGAGGAGCACCAAGAAGACCACGGCTACGGCGACCAGGGCGACGAGGGCAGAGGCCACCGGGCGGCGGAGCACCAGGGCAGCTGCTTTGTCGACCGGGTTGGCGGGCTCCTCGCCGCCGGGCGCCATGCGCCAGCCGCCGTCCAACAGCCCGCGGCGGTCCACCGAGCGTTCGAAGGGAATGGTCGCCCACGGAATGACGGCGAGCGCCACGCCCAGGATGCCGGTGCGCGCCGGCCACTTCTGGTTGGCCCAAACAAAAAGCGTGACCGCGGCGTAGGACAGGAACACGAACCCGTGCAGGCCGCCTGCGATCGGAGTGAAGCTCTCATTGTCGAAGCCGTACTTGGCCACCAGGGCGGCGATGAGCAGGGTCCACGTCACAGCCTCCGCAAAGGCGAGGGTGGTGAATAGTTTTCGGGGGGTCATGGTGGTGCGCTTACCTTCCGCGTGGGTCTTGCCAACAGTATGTCAGCATCGCGCGGGCGGAGGCCAATCGCCGTCGGCGTCCCTTTATCCCCGCGCCTGGGCCAGCAGTTCCCGCCGCCAGGCCTCGGTGGAGGCCAGGTCATTGAAGGTGAAAATGTGGAATCCCCTGATGTTGGCGTCGCTGCCCGGCAGCCCCTGAAGCAGTCCCCGGATGAGCTGCGTGGGCTTGTAGCCGGACGGGCTGAAGAACCGGCGCACCATGTTCTGCTGTTTTTTCAGGAAGTTGGCCGACTGGCCCAGCCCGAGCCCGGCGGAGACCCGGATCAGCCGCTGCCGGCTCACCGGCCCCGGCATGCCCACGTAGACCGGCAGAGCCACTCCGTCCTGCCGGATGTCCGCGCCCCACTCCAGGACAGCTGTGGCATCGAAACAGATTTGGGTGAGGATCCGCGTGGCCAGGGGTGCCTTGTCCCGCAGTGCCTGCCGCATCACCTCGTTGCTGAAGGAGCCGTGGCCTTCCGGATAGCCGCCGATTCCCACTTCAGTGAAGTGATGTCCCTGGCTCTTGAGTTCGCGCAGCAGGCTCGGTGCGTCGGGGAACTCGCCTGCCGCCTCCTCAACGTCGCCGGCGATGACGAAGATCCGGTCGATCTCCGCAGCTTCCAGGCGGCGCACCAGGGTGTTGAGCTCTTTGGCGTCCCGGACCAGCCGTGCCGGGATGTGGGGCGCCACCGAGTAGCCCCTGCCGCTGAGGAAAACAGCGGTGTCCAGCGTGGGTTCCAGCCCCTTGCCGCCCGTTGCCGTAATGGTCAGCGGAATGCTCGCCGGCACGTCCGCCACTACCTTGGTCCTGGCGGAGGGAAACGGCATGATTTCATAGCCGATGTTGTCCAAAAGGGCTGCAAGTATCTTCCGCTGCCCGTCCGTGGCCGCCACCGGTCGTGCCATGCGAATCCTCCTTGGATTGTTTCGCTCGTCTGGTTGCCTGCCGCCTAACGCCGGCGCAGCGGGGCCGGTTTCCCGTCCCGGGGAAAACCCGCCCCGCTGCCGGCGTTGCCGGTCCCTACTGAACGGAGCTGTTGTAGCTTTCGATTTCCCGCTGCAGCTCAGTGACCGCCTCTGTCAGCTCGGTCTTGCTGTCACCGCCCAGCAGCGCCCCTTCGAGGGCATCCTCTGCCGCCTTGCGTGCCTGCGGCATCGAACCGGCCGAGCAGCCCTGGGTTGCCGAGGTCAGTTCCGTGGCTTCCAGCTGCTGCACGGCAACATCGAACTGCGGATACTGCTCGCGCCACTCCACGTCCTTGGGCTCATCCAGGGCAGCCTTGGAAATCGGGAAGTATCCGGTGCCGGTGTGCCAGGTGGCCTGGGTGGCCGGCTCGGCCAGGAACTGCATGAACTGCCAGGAGGCTTCCTTCTCCGCATCGGAGTGTCCCTCGCCGGAGACCCAGAGCGAGGCTCCCCCGATGATCGGACCGGAATCGTTCTCCTCAATCTTGGGGTAGAACCCCACGCCCAGTTCAAAGCCCTGCTCCTCGGCCGCCTGCTGCATTCCCCGCAGGGCACCCGTGGACTCCAGCGTCATGCCGATGGTTCCGGTCTTGAAGGCATTCTGCGCATCGGCCGTGGCCCGGCCCGTGTTGCCCGCGATGCCGGTGGCCACCAGGTCCTTCCACCAGTCGACAAACTCCACGGCGGAGTCATTGTTGAGCGTGTACTCAGTGGCCCGCTCTCCGCTGCGGCCGTTGTCCGGTCCGCAGTACAGCTCACCGCTGGCAGCAATTTCCTGTTCCAGGAGCCAGCCGTAAATGGCGGCGTTGAATCCGAATTCCGCCGGGCCGCCGTTGACCTTCGACAGCGCCTCCGCAGCCGTGCCCACCTCGTCCAGGGTCTCCGGCGCCGTTTCCGGATCCAGTCCTGCTGCTTCAAACAGGGTTTTGTTGTAGTACAGCACGGGCATGGACGTGTTGAACGGCATGGACCAGAGCTCATCGTTGATCGAGTAGTAACCCGCGATGTTGGGCTGCAGATCGGACACGTTGTACTCGTCCCGGTCAATGAAGACCTGCGTGGGCAGCACCGCCCCGGAATCGATCATGAACTGGGTACCGATGTCGTAGATCTGCACCATGGTGGGAGTGCTGTTGGACTGCACTGCCGCCTTGTACTTCGTGATGGTGGCGTCGTAGTCACCCTGGTAGACGCTCTTGACCTCAATCTTGCCCTCATTGGCAGCATTGAATTCAGTGATGAGCGCGTCCAGCGTCTCGCCGTTGGTGCCGTCCATGGAGTGCCAGAAATTGACCTCGGTCACGCCGTCGGCCTCCTCCAGGACATCGGCGGGCGGTGCCGCACTGTCATCTGCCGTCTCGCCGCCGCCTGACCCGCAGGCGGACAGGGCTAGGGCCAGGGCCGCGGTTCCGGCCGCCAGTGGCAGGAATCGGCGTCGTCGTATGGTTCGCATGTGGTTCCCCTTCATCGGTTTTTCGCAGTCGAATATGGTCGTGCGGTCATTTGATCGAACCGGCGGTAAGGCCGCGGACAATGAACCGCTGGCCGAAAATCACCAGCAGCAGGGTGGGAATAATGGCCAGCACCGTTCCCGCAAGAACCAGCCCGGCGTTGAAGTTGTCCGCTGAACGCAGCTGGGTGATGCCAATCTGGATGGTTTGCATCTCAGGGGTTTGGGTCACCAGCAGCGGCCAGAGGTACATGTTCCAGGCCGACAGGAAGGACCAGATGCCCAGGGCCGCCAGCGTTGGCTTGGACAGCGGCACCAGGACGGAGATCAGGAAACGGAAGTGTCCGGCACCGTCAATCCGCGCCGCCTCCCACAGCTCCACCGGGAAGGACAGGAACGCCTGGCGCAGCAGGAAGATGCCAAACCCGTGGGCGAGGAAAGGCAGCACGAGAGCGGACGTGGTGTTGATCAGTCCCAGGGAGCTCATCGTCAGGTAGTTGGGGATGATGATGGCCTCGGACGGCACCATCATGCTGCACAGGAACAACGCAAACCAGAACGAGCGCCAGCGGACCTTCAGGAACACCAGTGCGTACGCGGCCAGCATGGAGGTGACCAGCTGACCCAGCGTGATCAGGCCGGCCATGACCACCGAGTTCACGTACTGCCGGCCCAGCGGAATGCTGTTCAGGGCGCCGGTGAAGTTCTCGGCGCGGAAACCGCCAAAGGGCCACAGCGACGCCGGGTAGGAATTGATGTCTCCCGGGCCCATGAAGGACCCCACAAAACCGAAGTACACGGGAAAAAGCACGACGACGGCGCCGGCTGTCAGCGCCAGATACGTCAGGACACGGCCCAGGGTCAGGGGACGGCGGCTGCGCCGCGGTGTGCCGGCTGTTGCCTGCGGGGCACGGGCTCCGGAACCGGTGCGGGCGTTGGCGCCGGCGGCCGAGGGAGTTGCTGTGCGGCTCACCGGTAAAACACCTTCCGCTCCAGGATGCCGAATTGGACCACCGACACCACCACCACGATGATCAGCAGCACCACGGCCTGCGCGGAGGCGTAGCCAAAGTTTGAATTGTTGTTGGCGAACGCCTGTTCGTAGATTGAGTAGACGAGCGTGGTGGTGCTGTCCTGCGGGCCGCCCTTGGTGAGGATGTGGATCTGGCCAAAACTCTGCAGGGCGTGGATGGTTCCGGTGACCAGCAGGAAAAAGAGCTGCGGGGTCAGCAGCGGCATGATGATGGAGCGCTGCATCCGCCATCCGTGGGCGCCGTCGAGCCGTGCGGCCTCAACGATGTCCTCGGACACGGCGCCGAGGCCCGCGGAGAGGACCAGCAGGTTGTAGCCCAGCTGCATCCAGACCGTGGCGAGCGACACTGACAGCAGCGCCCACGCCGGATCGGTCAGCCAGCCCACGCGGTCCACGCCGAAGAAGGCCAGCATGCCGTTGAGCACCCCGGTGGCCTGGTTGAACATGACGCCGAAAATCACCGACGCGGTGGCCACTGAATAGGCGAAAGGAAGAGCGAAGGCGGTGCGGAAAAAGCGCACCGCCTTTATTTTTTGATGCAGCAGCAAGCCAAGGACGAGGGCCAGCACAATGGACGGGACCACCGTGAGGACGGTAAAGCCCAGGGTCACCAGCATCACGGTTCGGAATCCGGGGTCCGTAAACAACCGCAGGTACTGGTCCAGGCCAACAAATCCCGAGGGACGCCCAAAGAGGTCGCTGCCCTGGAAAGACAGGAAAACCGAACGTCCCAGCGGATAGAAAAGGAATGCGGCGAAGACCAGCAGCGCGGGCAGCAAATACCACCACGCTTTGATGCTGCCCCTGTCCGTGGTGCGTGCTGCCTGCGGATGTGCCTTCTTCCGCCTGATGCGGGTATTCGTTGATGCCACTCCAGGGGCGCTCATCTGTCCGCCCTGCCGAAATCCCTCATTCATTCATTCCCATCCGGAGGGCAACATTGCTCCATCGGCGTGCAGTGATGGCGCCACAGTACCTACGGGGATTAAGCGAAAGCAAGGAAACTGCAGGTGAACCTTTGGATTACTCTGATACCCGGTCCGGCCGGTCATTTTGGGGTGCATGGCAAGAAAAGAAGATTCCCCGGCCAGCACAATGCAGCGGGTGAGCGTGATCGGACGGTCGGTCAGGGGTGTTTTCCGCCGCCGGGACGCAGCGGCTGCAGCCCGTACGTCAGCGGTTCAGTGATCCAGTCCAGGTCTTCCCACCGGTCCAGCCGCTGCAGGATGGCAAAACTGGAACGGCAGAAGTCCACCACCGCCCGTTGCGGGTCCGGCGCGGAAAAGGCATCCTCCAGCCGGAAGACGAACTCGCTCTCCTGGACCAGGAACGAAGCCTGCGGCGGTTCCAGCAGGGATCCGTACGTGCCGATGTCCGCCAGGAACGGATAGGGCAATGCGTAGAACGACGGCGCTGCATTCTTGGTATCTCCGGGCCAGAATCCAACTTCGAAGAACTTCTCATCGAAGCCGTTCCTGCCAATCACGTCAGTGCCCGAATACGGTGCTGGCTGCCCGCTGAATACGTTCCCGGAGAGGTCCATGGTGCCGAACCAGAAGGCCGGCATGTCCACCTTTCCGCGCATCGGGGCCAGGAAACCGGCCAGGGACCGGTGGGCAAACTGCAGGTTCGCCAAAAAGAGCTCCACGGCGTCCCGGTCATAGGAGTGGTGCTTGGTGTCCTGGTCAAACGGGATGGGATCGTGAAACTCCTGTGGAGCCGTGGTGATTCTTGTCGGCGCACCAATGGTGTCCAGCGCGTTCAGCAGCTGCCCGTGGAAATCCGCCACGCTGAGTCCGTCGGCCAGCGGCATCCGCACCCGCGCACCCAGGCTGTTCTGCACGTCCACGTGATGCCGGACAAGGTTGAAGTAGATCTCGAAGTTGCAGTCCCCGGCCGGAATGATGCCGGTGCCGATGCCTTGGATGGTGGTGTCCATACGGACATGGCCCCACTCCGGGCGTTTGCAGCTGCGCTCAAGCTTCACCTTTCCGGCCATCTGAAGGAACAGATGCAGGGTGTCGGCGGTGTCCTGCCAGTCGGTGTAATTGAGGAATCTCTTATCCATGGAAGTTGCCTCTTCCTGGTGGCGGAGCCAGCGGCGGAGCCGCCGTGCCGGGCTCTTCCCAGTGTGAAACGCGCCTGTTTCACGGTCAACGACCGCTGCTGCGCTGGCTAGACTGAAATTCCAACACCGACGGAGTCCTGATGAATCCCGCCCCCGCAAACGCTGCGCTCCCCGCAGCCGTGATTGCCGACGTCGACACCGGGATGGACGATGCCCTGGCGCTGGTGTTCCTGGCCCGCGACCCGCGCATCGATCTGCTGGCCGTGACCTGCGTGGCAGGCAACACCGCCGTCGATCAGGTGGTCCGCAACACCCTGGACGTGCTGCATGCCGCCGGCGCCGGCGGCATTCCGGTGGCCCGCGGGGCGGAACGGCCCCTGATCAACGATCCCCGCGACGCCCATGCCTTCCACGGCGCCAACGGTTTGGGCGGGCTCGAGCTTCCCCGCAGCCCGCACTCCCCCGGCACCTTGGCCGCCGTCGAACTGATGCACCGCACCATCGAGGATTCTCCCGTTCCCGTGACGCTTCTGGCGCTGGGACCGCTGACCAATGTGGCGGTGTTCCTGCGCGCTTATCCCGCCACGGCGCGCAAACTGGAGCGCATCGTGTTCATGGGCGGTTCCGCCGGCATCGGCAACGCCACCTCGCATGCCGAGTTCAATGCGTGGCAGGACCCGGAGGCCCTGGCGATCGTGATCCACAGTGGCGTTCCCACCGTCATGTACGGGCTGGATGTTTTCATCCAGGCGACGTTGGAACCCGCGCAATACCTGCCGCTGGCCCGCGCGGATGACGACGGCGCCCGCCTGGTCGGTGACATCCTCACCGTGGGCGGACTGCGCGGCGGAGGAGCCGACCCGCAGCCGGTGACCATTGGCGACGCCGGTGCCGCATGCCTGATTGCCGTTCCGCAAACGGTGGAGCTGCTGCGGTATCCGGTGCGGGTGGAACTGTCCGGCCACAGCCGCGGGCAGACGCTCGTGGACCGGCGGCTGCAGCCGGGCGAAAGCGAGCACCACGGAGAGGCCGGTCCCGTGCCGGTCATCGAGGTGGCGCTGGGACTGGACCACCGGCTGATGACGGAGACGTTCCTGGACACCGTGCTTCCGCCACCGTCGCCCCGTTAGTGGCGCAGCACACTGTGCCTCGCCCTTGTTCGCCTGCACCGACGGCACCTAGGCTGAATGGGGACTTTGTTGGCTTCCAGCACTTTCCTCTCACTCCCCCACAAACTCTGAAGGAACACTGTTGAGCACTTCGCCCAGGACCCAGGGCAGCCGCCCTAACTACCGTCCAGGGATCAAGTACATCCTGATGCTGGGCGCGCTGGCGGCACTTCCGGCGGTCACCACGGACATGTACCTGCCGTCGCTGCCCATCGTGGCAACCGAACTGAACACCAGCCAGGCCGCCGCCCAGTTCACCATGTCCGGAACCCTGATTGGCGCAGCCTTCGGGCAGCTGGTGATCGGACCTTTCTCGGACCGGTTCGGACGCAGGCTGCCGCTGCTGATCGGCATCAGCATGCACGTGATTGTCTCGCTCCTGTGCGCCGTTGCGCCGGGCATCGGCACCCTGATCGGGCTGCGGGTCCTGCAGGGATTCTTCAATGCCGCCGCCGGCGTGGTGGCCATCGCCGTCATCCGTGACCGTTTTGTCGGATCGGATGCCGCCCAACTGCTCTCCCGGCTGATGCTGGTCATCGGGCTGGCACCGCTGCTGGCGCCGACCATTGGCCAGGCCGTTGCCAGCATCTGGCAGTGGCGGGCCGTCTTTGTGGCCCTGGCAGTCATCGGGCTGGTCCTGGTGCTGATTGTCTGGCGGTTCATGCCTGAAACGCTGCCCGCGGAACGGCGGCGCACCCGCGGCGGGCCGAGCGTTTTCCGCGGCTACAAGGTGCTGCTGCGGGACCGGCACTTCCTTGCCCTGGCATTCATTCCAGGCCTGGGCATGGCCGTCATCATGAGCTACGTGGTGGGTTCACCGTTTGTTTTCCAGGACGAGTACGGCCTGACGCCGGGGCAGTACGCCCTGGTGTTCGCCGTCAACGGCGCGGGCATGGTCATCTCCGCGCAGGTGAACGCCGCACTGGTCCACCGTGTGTCTCCCACCCGTATCCTGCGCGTGACCGTTCCGGTGATTCTGGGCTTGTCCCTGCTGCTGCCGGTCATCGTCCTCACCGGAATCGGCGGCGTCTTCGGGCTGGCCGCCGGACTCTGGCTGGTACTGGCCATGCACGGACTCATCGCGGCCAACTCCACCGTCATTGCGCTGGGCAATTACGGCCACATGGCAGGGTCCGCCGCTGCTCTGATCGGTGCGCTGCAGGTGGGCGTGGCCGGCGTCGTCAGCCCCCTGGTGGGTGTGTTCGGCGGCGGGGCGCTTGCCATGTCCGGTGTCATTATCGCCTGCTGCGCCGTGATGTTCCTGGTTCTTGCCGCCGCCACGCCCGCGTACCGGCGGGGCGGCCCGGCCGCGTTGGAGGGCACGAACACCTCCCTTGAAGCCGATGCCGCAGCCGCTGAGGCCGAACTGCCCGAGCGTTAGCACCCGCGCAGACTCAGTTCCCCTGGGCAGTCAGCGGACGGAGCTCCTTCGGTGCCGGTCCGGTGCTCTGCCGCACCACCAGTGACGTGGCCAGGTCCAGCCGCAGGTTGTTGGGACGCTGGCCGTCGCGCAGCAGGAGGACCATGCGGGCTGCTTCCTCGGCCATTTCAATCAGCGGCTGGTGCACCGTGGTCAGCGCGGGGCTGGACCACCGCGCCACTTGCAGATCGTCGTAGCCCACGATCGACAGCTCATCGGGAACCGAAATTCCCAGCTGGCGCGCCGCATCCAGAACTCCCAGGGCCTGGATGTCGCTGCCGGCAAAGATGGCGGTGGGCCGGTCCGGCTTGCTCAGCAGCTCCAGTGCATGATCCCGGCCGCCGTCCACATGGAAGTTGCCGTAGCGGATGAGCCCCCGGTCATAGGGCAGGCCCGCCGCGTTCAGGGCGCTGCGGTACCCGTCAATGCGGGCCAGCGAGCACATCACATCCTCCGGCCCCGTGATTGCGGCAATCCGGGTGTGCCCCAGATCAATCAAATGCCGGGTGGCCATCATTCCGCCGGCCCAGTTTGCCGACCCCACCGACGGCACGTCAGGTGTCGGATCCCCGGCAGGATCGATGATGGCGAACGGAATGGAGCGCGATTCCAGCTGCCGCCGGCAGTCCTGCGGCAGATCGGCAAAAACCAGGACGACGCCGGCAGGCTGGCGTGCAATGACACCCTCCACCCATTCCGGACCCGGAGCGTGCCGGGTTCCGCTTTCCGTGAGCACCACGCTCAGCCCGTTTTCACGGGCCACGTTTTCCACGCCGCGGATGATTTCCAGCGCCCACGCACTCTCAAGTTCATGGAACACGAGCTCCAGCAACCGGGAGCTTGGTGCGCGCGACGTCCGCCGTTGGTAACCGTGTTCGTCCAGGAGCGTCTCAACTTTCGACCTGGTGCTGCGGGAAACGTCGCTGCGTCCGTTCAGTACTTTCGAAATGGTGGAGAGCGAAACACCGGCTTCCGATGCCAGATCCGCGAGGGTGACCCGAGTGGCAGGGGTGGATGCGGACATGCGTTGTCTCCTCAGGGCGGATGAAAAAGGTTACTCGTTCTCTCGAAAAAGTGTTGCGGATCACAGACCCGTACCCCTAAACTATCGGCATCCGCCCACTTTCGGCAACTGTTTCGAAACTTTCGGAGCAGCCGTTCACAAGGAGCAGTTCAATGAAGAACACCACCAACTGGTTCCGCCCAGCTGCCGCCGCCACCAGCGCGGTAGTCCTGGGCCTGTCCCTGGCCGCCTGTTCCAGCGGCGGCTCCGAGGCCTCGAACCGTCCCGAAAATGAAGTGCACGTCCTGGTCTACGGCGACGCCGGCAACACGGTGGAGCAGGCCATGGTTGACCAGTTCAACGAAACCTCCGATGTGAAGGTTGTCCTTGACACCATCCCCGGCGCTGAATATCAGAGCAAGCTGCAGACCATCATCGACACCGATTCGGCCCCGGACATCTTCTTCAACTGGGGCGGCGGATCCATCACGGATTACGTGGAAGCGGACCTCCTGATGCCGCTGGATGACTTCATCGCCGAGGATCCGCAGCTCAAGGATGCGTTCCTGCCGTCGGTGTTTGATGCCGCAGTGGTGGACGGCAAGGCGTACGGGATTCCCATGCGCGGCACCCAGCCGGTGATGCTCTTCAGCAACGAGGAGGTGCTGGCCTCAGCCGGTATCGACGGGGCACCGGAAACCTGGGATGACCTGCTGGCCGATGTCGAGAAGCTCAAGGCCGCCGGCGTTACCCCGATCGCCCTGGGCGGCGCCGACGAATGGCCCACCCTGATGTGGGTTGAATACGTGTATGACCGCGTGGCCGGTCCCGAACTCTTTGAGGCCGCCCTGGGCGGAGATCCGAGCGTCTGGGAATCCGATGAAAGCCGCGAGGCCCTGGGCATGCTGAAGGACCTGGTGGACACCGGGGCCTTCGGCAACAACTACCAGTCGGTGAAGTTCACCGACGGCGGTTCCGCTTCCCTGCTCTCCAGCGGTCAGGCCGGCTTTGAGCTGATGGGCTCCTGGGCCTACTCGACCCACCGCGACGCCGCTCCGGAATTCGCCGCCAACTCCCTGGGCTACAACGAGTTCCCCACCGTCGACGGCGGCAAGGGCGACCCGGCCAACCTGGTCGGCAACACCAACAACTTCTACTCGGTTCTGGCCAACACCCGGTACCCCGACACCGTGCGGGACTTCCTGAAGCTCATGTACTCCGACGAGTTCGTGCAGCAGCAGGTGGGGATCGGCAACCTGCCCACCACCACCAACACCGGTGACTTCCTGGATCAGGCCACCAACCCGGACTACGCCAAGTACCAGCTGTCCCTGGTGGAGAATGCTCCCTCCTTCCAGCTCTCCTGGGACCAGGCCTACCCGCCCTCGGCCACCCCCGCCATTCACGGCGCCATGGCCGACTTCTTCAGCGGCCGCATCGATGAAGACGGCTTCATCGCCGCCATGCAGGGACTCTAGGAACTCTCCATGACAACTCTGAATCCGCCCCGTTCCGCCTCGCCGGAGGGTTCCACAGCGAACCGTCCGGCGCGGGGAGGAAGGGAACACAAGACCCGTCCGGGATTCCTCTGGACCCTGCCCGCAACGGTGTTCTTCTCGCTTTTCGCCGTGGTGCCGCTGATCGCCGTCGTCCTGCTGTCCTTCAGCTCCTGGCGCGGCATCGGCGATCCCAAGTTTGTCGGCCTGGAAAACTGGCAGGAACTGGCCGGGGATTCGGTCATGATTCAGAGCCTGTGGCTGAGCCTGCTGTTCATTGTGCTCGGCGTCCTCACCCAGACCCCCATCAGCATTCTGCTGGGGGTCTGGGCGGCGGGCGAACAACGCAACCGTGCCGTGCTCAGCGCCATCTACTTTGTTCCGCTGCTGCTGTCCTCGGCCGCAATTTCCGTGCTCTGGCGTGCCCTGCTGGATCCGAACTTCGGCATCCCGGGGCAGCTGAGCTGGCTGTTCGGCGACGGAAACCTGTTCGGAAACCAGTCAACCGCCATCGCCGTGATCATCTTTGTGGGCATGTGGCAGTTCACCCCGTTCCACACCCTGATCTACCAGGGTGCCGCCAAATCCGTGCCGGCGGTGCTGTACCAGGCGGCGGAGGTGGACGGAGCGGGCCGTGTGCGGGCGTTCTTCAGCATCACGCTGCCGCAGATGCGCAACAGCATCATCACCTCGGTGATCCTGATGGTGGTGGGCGGGCTCACCACCTTTGAAACCGTGCTGATCCTGACCGACGGCGGACCCGGCACCGCAACCACCATCACTGCCTTCTACATGTACGAGCAGGCCTTCCAGCGCTTCGACTTCGGTGTCGGTGCCGCAGTGGCCCTGGTCCTGGTGGTCGTGGCCACCGCGATCTCCCTGATCATGGTCAAGGTGTCCGGCTACGACAAAATGCGCAGCACCATGGAAGGACTCTGATGCGTACCCGCCCCAACTACATTGCCGGCGCGGCCGCAGCCCTTTGGCTGGTGATCGTGGCCCTGCCGCTGTACGTGATGGTCGCGGCCAGCGTGCAGACCCGCGGCGACTTCAGCGCCAACGGACCGCTGTCCGTGCCCACCAGCCTGACCTTCGACAACTACCTGGAAGTATTCCGGCAGGGCTTTGGCGGCTACTTCCTGAACACCTTCATTGTCACCGGCGGCGTGGTGGCCATTGTGCTGCTGGTGGTCCCGCCGCTGTCCTACGCGATTGTGCGCAGCCAGGGCCGCAGCACCACCTTCGTGTTCCGGTTCTTTCTGCTGGGACTGGCCATTCCGGTCCAGGCCGTAATCGTGCCGATGTTCTACCTGATCAACACCGCCGGCCTGTATGACACCCTGCTGGGCATCATCCTGCCCACGGCCGCCTTCGCCCTGCCCATCTGCACGCTGATCCTGACCGGCACCATGCGGGACATCACGCCCGAACTCTACGAAGCCATGTCAGTGGACGGAGCAACCCCGGCCCGGGCGTTCTTCCGCCTGGTGCTGCCGCTCTCCAAAGGCGGACTGTCCACCATTGCCGTGTTCTCCGCACTGCAGGGCTGGAACGGGTTCCTGCTCCCGCTGATCCTGACCCAGTCCGAGTCCAACCGGGTGATCACCCTTGGCCTGTTCAACTTCCAAACCCAGTACGGCGTGAACGTGCCGGGCATCCTGGCAGCCGTCACCGTCTCCATGATTCCCGTCCTGCTGGTGTATCTCTTTGCGCGCCGCGCACTTGTTCAAGGCCTCATGGGGGTCGGAGGAAAATAATGACCGATGCAATCATCGACCGCGCCCGCTGGCGCGATGCCACCCTTCCCGCCGCTGCCCGCGCTGATGCACTGATAGACGAAATGACCCTGCGGGAAAAAACCGCACAGCTGTTCGGCATCTGGGTGGGGGTCTCCAGCGAGGGCGGCGAAGTGGCCCCGCACCAGCACGACATGACCCCGGCACCTGACCTGGCTGAGATCCTGCCGCACGGGCTGGGCCAGCTGACCCGGCCCTTCGGCACCAAACCCGTGGATGCCGCCGTCGGCGCCCTGTCCCTGATGCGCACGCAGCAGCGCATTGTTGCAGCCAACCGGTTCGGCATCCCGGCCATGGCACACGAGGAATGCCTGGCCGGGTTTGCCGCCTGGGGTGCCACCGCCTATCCGGTGCCCCTGTCTTGGGGTGCCACCTTCAATCCCGATCTGATCCGCCGCATGGCCGGGGCCATCGGTGCCGACATGCGCTCCGTGGGTATCCATCAGGGACTGGCGCCCGTGCTGGATGTGGTGCGCGACGCACGGTGGGGCCGGGTGGAGGAGACGATCGGCGAGGACCCCTATCTGATCGGCACCGTCGCCACCGCCTACATCCAGGGGCTGGAGGGCGCGGGCATCGTGGCCACGCTGAAGCACTTTGCCGGGTACTCCGCCTCCCGCGCCGGCCGGAACCTGGCACCGGTGTCCATTGGTCCGCGCGAGTTCGCCGACGTCATCCTGGCGCCGTTCGAAATGGCGGTCCGGGAATCCGGTGTGCGCTCGGTCATGCACTCCTACACGGACACGGACGGCGTTCCGTCCGCCGCGGACACGGGCCTGCTTACCGGGCTGCTGCGGGAGACCTGGGGGTTCACCGGCACCGTGGTGGCCGATTACTTCGGCGTTGCCTTCCTCAAGGAACTGCACCGCGTCGCCGCCACTCTGGGCGAAGCCGCCAACGCCGCATTGTCCGCCGGCGTGGACGTGGAGCTGCCCACGGTTGACGCTTTCGGGGACCATCTCCTCGAAGAGATCGCCGCCGGGCGGCTGGATCCCGCCGTCATTGACCGTGCCCTGCACCGCGTCCTGCTGCAGAAAATTGAACTCGGCCTGCTCGATCCGGAGTGGAGTCCCGTCCCCGCGGCGCTGGCTCATCCGACGGACGACGACGGCGCCGGCCTGGACAGCGACACCGCCGCCGATGCGTTGCGCGGCAGCGTGTCGCTGGACCCGGCGGCCAACCGGCAGCTGGCGGCCGAGGTTGCCGAGCAGGCCATTGTGCTGGCCGCCAACAACGGCGTGCTGCCGCTGCAGGCCGGGCAGAAGATTGCACTGATCGGCCCCAACGCGGACAACCCGATGGCGTTCCTGGGCTGCTATTCCTTCCCCGCCCATGTGGGGGGTGCACATCCCGAGGTGGAGGCCGGCATTGACCTGCCCACCGTGGCCGAGGCGCTGCGCCGGGAACTGCCGCAGGACACCCTCACCGTGGTGGCCGGCTGCAGCATCGACGGCGCGGACACCGGCGGATTCGACGACGCGGTGACTGCCGCGGCGGAGGCCGACGTCGTCATTGCCGTTCTGGGTGACCGTGCCGGGCTCTTTGGCCGGGGCACCAGCGGCGAAGGCTGCGACGTCGAGTCACTGGCCCTGCCCGGCGTGCAGCAGGAACTGCTGGATCTCCTGCTGGACACCGGCAAACCCGTGGTCGTCACCCTGCTGACCGGCCGCCCCTATGCCCTGGGCAGCGCACCGGAGCGGGCCGCCGCCGTCGTGCAGGCCTTCTTCCCCGGCGAGGAAGGCGGACCGGCGCTGGCCGGTGTGCTCAGCGGACGCACCAACCCCAGCGGGCGCCTGCCCGTCAGCATGCCCGCCGCCCGCGGCGCCCAGCCGTCCACCTACCTGACCGCTCCGCTGGGACAGGCCAGCGGCGTTTCCAACATCGATCCCACCCCGGCCTATCCATTTGGGCACGGCCTGAGCTACACGAACTTTGAGTTCTCCGACCTGGTCCTGGACGGCCCGCAGCAATTCCCGGTGGACGGTGAAACCGCCGTAAGCCTGACCCTCACGAACGCCGGCGGGCGGTCCGGCACCGAGATTGTGCAGTTGTATCTGCACGATCCGGTGGCCTCCGTGGTCCGCCCGGTGCAGCGGCTGATCGGCTACGCCCGGGTTGAGCTGGACGCCGGAGCCTCGGCGCGGGTGCAGTTCACGGTGCCGGCCGACGTCGCGTCCTTCACCGGCCGCGATGGTCAGCGCATTGTGGAGCCCGGCGCGCTGGAACTGCAGTTCGGAGTTTCCAGCACCGACATCAGGCTGCGGCAGCAGGTGGAACTCACGGGACCAACCCGGCCGGTGGACCACACCCGGCGACTGCATTGCGATGTCCGGGTCACGCGCTAGGCTTGCCGCATGTATACCGATCTGCCCGCCGACCAGCTCGCGCGATACACCAGCAGCCAGACCCGGCCGGAGGACTTCACCGACTTCTGGTCCGAAACCCTGGCACAGGCGCGCTCGCATCCGCTGGATCTGCAGGTCACTGCCGAACCCACGGTGCTGGACGCGATCGATGTTTACGACGTGCAGTTCGCCGGCTGGAACGGTGAACCGGTGCGGGCCTGGCTGCGGGTGCCGCACAGGGCCGCCGGACCGCTGCCGTGCGTGGTGGAGTATGTCGGTTACGGCGGCGGGCGCGGCGAAGCGCACGAGAACCTGTTGTGGGCGGGCGCCGGATTTGCCCACCTGCAGATGGACACGCGCGGCCAGGGTGCTTCCTGGAGCCGGGGTGCCACGCCGGACGGCGCCGGCAGCGGCGGACCGCAGGTCCCCGGTGTCATGACCCGCGGCATCCTGGATCCGCAGACCTATTATTACCGCCGGCTGTTCACCGATGCCGTGCGGGCGGTTCAGGCCGCCCGCGAGCTGACCGTGGTGGACCCGGACCGGGTGGCGGTGACCGGGATCAGCCAGGGCGGCGGCGTCGCCCTGGCTGTTGCCGGACTCTGCCCGGACCTGCGGGGTGCCGTGCTGCGGGTGCCGTTCCTGTCCGACATTCCGCGCGCCCTGCAGATCACCGATGCGTATCCCTACCGCGAAGTGTGCGATTTCCTCGCCGTCCACCGTACCGAAGCCGAGCGTGCGCAGCAGACACTGCGCTATTTCGACGGCGTGAACTTCGCCGCCCAGGCCACGGTTCCGGCTCTGTTCAGGGCCGGCCTTATGGATGCCATCACTCCCCCGTCCACCGTGTATGCCGCGTACAACGCCTACGCCGGACCCAAGCAGATCACGGCGTGGCCGTTCAACGGGCACGAGGGCGGCGGTCCCGAGGACGACCTCGCCGCCGTCCGCTTCCTGCGCGAGATGACCGCCGCCGGCTAACTGCCTACCCCACGGCAAAGGAGAGAACGACGACGGCGGCCAGCACGCCCGCGCGCACTGCCACTGCCGTCCGTCCTGGTTCCTTCTTTGTGGACTTCTTCTTCGCCTTTCGCGACGGCTTGGTCCGGAGCGTGCCTCCGCTGCCGGGTTCGGGGCTGCCGGATTCCGTGGTGCCGGGTTCGGATTCCTCGAAGTCCAGCAGCCCGGCATGCGACGGCAGCACCGGCCAGCGGATGACCGCTCCGGCAACCGCCGCTGCCAGAGCCGCCATGGCCAGCACCCACAGCAGCGTGGTTCCGGCGCTCCAGGGCAGGGCCAGCCGGAATAACGCCGCGGTGGCGGCTGCGTCCAGCAGACCGGACAAGAGTGCCATCCGGCTGATGCCGGGTGCCCGCTCACCCAGATTCCATGCCGAACGTGCCACGGCAAGGCAGGTCACGGCAAGGACTCCGGCGAGGAGCCATGAGATGAGTGAAATAGGCATCAGATGCCCTCCTTCAGCAGCGTCAGGGCAGCTTCTTCCTGACCTGTTGCCACATTCGAGAAGGTAAGCACCGCCCGTCCGGCGTCGCGGTCCAGCGCGGCCATGGAAGCGAACCCTCCGGTCATGCCGTTGTGCCACGTCACGGCCCGGTCCGGTGTCTCGGATGAGACCTGGGTGAACCAGGCCAGGCCCACCTGTTCGCCGTCACCGTCGCTGTCCCACTGCGGATCCAGCGCCTTCGAGCCCGGTGCGGCGCCTGCCAGCAGCGCCTGGATGTACCGCGCCATGTCCGCGGGTGTGGAGCGGATTCCGCCCGCGGGAGCGGTGCCGTTGGCGGTCCAGGCCGCCTGCCTCTGTCCGCCTGCACTGCGGCCGGTCGGAGCGCCTGGACGCAGGTTGTCCGCGGTCACCGGTGCGTAGGTGTCCTCCATATCCAGCGGATCCAAGATGCGCTGCTGCAGCAGATCGGCGTAACTCATGCCTGCTGCCTTGGCGAGGAGCTGTCCCAGAAAGGCGTAGCCGAAATTGGAATAGCTCACGCGGCCCCGGCCGCCCACCGAGGCTGACTGGGCATGGTCAAGAACCGCAGCCGGTGAGGCCGGATACGGGTCACGGTGCAAAACCGGCCCCAAAAAACTGAACACCAGAGACGCGGGATCCGTAGACAGACGGGGAAGTCCGGAGCGGTGGCTCGCCAGCTCCGCAAGGGTGACTGTGCCGATTTCGGCGTCGGGGTCGGCCAGCTCCGGTCCCAGGATGTCCGCGACGGTCGTTTCCAGGGTCAACTCACCGCGCTCCACGGCGTCCGCCAAGAGAGCAGCCGTGAAGGTCTTGGACACCGAGCCAATCTCGAACTCGGTGTGTTCGTCGGCGCCGAATCCGGCGAACTTGGCAGTGCCGTCCTCAAGATAGACCACACTGACCTGGTCGGCAGGTTTCTGCAGCAGGGGCCGGACGGCTTCGGCCAAGGCCCTGTCCCCGGAAATGTCCGAAGACAACCGCGGCGCCCAGGGTGCGGCCAGGAGCCCGCAGGCCAGGACCGCGGCCGCCGTCAGGATCCCCAGGATCTTTCGTCGTTGAGTTCCCATTTCAGTTACCTCCGGAAGCAGCGGTGAGAATGGCCAGCAGCGGAATGACCCGTGCCGGGGGAATGGCATAGCGGGACCGGGCGTGCGGTGTCAGCCAGCCGGCGGCCGTCAGTTGGTGGATGTGGTGGTACATCTGGCCTGAGGTTCCCAGCCCCAGATCGTCCACCAGTCCGGCCACGGTTTCCGTTCCGCCGAGGACCGCCCGCAGGACAGCCAGCCGGACAGGATGTCCCAGTGAGGCCAGCGAGTCGGCGAATTGGGTCCAGTCGACGTCGAGCAGATGCCCCGTTTCCAGTCCGTATTGATACTCATAGCGCGCACCGCCCGCAGTGCTGGCGGTGCCGGCGAAAAGGACGGCGCCGGGATCGGGGTAGCGGTCCCGCAGTCCGTTGAGTGCCCAGAAGACGTCTGTTGGGTCTGCGTCCGGCGATTGCTGCCGCGACTCAACCTGCTGCTCGAGGGCGCCAAGCCGCGCCTCCAGCGCTTGCACCCGGGCCTCGAGTGCTTCCCGCCCGGCATCTTGTTCTTCGGCCATGCCCAATAATTACGTAATTCCAGAACTTTTACAAGGATTCCGGAATTATTCGCAAAATTTCACAAAGTCGGCTTAAGTCGGCCTAGAAGGGGTCGTTAGTGAGGCACCCGATCACGCGTGGACCGCGCCTGGAACCGGGGAACCAGCACACCGAACACCACAAACGCGGCTGTCCACAGCACTAGCCCCACCAGCAGGAAGGTCCCCACAATCGCGAAGCAGTCCACGGCTGTCCGGGTGGGGAACCAGCCGCTGACAAAGAGCAGCGGCAGGACGGTTACGATCATCACGGCAAAGTGAACCACCGTTTGCCGGGCGAGCGTCCACCTCTCGACGTCGTAAATGACGGATGCGGCCAACACCACCCCGAAAACAAGGGCAGCAAACAGCGTGCCACGACCATCCTTCGCTTCTCCCTGTGCGTAAAGCGCGACGGAGATTCCCGACATGATGACGAGCGGAATTCCGCCCCTTAGTACTGCCTGCCCCCAAAGCTTCATGCGCCCCAACCTACCGGACGCACCTCATGCAGGGAGCAGGGGGCGACGTCACCCTGCCGTGGCTGCGGCCTGCCGGTAGCGCGCCAGGACCTCCGGCGCGGCGCCTGCCTTCACCACGGATTCGCTCGCGGCCGTCCACTCCGGCCATGCACCGGTGAGCACGGCCGCCGCCTGCCGGGCGGCCCCGTCGGCCACATACTCCCCCGGAGAGGGCACGGTCACGGGAAGGCCGAACACTGCGGAAACAGCGTGCTGAAGCGCTTCGGAGCGGGCCCCTCCGCCCACCAGGATGATGCGGCGGGCTTCAATGCCCAGATTGCGCAGCGCCTGCAAGCCATCTGCCAGGGAACAGGCGATTCCTTCAACGGCGGCGCGCGCCAGGTTCTCCCGCGTGAAGTTCGCCAGGGTTATCCCGTGCAGCGAACCCGTGGCGTCGGGAAGGTTCGGGGTTCGTTCCCCTTCAAAGTAGGGCACCAGGCTCAGCCCGCCGGCACCGTCCGGTGCTGCCAGCGCCAGCCGGGTCAGTTCCGGAAGGTCCACGGACAGCAGCGCTGCGGTGGCGTCCAGGACCCGTGAGGCATTAAGCGTGGCGGTTAGCGGCAGGAAGTGTCCGGTGGCATCGGCAAATCCGGCCACCAGACCGATGGCGTCGGCGGAAGGATCCTCGGTCACCGCAAACACGGTGCCGGAGGTGCCCACGGACACAACGACGTCGCCCACTCCGGCTCCCACACCCAGGGCGGCGCCGGCGTTGTCCCCGGTGCCCGGCGCGATCACAGCGCCCGACGGCGTCCGCTGGTCCGCTTCCAGCGGCCCCAGAACACGCGGCAGCAGCGGTACATGACCGAGGGTTTGCTCCAGCACGGCGGGAAGATATTCACCGGTGGCCGGTGACCAGTAGCCGGTCCCGGACGCGTCCGAGCGGTCGGTGCGCAGCGCTTCGAGTCCGGCGCGGCCGCTGCCCGGGCCGTAGCCGGCCAGCCGCCAGCTCAACCAGTCGTGCGGCAGGCAGACCGCAGCAGTGCAGGCAGCATTTTCCGGTTCATTCTCCGCCAGCCAGCGCAGCTTGGCCGCGGTAATGGAGGCCACCGGCACGGTGCCGGTTTCCCCCGCCCAGTAGGCAGCGCCGTCGGGCCCGGCCTCGGAGACCATCTTTTCGGCCGCCGCCGCGGAGCGCACGTCATTCCACAGCAGGGCCGGGCGGACCACCGCGCCGTCCTCATCGAGGCACACCATGCCGTGCTGCTGGCCGGAGACCGCCACGGCCTCGACGTCGTCGAGCCCGCCGGCAGCCCGCACCGCATCCTGCAGGGCCTGCCACCAGTTTTCGGGATCTATCTCGGTGCCCTCGGCATGCCGCGCGGTTCCGGAGCGGACCAGGGTGCCGGTGGCGGAATCCCGGATCACCACTTTGCAGGATTGGGTGGAGCTGTCCACTCCGGCGACCAGTGCCATGGCGGTACCTTTCATCGTTTTCGGCGGAACTCGTTCGACGCTGCAACGCCGGGCCCGTTGTGACGGACCCGGCGGCAGCAAGGCATCTCTTTTAGCGGGCGCCCATGAGGTGTTCCAGGGCGAGCTGGTTCAACCGGACGAATCCGAAGGAGCGTTCGGCGGCCTTGTCGGCGTCGAAATCTTCGAAGGACGCGGTGTCCGCCAGAAGGTCCGCGGTGCTTTCCCCGGCGCCAAGCGTGGGCTGGCCCAGCTCGAACACACCGGAGGTGGCCAGTGCTTCCTGGACCTCGGGGTCTTCGCGGAAGGACAGGGCGCGTTCCTTGAGCAGCAGGTACATGGACATGTTGGCCTTCGCGGATTCCCAGACGCCGTCATAGCCTTCGGTGCGGGAGGGCTTGTAATCGAAGTGGCGGGGACCCTCGTAGTGCGGGCCGCCGTTGGGGAAGCCGTTTTCGAGCAGGTCCACCGTAAAGAAGGCGCTGGTCAGGTCGCCGTGGCCGAACACCAGGTCCTGGTCGAACTTGATGGACTTCTGGCCGTTGAGGTCAATGTGGAAGAGCTTGCCGGCCCACAGCGCCTGGGCGATGCCGTGGTTGAAGTTCAGTCCGGCCATCTGTTCGTGGCCGGTTTCCGGGTTCAGGCCGACTATGTCGCCGTGCTCCAGCTCGTTGATGAACGCCAGGGCGTGTCCGACGGTGGGCAGGAAGATGTCGCCGCGGGGTTCGTTGGGCTTGGGCTCCAGCGCCAGGCGGAGGTTGTAGCCCTTCTCCTTGACGTAGCCGGCGACGGTGTCGACGCCTTCCTTCATCCGGTCGTAGGCGGCGGCGAAGTCCTTGGAGCCGTCATACTCGGAGCCTTCACGCCCGCCCCACATGACGAAGGTTTCAGCACCCATTTCGGCGGCCAGGTCCATGTTGGCCATGACCTTGCGCAGCGCGAAACGGCGGATGGAGCGGTCATTGGAGGTGAAACCGCCGTCCTTGAACACCGGATGGCTGAAGAGGTTGGTGGTGACCATGGGAACCTTGAGGCCGGTTTCGGCCAGGGCTGCCCGGAAGTTCTTGAGGATCTGCTCGCGTTCGGAGGCCGTGGCGTTGAACGGAATCAGGTCATTGTCGTGGAACGTGATGCCGTACGCGCCCAGATCGGCGAGCCGGTGGACGGCCTCCACCGGATCCAGCTCCACGCGGGTGGGAACACCGAACGGGTCATTGCCGGTCCAGCCCACTGTCCAGAGGCCAAAGGTAAAACGGTCGGAAGGTGAGGGCGTCGTTGTCACAATTCACTCCAAAAGCCGATATTAGTTGGGAACAACAACTTATGGCTCCCGGGCTCCGCTGTCAATGCCTTCTGCTTCCATAGATGCGCCCGTCAACCCTCCCTGCACCATATTTCTGTCTCCCCACAACAAAACCGGACATCCGCGTCCACATGGGGTTACGCTGAGAAACGGTCCGGTTTGCGGTCCGGAACAACGCAGGCAAACAACTTCCCGGCAGAAACGGCAGAGCATGCACAACGGCACCCCCTCCGGCACGGAGAGTATCCGCGCGCAGAACCTCTCCCGTGTCCTAACCCTCCTGCACCGCCGCGGACCGCTCTCCCGTGCCGATCTGACCCGCCTTTGCGGTTTCAACCGCTCCACTGTGGGCGCGCTCGTGGCCGAACTCGGCGAACTGGGACTCGCGTATGAGACGGAGCCGCCTGCCCTCAAACGGGTGGGCCGGCCCAGTCCGCTGGTTCACGCGAACAATCGCATTGCGGCCATTTCCGTGCATCCCGACGTCGATGCGGTCACGGTGGGCGTGGTGGGACTGGGCGGCAAGGTCCACCGCAGGGTCCGGTACGACGCCGGGTCCCTGCCTACCGTGACGGAGACCGTCAACATTTCCAAGGCAGTGGTCGAAGGCATGCAGACCGAGCTGGCGGGCATGACCCGGGTAATCGGAGTGGGTGCAGCCGTGCCTGGACTGGTCAACAGCACCGACGGTTCCGTCCTGCTCGCCCCGCACCTGCAGTGGTCCAACGAGCCGCTCGCGGCCGCCCTCAGCGCGGGCCTGGGATTGCCCGCACGCGCCGCAAATGATGCCAATCTCGGCTCCCTGGCCGAGAGCCTGTTCGGCGCGGCGGTGGGAGCATCCGACGTCGTCTATCTCAACGGCAGCGCCAGCGGCATCGGCGGCGGAGCGATAGTGGGCGGGGTTCCGCTCCGCGGAGCGGCGGGCTTCGCCGGGGAACTCGGCCACACCGTGGTGACGCCCGGAGGCACCCCCTGTCATTGCGGGCGCCGCGGCTGCCTGGAAACGGAGGTCAGCCTGGGCAGGCTGTTGGCGATCTTGGGGCTGGACCATGCTGATCAGGACCAGCTCGAAGACGCCATGACGCAGGACAACTCCCCCGCGCTGATCGCCGAAACCCACCGGCAGCTGGACCTGCTCGCGGAGGCCCTGGCCAACTTCGTGAACATCTTTAACCCGGGCACCATCGTGCTCGGCGGCTTCCTGGGCGTCCTGGACTCTTTTATTCCGGGTCGACTGGAGTCCGGAGTGGCCGCCGGCGCCATCGGCGGCCTGGGCAGCAAAGTGTCCATCCGCCGCGCCGCCCTGGGCACCGATCTGCTGCTGGTGGGCGCCGCCGAACTGGTGTTTGCCGGGCTGCTGGCCGATCCGCCCTCGGTGGGGTCGCTGCCGGCGCACGACCTGAGCCGACGCTGACTCCACGGGACTCGCGGCCGTGCCGTACAACGGATAACTACATGGAGCTGTCCCTCAGGACTCAATCCGTCCGGGGATCCCGGCGGAAGATGACTGCCTGCAGGGCCAGCAGGATGATGGCGCCCAGCAGTCCTACGAAAACAAGATACGGCCCCGCCATAGACAGGTTCATCTGCATCTCCAGGCTGAGCCATGAGGTCTCGGCTGCTGAGGAAAAAGAACCGTCGGCCGCCCACACGTTGCCGTCCCACTGCGACGGGAGGAGCCCGAAAAGCCAACCGAGCCCGACTACCAGGGCAAACGCCACCAGCACCCATGCAGCCCAGAGGCTTCGATTTCTGCGGTGCACCACGGGAGCGCCCGACGGCACTTGCACAGGAACGCCGACGTTCTCCGCCCCGCCGAGGTCAGGATTCGTCACGGACCCGGACACCGGATCGAACAACCGATCTGAGTCCGCCGGTGTCTCTCGTCCGCTGCCGTCGTCAATGACCTCCACCCAACTCACATTGGAGCCTGGTTCTGGTCGGGCATAATGCCGGTAATCCTCTTCGGATGTGCGCTTGGAATTCCCCATTTCGGGAGCCTAACGCAGAGAACCCCGGTTCGCTACAAAGACACCGATCCCGCAACGGCCGCCACGGTGTCACGCGCGGCAGCGCCCACGCCGATGAGGGTGGCCGACGCCGGACCGCACCAGTCTCCGTACCCCAGGAAGAACAGGCCAGGGCTGTCGACTGAGCGCGTGGCCGGCAACGCGTCAGTTGCCGGGACACCGTTCCGGGTGGTGAGGCCAAGCGGCTGCAGATGCTGCAGGTCCGGCCGGAAACCGGTGCACCAAATGATCACATCGGCATCCAGCTGTTTCCCGTCCTCCTCCTGCACGCCGCCGGGAGTGAGCCGGGAAAACATTGGCCGCGCATCAAGCAGGCCGGCGTCCCGTGCCGCCCGCACGGACGGAACGGCAACAATGTCTCCCAAGGAAGCGACCCCGCCGCCCTCGGGCTCCCCCGCCGCAAGGGCCCGGACGCGGCGGGTGGCGATGTCGAACAGTGCCCGGCCGTCGACGTCGTCGGGCAGGTACCGCGGCGGGTTCCGGGTCACCCAGGTGACCGCCGCAGTCGGTGCGAGGTCCGCGGCAATCTGCGCACCGGAGTTCCCGCCGCCCACCACCACAACGTTTCGTCCGGCATAAGGCTCCGGGCCCCGGTAGCCGGCCGTGTGCAGCTGCTGTCCGGCGAACCGGTCGCTGCCGGGCGGCCGCGGGAACTGAGGGGTGTTCCAGCTCCCGGTGGCGTTGATGACCACCCGGCTGGTCCACTGCCCGCGATCGGTGTCCGTTACATATCCGCCGCCATCGGCCGCGCGAACTGCCTGCACCCGGACCGGGCGGTGCACCGGCAGGTCATAGCGCGATTCATAGGTGCGAAGATAGTTCGCAACGTGGTCGGCGGAGGGGTTGCCTTCGCCCTTCCATGCAGGCATCCGGTAACCGGGCAGGGAACTGTAGGCCGCTGGGGAGAACAGTTCCAGACTGTTCCAGTAGTGCTGCCACGCACCGCCGGGCTCCGCGTTGGCGTCCAGAATGGCAAAGGTTGGAGCCGGACCGGAGCGACCCGAGGCCTCGTCCCGCCGCAGCCGGTTCAGGTAGAACCCTGCGGCGAGACCGGCCTGGCCGCCCCCGATCACCAGGACATCAACATTGCGCCCCGAGGTGACGGGCAATCAGCTCTCCCGAGCCGCGGAGCGGCCGTGTTCCAGTCCGGTGGGAATACCCAGGAACTGCGGTTCGGGTGCGCTGCAGCAGGACGACGCCGCCGGGGCAGGTTCCGGTGCCGCTTCGGGAGCGCCGCAGCAGGATGATGCCTGCTCGGCTGCGGGTTCAGGTGCCGTTCCGCAACAGGACACTGCTTCCGCTGCCCCATCAGCGGCCGGTGCGTCGCAGCTGCCGCCGAGGTCGGTGGAGCAGACGCCGGTTTCGGGCAGGACCAGCTGCACGTCGTCGGCGGCCTGTTGGTCTCCGGCCAGGGCTGCGGCGATGGAGCGGACCTGCTCGTAGCCGGTGGCCATCAGGAATGTGGGGGCCCGGCCGTAGGACTTCATGCCCACGATGTAGAAGTCCTTCTCCGGGTGGGACAGCATCTTGGCGCCGTGCGGTGCCACGGTGCCGCAGCTGTGGAACTCGGGGTCAATCAGCGGACCGAGTTCCCGCGGTGCCTCCACGGCGGGGTCGAGGTCCAGCCGGATTTCGCGCAGCAGGTTCAGGTCAGGGCGGAATCCGGTGGCCGGAACCAGCAGGTCCACGTCCAGCTGCTTCTCACCTTCCGGCGTAGTGCCGACCACTGCGAGGGTATCGGAGGTCTTGAAGCCGGTGATGGTGAAGGAGGTGTGCAGCTCGATCCGCCCCTCCTGCACCAGGGTGCGCAGCCGGCTGCCCAGCGCGCCACGGGCGGGCAGGCCGTCCAGGTCGCCGCCGCCGTAAACCCCGTTGGCGGAGGCACTGCGGATGGCCCAGCTGATCCGGGTGCCGGGCTCCTGCTCGGCCAGCTCGCCCAGGGCCAGCAGGGTGTTCGCGGCCGAGTGGCCGGCGCCGACCACCAGGACGTGTTTGCCGGCGAACCGGGCGCGGTCGCGGCCGGTAACGTCAGGCAAAGGAGCGGTGATGAGCCCTGCCTCAAACGCGTCGGCTTCCCCGACGGCCCGCAGCCCTGCCTGGCCCAGCGGGTTCGGTGTGCTCCAAGTGCCGGAGGCGTCGATGACGGCGCGTGCCCGGTAATCGGTGATCGTGCCCTCTGCATCTTCCACCCGGAGAAGGAACGGCGCGTTCTCCCGGCCGCCGGTGCGGGTCTTGTCCAGTCCCTCGCGGCTGACGGCGAGAACCCGGGTGGAGGTGTGCAGTGCGTCGGCGATCGCGGGGACGGCGGCCAGCGGTGACAGATACTGCGCATGGAGTTCGGCGCCGGTGGGCAGGGTTTCGGCGTCGGGTTCCTGCCACCCCGTGGGGGCGAGCAGGCGGCGGGCGGCGGCGTCGACGTCGTACTGCCACGGCGAGAACAGGCGGATGTGGCCCCAGGAGGCGACCGCGGAAGCGGGCGTGGCGCCGGCTTCGAAGATGATCGGGGCCAGGCCGCGTTCGAGCAGCTCTGCGGCGGCGGCCAGGCCCACGGGTCCGGCACCGATCACGGCGACGGGAAGTTCGGAAATCTCGGTGTTCTCAGGCATGGGTGTTCTCCTCTATGCGTGCTCGGGCAGCAGGTCTGCAATCAGATCCTGAATCCGGGCCTTGATGTCGTCCCGGATGGGCCGGACTGCTTCCACGCCCTGTCCGGCGGGATCCTCGAGTTTCCAGTCCTCGTAGCGTTTTCCGGGGAAGATCGGGCAGGCATCGCCGCAGCCCATGGTAATCACGACGTCGGACTCCTGCACGGCCTCGGTGGTCAGGACCTTCGGCAGTTCCGCGGACATATCGATCCCGTCCTCTGCCATAGCGGCCACAGCGGCGGGGTTAACCGCGTCCGCGGGTGCGGAGCCGGCGGAGCGGACCTCGATCCGTCCCTCGCCGAGGCTGCGCAGGTAGGCGGCAGCCATTTGCGACCGGCCGGCGTTGTGTACGCAGACGAAGAGGACGGAGGGCTTGGTTGTGGTTTCGGTGGTGCTCATCGGTTCGTCATTTCTGGAGAGGCGGGTGCGGCGGAGGGCCAGTACTTTTTCTGCGCCCAGAGGGCAACGTAAACCAGGGCCACCAGCACCGGGACTTCGATCAGGGGCCCGACGACGCCGGCCAGGGCCTGCCCGGAGGTCACCCCGTAGGTGCCGATTGCCACGGCGATAGCCAGTTCAAAGTTGTTGCCGGCGGCGGTGAACGCCAGTGTAGTGGTGCGCGGGTAGCCCAGGTTCAGGATCTTGCCGAGCAGCATGCCGACGCTGAACACAACAACAAAGTAGACCAGCAGCGGCAGGGCGATCCGGGCGACGTCGAGCGGGTTCGAGGTGATTTCGTCCCCCTGCAGGGCGAACAGCAGCACGATGGTGAACAGCAGTCCGTAGAGAGCCCACGGGCCCAGCTTCGGCAGGAACGTGCCCTCGTACCAGTCGCGGCCCTTCGCTTTTTCGCCGAGGATGCGGGTCAGGAAGCCGGCGAGCAGCGGGATGCCCAGGAAGATCAGGACGCTGAGCGTAATGGCCCAGAACGAGAACTCAACACTTGTGGTTTCCAGCCCCAGCCAGCCGGGCAGCACCTGCAGGTAGAACCAGCCCAGGGCACCAAAAGCCAGGACCTGAAAGACGGAGTTGATCGCCACCAGCACGGCGGCGGCTTCGCGGTCCCCGCAGGCCAGATCGTTCCAGATCATCACCATGGCGATGCAGCGGGCCAGCCCCACAATGATCAATCCAGTGCGGTACTCGGGCAGGTCCGGCAGGAAAATCCAAGCCAGCGCAAACATGAACGCCGGCGCGGCCACCCAGTTCAGCACCAGAGAGGTGACCATCAGCTTCCGGTCCGCAACCACTTTGGAGGTTTCGTCGTAGCGGACCTTGGCCAGCACCGGATACATCATCACCAGCAGGCCGACGGCGATGGGCAGGGACACGTTGGCGACCTTGACCGAGTCCAGGGCCGGGCCGACGCCGGGGAGCAGCCGGCCCAGCAGCAGGCCGGTCACCATGGCGGTCAGGATCCACACAGGCAGGAAGCGGTCCAGGGTCGACAGCCGGGCAGTAACCTGACCGGTAGATGTGGCGGGGGTGCTCACGTAACTCCTCAGACGTTCGAGACAGCAGGTATCGAACAATATCGATGTTTATCAATATTGAGTATTCTCCCAGCCATCGACGGATGTCAATCCGGGGAGCATAATGGACGGGTGACCCCCGTTCAGATCGCCGCCGATCCCCTTGCCGAAGAGTGCTGCACGCCGCTGACTTCCGAAGCGCTCAGTGCCGAAGATGCCCAGCGTTTTGCCCGGCTGCTCAAAGCCGTGGCTGAACCGACGCGGCTGCGCCTGGTCTCGTTGATCGCCGCACAGGAGAACAAGGAAGCCTGCGTCTGCGATCTCACCGAGCCGGTCGGCCTGGGCCAGCCCACCGTGTCGCATCACTTGAAGATCCTCGTGGACGCCGGCATCCTGCACCGCGAAAAGCGGGGTGTCTGGGCGTACTACTCGATTGTTCCCGGTGCTCTGGAGCGGGCCGCCGCCGTTCTCTCACCGCGGTAGACAGGGCCCGGCGGCCCCGTCCGGCTTACTGTCTCAGAGCGCCCTTTCACGCAAGGCCATCCTCAAGTTCCTTGGTCCAGGCACGTGCGTACTGGCCGAGGGCAGCCTCATCACGCACGGAGATGCCGAGGCGGTTGAGCATGTGCCTGCCCTGGGTCATGGTCATCTGCTGAGCGCTGCGGCTAACGCGTGCCTTGTCTGCCCGGTACAGGTAGTTATCAATGACCCGCACCCAGCGCTTGCGCCAAGCGTCAACGGAAGGCTCAGAGGCAAGGGCGGCCATAATCCGGTGGGCAGGAACAATCCTCGGAGCAAGCTGGTCCTTCAGCGTCTGGTGCGCGCGCTCCGAGCGGAGGCCGTAGGAAGCAGTGCAGCTGCGCAGGTGCATGTCCCAGTAGTAATTCCAGCTCACTGTCCGGCGGTCAGCCCACACAGCCGACCGCGGCCCCCTCATCATGCTGTGGCACGTGTCGAAGAGCAGCAGGGCGGCCAACGGCGAGCGCACGTTGCTGCCGGGGAAACGGCCGACCGCCCAAATAGCCAGGTCAGAGGAAAGCTCCGCAACATCGCCCGCCAGCTCCATACCCTGCATGCCACCGTACTTTGCCAGTGCTGCTTCCATTTTCCGTGGCACCGGCCCTCCCGCCCATGGCGGGGTGATTGCCTTGGTTTGAGCAAGCTTTACGGAGCCAAGCGTCGGGCCGGACCGGAGAGCCAGCGCGTTGGCAAAGTCCCACACACGGTCCACAACGTCGGCGGGGGCCACCACATTCATGTTGAGGGAGGGGCTGTTCTCATCTTCGCTGCGTGAGAAGCCCGCCCGGCCGGCACCCCAGTTCCGCGCCTGCGCGCTCAGCGGCGCAACAACATGCTTGACCCACCCGTCACACGACCCCTTCTCCTCCGGTTCAATAGTCAGGGCCCACCAAAGGCTGGTCTTTCCGGCCCGCTGCCTGCCGGATCTGTCCGCTGACCCTTCAACTGTCCTCGGTATCGTGGTGTGACTCATTCCGTCCTCCGGATTCGTGGCTGCCCAGGCGGCACTGTCTGGATTCGAAAGCGTGACACGGAAACCGCGTGAGCCATGTCCAAGCGAAAACAATGCGTAATCTGCACGAAGTTCCTCTTGAAAGCCGTTCACCGGCTGCGTAGTGTTTCAAAGTTGGCCGAAGAACCCGGCCTGTCCGGCCCGCACCGGAGCGTAGCATGCCATCCGCTCCGGCCGGAATGGACCAAGCATTGGATGCCGCCGTCCGGAGAGGATCTCGCGGGCCAGCAGCTCACCGGCAATCAACCCGAGAGTCGCTCCGGAATGGGTAAACGCCACGTAGCATCCGGGCATCCCCGTCAGCTCCCCCAGCACGGGCCGGCCGTCGCCGGGCACCGGCTTCAACCCGATCCGCCAGCTCTGTGCCACCAGCCGCGGGTGGCCGGCAAGCAGAGCCGAGGCCTCGTCCACCAGGTCCAGCACCACCTGCGGATCCACCGACCAGCCGCCGTCGTCGTTGGGTGTGATCTGATCCAGATACCAGGTGGAATCCATCGCAAGCCGGGAGCCCGGATGCGGCCGCACGGATACCCGCGGGGTGTTCAGCACCGCCCTGAGGCTGTGTGCCTTGGGCTCGGTCACCACCAGCATGGCCAGATCCGATCCGTCCTGCAGCTGTACCCCCAGCCCATCAAGGAGGGCGGGAGTGCCGGCGCCGGCGGCCACCAGCACCGCGTCAGCCGGATGCACTTCCCCGGATTCAGTGCGGAGCCCGACGGCGGCGCCTCCTTCCACGATCACGGAGGCCGGTCCCGCTGCGGTGACCAGGGTTCCGCCGAGCAGCGCGAATTCTGCCAGCAGGTGCCGGATGAGGTGTGGCAGGCTCACCCAGCCTTCGCCGGGATTGAACAGCACTTCGGCCGGCAGCGCCGCCGGGTCCAGGCCGGGGGCCACGCCGGCCACGCCGCTCGCCGGAACCAGCCGTGCGTCATATCCGCGGTCCCGCTGCGCCTCGCACCTGTCCGCGAGCGCGCCGCCGTCCCAGTACACGCCGCCGTCGAACCGGAGCCAGTCGAGGTCGGGGTTCTCCGCCAGCAGGGTCCGGTAACGGTCCATGCCGGCCAGCCGCAGCCGGTGATACTCCGGCGGATAGCCGCCGCCGGAGTTCAACCACGAAAGGGAGCGACCCGATGCCCCGCTGGCAGGATGCGCATCCGTCACCAGGGTGACGGACGCGCCGCCGCGCAGCAGCTGCACCGCCGTGGACACCCCCAGGATCCCGGCGCCGAGCACGGCGATCTGCGGCCCGTTCCCGTCGCTCCCGCCCGAACTCACGGCATCTCAGATCTCGCCCAGGGCCATCTGCGCCGACAGGTACTCCGCCTGCCGGATCGCCAGCGCCACAATGGTCAGCGTGGGGTTCGCTGCCGCGCCGGTGGTGAACTGCGAGCCGTCGGAAATGAACAGGTTCGGCACGTCATGCGTCTGCCCGAACCCGTTGCACACCCCGTCCTCCGGGCGCAGGCTCATCCGCGCCGTGCCCATGTTGTGGGTGGAGGGATACGGCGGGGTCCGCACCGCCGACGTCGCGCCCACCGCCTCGTACAGCGCGGCGCCCTGCCCGTAGCCGTGTTCGCGCATGGCAACGTCGTTGGGATGGTCATCGAAGTGCACGTTGGGCACCGGCAGCCCCAGCGGGTCGGTGACCGTGGTGTTCAGCGTGACCCGGTTGGTTTCCTGCGGCATGTCCTCCCCCACAATCCACATGCCGGCGGTGCGCCGGTAGCCGTCCAGGATGGAGGCGAAGCCCGGTCCCCACGCCCCGGGGTCCACGAAGGACGCCAGAAATGCCGGACCGAGCGAAATGGTTTCCATGTAGTAGCCGCCGGCGAACCCGCGGTCCGGGTCATGCCGGGACTCGTCCGCGATCAGACCTGCCATGGTCTCGCCGCGGTACATGTGCACCGGCGCCTCGAACTGGGCGTACACCGAACCGGTGGTGTGGCGCATGTAGTTCCGCCCCACCTGGCCCGAGGAATTCGCCAGCCCGTCGGGAAACAGCGGCGAGCCCGAGAGCAGCAGCAGCCGCGGCGTCTCGATCGCGTTGCCCGCCACCGCCACCACCCGCGCCTTTTGATGATGCAGCTGCCCGTCGCCGTCGGCGTACACCACCCCGTCCACCCGGCCCTCGGGGGTGGAGGTGATCTGCACGGCCTGGCTGTCCGGGCGCAGGTCCAGCCGTCCGGTCTTCAAGGATTTGGGAATCTCGGACACCAGCGTGGACCATTTGGCGCCGGACTTGTCGCCCTGGAAGTTGAAGCCGTCCTGCACCGAGGCCGGCCGTCCGTCGTAGGGTTCGGCGTTGGTGGCGTAGGGGCCGGTGGCAAAGTGGCGGTAGCCCAGCTTTTCGGCACCGTTGGCGAACACCTTGTAGTTGTTGTTCGCCGGCAGCGCCGGCCTGCCGTGCACATGGGTGGAACCCATCTTCCGCTCGGCGCGGTCGTAGTAGGGTTCCAGGTCCTCCAGGGTGAGCGGCCAGTCCAGCAGGTTCGCGCCGTCGATCCGCCCATACGTGGTGCGTGCGGTGAACTCGTGCGCCTTGAACCGCGGCGTGGCTCCGGACCAGTGCGTGGTGGAGCCGCCCACGGCCTTGACGATCCAGGCGGGCAGGTTCGGAAAGTCGCGGGCGATGCGCCAGGTCCCGGAGGTGGTGCGCGGATCCAGCCAGGCCATCTGGTTGAACGCTTCCCACTCGTTGTTCACGTAGTCCGAGTTGGTCAGGAACGGTCCGGCTTCGAGCAGCACCACCTTCACGCCCTTTTCCACCAATTCGTGGGCAAGCGTGCCGCCGCCGGCTCCGGAACCAATGACGACGACGACGGACTCGTCGTCGAGCTCAAAGTGCGCCGACTCCGCCAGCGGATCCCTGCTCCCCGTGGGAGAGAAACTGCTGATATCTTCGCTCATTTGCTTCCTCCACCTCGCTGCTGGGATGCCTGGGCTCCGGTGCCCGATTCCGGAGCCGGCCCTGCCGCTCTGGCGGCCGCCGAGCCTGCCGCGGCGTCTGTTTCAGGTTGGCGGGGCTGGCCTGGCTGAAGGACCGGATACGGCAGCGGTCCGGTGTCCGGAACGGAACCAACCAGCGCTTCGATCCGCGGCGTGGGCAGCCAGTCCAGGTCGGCGAACCCGCGGTGCAGGTAGCCGCCCTTGTCGAAGGAAGGTCCTTCGTAGCCGAGCACTTCCCAGACCTGCGGATCGTCGTAAAGATTCAGCACAGTGGTGCGGCGGATGAAGCCGAAGAACTCCAGGTCGGCTACCCGGCGCAGCACGGCGAGCGCCCGCTCATCGGACAGTTCCAGGAAGGGTTCCTCCGACTGGGCTCCCAGCGCAATGAGCCCCTGGGTCAGGACCACCCGGAACCAGGTGGATGCGTCGGCTTCGGTGACAATCCGGCTGGTCATCCGCTCGTAGGCTTCGTCGGGGAAGTCCGGATGCGGAAAGGCCGTTTTGATGATGCGCTTCAGGATGGCGCGGGCCTCGGGCGTGAGGGTGGTTTCGTTCAGGGTGGGATATTTGGCCGGATACGTCATGGGGTTCTTCCTCCTGCTGGCGGGATGAGGATGCCGCGGCCGGTGAGTTTGCCGGCGTCGAGGTCGTGGATGGCCTGGAGAGCGTCGTCGAGGTCGTAGGCGGTGGTGTGCAGGGTGATGTCGCGCTGGGCCGTGAGGGTCATGAGTTCCACCAGGTCCTGATAGGTGCCCACCAGGTTGCCCACCACGGAGATTTCCCGGGAGATCAGCTCGATGGTGGGAATCCGCACTTCTCCGCCGTACCCGATGGCGTAGTAGCTGCCCCGGTTGCGGAGCGTCTCCAGGCCCTGTGCCTCCGTGCCGTGCTCCCCCACGAAGTCGAAGACCACATGGGCTCCGCCGTCGGTGGCTTCTAGCACGGCGGCGGTGTCCGGGCTGCGCAGCACCGTGTCCGCGCCCAGGGATGATGCCAGTTCCAGGGCCGCTTCGGAGGTGTCGATCACGGTGATGGCCGCGGCGGTGAGCGCTTTGAGTGACTGCACGCCGATGTGTCCCAGCCCGCCGGCGCCGATCACCACGGCGTGGGTTCCCGGATACAGCAGCGGTGCTGCCTTGCGGACCGCGTGGTAGGCGGTCAGGCCGGCGTCGGCCAGCGCCGCGATGTCCGCCGGCTGCAGCGCGGGATCGAGCTTCACCACGGCGCGGGCATTGGTTTTCAGCTGCTCGGCCATGCCGCCGTCGGTGTTCAGTCCGGGAAACAGGGCGTTCTCGCAGTGCGAGTCCTGTCCTTCCCGGCACGCGGAACACAGTCCGCAGGTCACCAGCGGATGCATGATGACCGTGTCCCCGGGTGCCACATTGGAAACGGCCGAACCCACCTCCCGCACCCAGCCGGCGTTTTCATGGCCCAGAGTGTAGGGCAGCTGCGGGTGCTGGATCGCGTCCCACTGGCCCTCGATGATGTGCAGGTCGGTGCGGCACAGCCCTGCTGCTCCAACGTCCACAATCACGTCCCACGGACCTGTGATCTTCGGCTCCGGCACCTCGTCAATGTGTGGATCCTCGCCGTAGCGGTGCAGCCGGACAGCTTTCACGCAGCACTTCCTTCTCCATTGAATTCGGTCAGCTGAATTCACCGGCAGGATTCGGTGACGGAGATTCTTCTCAGGGAATCCGTCCGGCAGTGCGTCCCAGTCTTGTCCGGAGCGGGTGCAGGGTCAACGGGTAACGGGATTTGTCCGGCGGACCCGCGTCCGGCCTACGAGGCGACGAACCCCAGCTCCTTGTCCACGACGTTCATCAGCGGACGGCCGGCTTTCCACGCGGCGAGGTTGTCCGCGAACTGCTCCGCCAGCGCCGGCAGCTGCTTTCGTGCATCTCCGGAGAGGTGCGGGGTGATCAGCACGTTGTCCAGCTCCCACAGCCCGCTGTTGCCGGGCAGCGGCTCGGTCTCGAAGACATCCAGCGCAGCCCCCGCCAGGGTCCCGTTGCGCAGCGCCTCCTCCAGCGCTGTCTCCTCCGCCAACGCTCCGCGGCCCACGTTGACGAGGACCGCCGTCGGCTTCATCGCCGCCAGCACCCCGCGGCCGAGCATTCCCCGGGTTGCCGACGTCAGCGGCGCCGCCAGAACCACGTAATCAAAGGTCCCGACGACGGCGGCGAAGTCGGCGCTGGCATGGATGGTTCCGAAATCCGGGTCACCGGTGCGGGCGGTGCGTCCAAGTCCCTGCACCCGCATCCCGACTGCGGTCAGCAGGCGTGCGGTGCAGCGGCCGATGCTGCCGGTGCCGGCCACCAGCACCGAGGCGCCGGCCAGGTCGGTGGTGGCGTACCGGCGCCACTGCTTCTGCTGCCGCTGAGCCGCAGCCCGGCCGAAGTCCTTGGCGAAGTGCAGCATCGCACCCAGTACGTGTTCGGCCATGGGACGGTCGAAGAGTCCCCGCGCGTTGGTGAGCACAACGTCGGAGGCCACCAGCTCGGGGAACAGCAGCTTCTCCACTCCGGCAGCGGGAACATGGATCCATTGCAGCGATCCGGCGGCCGGCCACGCCTGCCGGACGCCGTCGGCGAAGAAGTCCCAGAGGTAGAGAATGTCCGCTCCGGCCAGGGCTTCCGGCAGCCCTGCAGCGTCGGTGACCCGAACCTCGGCCTGCCGTTCAAGCGCGGCTAGTCCTTCCACGGGTTGGGCGCCGGCCAGGACTGCGATGACGGGTTGAGGCTGCATGGATCCACCCTACGGCCTACGGCCAAGAGCAGATCGGCCCGGCCATACGGGCAGCGGACACGCAGGAACCGGCCGGTTCCACGGTGAGTTCCTGATCCGTCCCGGGGCTCACCGGATTCTTCAGTTCCTCGTGAGCAGCCGCAGAGGATTAAGATCCGAGCCTCACGGTTCGGAATGCGACCAGTTGAAAGCCGCCAATCCGCAGCGAGAATATTGGCCAGTCCACCTTCGGGCTGATGCGCTGATCCGCCGTATCCGCAGCTTCCTGCTCCCGTGCCATACGCTGGCACTCTTTGCGCTGCCGCTGTCGGGCCGCATCCGCCAAACGCTCCCGGTGCACCGCTTTGGCCAGTTCGATTTCCATCAGGCCCATAGTTCTCGCCTCCTTGGCCCGTAATAGTTCACGCTAGGCCTGCCGGAACGGCACAGCGCAGGGTATTGCGGACAGGTTCGGTCCCCTGCTTTCAAGACCGGCTTGACGGCCGGCGAATTTCCTTTGTGCACCTCGGGAACCCGCCCCAACGCTGGCCCGGGTTAAGGGCCCGAAGGTACCGTCGAAGAACGCACCGTCCGGAGGTCCTGCATGGAATGGCTGGCATTCACCGCGCCCATCCTCGGCCTCATAGTGGGCATGGGAGCGGGCTGGAGCACCCGCGCGGGCATCGACCGCCGCGAGGAGTCGGCGGCCCTGAATGCGCTGATCATGGACCTGCACCTGAAGCGGTCGCTGGCAGCCATCGAACCCCGCGTCGTCGATGGATCCGACGGCGAGGCCCGGCTGCGCGGCACGGTGCTGGACGCCCGTGACCGAATTATGGAAACCCTCACCTACATGCGCGGGGGCTCAGCCAACACCGGAGTACTCCTGCGGATGGCAGCGGCCTGCACCCTCTATCTGCGCCGGGCCAGCCGGGAGCCGGAGCGCTACCAGTTCGCGCTGATGGAGCTGCGCGACACCCTGGACGAGGGCGTGCGCCTGCTCAGCGACGGGCGGCGCCGGGTGCGCGGCCTGCCGCCGGGTGAGCGGTCGACGGCGAAACCCGGCCGGCCGCCGTCGCGCCGGCCCGTCCGCCGTCGTTAGTGATCCCGTTGGTGACGCCCTTTATGACAACGGGAATGTCAGACGCGTCATAAAACAACACCTGCCGGCGTTTACGGAAATGCCGCGTCATTGTCTTGCCCCGGTCTGCGTTTCTCAGCTTCCATGGTCCTGTCCGCCTTTCCGGTACGGACACTAACCATCCAGAGCGGCTGAGAGACCTGGCTCGTTGACGCCGCAGCAACCACCCTTCGGGGCCGGTGCTCATGCCAGGACCGATGGACTCACTTCCGGCGTTGGTCCGTCACTGCAGAGTCCTTCTCAGTGACGCCTCCAGCGTGCGTGAACGCAGTGTTCCCCGGTGTTGACTGAGAGGACTCTTCATGCCTGCCCACCCATCCCCTTCCCGTACCCGCCGCTCCCCCGCTGCCCCGCGCCTCGCCGCGCTGCTGGCTGCTGCTGCACTCGCCTTGGGCGGCTGCGGATCCGGTCCGGAAACCGCAGCTGCCAACTCGCCGGCCGGTACCGGGGAACCCGTTTCCGGCGGCACCCTGGTCTATGCGGAGGTCACCCCCATCAACAACTGGCAGACGCAGGCTGCCCGGTTCTACGAAAAAGCCAACGTGCTCAACAGCGTCCTGGACCGCCTGACCTACTTTGATCCGGAGAAGGGGGAACTGGTGCCGTGGATTGCCTCCGCGTTCTCCGCCAACGCCGACAGCACGGAGTTCACTTTCACCATCCGCCCCGACGTCAGTTTCAGCGACGGATCTCCGCTCGACGCTGCGGCGGTGAAGGCCAACCTGGACAGTTTTGGCCTGGGCGTTCCCGCCGCGCAGATCCAGCCGAACGTGGACTTCGCCCGCTACAAGACCGCCGAAGTGATCGGAGCCGACCAGGTGAAGGTAACCCTGGAGGCCCCGAACTCCAACTTCCTGCGCGCCACCTCCTCCGTCACCGCCGGCCTCGTCTCCCCTGCCACCCTGCAGAAGGATGCTGCCGGACAGTCCGCCATCTCCTCCATTTCCGGTTCCGGACCCTTTGTCTATGAATCGGAAAAGCCCGACGAGGAAGTCGTGCTCGTGAAGCGGGACGGCTATGCCTGGGCTCCGGACGGAGCGGACAACCCGGGCGAGGCGCACCTGGACAGCGTGGTCATCAAGTACCTGCCCGAGGTCGCGCACCGCGCCGGCGCCGTGCAGTCCGGGCAGGTGGATCTGGTGCGCGGCCTGCAGCCGGTGGACGAGGCGGCGCTGGCGGCCAGCGGCAACCAGGTGCTGGCGGCCGACGGCGTGGACCTCACCGTCAACATGGCAGCCGTGCGCACCGGCAGCGGAAAACTGGGCGATCCCACCGTGCGGCAGGCCCTGCAGGTTGGCATCGACCGGCAGAGCATCAAGGACACCGTGCTTTCCGAGAGCTACACCCTGGCCGCGTCGGTCCTGAACCACCAGGCCCCCGGCTTCGTGGATCTGAGCACGGATCTGGCCTACGACCCGGAGAAGGCACGGCAACTGCTGGACGACGCCGGCTGGAAGGAAGGCAGCGACGGTATCCGGGAAAAGGACGGGGAGAAGCTTGAAATCACGGTCACCAGCTCCAACAACTCGGTGGTCATCAAGCCGGCCTTCGAACTGATCGAACAGCAGTGGCGGCAGATCGGCGTAAAACTGAACAACCGGGCCGGCGACAACACGTTCCTCACCACCGCCATGCCCGATCCGAACGTCGAGTTCTTCGGCACCCGCCAGTTCATCTACGGCGGACTCGGGCCCATCTTCGAACCGGCCAACAACACCATGACCCACACCTCTGACCCGGAGCTGAATGCCCTGTTCGCCGCCGAGCGCGCCGCAGCCCCGGGCCCGGAACGGGACGAGGTCCTGGCGGCCGAGCAGCAGGCGCTCGTAGTGGACAAGGCCTTTTCCCTGGTCCTCTGGGATGAAGTCCAGGTCTACGGCGCGCACCGCAACACGCACATCGAGTTCACCTCCGGCACCGCTCCCATCTTCCAGGGCGCCTGGAAAGTGGACGGCTAACCGTGGCCCGCTACCTCGTGCACCGGATCGGGCAGGCACTGCTGGTGGTCTGGCTCGCGTACACCCTGATTTTCCTCGCCGTGCAGCTGCTGCCCAGCGATCCGGTCACTATCTTCCTGACCTCCGACTCCGCGGTGGACCAGGCCGCGATCGACACCATGAAACGCCAATACGGCTACGACCAGCCGCTGCTCATCCAGTACCTCCAGCAGCTGGCCGCCCTGCTGCGCGGCGACGTCGGCTACTCCCTGACCTCGGGCGAGCCGGTGACCGAGCGCATCGGCGGCGCCATCGGTTCCACCCTGGCGCTGGCCGGCTCGGCGCTGGTGACCGCCGCCGTCATCGCCCTGGCCGTGGTCGCGGCGGCCGCCCTGGCACCGTCGCCGGTGCTGCGCCGGGCACTGGCGAACCTGCCGCCGCTGTTCTCCGCCGTGCCGGTGTTCTGGCTCGGGCTTGTGCTGCTGGAACTGCTCTCCATCCGGCTGGGGTTGCTTTCGCTGTTCCCCGACGGGTCCTTCCTCTCCCTCGCCGTGCCGGTCCTCGTACTGGCCGTCCACGTCTCGGCGCCCATGGCGCAGGTGCTGCTCAAGAGCGTGGAGCAGGTCTACCGGCAGCCGTTCATTGATGTGCTCCGGGCGAAGGGCGCCTCTCCGGCCTGGATTTTCTACCGGCACGTACTGAAGAACGCGGCCGGTCCCGCCATGACCATTCTGGGCATCACCGTGGGCACGCTTTTTGCCGGTTCGGTGATCACGGAGACCGTGTTTGCGCGCGCAGGCCTGGGCTCGGTGGTCCTGCAGGCAGTCACCACCCAGGACGTCCCCCTGGTCCAGGGCCTGGTGCTGCTGACGGCCACGGTGTTTGTGGCGGTCAACCTCCTCGTGGATCTGCTGCACCCGCTGCTGGATCCGCGCATCCTCAAAGACTCCCGGCAGGGTTCAGCCCCCGCCCTGGTCTCCTGACACCGCTTCCCCAAGGACTCCCGATGACCCTTCTTTCCCCTTCCGCAGCACCGGGCGACGTTGCGCCCGGCCCGGCAGACCCGCCCGCCGCACCGGCACGACGACGACGGCGGCCGGGAGTGCGCCCCGCCCTCGCCCTGTCCCTGCTGCCGGTGCTCCTGATCGCCACCTGGGCGCTCTTTCCCGGACTCTTCACCGGACAGGATCCGATCAGCGGCATCCCGCAGGAAAAGTTCCAGGCGCCCACGGCCGAGCACTGGTTCGGCACCGACCACCTGGGCCGGGACGTGTTTGCCCGCGTGGTGCACGGGACCTCGCAGACGTTCCTGACCGCCGGGCTGGCCGTGCTGATCGGGCTGGTGGCCGGCACCGGAATCGGTGTTCTCGCCGCCACCGGCGGACGCGCCGCCGACGCGGTCACCATGCGCCTGGTCGATGTCCTGCTCGCGGTTCCCGGCTTCCTGATCGCGCTGATCATCGTCACCGCGTCCGCACCGGGGCCCGTGTCCCTTGGCCTGGGGGTGGGCATCGCCGCCATCGCCTCCTTTGCCCGGGTGGTCCGGGCCGAAGTGCTGCGGGTGCGGAACCTGGAATTCGTGGAGGCGGCCTTCCTCACCGGCGGCACCTACTGGACCGTGCTGCGCAGGCACCTGCTGCCCAACGCCGCCGGCCCGGTGCTGTCCCTCGTCGCCGTGGATCTGGGCGCTGCCATCCTCGTGGTGTCCTCGCTGGGCTTCCTGGGCTTCGGCGCGCCCCCGCCCGAACCCGAGTGGGGGCTGCTGATCGCCGAGGGCCGCCAGTATCTGGGCACCGCCTGGTGGATGACCACCCTGCCCGGCCTCGTCATCGTTGCCGCCGTGGTACTGCTGGCCGCCCTCGGCCGGCAGCTGCTTCAGAGCTTCCGGTTCTGAGAAAGGAACCCCGCATGAACTCCTCCACAGCTTCGTCCCCCAGTTCGTCCCCCGCTCCCTCCCCCTCCGGCTCCCCTGCCGGTTCCCCCGCTCAGACCCCTGCTGACACCCCTGCGCGGCCCCTGCTCTCGGTGCGCGGTCTGACCGTCGAGTACGGCCGCCACCCTGCCCGCTCCGGCAACGCTTCCGCTCCGGCGGTCAGCGGCGTCGACCTCGAGGTGAACCGCGGCGAAGTGGTGGCGGTGGTCGGTGAATCCGGGTCCGGGAAATCCACCCTGGCCAAGGCGATCATCGGACTTCTGCCGGACACCGGCCGCATCACCGCCGGGAGCATCACCTTCGACGGACAGAATCTGGCCGGCCTGCCGGACCGCGGCTTCCGGCGGCTGCGCGGCCGCCGGATCGGCCTGGTGCCGCAGGATCCGGGAGCATCGCTGGACCCGGTGAAGACCATCGGGGCGCAGGTTGCCGAGATCTTCCGCCTGCACCCGGAGGCGGGCCCGCAGGGAAAGCGGCATACCCGGGCGGAGCTGCGCGGCGAGGTGCTTCGGCTGCTGGAACTGGTCGGCATTGACCGTCCCGAAGAACGCCTGCATCAGTATCCGCATGAGCTCTCCGGCGGCCTGAAGCAACGGGTCCTCATCGCGATCGCTTTCGCGCTCAAACCCGATCTGCTGATCGCGGATGAGCCCACGTCGGCCCTGGACGTGACGGTGCAGAGCCGCGTGCTGGAGGTCTTCGAGCGGCTCGCCCGCAGCTACGGAACCGCCGTCCTCTTCGTGACGCATGATCTGGCGGTGGCAACCGACCATGCCTCGCGCGTCGTCGTCATGAACGGAGGCCGCATCCGCGAAGACCGGCCGGTGCTGGACATCCTGGCCCGGCCCGAGGACCCGTACACAGCGCACTTGCTCGCCGGCGCCTCCCCCGGACACCGGTCAGACGATTCCCGGCCCCGGCCGCCGTCGTCGTCGGGCGTGCCCGCGCTGGAAGTCCGGAACCTGACCAAGGTCTTCTCCCGCACCGGCACCGAACGCCGGGCGGTGGACGCAGTGTCCTTCGCCGTCCGCCCCGGCACCACCTTCGCTCTCGTCGGGGAATCCGGCTCCGGCAAATCCACCACTGCCCGGCTGATCCTGCGGCTGGCGGACCCCACCGGCGGCACCATCCGGATCGCCGGCGACGACGTCACCTCCACCGCCGGAAATGCGCGGCGGGAACTGTGGCGCAGCGTGCAGCTGGTCTACCAGAATCCGGACACCGCGCTGGATCCGCGGCTGAGCGTCGCGGACATCATCGGTGAACCGTTGCGCAACTACCGGATTGGGTCCAAGGCCGAGCAGAAGGCGCGGGTGACCGAGCTGCTGGAGCAGGTGAATCTGCCCGGCCGCCTGGGACGGAGCCGGCCGATGGAGCTGTCCGGCGGCCAGCGGCAGCGGGTGGCCATCGCCCGCGCGCTGGCGCCGGGTGCCCGGACGCTGGTCCTCGACGAGGCCCTGAGCGCCCTGGATGTCCTGACCCAGGCACAGGTCCTGGAGCTGCTGAAGTCGCTGCAGGAGGAGCTCGGCCTGTCCTATCTGTTCATTTCCCATGACCTGCATGTGGTGGAACAGGTCTCCGACGACGTCGGCGTCATGCACCGCGGGCAGCTGGTCGAAACCGGGCCCACCGCGGCCATCTTCGCCGATCCCGCCAGTGAATACACCCGGCGGCTCCTCGCCGCCAACCCCGGGCACCGGCTCCGGGACCTCGCCGCGTCCCGGGATCTGGCCCCTTCCCTGAGTCCTGCCCCGCCGCGAAATCTGGCCCCGTCCCGGACCTGAACAGCTTTCCTGTCCCGTAGCCCCTTTCACGCTCCTTCCACGTTCTCCCCTTTCCGAAAGGAATCCCATGACCAGCACCAGCAGCATCACCCTGAACCATCGAACCGCCACCGGCGAGGCCCGATACGCGAACCTCGCCGCCCATTTCCGTCCCGTCTTTGACCGCATCGCCGCCGGAGCCCTGGACCGTGAACAGTCCCGGACCCTGCCGTTCGAACAGGTGGGCTGGCTCAAAGACGCCGGCTTCACCGCACTGCGTGTGCCGGCCGAGCACGGCGGAGACCCGGTCAGCGCCGAACACCTCTTCCGGCTGCTGATTGAGCTGGCGGCGGCGGACTCCAACGTGGCGCACCTGCTGCGCTCCCACTTCGCCTTCGGCGAGACCGCCGCCCTGCAACCGGCCGCGTTCCGGGAGCTCTGGTTTCCGCGGATCCTGGCCGGGCAGATCTTCGGCAACGCCGCCACCGAACGCTCCGACAACGCCCTGGGCACCACCTCCACCACACTGCGGGAGGAGGACGGCCGCTGGCTGTTGAAGGGCGAAAAGTACTACACCACGGGCAGCATCTTCGCTGACTGGGTGGTCGTCATGGCCAGCACCGCCGGCGTGGAGGGCCGGCAGTACGCCGTCGTGCCCGCCGACGCCCCGCAGGTGCGCATCGTCGATGACTGGGACGGCTTCGGGCAGCCGCTCACCGGCACCGGCACCGCGGTGTTCAATGACGTGCCGGTGGAAGCCGGGAACATCCTGCAGCGCCAGGTCACCAGCACCCTGGAACCCGCGTTTTTCCAGTTGTTCCTGCTGGCCGTCCTCGCCGGCATCGGCCGGGCAGCCCTTCGCGACGCCACGGAACTGGTGCAGTCCCGCACCCGCACCTTTAACACCGGGTCCGGTGAGCTGTTCCGCAACGATCCGCTGATTCAGGAACACGTTGGTCTGCTCGCCGCCAAGGTCTACGCGGCCGAGGCCGTGGTCACCGCAGCAGCCCGCGACCTGGACGCCGCAGTTGATCCGGCCCTGGAGCTTTCCCCCGAGGAGGCATTCCTGCGCGCGGAACTGGCCGTGCAGCAGGCTCACGTGGCGGTTCCCGGCCTGGTCCTGGACGCCGCGAGCGCCCTCTTCGACGTCACGGGAGCCTCCGCGGTCAGCCGGGGCAGGGGCCTGGACCGGCACTGGCGCAACGCCCGCACTGTCGCCACCCACAACCCCAGTGCGTTCAAGGCCCGCTCCGTCGGCGACTACCTGGTCAACGGCACCATCCCCACCGGCCTGCACAGCATCGGCGACGCCCCGTCGCCCGCTGCCGCGGCGTCGTCGACCTCTCCCTCATCCGCTGCCCCTTCAACCTCCGGAGCGATTTCCTGATGGCAACCTTCACGCAACGCCCGCGGCTGCTGCTGAGCGCCTTCGCCATGAACACCACCAGCCACATCCTCGGGGGTTTGTGGCGGCATCCCGACGCGCAGCAGCACCGCTTCAACGAACTCGGGCTGTGGACCGATCTGGCGGCCCGGCTGGAGGCGGCGAAGTTTGACGCCCTGTTCCTGGCCGACGTCGTCGGGCTGTACGGCAATCACGACGGCGGCTGGGCCTCCCATGTGGAACGCGGCCTGCAGGTGCCGGCGAATGATCCGCTGGTGCTGCAGTCCGCGCTGGCCGCCCGGACCGAGCATCTGGGCCTGGCGCTGACCAGCTCCGTGGTGCAGGCGCATCCGTTCCAGTTCGCCCGGCAACTGTCCACGCTGGACCACCTCAGCAACGGGCGTGCGGCGTGGAACATTGTCACGTCCGTGCTGGAGAACGCGCACCGCAACTTTGGCGGCGACGGGCTGGCCGAGCATGACAGCCGCTACGACTGGGCCGACGAGTACCTTGAGGTTTGCTACAAACTCTGGGAGGGCTCCTGGGACGAGGGCGCTCTGCTGCAGGACAAGGCCGCCGGGATCCATGCCGATCCGGCGCGGGTGCACAAGATCCTGCACCGCGGCCCGCGCTACTCCGTGGACGGACCACACCTGTCCGCGCCCTCCCCGCAGGGCACGCCGGTACTGTTCCAGGCCGGCAGCTCCGGACGCGGCCAGCAGTTCGCCGCCGCCAACGCCGAAGCCGTGTTCATCTTTGCCCCGCACACCGCCTACGCGAAGAAAACCACCGACTCCGTCCGGGCGCTGGCCCGGAGCCTGGGCCGGCGCAACGAGGACATCAAGTTCTTTGCCGGCCTGTCCTTTGTAGTCGGCTCCACCGAGGCCGAAGTGAAGGCGAAACAGGCCGAGTTTGACGAGTATCTGGATCTGGACGCGATTGTCGCGCACATCGGCGGCGGCATCGGCGTCGACCTCGGCGGCCTGCCGCTGGACACCACGCTGGGCGACCTGCGGACCGACGGCGCCCGCGGAGTACTGGAGGCGCTGTTCGCCTCGGTGCCCGGCGGCAATCCGACCATTGCCGACGTCGCCCGCTACCGTGCCTACAACCAGCAGATCGCCGGGACTCCGGAACAGATCGCGGACCAGCTGGAGGTCTGGCAGGACGCCGGCGTGGACGGCATCAACATCATCAACCAGATCCTGCCGGGCTCCTACACAGACTTCATCGACGGGGTGCTGCCGGAGCTGCGGCGCCGCGGCCTTGCCCAGACCGAATACCGTCCCGGCACCCTGCGCCAGAAACTGTTCGACGGCGATGCCCGGCTGCCGCCGCGGCATCCCGGCGCGAAGTACCGCGGTGCGTTTTCGTCGGTGGAGCCAGTGGAGGTTTAGGCCTCCACTTTGGGAAATCCCTGCCGTTCCGCAGTGGCAGGGATTTCCCAAACCGGTCGATTTTTACCAAATCGGAGGGATTTGGGCGGCACCGGTCAGCGCCTGAGCCTAAACCCGCCGCACATGTTCCGGCGTCAGCTCCGCGAGGCTGGTGACGCCGAGCAGCTGCATCACGGTGGTCATCTCGGTACGCAGCAGCTCCAGGGTCCGCTCGGCGCCCTGCCGCCCGCCGGCCATCAGCCCGTACAAATAGGCGCGGCCGATCAGGGTGAAGTCGGCACCGGCGGCGATCGCGGCCACAATGTCGCCGCCGGACATGATGCCCGAGTCCAGGATGATCTCGGCATCGGGCCCGACGGCTGCGCGGATGGCGGGCAGGATCCGCAGCGGCACGGGAGCCCGGTCCAGCTGTCGGCCGCCGTGGTTGGAGACCACAATTGCGTCGGCGCCGCGGGCAAAGACCTCGACGGCGTCGGCCGGGTTCTGGATGCCCTTGACGATCAGTTTTCCCGGCCAGGTTTCGCGCAGCCAGCCCAGGTCCTCCATGTTCAGCGAAGGCTCGAACATGGAGTTCACTGTCTCGGCCAGTGACACCCGCTCCCCCTCGAAGTTCGCGAACCCCAGTGGTTTGGTGGTCAGGAAGTTGAACCACCACTCCGGCCGGTAGGAGGCGTCAAGGATGGTCTTCGGCGTCAGGGTGGGCGGCATGGTCATGCCGTTGCGGGTATCGCGGAGCCGGGCGCCGGCCACCGGGGTGTCCACGGTGACAATCAACGCGCCGTACCCGGCGGCCGCCGCACGGCTCACCAGTTCCCGGGACCGGCCGCGGTCCTTCCAGAGGTAGAGCTGGAACCACTTCGCGGCGTCGGGCACGGTCTCGGTGAGTTCCTCGATCGATGCCGTGCCCATGGTGGAGAGCGAGAACGGAATGCCGAAAGCGGCCGCTGCCTGCGCTCCCCCCACCTCGCCCTCGGAATGCATCAGCCGGGTCAGCCCGGTGGGTCCAATGCCCACCGGCATCGCGGCCTCGGTGCCGGCGATTTTGGTGCTCAGGTCCACGCTCGTGACGTCGCGCAGCACGTTCGGCACGAATTCGACGTCGTCGAACGCCGCGCGGTTGCGGTTCAGGGAGTGTTCGCCGAACGACCCGCCGTCCACATAGTCGAAGGCCGCCGTCGGAATCCGCCGCTTGGCAACGTCCCGCAGTTCCCAGACGTTCGTCGCCTTCGCCAGCCGCGCCCGCCGGCGGTCGAGGTCAAAGGGCTTGAACTGGACGAGGTTGCGGAGCTCGGAATACTGGGGAATTCGGCGTTTCATGGCTGCTTTCTGGCTCGGTGTGACGCCAGTCTAGGACGGCCGGGACGCCGGGCAGCAGTGGGAAACCGTTCGTTACGCACCATCCTTAAGCTTGGAGGCGCAGAAAGGGCGGGCGGCCGATTCCGAAGAACCAGCCACCCGCCCCCGTAGCGGTACAGGCCACTCCTGTTAGGTGTAGGTGCGCGATGGCTACCGCAGATTCGCTACCGCGTATTCCGCCTCTGCAGGGGTGAACTGCTCGCCGTATTCGCTGGTGAGCTGGTCGTAGACCTCTGCTGGGGACATCGCCATCGTCTCCACATAGCTCTCAGCCTTGGCAAGGGCGTTGGCGTTCCAGTCGGCGTCCACGTTATCGACGGCGTACTGGGCGGCTTCAGGGGTGAACTGCTCGCCATACTCGCTGGTGAGCTGGTCGTACAGGCCTGCCTTGCTCATGTGCATGTGGTCGGAGTAGGACTGGGCCTTCCGGAGCGCGGACTTGTACTCGGTCGGGACCTCAGGTTCTGCGGCCTCGGTCTCAGCCGGTTCAACGGCCCCCGTCTCAGCAGGTTCTGCGGCCTCGGTCTCAGCCGGTTCAACGGCCCCGGTCTCGGCCGGTTCAGCGGGCTCGGTTGCCTCCTCAGCGGCAATGTCTTCCTTGACCTGTTCCTTAAGGGCCTTACTCTCGTCAATTAAAGCCTGGGTCTCCTCGGACACCTCAGGGGTAGCGGGCGCGGTGGCCTCGGCGGTGACGTCGGGAGTGGGGTCAGGAGCCGGGGCATCCTCGCCGCCTGCTGCAGCGGCTCCACCGATGATGACGACAGAGGCGACGGTGGCGGCAATCTTCCTGTTGATCTTCATGGTGGTGCGTTCCTTTCCGAGTGAGTCTGGTCGAGGCCCCGCCGCGGTGACGGGGCCGGGGTGTCTTAGCGGGGGAACGTCTCGCTAAGACAAGAGTCAGAAAACGGTTCGAAAGTGGTGGATTTAGTTCTTGTTCCTATGTACCTCCCTGCAGAATTGGCCCCCGGCCCGCCTCCGCCAGCAGGCTTTCGGACCTTCGTGAGAAGCATCATTGCCGGTTTGGTCCGCGGAAGGGCCCCTCGCTTCCCGCAGGTGAATCGACCACCCGCGAGGGGTTGGGCCGTGTCCCGGCGATGATGCCTTGCTTTACCAAGTGGAAGGGTCTCCTGCCACGGCAATGACACCGAGCAGGACAAGTCAGGACCAAAAAGAGAGTCGGAACCCAAATGGAAAGGGAGGCCCGGTCCGAATGAACCGAGCCTCCCCTCCAGACGGAACTCGTCTAAAGCTCGGTGCTGACCTTCCACGAGGAATGGATGGCGCCGTGGATGTAGTTCACGGCACCGGCGTCGCCAACGACGTCGCAGCTGATGCCCGCCGCGCGCAGCTCGTCCGCGAGCGGGGCAGCCGACGTCGTGCCGTCCGCGTAAACCACCATGGAGGCGGGTGCGGTGAAGCTCTGCTCCCCCTCGGTCCACTCCACGGCCTTCTCCGTGATGCGCGTGATCTTCACGTTGCGGTGGATCCGCACGCCGTGGTCCTTGGAATCCTTCACCGCGGTCCAGCGGCGCGGCATGGCCAGCGGCAGCCCAAGCTGCTGCTTCTCGTGCAGCAGGGTCACGCTGCGGCCGCGCTCGGCGAGGAACTCGGCCAGCTCCAGGCCCACCAAGGACCCGCCGATGACCACAACGTCCTTGCCCATGGGGAGCCAGAACTTGGTGAACTGGCGGACAAACTCGGGGCTCTTGGTCACGCCGGAAAGGCGGCCGAGCTTGCCGAGCGTACTGAGCACCGCACCCGCTTCCTCCGCCGTTGCCGTGCCGAGCATCATCGCGCGCAGCGTGTCGCCGGTCTGCACATTCGGCAGATCGCCGCCCGGGAAGTCAGGCTTGGGGCGGACGGCGCCGGTTGCCACAATGACATGGTCCGGGTGCAGTTCACGGATGGTCTCAACGGTTGCCGGGGTGTTCAGCTTGACAGCAATGTTGAGCCGCTTGATCTCGGATTTGAACCAGCGCAGCAGGCGTTCGTTGTCCGGCGTCGTCATGGTGGAGAACCACATGGTGCCGCCCAGCCGGTCGGCCTTGTCCACGATGGTGACACGGTGGCCGCGTTCGGTCAGCACCCGTGCGGTTTCCATCCCCGCGGGACCGGCGCCGACGACGACGACGTGCTTGGTCATCGAGGCGGGCTTCAGCGGAAGCAGGGCCTCGTTGCCGAGGGCCGGATTGACCGCACAGAAGGGGGTGTCGTCGAAGAAGTTCTCCGCGACGCACAGGTAGCAGTTGATGCAGGGGCGGACCTGGTCGAATTTGCCGTCCCGGATCTTGTTCGGCAGCTCCGGATCGGCCAGCAGCTGGCGTCCCATGGCGGCGAAGTCGATCTGCCCGGCTGCCAGCGCCTTCTCGGCAACCTTCGGCAGCATCCGGCCGACGGCGATGACCGGCACCTTGACGTGCTTCTTGATCTCCGCGGCGTTGTCCAGGTAGGCGCCGACCTTGCTGGGCAGCGGGCCGTCGGTGAAGTTGTCGAACGGGTTCCGGCCCCAGCCGGTGACGTGGATGGCATCCGCGCCGGCCTGCTCAAACAGCTTGGAGGCTTCAACGGCCTCGGGCAGGGTCAGTCCGCCCTCCTGCCCGTATTCCTCACCGGCAACACGGACCAGGATGGCCAGCTTGTCGCCGACCCGTTCCTTCACCGCGCTGATGACTTCACACGCCAGACGGGCGCGGTTGGCCAGCGAGCCGCCGTATTCGTCGGTGCGCTTGTTGTCCCGCTGGTTCAGGAACACGCCGAGGATGTAGCCGTGGGCGGCGTGGATCTCGATCGCGTCGGCTCCGGCCTTGGCGATGCGTTCGGCGGCATCGGCCCAGGTGGAGACCAGCCAGGAAATGTCCTCAGCGGTCATCTCGCGGTAGGTGACCTGCTTGCCGGCGGTGGCCGCGCCCATCTTGCCAAGTTCGGTCGGGGTGCTGTCGGCCAGGGCGGACATGTCATAGCTGTAGTCCGGCTGGTTCGGGGCCAGCACCGGACGGTCGTTGGCGACGTCCACGCGGGCTACCTTGCCGTGGTGCGTGGACTGGATGCACAGCTTGCTGCCGGCGGCGTGGACGGCATCGGCCAGCGCCTTCAGACCTGGAATGAACTTGTCATCGGAGAGGCCCGGTTCCTTCATGGAAGCTGCGCCGTGCGGGAACGCAATGGCGCAGGCGCCGGTGATGATCAGGCCCGCGCCGCCGGCGGCACGTGCCACGTAGTGGTCGATCTCGGTCTGTTCGATCTCGCCGTGCTCGGAGACGTTCATGTCCATGGCGGGCAGAACGATGCGGTTGTGGGCTTCCATCGGACCGATGGTGCCCGGTGCCATCAGATGGGAAAAGGAATTGAGTTTCACTTTATGAATTCTACCTACAACGGCCGACGACGACCACGCGGGGCTGCCACCGCGGGCACCCCCGGTTCCACACCCGCCCCAAACGCAGCGAAGCCAGCGGAAAAATTCGCTGGCTTCGCATTCACGTCACGCTGACCCCCCACAGGCAGCGGATGTTCCACAATCAGTGGTCCACCGAGCCCTGCAGCTCGGATATACCGCTCATAAGCACAGGCGGAGACGGAGGTGACCCCCCAGTCAACCACCGTCTCCAACCTGCAGCCTTATGGTTTCAATCATGTTTCACACATGTGTGAAACATGATTGAAACCATAGCAGTGTGTCGATGGGCGGTCAAAGACTTTTACGGGAGGGTCCTCAAGAACTACTCGTCCTCATCCAGGATTTTCGCAATGGCGCGCAGTGCTTCCGGGTCGACAGGACCCAGGGCGCGGGCGGCGAAGTTGCGCACCTCGGCACGCCGCATGCTGCGGAGCAGTTCCAGCTCGGCCTCAACCCGCTCCGGCAGCTTTCCGCCCTCCTGCAGCAGATATTCCGGATCCACGTCGAAGACCGCGGCAATGGCACGCAGTGCCTCGTCCGGGACAACCTGCTCCTTGCCTGACTTCAACAGGGACCAACGGGTGCGGGAAAGGTAGTAGCCGGCTTTCTGCGCGCCGTCCCTGATGGCCTGGTAGTCATACGGCTTGCCTGAGTCGGACATGATGACATCCAAGAGGAGATTGATCTTTCGAGCGAGCGTCTCGGCGCGCCGGATGCCGGCGGCTCGTTCCGGGGAAAGACCAAAATCGTTCACTTAGTTCAGCTCCAAGTCATTGCTACGAGATAACAGCAGAAAGTTGACACTCCCAATGCCGCGCCTGACAACGCTTCCCGTCGGGTGTGTTCGCGCAGGACCACCCGGCTGAACATCATCAACGGCGATAGTACCAACAGCCACGCCCAGGCTCCCCCAGACATTGCCGTAACCCACAAAACTGCGAAGGTAATAACGGACACATGGGCTGAAACATCGAGCCAGCGGCGGAAGAACACCAGTCCTGCATTGCCGAGAAACAACGCCGCGACGGTGAGCGGGATCGGCGCCTCAAGGGGAATAATCCAGCAGATCACCGTGCCCACAAGCATCAGGACTGCCACAATGTTGGTCCGCCAGCTGTCCGGAAGGCCGCGGCGACGGAAAACGGGCTTGGCCCCTTTGTAGATCACTCCCGGAATACCGACGATGCCGGCCACCAGCAGGATCACTCCCGCCGGCCCCAGCCCCGCCTTGATCCCCGCCAGGAACACCAGGACGGTCAGGACCAGGGCGGGCGGCAGTATCTTGGAGCAGCTAGCCGCGAGGAGCAGCGGTACGCTGCGCCGGTGAACTGTTGTGCTCAATTCTCGTGCCTATCTCGTCGATGATTCGGGTTTCCTGCGGCGACAGCAGGCCGGGGTCCAGGACCCGGATATCGCCTATGAAGATGAACCAGCGGTACAGCTGGGCCTTGGACGCGCGGGCGTCGAGGACAATGTTGGCGGCCCCCATGGACCGGCGGCCTTCGGGCGTCTGCACCAGACGACCCATAACGGGCCGCAAGGCTGCAAGGTCCCTTGCGCATTCTGTCCGTGCCCGGAAGGTCTGCCGAATGCGTTCGTAGGACGGAAGGATGAAGCCCACCGCAAATCCCACAATCATCAGGGCGAGCAGAACATGGTATCCGGTGACCAGGGCGTTGTTGTCCCGGTCATTGACGCCTCCGATTTCCAGGCCGATCTGGATCATTTTTGTGGCTGCCGCCAGGACACCGGCCATGCAGCCGGCACACAGGATGTCGAAACCGATCCGGAAGGGACGCGATTCTCCCCGCCGGTTCCGGCGCAGGGTTTCCCAGCCCGTATAGCCGGTGATCATGCCGAACCAGGCAAAGAAGCTGGCCTGGTACAAAGCAACGGTCGGGGTGTCGCCGAAGGTGTCCGTGAAGCTGGCGGCGGATCCTTCGGTGTTCGAAACAAGCAGGAGCACAATCTGTGCCACCGCCAGCACCGACCCTATGCTGATCAGCACTTTGACGTGGTGTGAACGGCCGGTGACTCTCAGCAGCAGCCGGCTCAGCTCGGTCATGCCCAGTCCCATGAGCAGGTGCACCATCAGATTGAGCAGATTCCAACCGCCCAGGTACTGATCAACGGCCAGGTACACCGGGTCGATGTTCAGGGTTGCGCCCAGGGCCACCAGCGACACGGCAGGCAGGATGCCCGGCCGCCAGCCAAAGCAGAGCCCCAGCAGCCGGATCGCGACCATCGTCCAGAGCACGATGATCGGAAGGATCTGCAGCCACGTCACATGAACGTCCGCTCAAAGTCGCTGGGGCTTTCCCGCTCATGGGGCAGCAGCGCCAGGGAGAGCAGATAGGCAACGTGTTCCGCGGCCCGCTCGGTCTCGTTCCAGTCCAGGGACCGGGCCAGCATCCGCTTGATGCCCTTGCGGCTGCCAACGTGCTGGAAGACGGACGGCATGGACGTCTCCACACCGCCACAGCCCTGGTGGCGCAGGAGGATGTGCCCAAATTCGTGGCACGCAGCATGGGTGCGGTGCAGGCGATTGTCACCGGCGGGCAGCAGGATGATCGACTTCTTGTCCTTCTCGATCCACAGCCCCGTGACGGCTGGAATCACTGAATGGTCAATGTCCCGCAGCTCGATTGGCTTTCCGTGGGCTTTGGTGACAACGGCCAGCAATTCCTCGAAGGTCACGTGCCCGTCCAGTTTCAGGGCTGCCACCGCTGCTTTCGACGCCGCCTGCCCGCCGCCGTCGGACTTCCTAAAACGCACTGCCATCAATTCCCCATCGTTGTCTCGCGACATTATGCGCGCAGGTGAAGAGCCTGGACGTTAGGACTGTATCCCAAAAGGGGCGTGGGTCACCCACAAAGCTGGCGTCAGGGCAGCAGCAGTGCGGCGGCGAAGGCCACGCAGCCGGCCAGATGGCCCGCGAACACCTGCGTAGGGGTGTGGTCGCCGAGCTTCACCCGGGACCAACCCGTCGCTGATGCCAACATCACGGCCAGCGCCGGACCGAAGACCGGGATGGGGGCCAGCAGCGTCAGGCCGACGTAGGCGGCGACGGCGGAATGAACGGATAGTTTCCACACCAAGTTCGCCGCCATGCAAAGAACAAGGCCAATAAATACGCCGCCGATTTCGCCGAAGAGAACCGCCGGGGCTCCCAGGAAAAAAAGGATGAGGGCGCCGATACCAATCGACACCGCCGATGCCGCCAGGATCGGCGCCCGCTGCGAGCGCACTCCCACGTGGTGGTCGGTCACGGCGCCGCGCCGCTTCAGCCAAATAATCATCAGGAAGGGCAAGCCCACGGTGAATCCGGCCGCCACGATGCCCTGCACCCAGGTGACACCGGGACTGAGCAGGGGCTGCAGCAGCAGGAGGATCCCCACCAGGACGGCCGGGGCCGTCGTTTCGGTGACGATGCGCGCCACTGTGGACACGCCGGTGGCTGGAATCTGCTGCGTTTGAGACATCATTCGATTCTAGCGGGGCCGGCTTGAGATTCAGCGGGGAAGGGTCACTGCCAGCGGCAACGATCCGCAGGGGTGGACGGCGGTCAGACGACCGAAATATTCGGCGCCGCGCAGTTCCATCTTCAGCGGGTCCGCGGCGTGCCGCCAGTCCCCCACCAGCAGCCGCCCGGCCGCCAGCTGCGGGTCCGCTGACACCACCACTCGCCCCACCCGGTTCACCAGGGAAGCTTCCGGATGCAGCCGGCGCAGACCGGGCAGCAGGATTTTCTCAAGTGACTCCACATAGACATCAGCTCCCACCACGCCAACCACCCGGCCATCCACGATGACCGGGGAAGTCAGGGTCACCGTGTATTCGTCCGTGCAGATGAAATCGACATACGGGCCGGTCACATGGCGGACCCCGGTCTCGAGCGGAACCGTAAACCACTCGCGCCGCGAGTATGCCTCCCCCATGGACTCCACAGAGGAGAGCACCAGCAGTTCCTTGCTCCGTCCCTGCCACCACGCCATGTGCCAGGGGGCATCGCCGAGTACCTGATGGGCAGCCACGAATCCGCCGCCGGCCAGCGGATAGTCCTCCTGCGCCAGCAGGGAGGCGGTCAGGGGTTCGACGACGGCGTCAACGTCCCGACGATCGGGCGGCGCCGCCGGATCGTCGAAGAGAAGGGCCAGTTCCGGCGTCCAGGCCTCAAGGAGGCCCAGGACATTCTCAAAGAAACTGCCCAGTGCTGACGCGGGCGGCGCCGCTCCGGACGGCAGGGACTCACTGCGGGAAATGCTCATGCTTTCCTCCTGGCGGGTGCGGGGTGTGGGTTCTCTGCCGTAGTGACTTCGGCAGAGGAGTGAAGACGGGTGTGTTCATCGATCAGCCAGGCCACTGAGGTCTGGACATACTCACGGACGAGCGCCCGGGCAGTCGAAGCATCCTCCGCGCCCATGGCGGCGCAGATGCTCCGGCACAGGCTGACCATGGAGGCATCGAAGGCGGGGTCGGCATGGGCCAGGCCAAGCAGCGACCCGTAGTCGGTGTGCAGACGGACATACTCACGGGTCAGCCGAGCAGATTGGCTCAAGGCTGCGAGTTCGAGCAGGAAATTCCCGACGGCGCGGTTACCGCCCATGGGAGCATCGAGCAGGTGTGCGAGCGCGGCGATATCTTCACCATCCGCAGCATCGGTGGCGAGCTCCGCGGCAGTGGCCGCGATCGCTGAATAGTGGATGGCCAGGTCCCGCAGTTCCACCCGGCTCATGGCGGCCAGCCTGCGTCTGACCAACTCCGATCTGTCGCCGGAGGGCAACGTAACAAAGGTGCCGCCTTCACGTCCGCGCCGGGTCTCCACCAAACCGCGGTTTCGCAGCCCGGCCAGCGCTTCGCGCGCGGTGACGGTGGCAACGCCCATGGAAGCCGCCAGTTCCAGTTCGGTGGGGAGCCTGTCGCCGTCGAGCAGGGCACCCGCAGAGATCCCCTGAACTATGCGTTCTTCGACGCGGCTGGCTTTGCCTGCGTCGCCCAGCGGAGCGAAGACAGCGGTGAGCAGGCGTTTCTGCGGAGTGGTGTTTTGGGGCATATACACGATCTTTCCAGCTTGGCGGCACCGATGATGCCAAGAGGCCGGGCCGCGCATCCGTAACAAGAAATTTACATGAAGTGACCTAAATTACATATAACATCTGGTTTTATAGCTTTACTACCTGAAGCGCTTCGGCGCCCCCCAGCTGAAGTGAAAGGAACCAAACGTGCGAGCCAGTGCAGCAACCGACTCCACCGCCGCCCAGGAGCAGGCTCCCTCCGGCAACGCCATCAGCCTGTCCCAGGTGACAAAGAGCTTCGGCGATTTCTCCGCGGTCAAGAACTTGGACCTGGACATCCACTCGGGCGAGTTCTTCTCCCTGCTTGGTCCCTCGGGTTCCGGAAAAACCACGGTGCTGCGCATGGTGGCAGGTTTCGAGCCGGTGACCAGCGGCACCATTGCACTCCACGGCACCGATGTCACCAATAAGGCGCCGTTCGAACGCAACGTCAACACAGTGTTCCAGGACTACGCCCTGTTCCCCCACCTCACGGTTGCCCAGAACGTCGGTTACGGGCTGAAGCTGCGCAAAACGCCCCGGGCCGAACGGCAGCGCCGCGTCGCCGAAGCACTGGAGATGGTCCGGCTGCCGCAGGTGGCCGACCGACTGCCCTCCCAGCTCTCCGGCGGCCAACGCCAGCGCATCGCCCTGGCCCGGGCTCTGATTCTGCGCCCGCAGGTCCTCCTGCTGGACGAGCCGCTGGGCGCTCTGGACAAGCAGCTGCGTGAACAGATGCAGATCGAGCTCAAGCAGATTCAGCGCGAAGTCGGCATCACCTTCGTCTTTGTCACCCACGACCAGGAGGAAGCGCTGACCCTCTCGGACCGGATCGCGGTGTTCAATGACGGCGGAATCGAACAGGTGGGCACCCCGGAGGACCTTTACGAGCGTCCGGCCACCCGGTTCGTTGCGACCTTCCTGGGCAGCACCAACCTGATCGAAGGCGAGCTCGCCCGCCGCCTGACCGGCTCCCGCGGGCTGGTCAGCATCCGGCCCGAGCGCATCCACCTCGTCTCCCCCGGCACTGCGGCACCGGAGGATTTCTCCGCTGTCTCCGCAACCATCGAGGAGATCGTCTACACCGGGCCCACCACGCGGTACATCGCCGCCACGGAAACCGGGGACCGGCTGATTGTGCAGGAGCAGAACGACTCCCGTGCCACCGCCGCCAGCCGCGGAGACGCCGTCGAACTGCAGTGGCCCTCCCGCTTCAACTTCACCGTCCTTTAGGCCTCGGGCCCGCCCCGGCCGATTCACTCTCCACCCGCTCACAGGCTCCACCCGCACCCACTATGAAAGGTTCCCTTATGAAGATCTCCAAGGCGCTGCCCCTGGCAGCCCTCGCCTCGCTCTCGCTGGTCCTGGCCGGATGCGGAGGCGGAGCAGCCTCTGATTCATCCTCAACCGGCATCCAGGTCCCCGATCTGCCGACGGCGTCCGAAGTTGGCGAAAGCGAAGGCCAGGTCAACATCATCGCCTGGGCTGGCTTCGTGGAAGACGGCTCGACCAACCCCGACGCCGACTGGGTTTCCGCATTCGAGGAAGAGACCAAATGCCAGGTGAACCGCAAGGTCGGCGCTACCTCGGATGAAATGGTCCAGCTGATGCGCAGCGGGGAATACGACCTCGTATCCGCGTCGGGCGACGCGTCCCTGCGCCTGATCGCAGGCGGCGACGTTGCCCCGATCAACACCGATCTGATCCCTAACTTCGGCAACATTGTGGACGGCCTCAAGGGCCAGGTCTATGACACGCTGAACGGCAAGAGCTACGGCGTTCCGATCGGCCGCGGCGCCAACGTGCTGATGTACAACACCGACCACGTAGCCGAAGCCCCGGACTCCTGGGCGCCGCTGTGGGAAGAGGACACTGACTACGCCGGCAAGACCATGGCGTACGACTCCCCGATCTACATCGCCGACGCCGCCGTGTACCTGATGGCGACGCAGCCGGACCTGGGCATCACCAGCCCCTACGCCCTCGACGAAGAGCAGCTCGCTGCCGCCGTCGAACTGCTCAAGACCCAGAACGGGCTGGTGGGCGAGTACTGGAACGATGCCCTGAAGGCTGTCAGCTCCATCTCCTCCGGCACCGTGCACATGGGCAGCGGCTGGCAGGTAATCGTGAACCTGGCACAGGGCGACGGCGGCAAGGTCGAGTCCGTTCTGCCCAAGGAAGGCGCTACCGGCTGGTCCGATACCTGGATGATCGCCGCAGAGTCGAAGAACCCGAACTGTGCCTACAAGTGGATGGACTACGCGTCTTCCGCCGAGGTCAACGCGCAGATATCGCAGAACTTCGGCATGGCCCCTGCCAACGCCCTTGCCTGTGAAGGTTCCGAGGCGAACACCGCGCACTGCGAGACCTTCCACGCCACGGACGAGGAGTACTACAAGCAGGTTTGGATGTGGACCACCCCGGTTGAGCAGTGCGTTGACGGCCGCACGGACGTGACCTGCACTAACTACCAGGACTGGACCAAGGCCTGGACCGAGATCAAGGGCTAGCCAGGCCCTGCAGTGACCGCTGGTGGGCGGCGGATTGAACGACCTCCGCCCCCACCAGTACCAACCCTCCCCGCCGCACACCGCGGCGACATGTCCCACAGGCCCGGCCCAAGAGGAGAATCGGCGGAACCCGCCGGAAAGCGCCATGGCAGTAATCCAAGAAACACCGTCCCCGCCCGCCCCCGGCGCGTCCCAGGCACACCCCCGGAACAGTCCGGGCGACCGGCTCTCCCGAATGCTCTATGCCCGGCCGAAGGCCCGACTGGCCGGCCTGCTGCTGCTTCCGCTCGGCTGGCTCGGCGTGCTCTACATCGGCTCCCTGATCCTTCTGTTCATCACGGCGTTCTGGACCACGGACAGCTTCACCTCGAAGGTCATTCCCGCGTTCACGCTGGAAAACTTCATTGAGATCATCACCGTCCCGGCCTACCAGCAGACTGCATTGCGGACCATCGGAATCGCCCTGGCAGTGACGGTACTCTGCGCGGCACTTGCGCTGCCGCTGGGCCTGTACATGGCCAAGGTCGCCTCGCCGCGGATGCGGGCCGCTCTGGCTATCGGAATCACGTTGCCGCTCTGGGCCGGCTACCTGGTCAAGGTCTTCTCCTGGCGCATCACGTTTTCCTCCGGCGGACCGCTGGACTGGCTGCTGGCACCGCTGGGCATGACCGGTCCCGGCTACGGCACCGCCGCGTTGATCGTCACGCTGGCCTATCTCTGGTTCCCTTATATGGCAGTGCCGGTCTACAATGCGTTCCGGCAGATCCCCGACAGCCTCTTTGATGCCTCCGCTGACCTCGGCGCCAAAGCGTGGTCCACGGTCTGGACCGTGGCCGTTCCACTGCTGAAGCCGGCCTTCGTAGCCGGGTCCATCTTCACCTTTTCGCTGAGCCTGGGCGACTACATCGCAGCCCAGTTTGTCGGCGGTAAGACCCAGGTCATCGGCACCGTCATCGCCTCGAACATCAACCTGAACCCGCCGCTCGCCGCAGCATTCGGCACCGTGCCGATCATCGTCGTCGTGCTTTATCTGTTCCTGGCCCGCAAGTCCGGCGCCCTGAAGCAACTGTAGGAGACTGCCATGAGGCTTTCCGCTTCCGCCAAGATCACCCTGCGCGTTTTCGCCGGGCTGGTGATGGCCGCGATCTACCTGCCGCTGCTGCTGGTGATCGCCAACTCGTTCAACGCCACCACCTCCGGCGCGTTCCCCATCAAGGAATTCACCACCCGCTGGTGGGTGGCAGCCTGGCACAACGAAGGCGTCCGCGAGGCCCTCTGGACCTCGCTCAAAGTGGCATCCGTCGCCACCGTGATCGCGCTGCTGCTGGGTTCCATGGTGGCCTTTGCCCTGTCCCGCTACGACTTCTTCGGAAAGAACACCATCAATCTGCTGGTGGTCCTGCCAATCGCCCTGCCGGGCATCGTCACCGGCGTCGCGCTTAACAACACCTTCAAGACCGTGCTTGAACCCCTCGGGATCGGGCTGGGCCTGTTTTCCGTGATCGTGGGCCACGCCACCTTCTGCATCGTGATGGTGTTCAACAACGTGCAGGCCCGGTTGGGGCGGATGAACCGCGGACTGGAAGAGGCTGCGATGGACATGGGAGCCAATGTGGTGAAGACCTTCTTCGGCGTGACGTTCCCGGGCTTCCGCTCGGCGTTTGTGGCCGGTGGCCTGCTCGCCTTTGCGCTTAGCTTCGACGAGGTGGTGGTGACTACTTTCACCGCTCCGCCGGGCACCGAAACCCTGCCGATCTGGATCTTCAACAACATGGCCCGGCCCAACCAGGCACCGATCGTCAACGTGATCGCCGCCGTCCTGATCGTGGCCTCAATGATCCCGGTCTATCTTTCCCAGCGGCTCACCGGAGATGACAAGAAGTAGCGCCTGCGCGCAGTTCCCACGCATTGGTGGCCTTCGCCAGCCGTGCCCGGCACCGGTCGAGGTCAAGAGGCTTGAACCGGGCCAGGTCGCGGAGTTCTTTGATTGGGGAATTCTGCGTTTCATGGCTGGTCTCGCTTCTTGATGGAGGCGCGGACAATGACGGGCATGTCCACGAGGTGCTCGCCGCCCTTGGCGCCGTCCAAAAGCAATTCAACGGCGAGGCGGCCCATCTCCTCGTGGGGAAGTCCGATCGTCGTCAGTCCGGGCCGAAGATAGGACGCTATTTCGTCATTGTCGAAGGAAACAATGGAAACATCCTCCGGCACCCGGAGGCCCTTCTCCGTCAACGCCTGATAGGCACCGAATGCCAGCGGATCATTCAAACAGATCAATGCCCGTGGCTGGGGCACTTCGTTCAGGAGTTCATGCACGCAGGCGTAGCCGTTCTGCGGTTCCCAATCCCAGATGGATTCTTCGCGTTCAAAGGACAGTCCCCGGTCCTTCATTTCCGCCCGTATTCCGTCCAGCCGCCGGGCCACCGTGGTCGACCGGAAAACATTCCGCTCTTTCACCCCGTCATGCCCGATAAGGAATATGCCCTCTTTGTGGCCGGCGTCTGCCAGCAGTGACACGGCTGCCCGGCCGCCGCGTTCTTCGTCGGGCAGAACCGACACCGGGAAGTGCTCGTTGATGGCGTTGAGCAGAACCACGGGGACGTTTTCCTGCAGAGCGGGGATAAACAGTTCACGGGCCCGGGTCGCGGCGAAAACTATGCCGTCAACCTGTCGATCCAGCAGCGCGGCAATTGCTTCGGTTTCACGCGCATGGTCTCCGCCGGTCTCGGCCAACAGAATGACGTGCCCGGCCCGTTCCGCTGCCGCCAGGGCGCCCTTGATCAGCCCGCTGGCGAATCGTGTTGTGGCGACAGTGTCGGAGACAAATCCAATGGTTTGGGTCTTATCCATGCGCAGGCTGCGCGCCGCCACATTCGGCCGGTAACCGAGCTCGGCAGCGGCGCGGTTCACCCGGTCATGGGCATCTTTGGACAACCGGGTATCCGGACGGCCGTTGAGAATCATGGACGCCGCGGAAGACGACAAACCTGCCCGACGTGCGACGTCGGCAAGGGTCACACGCTTGCTGGTGGCCATAATTCCTCCTGCTCGATGCTAACCGCCTGTAACGACTTGGCAAATTCACTTGCGGTATTGCCGGATAAGGGACAGGGTGTGTGCTGAATGGATTTAGCGCACAGCGCCAAGTGACCTGTCACACAAGCAGCGACAAAGGAGTCAACAATGCTTTCATCCCTGGGGCGCTCGCGGCGCCGTCAACCAGTTGCCGTGGTTACTTTCATGGCCGCCGCCGGTCTGGCCCTCGCCGGATGCGCTCCGGGCAGCGGCGGAGACAACACCGAGTCCTCGGACGTCACCAGCGCCGAGGTGAACACCGAGCTCACATCAGAGGACGTCACCATCACCATCGCCGATGAAACCGGCTTCCCCGTGACGGACAAGCTGGCGGAGGAGTTCACCAAGCAGCACCCCAACGTCACCTTTGAGATCACGCGGGACACCTTCCAGAACCTCACCGCCAACGCCCCCAAGCTGTTGGCCGGGGACAATCCTCCGGACCTGATCCGGCTGCCCACCATCGGTGACACCGCCGGCGACGGGCTGCTCGCAAACCTCGATCCGTACGCCGAAGCCTACGGATGGGATGCCTGGCCCGAGACGCAGCTGTCACCGCTGCGGATGAATGAGGAAGGAACGCGCGGTTCCGGACCGCTCTACCAGGTGGGCCTTGGCTACAGCGTCACGGGTATCTTCATGAACACCGCCCTTGCCGACGAGCTGGGGATTGACGGCCCTCCGCAAACCTGGGCCGAGCTCGAGGAGGACCTCGCAACGGCGAAAGCCGGCGGTGTCCAGCCCATCATGGCCGGAGACAAGGACGGCGTGGTGAACTTCGCAATCCAGGCAGCGATGAACCAGTATGCGGACAAGGACGAGTTCCTCTCCTGGATGTTCAACGAACCCGGAAGTTCCTATGCCACCGAGGGCAACATCCAGGGTGCCGAAGTCATCCGCACCTGGGCCGACAAGGGGTACTTCCCTTCCGACATCAATGCCATTGACTACTTCACCTTCGTCAGCCGGTTCTCGGAAGGTGACGGCCTGTTTACCTTCAACGGCAACTGGGAGGCCGCGAACTACCAGAAGGCGCTGGGCGACAACGTCGACTTCTTCCTCGTTCCGCCGCTGGAAGAGGGAGGCGACCACGTAGCCATGGGCGCCGCCAACTCGTTCTCGGTGGCCGCGGGCTCTGATGATCTGGACACCACCACGTACTTCCTGGACTGGATCCACACGGATCCGGCCGCACGCCAGATCATCTCCGACGTCACCGGAGCGTCCCCGGGCGGAGACCCCGAGCTCGAGCAGCCCACGGTGGAGGAAGGTTCGCTGATTGCGTCCGCCCTGGATATGGCCGCACAGATCGGTGCGGAGAACGGCCAGGTGGACTTCATGTCCAACACCACCTCCGGCATCTACGCCGGATCGATCATCCCGGAGTCGCAGCTGCTGGTGACAGGCAAGATCACCGGCGAGGACTTCGTCAACCGCGTGCAGGCGTTCTATGAGAGCGAAGTGAACGACTAATGCAAAAGGCCGCCACCGGCCCTGTCCGCCGTCGTTCCGGGCAGCAGGAAAACGCAGCTGCGGGTTCGACTCCGGCAGGGCCGGCAGTGGCCGCCCGCAAACCGCGCAAACGGAAGTCCGTGGGCCGCGCCGGCTATGTCGCCTGGCTGATGCTGCTTCCGGCAATAGGCGTCTACGCCGGGTTCGTCCTGATTCCGCTGGCCATGGGGCTGCAGTACTCGTTCTATGACTGGAACGGGGTCGGAGCATCCACCTTCGTGGGGATCAAGAATTACGCGAAGGTTCTGACGGACCCCGTTCTGCTCGGTTCGATCCTCAACGCCATCACCCTGATCGTGTTCTTCACGCTCATCCCCATCGGCGTCGGGCTGATCCTGGCCAGCCTGATCCGCTCCATGCGCCAGGGCCTGATGTCTTCGGCAGCACAGACCATCCTGTTCCTGCCGCAGATTGTGCCCCTTGCCGCGGCCGGTATTGCCTGGTCATGGATGTACGCGCAGACAGGCACGGTCAATCAGTTCCTCAGTGCTGTCGGGCTCGGCGGGATCACCCGTTCGTGGCTGGCGGATTACGGAACGGCCCTTCCCGCCGTCGGGCTCATCGGTTCCTGGGTCCTCACCGGTCTGTGCACGGTGCTGCTGCTGACCGGCATCGGCAAAATCGATACCTCCCTCTATGAAGCGGTCAGGCTCGACGGCGCCGGCTGGTGGCGGGAATTCTTCACCGTCACGCTGCCGGGGCTGCGGCAGGAAATCGCGGTCCTGGCGACCTTGACCATCATTGCCGCCCTGAGCAGCTTCGACATTATCTACACCTCCACGCAGGGCGGCCCAGGCCGCACCACCCTCGTTCCGGGCATTTCCATCTTCCGCATTGGCTTCACCCAGAGTGATGTGGGCCTGGCATCGGCCTTTGGAATTGTGCTGATGGTCCTCGTCCTGCTGGTAGTACTTCCCATTCAGCGACTTTCGAAGGTGAACGACTGATGCGTACCAGCCGCAGTGAACTCCTGCTCGGCCGGCTGCTGCTGGCGGCGGCACTTATCCTGACTCTCCTGCCCCTGATCAGCATGCTGTCCGCAGCGCTGCAGCCGGCGGACCGGAATCCCACCGGCATTGTCTGGCCCACCGACCCGCAGTGGGGCAACTTCGTTACGGCCTTTGAGGTGGGCAACGTCTGGCGGCTGATGACTTCCAGCGCATTCATCGTCCTGGGCGTGGTGCCCGCGGCGATGCTCATCGCCACCCTCGCCGGCTATGCCCTCGGCGCGCTCGCCCCGAAGGGCGGCCGGGCGGTCCTGATCATCTTCGTCGCCGGACTGACCATCCCGTTTGAAGCCCTGATCATCCCGCTGTATTACCAGGCCCAGGCCATGGGGACCCTCAACACCCAATGGGCAGTGATCTTCCCGCTGCTGGGGCTCTTCATGCCCTTCAGCGTTTTCTGGATGCGTGCCCACTTCATCAACGTTCCCCGCGAGCTGTCCGAAGCCGCCCGGGTGGACGGCGCATCGGTCTTCCAGGAGTTCCGGCAGATCCAGCTTCCCCTCGCGCTGCCTGCACTCTCGGCTCTGGCGATTCTCCTGTTTCTCTGGACCTGGAACCAGTTCCTGCTCCCCGTGGTGCTCATCGCCGATCCGCTTGACCGCACTGTGGCGGGAGCGCTCACCTTCTTCCAGGGACAGTACTCCCTGAGCATTCCGCTCCTGAACGCGGGAGCACTGCTGATCATCACGCCGGCCATCATCGTGTTCCTCATCTTCCAGCGCCAGTTTGTCCGCGCACTGCTGCAGGGCGCCGTCAAGGGCTGACCCCGCAACGCCTCCAGTCTCCGATTAAGGACCACGCACCATGAGCTTTGCCCTCACCGACCACTGGGTCTGGGATTTCTGGCATGCCGACGACGGCGACCGGCACCACCTCTACTATCTGCATGCGCCGCGGTCACTGGCAGACCCCGGCCTTCGCCACCGGAACGCACGGATCGGCCTTGCAACCTCGGATGATCTTTCAACGTGGGTCGACCACGGGGTGGTCCTTGAGCCGGGCGGGGCGGCAGACTTTGATGCGAGCGCCACGTGGACCGGCAGTGTGGTCCGGGCCGACAACGGCGCCTGGCACATGTTCTACACCGGCACGCGCTTCCTGCACCCGGAGAAGATCACCAACGTTGAAACGGTCGGCCGCGCCGTCTCCGACGATCTGCGTTCGTGGACCAAACAGGCGGAGCAGATTCCCGCCGATCCCCGCTGGTATGAGACCCTCGGCGACGGCAGCTGGCATGAGGAAGCGTGGAGGGATCCCTGGCTGCACCGTGATTCCGCGGGGCTCTGGCACATGCTGATTACCGCCCGGACCCGCGAGGGCGCCGGACGGGACCGCGGCGTCGTCGGGCACGCCACCTCTTCTGACCTCCAGAACTGGACCGTACAGCCTCCGCTCAGCGAACCCGGAGCCGGTTTCGCCCACCTCGAGGTGCTTCAGCTGGTGACCATCGAGGACCGCCATGTCCTGCTGTTCTCCTGCGACACCGCCCACCTTGCCGGGCAGCGGGAGGCAGACGGAACCGGGGGCGGGATCTGGGCGCTTCCTTTGGCGTCGGACCGTCTGGAGCATCCCCTGGACATCGCGTCCGCCATCCGACTGACCTCCGAGGACCTCTACGCCGGACGCGCAGTGCGCACCCGCTCCGGCGAGTGGGTGCTGCTGGCCTTTGAAAACGTAGACACCGAGGGAACCTTTATCAGCGGCATCTCGGACCCCCTCCCCCTGGAGTGGGCACCTGACGGCAGTCTTTGCCTCGCATCGGCCGGAATGCGCGCATGATCGGCGAGCGGACCGGTATTTCCGGCACCTTCGAACCCCGTTTTCTGCCGGTGCGGAATGCTTTCGAGGCGGCCTTCGAGGGAAGGCCGCGGATGGGCGCGGCCCTGGCCGTGCACCATCAGGGACAACTCGTCGTCGACCTCTGGGGCGGAGTCGCGGATGCCCGCACGGCTGTTCCCTGGACCAGCGCCACGTCCACCGTTGTCTTCTCCTGCACCAAGGGGATCATGTCCATCCTCCTGGCACGCCTGGTTGAAGCTGGCCGCCTGGACTACGACGCGCTGCTCACTGATATCTGGCCCGAGTTCGGCGCCCGCGGGAAAGGCAGCGTGACCATCGGAGATGCGCTCGCCCACCGCGCAGGGGTATCGGCTCCGCGCAGGGCCGTGGATCTGGCGGAAGCCCTCGACTGGGAACAGATGACCGGCCTGCTCGCCGGGCAGGAACCGCTGTGGGAACCGGGCTCCGGCTACGGATACCACGCGTTGACCCACGGCTGGCTGTCCGGTGAAATCATCCGCCGGGTCACCGGACAGTCCCCCGGTGAGTTCCTCCGGGAAACCCTGGCTGATCCGTTGTTGGCCGAGCTCCAGCTTGGTGTGCCTGCAGCGGAGCAGGCCAACATTGCGCATCTCGAAGCAGGCGAGAGCCTGCAGGAACTCGTGCGGTCGCAGCAGGCGGAGCGTCAGCCCGACGTCACGGACTGGCCCGCTCGCGCGCTGACACTGGGACATGCCTTCCCGCAGGAACTGGTGGGCGACGACGACGGGTTCAACCGCTCCGATGTCCGCGCCGCAGAATGGCCCGGTGCGGGCGCCGTGGCCACTGCCCACGGATTGTCGGCGGCGTGGTCCTCAGTTGTCCATGACACCGCCGCCACCCGCCGGCTGGATCCCGCGGTGCTCAAGCAGGCTACCGAGGTGCGCAGTGAAGGCCCACCCGTGTTCCCCGCCCCTGAGCCGTGGTCTCGGTGGGGTGCCGGGTTCCAGCTGGATTCGGCGGCGCGGCGCTTCGTCTCCGCGGACGGATTCGGGCACGACGGCGCGGGCGGCCAGGTGGCGTTTGCCGAACCTGGGCTGGAGCTCAGCGTTGCGTTCCTGACCAACTGGATGGAGGCCGGCGACGATACGCGGGCCACCCGCATCATCGATGCCCTCCGCGAAGTCATGGAGGCCTAGGCGGTCGCTGCCGCGGCCAGCATCCCGTCCACGCTTTCCGGTGAGAGCGCATGATGCAGGGCCAGCATCCCGGCGCCCAGCATTCCGGCGTCGAGCCCGGACGCGGACTGGACAATCTGCAGGTGCTGGGTGGCCAGCGGCATGCTGCGCGAATACACCGCCTCCCGCACTCCGGCAATGAAGTGCTCGCCGGTGAGCGCCATGGACCCGCCAATCACGATCACCGCAGGATTCATCATGCTCAGGCAGGCGGAGAGCACCTCGCCCACGTCCCGGCCGGCCTGCCGCACCGCTCGCAGCGCCTCACGGTTTCCCTGGCTGACCAGCTGCACCACGTCGCGGCTGCCCTCGGCGTCGTATCCGGCGTCCCGCAGCTTCAGCGCCACCGCCGGACCGGAGGCCAGCGCCTCCAAACAGCCGAAGTTCCCGCACCGGCACAGCTGCTCGCCGCCGCCGGACACGCGGATGTGGCCGATGTCCCCGGCCACCCCGTCCGCTCCGCGCAGCAGTTCGCCGTTGCATATGATGCCGGCGCCGATGCCGGTGGCCACCTTCACGAAGATCAGGTTTTCGACGTCCGGCCAGGCTGCTTCCCGCTCCCCCATGGACATCACGTTCACGTCGTTGTCCACCAGCACCGGCACGCCGAAGTATTCGTGCAGGTAGCCGGGAACGTCGAAACCGTGCCAGCCGGGCATGATCGGCGGATTGATCGGCCGGCCGGTGCTGTGTTCCACCGGCCCGGGCAATCCAACGCCCACCGCCAGCAGGTCGGCGGCGGACCGGCCGGTTTCCGCCAGCAGTCCGGTGCCCAGTTCCACCACGGCGTCGAGCACGGTTTGCGGTCCGGCGCTGACCAGCAGCCCATCCCGGAGCGTGTCGGCGAGGGAGGTGCCGGACAGATCGGTCAGTCCCACGTGCAGGTGCGAGGCGCCGATGTCCACCCCGAGCACCACCCGCGTTTCGGTCTGCAGCGCCACCCGGGCCGAGGGCCGCCCGCCGGTGGAAACGGCGTCGTCCACCGGCCCCACCAGGCCCAGTTCCATCAGCGCATCGAGTCGAAGAGCCACCGTGGAACGGGCCGCTCCCACCAGGTCGGCCAGTTCACTGCGGGTACGCGGCTGCCCGTCGCGCAGCAGCTGGAACAGTTCGCTGGCGCCGGCCGAAGCAGACGCCGTTTTCCTTATATCGACCACTGAGCAATTGAAGCACAGTGACCGCCGTTACTCTGCCGGCGGCACCTCACAGGGCACCCTTGCGGCGGTTTCCGCGCACCGCGAACCGCTGCTGCAGCAACACCGCCACCACAATGATTGCGCCCTTGGCGACCTGCTGCACCGAGGTGTCCAGGTTGTTCTGCGTGAACACGTTGATGAGGATGCTGAACAGCAGCACGCCCAGGACGGTGCCCACAATGGTGCCGCGCCCGCCGACCAGCAGGGTTCCGCCCACCACGACGGCGGCGATAACGTCCAGCTCGAACAGCAGCCCGTGCGTGGAGGTGCCGGCGGTGGTGCGGCCCATCATCATGATCCCGGCGATGCCCACGGTGGTACCGGAGAGCACGTACAGCCACACGATGTGCCGCTTCACCTTGATGCCGGCCAGCCGGGCGGCCTCCAGGTTGCCGCCGATGGCCACCGTGCGGCGGCCGAAGGTGGTGCGGTTGAGCAGGAACCAGCCGGCCGCTGCCACCAGGACGAAGATCCAGATCAGCAGCGGCACGCCCAGGAAGTTCGAGCGCATCACGGCCAGGAAGTCCCGCTCGATAACAATCTGCGTGCGCCGCCCGGAGATCAGTTCCGCGGCGCCGCGGGCGGCCACCAGCATGGCCAGGGTGGCGATGAAGGCCACCACGTTGCCGTAGGCAATGATCACTCCGTTGATCAGCCCGGCGAACATCCCGACGGCGAGTGCCAGCACCACCATCAGCAGCCAGCTGGTCTCCTCGGCGGCGCGCTGCACGGCGGCCAGGGATGCCACTACGGTGGTCAGCCCCATCACCGAACCCACTGAGAGGTCGATGCCGCCGGCGGTGATGACGAATGTCATGCCCACGCAGATCACCCCGGTGATCGAGGCGTAGCGCAGGATGGTCAGCAGGTTGTCCACGTTCAGGAACCGTTCCCCGCTGGTCACCGTGCCCACCACGCACAGCAGCAGCAGCGCGACCACCAGGCCGAGGTTGCGCCCGGCGGAACCTCCCAGCCAGGTCCGCACCGGGTTCGGCCGGGGTGCCTGGGCGGCGGTGGCGCCGTCGGCGGGTGGCGGCTGGACCGCCGTCGTCTTGGACTCACTCACTGGGCGTTTCCTTTCAGCACGAGGTCAAGCACGGCGTGCTCGTCCAGGTTGGTGGCGTTGTCGGTGGCGAGGGCCCGGCCTGCGTCCAGCACCAGCACCCGGTCCGCCAGCCCGAGCACCTCCTCCAGCTCGCTGGAGACCACCACCACTGCGACGCCGTCGGCGGCCAGGGCGCGGATCAGCGCGTAGATTTCTGTCTTGGCGCCGACGTCGACGCCGCGGGTGGGCTCATCGAGCAGCAGCACGCGGGTGCCGTGCAGCAGCCAGCGGGCCAGCAGGACCTTCTGCTGGTTGCCGCCGGACAGGGTGCGTGCCTGACGGTTCGGATCCGCCGGACTCAGCTGCAGGGCCGCGGCCTGTTCCCGGGCAGCGGCCTTCTCCCGGCGTTCCTTCAGCACGCCGCGGACGGCAAACCGGGGAAAGGTGGACAGGGTGATGTTCCGGTAGATGGGTTCTTCCAGCAGCAGGCCCTGACTCTTCCGCTCTTCAGGTGAGAGCCCCATTCCGGCCTCGATCGCGGCAGGCACGGAACCGGGGCGCAGCGTTTTGCCCTGCACGGCCACGGTGCCGGCGGTGGCCCGGCGTGCCCCGTAAATGGTTTCCAGGATCTCGGAACGGCCGGATCCCACCAGCCCGGCCAGCCCGAAGATCTCCCCGGCCCGGACCTCAAAACTGATGTCCGCGAAGGAGCCGGCCAGACCCAGGTCCCTGACCTCCAGCACCACGGGCGCGGCGTCGGGCACCGGAACCCGCCGCGGAAAGGCGTGGGCGACGTCGCGGCCGGTCATCAGCTTCACCAAGTCGGCGCGGGTGGTGGCCGCCACGGGGAGCGAGGAGGCGGTGCTGGTGCCGTCCTTGATGACCGAAATGCGGTCCCCGATCTGCCGGATTTCTTCCAGCCGGTGCGAGATGTACACAATCGCGATGCCCTGGGCGGTGAGTTCGCGGATGACGCGGAACAGGTTGGCCACTTCACCGGCGTCAAGGATGGCGCTGGGTTCATCCATGATGATCAGCTTTGCGTTGCGGGACAGGGCGCGGGCCAGGCTGACAATCTGCTTGCCTGCCGCCGAGAGCCCGCCCACCTCGGCCGAGGGCGCGAGGTCCGAGTGCCCCAGCCGGGCCAGCAGTTCCCGGGTCCGCTGCCGGGCATCACGCACCCGCAGCACGCCGGCACGGGCATCCTCGTGGCCCAGGAAGATGTTCTCCGTGATGTTCAGCCCGTCCACCACGTCCAGTTCCTGGTACATGGTGGCGATGCCGAGTTCCAGTGCCGCCGTGGGGCTGGCCGGCCGGACCTCCTCGCCGTTCCACCGGATCTCTCCGGAGTCCGGTTGGTGCACGCCGGAGAGTGCCTTGATGAGGGTGGATTTTCCGGCGCCGTTCTGGCCCAGCACGCAGTGCACTTCGCCGGGCAGCACCTGCAGGTCCACCTTCTTGAGGGCGCGGACGCCGGCGAAGCTTTTGCTCAGATTCCGCACTTGAAGCAGCGGCTGCGCGGTGGCCGGAGGCGGGCTGGAGGCGGTCATGGGACGGAGCTTACACACTTATGTCGACGACCAGTAGTATCTTGCAGCTTTATCGTCGGGCTTCTGTTAGTGTGACGCGCATCACCACCGCAGCGCTCCAATCACATAAAGGAGAACACCATGCAGGCAGCACGCAGGACGGGCAGGAGGCAGCTTGTAACCACGGCGGCGTTTATCGCGGCCGGCGGGCTTGTCCTCACGGGATGCTCCAGCGGCGAAGAGACCAACACCGAACCCACCAACAATTCCTCGGAGGGAAACCAGGCGGAAGGAGACACCGCGGTCATCGGGTTCTCCGGTCCCGCCGCGGACCACGGCTGGCTCGGCGCCATCAACTCCGCCGCCCTGGCGGAAGCCGAAAAGTACCCGGACATCGACCTGCGCGTCGCCGAGGGCACCAATGACGCGAACCTGCAGATCAGCCAGGTGGAGCAGTTCATCAATGACCAGGTGGATGCCATTGTGCTGCTGCCTACCGACGGCGCCGCCCTCACCGATGTCGCCACGCGCGCCATGGAAGCCGGAATTCCCGTGATCAATGTGGACCGGGAATTCTCCAGCCCGTTCGCGGCCCGCACCACTGTGCTGGGCGACAACTACGGCATGGGCGTCAGCGCCGGCACCTATATCTGTGAGCAGCTGGGCGGCCAGTCCGACGCCGTCGTGGCAGAAATTGCCGGCATCGACTCCCTGCCGCTCACCCAGGACCGCAGCCGGGGCTTCGAGGACGCCCTCTCCGGATGCGGTTTGGAGGTCAACAACCGGGTGTCCGCGGACTTCACCGTCCAGGGCGGCGAGATCGCAGCGTCCCAGCTGCTCTCCGCCGCACCGGAGATTGATGCGCTGTGGAACCACGACGACGATCAGGGCATCGGCGTCCTGGCCGCCATCGACGCCGCCGGACGCGATGAATTCTTCATGGTGGGTGGTGCCGGTTCTGCCAACGCCATGCGCGAGATCCAGGAAGGCGACGGCGTCATGAAGGCCACCATCATCTATCCGCACACCCAGGCCGCGGACGGTATCCGGCTGGCCCGGCTGCTGGTGCAGGACAAGGCGATGAGCGATCTGGTGGAGATCGAAGTCCCCAACCGGGTGGTCCTGAACGCCCCGGTGGTCACCTCCGAGAACGTGGAAACGTACCTGCCCGTCGCGTTCGAGTCCTGACGGCCAAGGTGCAGGTCTCAAGAAACACCCGGGGCTGAGAAAGAGGAAAAAACATGCAGGACAACAAGTCTCTGAAGGTGGCCATGGTGGGCCACGGGTTTATGGGGGCCGCCCATTCCCAGGCCTGGCGGGTGGCGCCGCGGTTCTTTGACCTGCCGCTGCAGCCGGAGCTGACGCTCCTGGTGGGCAGGGACACGGGGCGCACCGCTGCCGCCGCGTCCAAATGGGGGTGGGCGGAGACCTCCACCGACTGGCGGGAGGCGATTGCCCGGGACGACATTGACGTGATCGACATTGTCACCCCCGGTGCCGCCCATGCGGAGATTGCCATTGCCGCCCTGCAGGCCGGCAAACACGTCCTGTGTGAAAAGCCGCTGGCCAACACGGCCGAGGAAGCCCGCGCCATGGCCGACGCCGCGGCCGACGCTGAAGCCAACGGCGTCCGGGCAATGGTGGGATTCACCTACCGCCGACTGCCGGCCACCACCCACGCCCGGAACCTGGTGGCCGGCGGAGCCGTGGGCACGGTGCGGCAGGTGCGGGCGGTCTACCTGCAGGACTGGCTGGTGGACCCCGACGCCCCGTTGACCTGGCGGCTGCAGCAGGAACAGGCCGGCTCCGGGGTGCTCGGCGATCTGGCCGCCCACGCCGTTGACCTGGCGCAGTACATCACCGGACACCGACTCACCCAGGTCAGCGGCACCCTGGAAACCCTGGTTCCCACCCGTCCGTTGGCGGCGGAATCCCCCGACGGCGCAGTGCTGGGAGGTGCACCCGGCACCGGAGAGCGCGGCCCGGTGACGGTGGACGACGTCGCCCTCTTCACCGGCCGTTTCGAGGACGGAGTGCTGGGCTCATTCGAGGCCAGCCGGATGGCCACCGGCCGCAAGAACGCGCTGCGGCTGGAGGTCTCCGGCACGCTCGGTGCGCTCAGTTTCGATCTGGAGGACCTGAACTTCCTGGAGTTCTACGACTACACCGCCCCCGCCGTCCGGCAGGGGTTCACCCGGATCATGGTCACCGAACCCACCCATCCGTATGTCTCCGCCTGGTGGCCCGCCGGGCATTCGCTGGGTTACGAGCACGGTTTCGTGCACCAGGCCAAGGACTTCGTGGAGGCGATTGCCGCCGGAACCCAGCCTTCGCCGTCGTTCGCTGACGGCCTGCAGGTCCAGGAAGTCCTGGACGCCGTGTCCGCCAGCGCCGGCAAGTCCAGCGTTTGGACGCCCGTCGCCTGATTCGTTTCCCCCGTCCCATCCCGAGAAGGAGCCAGCCATGCCCCGTCCAGTCACCCTGTTCACCGGCCAGTGGGCCGACCTGCCGCTGGAGGAAGTGGCGCGCCTTGCTTCGGAGTGGGGGTATGACGGCCTGGAGATTGCCTGCTGGGGCGACCATCTGGACCCGTGGCGGTGGGATGACGAGGAGTACGTGCAGAGCCGCCGCGACATCCTGGAGAAGTACCGGCTCAAGGTTTACGCCATCTCCAACCATTTGAAGGGCCAGGCGGTGTGTGATGACCCCATCGACCAGCGCCACCGGGACATCCTGCCGGATGTGGTGTGGGGCGACGGCGATCCCGAGGGGGTGCGGCAGCGCGCCGCCGAGGAAATGAAGCACACCGCCCGGCTCGCCGCGGCGCTGGGCGTGAAGACCGTGGTGGGGTTCACCGGGTCGGCCATCTGGAAGTACGTGGCGATGTTCCCGCCGGTGTCCGCCGAGGCGATCGACGCCGGGTACCAGGACTTCGCCGACCGCTGGAATCCCATTCTGGACGTGTTCGACGAGGTGGGGGTGCGGTTCGCGCACGAGGTGCACCCCAGCGAAATTGCCTATGACTACTGGACCACGGTCCGGGCTATGGAAGCCATCGGGCACCGGCCGGCGTTCGGGCTGAACTGGGATCCCAGCCACTTTGTCTGGCAGGACCTGGATCCGGTCAGTTTCCTCTGGGACTTTCAGGACCGGATCTATCATGTGGACTGCAAGGACACGAAGAAGCGCATGTCCAACGGGCGCAACGGCCGGCTGGGCTCGCACCTGGCCTGGGCTGATCCGCGCCGCGGCTGGGACTTCGTCTCCACCGGGCATGGGGACGTGCCGTGGGAGGACGCCTTCCGGATGCTCAACAGCATCGGCTACCAGGGGCCCATCTCAGTGGAGTGGGAGGACGCCGGGATGGACCGGCTGGTCGGCGCTCCGGAGGCGCTGGCCTTTGTCCGGTCGCTGGCGATGGATCCGCCGGACGCTGCGTTTGATGCGGCGTTCAGCTCGCGGTAGATCGGCTCCGTGAAGGGCATCCGTCTGCAGGCGGATGCCCTTCACGGTTGGATCACAGGGGGGATCATCCGGGGGTCACAACACTAAAGCACTACTTTGCTGCCGCCGCTGTCTTCTCCTCGGGCAAACGCTCGAACTCGACGGCGTAGAGGTCGGTTCCCTGCTTCCGGTTCCGGAAGTTTCTGATGTGCCGGACGACGATGCCGACCAACAGAACGAGTCCCAGATAACCTGCGACCGGATAGAGGAAGTTGACGAGTTCCGCGAACGGCACCTGCGCCAGCAGGACCGCGATTACCGTTGCAATGAAGGCGAACAACTTTGCCCGGTTGCTCTTGTCGTTGGTCTCAACCCGGTTGACCACCGCCCACAGCAGAGGAACGGCGGTGGTGTAGATGCCGGCGAAGAGGATCACTGAATAGACGCCGGCCGCGCCGGAGAAGACCTGATCTGCGATCCACAGCATCGGGATCTGCTTGTCATAGACATCACCGATGTTTGCCAACAGCCCGAATGCCACCACAGCAACAGCCACCACTAACGTGATGGCTCCGGCCAGCCCGCCGGCGACAGCTTCCCTGTCGTTCCGGACCTTCCTGCTCAAACTTGCCAGGAACGGGACCAGCATAAGGATCCCCAGTGCCGGGAAGTTGAATCCCGAGAGCGCCCAGTGCGGCGCCGCCTGCAGAACATCGATAGTGGGGAGGGTATCCGCCGATTCCGCTATGCCCTGCGGACTCCTGACGATGCCGGTGACCCCCACGATGAGGCACAGGGCAACGATGAGGGGACCGAGTTTGGACAGGATGGCCACCAGTCCGTCCAGCCCCAGCATCACCGTCGCCAGCACTGCGACCGCCATGGCAAAGATTCCCACCTGCCCGTTCCATTCGAATTGTTCGTGCAGGGTTGCACCGGCTCCGGAGAGCATGACGGCATACAGGCAAAAGAAGAACAATGGCGCAAAAACACCGAAGAATTTTCCAATGTACTTTCCGCAGTAATACTCAAAGATTTTGTTACCGGACTGCAACCGAAGGTTCCGGCCATCACGGAGAACAATGGCCGTGACGTAGCAATAGAGAACAAAAGTAATCACGAGCGCGCCAGCCGCACCGGCCGTCCCGAAGGACGCGAAGTACTGCAGTCCTTCCTGGCCTTTGGCGAACCCGGAGCCGATCAGGTAGGCGACAATAGCGCCCATGATGGTGATGACCGTACCTATACGAATTTTTTTCGATGCTTTCTGAGTCATCGGTCTACTTTATGACAACCGTCATGGTCCCCCGAGTGGCTTCAGGATTAACGGCGCCAAGATTATGCGGGTTTGTATTCGGATTAATTATCTGTTAATTAGCATGGCCTACTAACAGCTAATTTCCAGGGGCATAATCGATAAGGTTTTGTAACAAAGACATATAAATGCGAGAAACGCTCTTCCTCGGATTTCAAGCAACGGGCTGTCCGCTAGTGATTCACTGACGGGACACCGGCGGTTAAGCACCAGGATCCCGGCAAAGCAGCCATGTCATGTCCCGGTTGAGCAGGGGCTGGAGCACAGCGCCGCAACCCACCGGCGGCCCCGGCCTGTCGTCCGGGGCCGCACCGCCCCTTAGCGTTTGCCGACCCGCATCTCACCGAGCTTCTGCGCCACACCGATGAGCTGAAATTCAGCACCGGGGCGGCCTACTAGCTGGACCCCTGCGGGCATTGGCTCCTCTTCCTTCCAGACGGGAATGGATAAGGCCGGCACGCCCAGCACACTGAAGGGGACGGTGAAGGCCAGCGCCACATCCCACACGGTGTTCCACCCTGCGCCGAATGCAACACGTTGACCAATCCTTGGAGCCGTCACAGGCGAGGTGGCACAGAGCAGCAGATCGTGGTTGCCAAAAGCAGCTGGCACATCAGCGCGGAGGGCCTCCATCTGCTGAAGGGCACGACGGTACTCCCACCCGGGCACCTCCTGCGCACCGCAGAGCCGGGCAAGCACTTCCGGCTGGTAACGGGCCGGGTCCTGCTCCAGGTTGTCCGCGTGAATGGAGGCAGCTTCGGGCCCCTGAATCCTGGGATACAGCTGGTGCGTCAGTTCTGTCCATGACGGCTCGTAGCTGGAAATCGTATGTCCCAGTGCGCTCAGTGCGGCGCGGACTTCCTCAAGTGCACTGCTGACGCTGTCAGTCACCTGCGACCAGGGCGATCCGGAGAGCAGGCCTATGCTCAACGAGTCCACCGCTGGCTGGGGGGCCGGCATTTCCGAGCTGAGAGCGCCCCATAGATCAGCAATGCCCTGGATGCTGTTCGCCATCGGACTGACAGTGTCCAGGGACGGAGACAGCGGGAAGATTCCCTCGATGCTGGTCGATCCATGGGTGGGCCGCAGGCCGTAGATGCCGCAAAACGCCGCGGGCGTCCTCCCGGAACCTCCCGTGTCCGTCCCCAAGGCCAGGCCCAGCGCCCCGCAGCCGATGGCCGCCGCTGAGCCGGCACTGGATCCGCCTGACATCAACGTCGGATTATGCGGGTTCCTCACCGGCCCTGTGGAGGTAACGTCGCCGGTGGGACCGTAAGCATATTCGTGGGTCTGGGTCTTGACTGCGGGGACGGCCCCGGCTTGCCGCAGCGCATGCACTACCGGGGCGTCCGCCGTCTTGGGTGCATCGCTGCCCCATGCTGAGCCGTATCGGCTGGGCACGCCCGCAACATCGATCATGTCCTTTATTCCGACCAGCCGGCCCGCCAGCGCAGACCCCATACGTTCCGCACGTGAAATGCCGCCCGCATCAATTTGCGATGCGTCGATGGACGCGAAGGCGTTTAACTCCAATGCCCTTGCCAGGGATCCCGCGGCCGGCGGATCAACCAGATCGACCGGCCCGCCCAGAAGCGACATCGCATCATCCATCGTCACGTTCACCGGGGAGGCCTGCTGTGTCATCCGCGCACGTCCTGCGCCGGGGAAAGCCGGCGGCTCAGGTGACCCGGCTTCACGAAGGCCATGGCAACGACGCCGATGCCGGTGGCGATGGCAGTGGCGATGAACATTGAGCCGAAGCCGTGCGCGCTGACCAGGAATCCGGTAAGCGTGGGGGCGGCAACAGCTGCAATGTTGGCGATGAAGTGGGTCATGCCTCCGAAGGTGCCCGTGCGTTCCGGAACCGTGTCAATGACAACTGTCCAGTAGACGGCGTTGGGCAGCGAGTTCAGGGCGTTGCCGACCGCCATCACCAAAAGGATCATGGCAACGGAGTCCAGGGTGGGGATGAGGCAGAAGCACAGCGTCGTCAGGGCGAGGGATCCCATGGCAAAGCCGCTGCGGGCGATCCACAGGCTGCCCGTGCGCCGGCGGAGCCAGTCGCTGATACGGCCGCCCAAAAGAACGGTGAAGCAGGCACCGATCCACGGAATCATGCCCAGGTACCAAAGCGATCCCAAGGAGAAACCAAACTCGGCCTGAAGATAACGGGGCGTCCATGTGAGAATCATGAAGTTTACGTACATGAACGAGAAGTAACCGATGGCGTTGCAGACAAGCGTGCGGCTCTGGAAGAAGTTCCACCATTTGAGCTGACGGGCGGCCTGGTCCACTGTTGTTTCCCCAGCCAGGGTGTCTGACTGGTCCCGGATCACTGCCAGTTCCTCGGCGGACACGCGCGGGTTTTCTTCCGGGGTGTTGGTGAAAATGCGCAGCCACCATGCCAGCCATACGAGTCCGACGACGCCCAGAATGATGAAGACCCAGCGCCATGACCCGGTGAGGGCAATCAGCCCCACCGCCACGGGAGCGGTAAGCAGCGCGCCGAGCGGGGTTCCGAGCAGTCCGACGGCGGACATAAAGCCGCGTTCCTTAACGGTTGCCCAGTTGGCAACGGTCCGGTTGACCGTGGCATAGGCCGGCCCTTCGGCCAGCCCGAAGGTGATGCGGAACAACGCGAAGCCGATCAGGGCGGAGCCGGCGAGGGCGACACCCACGTCACCGGCAAAGACCACGCACATCACGAGGATTGACCAGGAGAGGCAGGAAACAGTCCACGTCCAGCGGGGACCCTTCTTATCCGCCAGTACGCCGCCAATGAGGGCACCGAACATGTAGCCATACCCGAAGAAGCCCAGGACCTTGCCCCAGTCGGCGGGGTCCAGATCGTATTCGCTGATGATTCCGTCGGCTGCGTATGAGATGGCACCCCGGTCGATGTAATTCACAACGGTGATGACGACGATGCCGAACAAAACGACCCACCGGAACCGATTGACGAAGAGTCCCCGGCTTGCCGGGTTCACGTTGCTCACGCGCGGAGCTGTCTTATTATCCATGTCACAGGATCCTAGGGGTGCATTCCGCGAAATGCAATCGATTGCAGACGTGTGACGAAAGATACTCGTCCCGGGAGCTGCTGCCGCTGCTAGTTTTGCGTGGACTCGCGGATCATCAAATCCACGGGCACCGTTCTGGAGCCGGGGTTTTCCCCGCTGATGCGGCCCAAAAGTGCTTCCGCTGCGCGTGAGCCGACCTCAGCCATGGAGGAGCGGATGGTCGTGAGCCCCACAGGAATGGCCCCGGCCAGCGAAATGTCATTGAACCCGACTACGAAGACATCTCTGCCGGCTCGCAGTCCGGCCCGATAGAACTCTCCCAGGGCACCGATGGCTGCGGTGTCGTTGACCGCGAAAAGCCCGAACGGAGGTTCCAGTTGCTGCATGAGCTGATGGGCAGCCATCGCTCCGTCTTCGGCATACAGGCCGCCGTCGAGAACCAGATTCGGCGGGAGGGTGCGTCCCGCAGCTTCAAACCCGTCCCGGAAACCCTGTACCCGTCTGGCCAGGTTCTGGGCGTACGGCATCCCCCCGTACACGGCAACCGGGCCGGGACACATCTGCGCCAGGTGTCCGGCTGCGAGCATTCCGCCCTGATAGTCACCGCTGGTTACCGAGGCATAACCGTCCAGCGGACGGTTGAAGAGAAAAAACGGCAGGCCCAGGCGCCGGACGTTATCCATGAAATCCGAATCGCTGCGGGCGTCGCCGATCAGGATGCCGTCCACGCCCCGCTGGATAGCCATCTCCAGCTTCGCCACCTGCTCCGCGGGGTCATCCCCGGTAGGCACCACAATGCTCTGATATCCGGCCGCGGCCAGAACCTGATCAATTCCCTCATGCATCAGGGCCAGCACTTCGTCACGAAGCCTAGGCACAAACACAGTAATCAGCCGGGATGAATTGGTTCTCAGCGACGCCGCGGTGAGGTTGGGCCGGTAGCCCATTTCCGCTGCGATACGCCAAATGGCCCGCCCTTTTTCTGTCCTCACCTGATCCTCAGCTTTGCGGAGGGTGCGGGACACCGTGGAGATATCCGACTTGCTCGCCAGAGCGATGTCGGCCATGGTGACTCTTGGCGGGCCGGGTTGACGGGAGGACGGACTATTGCGCACAGCCGCCAGTCTAGTGGCGACGGGCCGCCGTCGTCGTCAGTCCTCAATCGATCCCGTACCGCAGGACGCGGCGGGTCCTCTAGCTCAGAGCTCTATCCAGCCCCGGGTCAGGGCGAGAACGCCTGCAACGGCTCCTGCCAAGGTCATGAGGAAAAGGAACAGCTCTCCTCCCCGGAAGACGCGCTGCCCTTGTTCACGGCGCGCGATCACAAACAGGACGGTGGCGGGGGCGTAGAAGATCAACGACAGCAGCACCAGAGGCAGCCCGGCGGCGTAGACCAGGAACACCGAGTAAATGGTGGCAATGACGGCAATGGTCAGGTCGCCCCGCCGGATGCGGCTCGGGGCTCCTTCATACGTTTCGCCGCTCCAGCCGAGCTTGAGGGCGTAGAGGGCCGCGAACAGGAGGGAAAACAACGTCAGGACCGCGGTCATGTCCAGTGCAAAGTCGAAGGCGTCCTCGGAGAAGTAGGTGATGACCATGACCAGCTGGCTGAGCAGGGTGCTCAGCAGCAGGGCGTTGACCGGGACATCGGCATCACTGACCCGGGACAGGAACCGCGGCATGTCCTTCTCCGTGGCCGCCACGTACAGGACCTCCGCTGCCATCAGGCTCCAGGCCAGGTAGGCGCCCATCACCGAAATGATCAGGCCTGCGCTGACGAACACCAGCCCCCAGGTCCCTACTCCCGATTCCAGGACGCCCGCCATGGATGGTTGACGCAGCCCGGCGAGCTGCTCCATCGGCAGGACTCCGTAGGAAACGATCGTGACCGAGGCAAAGATGGCAAAGACGCTCAGAAAGCCGAGGATGGTGGCCCTGCCAACGTCCTCCCGCCGTCGGGCATGGCGCGAATACACGCTGGCACCTTCAACCCCGAGGAACACAAAGACCGTCACCAGCATCGTGTTGCTGACCTGCTCAAACAGCGGCCCCGTGTACTCCGCCCCGGTAAGGTTTCCCGCGAAGACGGCGGGGTCGAACAGGAAGACGGCAAACAGCACGAAGACCAGGATGGGAACAACCTTGGCGATCGTGACTATCCGGTTAATGGCCGTGGCTTCCCTGATGCCGCGCCTGATCAGGAAGAAGAATCCCCACAGCCCGGCCGAGGAGAGCACGACGGCGAGGAGGGTGTCCCCTGCGCCCAACTGCGGAAACAGGACTCCCAGCGTGGACATGGTGAGCACCCAGTAGGTGACGTTTCCCACGCAGGCACTGGCCCAGTAACCCGCTGCGGAGAAGAACCCCACGTAATTTCCGAAGCCGGCCTTGGCGTAGGCAAAGATCCCCGCATCAAGCGCCGGCTTGCGCATGGACAGCCGCTGGAACACAAAGGCCAGCATCATCATGCCGGAACCCGCAATCAGCCAGGCGACCAGCGCACCCCACACCCCGGTTTCCTCGGCGAAGCGCTGGGGCAGGGAAAACACCCCGGCCCCAACCATGGACCCGATCACCACAGTGGTGAGGGTCAGTAGGGAGAGTTTGGCCGCTGGAGCCTTCTCCCCCGAAACAGGCGGATTAGACATGGTTCTTTTCCAATCGGGTGTGGCGGCCGCTGAGGCAACACGGGTTAGACAACAGTGGAGGGGCGGGCCGCTTCCTGCCTGGGATCTTCCTTCGTCAATAGCCTCGGCACTATCGTCTCAGAAGGAGACGGCGGGGTCCGAATCGGCGGCCCGCACCCGGAGGCGGTTGCCGAAGGGGGCGGTGCAGTGGAAAGGCGTGTACCCGTCAAGGGCGGCGCGTTCGCTGGGGTCCACGCCGAAACCGCAGCCGGGATTCCGATGGCGAGCGTGAATGCGGTCAAATGCCAGTCGCCTCATCCCGCACGCCGTCGTCGGTTACTCGATCCCGTCGCGGATGATCGGGCAGGTCATGCAGTGCCCGCCGCCGCGTCCCCGGCCCAGCTCGGCCCCGACAATGGGAATCACCTCCACGCCGGCGTTCCGGAGCGCCGCGTTGGTCTGGGTGTTGCGGTCGTAGGTGAACACCACGCCCGGTTCCAGGGCGACGGCATTGTTCGCACTGTCCCACTGCTGGCGTTCGGAGGCTGAGTAGTCCCCGGCGGTCTCCACCAGCCGCAGTTTCTTGTAGCCCATGGATTCGGCCACCACGTCCACAAACCGCCGGTCGCGGTGGTCCCGCACCTCCAGGCCCAGGGGTTTGTCCGAGGGATGGATGGTGAAGGGGTGGATGCCGTCCACGATGGCCGGGTGAATGGTGGCCAGGTCCCGGTCCGCGAAGGTAAACACGGTGTCCAGGTGCATCGCGGCGCGCAGTTTCGGCATGCCGGCGACGACGATCCGTTCGGCGGCTCCGTCTTTGAACAGGGCCTGCGCGAGCTGGGTGATGGCCTGCCGGGAGGTCCGCTCCCCCATGCCGAGCAGCACGGTGCCATTGCCCACGGGCATGACGTCGCCGCCCTCCAGATAGGCCTGGCTCCAGTCCTTTTCCGCGTCGCCCCACCAGATTTTCGAGCCCGTGTAGTCCGGATGGAACCGATAGATGGCCTGCATCAGCAGGGTTTCGTCGTGCCGGGCCGGCCAGTACAGCGGGTTCAGGGTCAGCCCGCCGCCGATCCAGCAGGTGGTGTCCCGGGTGTAGAGGGTGTTGGGCAGCGGCGGTAGCAGGTACTCGGGCCGGCCGGTGGATTCCCGGACCAGGCCCACGTAGCCGCTGAGATAGTCGTTGGGCAGGTCCGACGTCGTCAACCCGCCGATGAGGATCCGTGCCAGTTCCGCCCCGGTCAGCGAATCCAGGAATGCCCGGGTGCCGGCAACCAGTCCCAGCCCCACCCGGTTGGCGATGATCTTGCGGTCCAGCAGCCAGGTCCGGGCTTCAGGGATATCCATGGTAGAGCCGAGCAGGTCGTGGAGTTCGACGACATCGACGCCGCGGCTGGTCATCTTTGCAACGAAGTCGGCATGGTCGCGCTGGGCGTTCTCCACCCACATCACGTCGTCGAAGAGCAGGTCTTCGCGGTTAGTGGGGGTGAGCCGTTCGTGGGCCAGGCCCGGGGCGCAGACCAGGACCTTGCGCAGTTTGCCGACCTCCGAATACACCCCGTAGTCGGCCGCGTTGGGTGCGGAGGGTGCGGGAAGCATGTGGTTCTCCTTGGGTTGTCTGGCTGCTTCTTTGCAGCCGGGGTTGCTGTCGGCGGGACTTCATCGGTGCGGGTGGTGCTGACAAAGCTGGTGGAGGGGCGGACTGTTTGTCCGTCCCTCCACCAGCTTAGAAATTAGTGTCCGTGCTCTGTTTGCTGGGCCTGTTCGCGGCGCCGGAGCGCCTCGTTCACGGCGGGATCGTCGAGCGCGCCGAGCCATTTGAGCAGTTCGGGTCCGGCGGCGGGATTGGCGGCGACGGCGGGGCGGGCCTTGGGCTCGTCGGTGGCGAGTTCCTGCAGCCGCAGGCCGGGCGTTCCCGGGTCTTCGGCCTCGGCCAGGATGGCGACCTCGGCTGGATCCACGTCCCGCGGCCTGGCTGCTGATGCTCCGGCGTCAACGATGTCTGCCGCCGGGATGTTCATCAGCGGGGTGGTCCGCCGGCTTGACGGGGTGTTCTCGTCAGCGGGATGTTCCTGCATTTCGTTCTGCATGGGATCTCCTTTATCAGTAGCCTTACTACCATCTTTGCAGAACGTGGGGCGGGGGCCGAATCCGGACCGGCGCCGCTCCAACACGTCGTTCGTCATCGCGAATGAAGCAAATGCGCTCCATAGCTCAGCAACTTCGAGAAGGTGCTCGCCGAGAACAACGCCTACTCCGGTCTGCACGGGCATAGAGCAGCGTGAAGGTAGCCTGTAATTACCGTAAGCCAGCCAGCCGCACCTGAAAGCGCTCACTCGATCTGACGATGACTTCTCATATCTCTTGGCTTGACGCCAACACCGACGAGAACAACCGCATGCGGGAACTCGTCAAACTCTTCTCCACACCCGAAACCATCGATGATCTGGGCATCGGCCAAATACGGGACGTCATCAGCAACAGCCTCTTCCCCGGGACCTCCGTCCTGCACGCCGGAGCCCGATACCTTCTGCTCGTTCCCTGGGCCTATCTGACCGCCGCAGCCGGAACATCCCAACCGGACGTTCTGAAGTCCAGGGCTGAGAAGTCCGAGCGAGCTCTGATCGACAGGCTTGGAGAAATCTCGACGACCGGATTCATCGGCAGCTCGGCCGGCAACAAGGTACGCCAGCTTCCCTCAGCGGCCTACTGGTCCGCACTTCGCCGTTACGAAATCGTGCATCCCGATATCGACCGCGCGGGCATAGCCGAGGCCATGTGCGCTGCCCGAGCCAATTCCAGCAGCAACGAGAACGCCGAAACCGCAGCGGTCTGGGCGCCATCCCTGCCCCAGCCGCCCGAAGGCTTCCCCTACACCGAAGAGAACGGCCTGGCGCTCACGCATGCCGAAGCATCGTGGCTGCAGGAACGGCTGCTCGCCTCCTGCCGCGGAACCCTGCTCGCGCACTTCGTAGTGTCCCGGGATCCGCTGGCGCAGAACACCACCGGTCCGTGGCAGGACCCGATATCCCACACAGCAGATGCACGAACCGTCCAGTGGGTCCGGGACGCTGAACTCTTTTCCTTTGTGCACAACGGCGCCAACATCCTGTACCAGCATTTGCTTGCTGAACTGTCTGCCAAGAACCTGCCGGACAGCGGCATCACCACCGAGACAACCAATGAACTGCTCCAAGAATGGGAAACAGAGCGGGATGCCAAAAAACACCTGCTTGCTAGCTGGAACGTTGACGCCTTCCTCGACAGAATCCGGGAGGCTAACCCCGCCATCCGCGGCAGCACAGTGGACTTCGCCCGAACCATGGCCGCAGCAGCTCAAACCTTTTCAATACCACTCGCGGACAATCCCGAGCTTCGTCGCGCCGTCGAAGACAGGGAACGCCTCATGAAAAAAGCCAACTCGCGCTTCCGTAACCACCAGCGCCTCCGCGCCTGGGCACCGCCGGAGCGGGGCGTCGCCGCCCTTACGTACCGCTGGGCTCAGGTCCGCCGCACCGTTCGCGACATCCATGACGGGCTTGCCCTCGGGCCGGAGCACGCACATGCTTGATGCCGGCAACAGGCAGGCCCTTACCCAGCAGCTGCGTCCACCGGCCGGTTTTCGACTGGTTCACGCCGTGGGCACTACGTTCACTCTGGACATGACCAGCGCCCTGTCGGTGCCGCTGAGCTTTGTGGCCGGGTCCGGAGAGCAGTTCACCAATCCGGTGGCGGTGCTTACCGCACTCCGAAAGGTCTCCGACCGTGTCGATATCTTCTGTCAGGCGGGCAATATCCGGGTTCCGCAGGGTGCATCGGATTTGCTGGCGTTGCTGGAACCAATGGTGCACCAGGTCAGTGTGAGGGGCGGCGGACTTTTTCATCCGAAGGTTTGGGTACTGGAGTTTGAAAACGACGACGGCGAGCGCCGTTACCGGTTCCTGTGCGGCAGCCGCAACCTCACCCCGGACACCAGCTGGGACCTCCTGGTGCGTCTGGACGGAGCGCCCACGGACACCGTCCAACCAGGCAACACTCCCCTGCAGGAATTCCTGACAGCGCTTTGCCCCCTGGCATCAGTGCCGCCGGAACAATCACGGGTCAACCGAATCCATAGCCTTGCCGACCGGATCGCCACTGTTGAGTGGGAGCTTCCGGAGCACATTTCGTTACTGGCCTTCCGGCCACTCGGTGTTCAAACCGACCCCGAACCCGAGTCCTTGGTCAGCTACCTCCGTAATCCGCAGACCGCAGCCGGCTTGAATCCCGACCCTGCCGCCGCAAAAACCATCGGTTACAAAAAGCTGGTGATCTCCCCTTTCCTGGATGACATCCTGCTCGGGCGCATTCTCGACACCACCCGCACTGACAAGACTCACGTCTTTTCCCGTGCAGACCAGCTGGACCTCATCGCCCCCAACACAATCTCCAACAAGCGCTTCTGCTTCCGCTCCTTCGACGACACCATCACCCCTGAGATGGGCGACGACGGCGCTTCCACCTCGGGGGACGACCTCACCGGGCTGCACGCCAAGGCCTATTTCTGCGATTACGGATTCCAGACCCATGTGCTCCTCGGCTCCAGCAATGCCACCAACGCGGGATTCAACAAGAACGTCGAATTCCTGGTTGAGATGCGGGGCCTCAAGTCCAAAATCGGCGTGGACACGATCCTGACGAGCCTCGAAGACGTTCCCTTCAACGATTATTCGGGCACCGGAGGCCAGCAACGCAGCGACGATGACGAGATGCGCTTCCATCTGGACAGCAAGCTGAGGGAAGCAGCAGCCAGAATCTTCCTCCTTGATGCCGTCCCGGAACAGGGCCCCGACACTTCCGGACTGTATGCGGTAACGCTGGAGCACGACTGGACACCTCCAGCACGGCTCAGCGCCACCGTGCGGCTGGTGACCCTTCGAACACCGGTCTTCGAGGTCGGCGGACCATCCGAGCCGGGGGCCAGTAGCTTGCGCTACCGAAACGTACCGCTGGCGGATGTGACCCCATATCTCGTCCTAAGCCTCACCGACCCGGAGTCCGAGCTGACGGCAACGGCCGTTGTGCAGGGGGTTCTGCGCACCGATCCAGACGGCCGCCTAGACGAGATCGTTGCCCGGCAGCTGGACAATCCCGACAAGCTGCGGCAATTTCTGCTTCTGTTCCTGTCGCCGGAAGATGCCCCACCCGGCGCAGGCTTTGCCGGGCTGCCGTGGCGTTTCGGTGCGGGGTATCAGGCGGGTGCATCGGCCGGGCTCTTCGAAACCCTGGTCACCGCACTGGAGAATCCCAACGCCTCGGAAATTTTCAGCGAGCTGGAACCGGTGATTCAACGGTTGGTAAAGCTGAACGGGGAAAGCGACGACGTTCTCCAGCTTCACGCCCTCTGGTCCGCCGCCACCGAAGCCCTGCAAATGAAAGAAACTCCTCATGGCCTTTGACCCGCTGCCAGCATTGAACAGCCTGCGGGGCTTTCAACGCCGCACCGTGGACCATGTTTTCAACCGGCTTTACCACGACACCCAGCCGGCAGATCGCTTCCTGGTTGCGGACGAAACCGGTCTGGGGAAGAGCATGGTTGCCCGCGGGGTCATTGCCAAGGTCATCGCTGAACTGGACCAGCCCGACTCGGGCGTCGAACGCATCGACGTCGTCTACGTCTGTTCCAATGCTGATCTGGCCAAACAGAACTTGGCTCGCCTGAACGTCACCGGCCAGCCGGACATTATCGAATCCGGACGGCTGACCCTGCTCCCCGGACAACTGGATCTGCTGCAGGGTGAGCCAGCCGAAGGCATGAACAAACGGGTCAACTTCATCTCACTGACGCCGGGCACCTCGTTCAAAGTCACCCATGCCACCGGACAGATTCCGGAACGGGCCGTCCTCTTCGCACTCCTGGAACAACTCGATGTCATCACGGCGGAGAACCGTGACCATGCAGTGGAACTGCTCCGCGCTACCGCTGGGGCGGGCTCGTTTGAGTGGCATCTGGGACGCGCCAAGGCCAGGAACCCCGGCGGCTTCGTTCCCCGCATAGCAAATGAGTTTTCCGACCTTGCCACGCAGAGCGGAAATCTGCAGGCGCTGAAACGCGAGCTGTTCAACGACACAGCTGATTGGGACGATCAGCGGAAAACCATGAACGGCATTATTGGCGGTTTGCGCTCTGACTTGGCGCGGGCCGGTCTGAACTGTCTGGAACCGGATCTGATCATCCTGGACGAGTTTCAGCGCTTTCGGGATCTGCTCCGCCCGCCGGCGGTCGATGACCAGATCGACGAGGCCAATGAACTGGCCCGGCAATTCCTGGAGTACGACGGCGCGAAGCTGCTTTTGCTCTCCGCCACGCCTTACAAGGCACACACCACTGCGGGAGACGTCGACGGGGATGACCATTCCTCGGACTTCCTTCAGCTGCTGGATTTCCTGAGCCGCGGCGAAGACGGCTACTTGAGCGCTCTGACTGCCGACTTCGAAACGCGGCGCCGGCAACTGACCGGCCAATCCGTCGAAGAGGACGTGACTGACCGCATCGAAGAATCACTGCTTCGGTTCATGTCGCGGACCGAGAGGCCCCAGCTGGGCGGGGACGACATGCTTGAGGTCATCAACATGGCGCCGACCAAAGTGAAGCCCGGAGACCTTACGAGCTACCGCTCCCTCGCCGAAGTCTCACGGGCAACAAAATCGGGCAACGTGCTGGAGTACTGGAAATCCATCCCCTATTTCGCTCATTTCCTCAGCGGCTACAAAATCGGCCGTGTGACCGCACAGCACAGCGAAACTCTGCGGCCGCTGTTGTCCAGCTTGGCGACCATAGACGCTGACAAATACCGCCGCTACAAACCGCTGGACACCGACAGCGCAAAGTTCCGTGCTGTCCGGGATCACACTGTCGGCGAGGGCTGGTGGCGACTGCTGTGGATTCCGCCGTCGTTGCCATATGTGGAACCATCCGGACCCTACACCGGGCACTCGGCCGTGACCAAACAGCTAGTTTTCACCTCGTGGAACGCCGCTCCCACAGCGCTCACCACGCTGCTCTCCTATGAGGCGGAGCGGGAAATTCTCGAAGGGTCCGAACACGGTGAGAACTCTCCAGAGGCCCGGCGGAGATTCCGCGGCAGGTTCCGGTACGCGGTTAAGGACGGGGAGCCGCAGCGAATGTCGACGCTGGCATTGTTTGTACCCCACGTTGCTCTCAGCGCCGCGGGCGATCCCTTGTCCGCCGCACGGTCGTCCGGCGGCCGAGTGACGGGCGAGGAGCTCAGGGAATACGCCGCCGCGACAGGTCAGACAATCACCGGTCCGGCGGTTGGAGACGCGGGACGGCTGGGCTCCTGGGCTTCGTATTTCAGTGTTCCGGGTGCCCTGCCCGACCGCTGGGCTGAAACGGGTGCGGCCGCGCAGGGATTCCGAGACACAGCCGACGTCATCGTGCGGTTCTCCGGCGCAGAGGACGCTGCTGAGTCCAGCAAAAACGACGACGGCGGACGCGAAGACACCGCCTACCTCCAGCACGTTGAACGCATGCTCGACATCGCGACTGCGGGCTTCCTGGGATGGGATGCTGATGTGGCCGATTTGACGGCAAATTCTCCCGCCAACTGCATGTACCGCTCACTTCAGCGAATAGCTCCGGCTGGCATGGAGCAAAGCGATATCTTCCGGGCTGCCTTGATCGGTGTTTCGGGCCTCCGCTCACTCTTTAACCGTCTTGATGTGGCGGAACTCTTGGGCCAGCTGTATCCGGAGGGTGAACCATGGCAACGGGTGCTGCGGTATTGCGAGGCCGGAAATCTGCAGTCGCTGCTGGACGAGTATGTGTTCCAGCTGCGGAGCCAGCAGCCTCCCGGTGAACTGACCAGTGCCCAGCTCATGCTGCTGGCGAACGACATTCGGGGGGCACTCACTCTGCGCCCCGCACCCATGCAGGCGAAGTATCCGGATGGCTCGCATGACGATCTCCGGATGGGGGTTCGCTTCGCAGTTCGGTACAGCAACTCACGCTCCGAGGATGGCGACTCCGCCCGCATGCCCGAAGTCCGGCGGTCATTCAACAGTCCCTTCTGGCCGTTTGTTCTGGCGTCCACTTCGGTCGGCCAGGAAGGGATTGATTTCCATTGGTGGTCTCACTCAGTGATGCATTGGAATGTGCCGTCCAATCCGGTGGATTTTGAACAGCGGGAAGGGAGAGTGCACCGCTACCTCGGCCATGCAGTCAGGAAGAATGTCGCCCAGGAGCATGGGGTCGCGGTTTTCACGTCGCGGGCAACCAGCCCCTGGGCCACCGTGTTTGATGCTGCCGCCGCGTCAATTTCAGCCGCGCCGGACAATGCCGCCACGGAATTCTCTCCGCACTGGATCCACCCGGGTGCCAACAAGGTTGAGCGGCGGTTACTCGACCACCCACTGAGCCGGGATGTGGCGCGGACCAAGCAGATGCTGTCGGGTCTCGCAACCTACCGTCTCGCATTGGGTCAGGCACGGCAGGATGACTTGCTGGGATTGATCCCGGACAACAGCGAGGTTCGTGCACTGAATCTCAGGCCCCGTGCAGTGACCGCAGAGTCGACCTAATGCAATGCCTCGCTGGCAGCCCGCACGTTTCAACTAACCTAAAGCAAAGGGATACAAACTATGGCACTCAAAGAACCTGATGTCGACTACGAGCTATCGAAAACCTCAGAGTTGGAGGGTTTGTCATGAGTATCGGAAAATCCGTCCGCTTGTTTCTCGCGGACGGCACCCCTGGTGGCTTGTTGACTGCCGAAATTATGAATTGGACGGGGCATGTCGTCGCGGCTCCGCGGTCGGATCTCGGAGCGCTCCTCAAACGGCCGGAGGCCAGCCGGACAGGCATCTACATTTTGCTTGGTGATGATCCTGACAGCATGGGCGGTTCCTTGGCCTACATTGGCGAAGGTGACGACGTCAGCAGGCGGCTTTATCAGCATTCCCGACCGGAAGAGCAGGGCGGCAAGGATTTTTGGGAACGTGCGATCATCCTCACGAGCAAGGATGCCAACCTGACCAAGGCACACGCCCGCTATCTTGAGTCTCGTCTGATCACTCTGGCGCAGCAGGCCAACCGGGCCCGCCTCACGAATGGCACTGCGCCAGTGCCATTGCCTCTGCCGGAGGCGGACATCTCGGACATGGAGTACTTCATTGCCCAAGTCAAGATCGCGCTGCCCGTGCTCGGGGTTAATTTGTTCCGTAACACAACGGTCACCACAGCATCTTCGAATGCTGCCGATCCCCTGCCTCCGGTTCAGTCGCTTGTCTCCCCGCTGTTCGAAATGCGCCTTGCCAGGCATGGCATTGTTGCGACCGCTCAGGAAGTCGATGGCGAGTTCACGGTGCTGAAAGCATCGCTCGCGAGGGCCTCGTGGGTCGGGGTAGAGGACGGTTACGGGAGGCTGCGGGACAAGCTGGTTCAGGACGGCACCTTGGTCCCGACCCAAGACGGCAAATTGGCGGTCTTCGCCCGCGACCAAGTGTTTGCCTCCCCCTCGGCGGCATCGGCGATCGTGTCCGGGCGGAATTCGAACGGCCGTATGGAGTGGAAGGTCCAGTCGACCGGTTTGACCTATGGAGCTTGGCAGAACCAGGAAATAGAGCTCACCCGCGGCGCGAAGTGAATCTGCGTTATTCAATCCCGCAATCCGATTGATAACGGTTGCAGTGCTACGTCGATGCCCTGTTCTTTGCACCGACGTCCTCGTTATCGCAGCCCATTGCCGACAGTAGGTTGTTTGCGGATACTTGCCGTTCCCGCAGCACAAGGGAAAGTGCATTTTCAAAAGGCATGCCGGGGTGCTCCCGGAATGTGTGACGGTGCCAGCGTGAAGGGTGTCTGGGCTCATCGCTTACCGACCAAATGGGAATGTTCAAAGGCTCAAGCTTGCTGAATAACCAAGAAATCTGTTCCTTCCAATGGACCCTTGCGGGACCTGTCGGAGCAGAGGTCCCATACGCGAGCAATATGCCATCTGCCAGGGAAATCCCAGACTCGATTTCTTCCCGGGACATCATCCACGGCGCTCGATGAACCCCGAGAATCTTCAGCTCTCCAGATGATTGAGTCGGCAGCGGGAACATGTTAGCCACTCGGGCATTCTCGTAACGAAGGACTTTCCTGGCCATTTCAACTCGGTTCAGGGTCCGTGTCCCGCTTGTTTTCGGTGGACTGCTGCAGATCGCCAATAGCAGCCCTGGCTCAGGTAGCTCTTCGATTTTCACTCTCTATAATGTCGTGCGGTCTTGATCCTGGCAGAGGACAGTATCAGCGTCCCAGCCGTATGCTCCGATGTGAATCACGATTAGCCGCATCTTCGGAAGGTGGAGCTATCCAACTTCCCCCTTCCCCACCCCCGAAGCATGTGCTTCTTCCGGGACGAGAGAATCCTAGCTCACCCGACATTTTATGAATGCCAGACCATGCCGCCTAATGGACCGTTCAGAGGTGATCCAAGGCATGGTCTCGGCTGCTGAGGTCTGCAAAGAGAGCACACATCCGATGTGACGCGCCTCCAAAGGCACCAACGGGGTATCCTCAAAGGGCAACCGCTAGCACTTTTAAGGACCACCGAAGCATGCAGCCCAACGAGCCTGGCCTCTTTGACCTCGAAGATGAAGCCGCACCGCAGGCTTTCGAAGAACCAGCAATTACGGACCAGCAAATCGCATCCATTCGGCAAGCCTTCGAAGAAGCCGGAATCACGTCCATGGAGCAGCGCCAGCAACTCATCGAGTCCTGCGTGGTCCGTCCAGTTGCCCGCCTCCGAGAGCTGCAGGCAAGGGATGTCCGCCGAATCCTTCAACGCATCAGCGACCAGCAGCAAAGTAAAGGTCCTGTGACAGGCTCCGCCTGGGACAACCGGGATGAAGACACCTGGATCGACAAGCTGTAGCAATAGGAAGCACGGGTCGCTCCGCAGGCCAACAGCCCTGGGTTGTCGGCCCGCGCTGCTAATCTGAAGTGTCCCCTGACTGGGAACACATCGACATAGGGGGTCGCGTGGAGCAGAACCGCTGGGTAGAAGTCAGCCCGTCTCAATTCGCACATGAGACCGAAGGCCTGCACTACCTAAAAGCCAAGCTTCCCGACACCAGCCCGTACCGGGTATGGAGCAACTTTGAGTTCCGCGATGAGCGCGGAGGCTGGCATGAAGTTGACGCCCTCCTGCTTGGCCGCGGTGCGCTTCACCTCCTTGAGCTGAAGTACTACTCCGGACGACTCACGGGTAACGACACGCAATGGCTGCGTGCCGGCAAACGAGCCGAGGCTTCCCCGCTTCTGCTGGCCAGGCGGAAAGCACAGTACCTAGCATCAAAGCTCAAGACCGCATCGCTCGACTGGGGCCGCGAAAAAGGCGTGACGGTCGATCCAAAGGCGATCGTTCCCTTCGTTAATCAGGCTGTCTTCCTCCATCACCCGGGGTTCAGCAGCGAGCTCCCGGCATCGTCCGCTCTCGGCCTTTACGGGCTGGATGAAAACGAAAACACCAGCCACCTCCCCGGTATCAGCACGCTGATCAACGAACCTCCGCGCGGTGCAGCCATCGGTCAGAACCAGGAGATACTCCTGGTTCACCTGATGGAGCGCATCGGATTTGTGCAGCGCCGCGAACGCGAAGCCGGGTCCTGGATCATTGAGGACGGCGCCCTGGACGAAGGACCCGATTGGCAGGACTGGCGCGGCTACCACAAGGTTGCGAAAGAGGAACCGGTCCGTATCCGCTTCCAGATGACCAGTCCGGGTGCTGCCCAGTCACAGGCGAGCCGAAACTACCGCATCGCCGAGCATGAATACAGGCTCATGAGCCGACTCTCCCATGACGGCTTGCTCCGTCCCCGAGACCTGGTGGACTCAGAACTCGGCGTCGGGCTCGTGTATGACCACTCCGACGATATGCAGCGGCTGGACCTTTGGATGGCCGAACAGACAAACGGTCTGCCCTTGGAGGACCGTTTGTCCATGATCCGCCAGCTATCCGAAGCCCTGGACTATGCGCACCGCAACCAGGTTGTCCACCGTGGCCTTAGCCCGAAAGCCGTCTGGGTCAAAATGAGCCACGGCCAGCCGAAGGTACTCATTGGTGGCTGGCAGAGCGCGGGGCTCGCCTCACAGGAAGCTGCGAGCAGGCTCGGCGGCGCCGGGGTTACGTCCCTGTTCGACGCCGCGCAACACAACCCGAACGCTGCTGATGCCTGGCTAACTGAAGCCTTCGAGGCGCCCGAAGGGCGTTGGCGTCCGGAATCAGCTGACCGGATCAAAGCCGACCTATTCTCGCTCGGCGCGTTGGCCTACTACATTCTTACCGGCAAGGCACCGTCCGTCTCGTCCTCTGCTCTGAAGGAGCGGCTCCGGACCCAGCACGGGCTGGATTTGTCGCTCGACCTCCCGGAGGTCTCAGCCAGCATCCGCAGCGCTGTACTCGATGCCACCCGGCCGGCTCCCGGCCAGCGGCTGGACGCGGTCAGCAAATTCGTCGACGAGATCTTTTCTTCACCGCAGACCCAACAGATTCCCGATGAGGACGTTGACGCCGTCGACGCCGTCCCCGGCGCAGTACTGGCCCACGGACGCTTCAAAGTCCTCCGCCGTCTGGGCAAGGGTTCCACTGCCGTCGGTCTGCTCGTTGAAGACGCGAACGACGGCGGCACCCAGCGTGTCCTTAAAGTGGCACTGGATGCCAAAGCCGCACAGCGGCTCCACGACGAAGCCGCAGTGCTCCGCGCGCTCACCGGCTCCCGGCTGGTCCGGATCTTGGAAGGCCCGCTCATGGTGGGGGACCGCAGCGCCCTCCTGCTTGAGAGCGCCGGTGAGGAAACGCTCAGCGAACTGCTTCGCAGCCGCAAACGTCTCTCCCTCGATCTGCTGGAGCGGTTCGGACGCGATCTGCTGGAGTCGCTGGTGCAGCTGGACAAGGCAGGCATCGATCACCGCGACATCAAGCCTGGCAACTTGGGCGTGCGCGCGGAACGAAGCGGAAAGCACCTTGTCCTGTTCGACTTTTCCCTTTCCCGCGCCGCTGCATCGGATGTGACAGCGGGAACTCCGCCGTACCTCGACCCATTCCTAGGCGGAGTGCGCAGCAGGTTTGATTCCGCTGCTGAGCGATACTCTGCGGCGGTAGTCCTGTTCGAAATGGCGTCGGGGCACAGCCCGTACTACGGGGATCCGCTCGCTGACCCTGCCTCAGTCACCGACGAGGTCACCATCGCTCCCGGCGACTTCGATCCTGCTGTCTCGTCCCGCCTCGAGACATTCTTCCGTACCGCATTGGCAAGGGACGCGAAGCAGCGCCACGACACCGCCACCGAGATGCTGGAGCAATGGCGATTGGTCTTCCCGACCGATGTCACCACCGCTCCAGCCAACGCTGACGAGCTGGTAGCAGCCGCTACCGTAGCCACTCTCTTGGAGCGGTCAGGTTTGTCCGCCCGAGCACTATCGGCCGTTGAACCGCTGGGCGTCGCCACAGTAGGCGAACTTCTGGCGGTTGATCCTGTCCGACTCACGAACCTCAGCGGCGTAGCACAGTCAACCCGGCGTGAAGTCTCCCTCAGAGCCAAGACATGGCGCCAGAAGTTCGGTGAATCCACTCCGCGCGCAACAGCTGGCGGCGCCCTTCTTCCTTCCGTCATGGCGCTCGCTGAGATGCTGATTGAAACCGCGGGAACCCGCAAGGCGGTTCAGCAGCGCTCTGCAGCAGAACTGCTTCTGGGCGTAAACGGGACGATTGATGCTTTTGCCACCCAGGCGAAACTCGGAGCGCACCTTCCCAATCGGACTAGCGCCGCCCGCGCGAATCAAATCGTCACCAAACTCCAGAACACATGGGCTGAGAATCCCCACACGCTGAACGCTCTCACCACCCTGTCGCAGAGGATCTCCGACCGGCTCGAGGCTCTTGGAAACGTTGCGAGCGTCTCCGAACTGGCGTCCGAAATCCTGGCGATTACAACGGTGGAATCAGAACACACGGAGAAAAACGAGCGGATCGCCCGGGGCCTGCTCCGCCTCGTGATTGACCGCGGTCGGGCACTGCGGCGCGCGGATGCCGACGACGACGGCGCACTGGAGATTCGTCGGCGCGAGGGCATCGTGGTCGCAGTTGCTAAGGAAACTGCCCTGCTTGATGCCGCCGAGCGGCTCGGCCGTGAAGCTGATGCATTGCTGCAGGAAACCCCCATGGAACCCGCTATTGTCCCGGCCGAGCGGGCACGCCAGCGACTCACCGCTGTCCTCGAAACGGCGGGGATTGAATCCCCGCAGCTTCGCGACGTGCTCCGCCTCACGAAGCTGTCCGCGGGCCTGTCCCATGATGCAGCGGCGTCGGGCACCGGCGAGCTGCATCCCCGCTCCCTCTCTCAGCCGGATGCGCTGCGTCTTGCCCTCAGCGGGGTCTCCGGTCCGCAGCGGCTCTCCGCACGGGAAATAGCGGACCGTGTCCGGGTCCGCTTCCCTGCGGTGCCGCCCCTGCCCGCCGCCGGCAGGTTGGCTGAACTTCTGCGCGAAGCTCAACTCGATCTCGTGCAGGACCCCACCTCAGGAACATACGGTGTGCCTACACGCTTCGAAACCGGATCGGGCTCCTCATCCCGGCTCTCGACTGCAACCCACACCGGTTCGGTTGTCAGCAGTGGTTCCGCTTTGGATTCTCGCCTCCGGGAAAGCGCAACTCTCCGGTCCTTCCTGGCGTTGGGCGCCCGGGCTGACAGGTGTGAAGCGTTGGCCCGCCGGCTGGAAACCGAGTTCAATGCCCGCCGGGTGGACGTCACGGCACTGCTGTTGGACGAGTTGAAGAAGCTTACGCAGCAGGACCGTTTCCCGTCCTGGGACGTTCTGGTGCAGGCGGACGCGCAGACGGATGACCAACGCGCAACCCGTGGCCTGGCTGCTCTGGTCGGCATGGCACTCCCTGCCGTAGAGGCAGCGATTACGGATGCCGCGAGCAACAGTGCCGACGGCAGGCTCCGTCCTGTTCTGATTGTGGAAGCTGCTCCCTTGGTCCGGTACGGCCATGGAGACCTCATCCGGCGGTGGAGCGACCTCGCCACGCCACGGGGCCAGGCCGTATGGATTGTGCTGCCGCAATTCGGCGCCAACCAGGGTCCGTTGCTGGACGGTTTTTCCGTTCAGTCTTCCCCCAACCAGTTCATCCGCGTTGACCCCACATGGATTGACGCCGCTGCTGAAACCGACACCACCGCCGCTCAAGGAGCAACCGCATGACCATTGGTAAGGACCTCACCTCGAAGCTGCAGAAGCTGGTGCTGCGGGTGGAGGACGACCTGCGGGTAAGGCTTCAGGACGAAACCGAGCGGAAGAGCCGCTGGCAGCAGGAACATCAGGCAGCGCTGGATGCCGGGCGGACCTCCTCTGCCTGGGTGTCCTGGCGCGATGACCGCATCACCCAGTCCGCGGTGGGCTGGGTCCTGACCACCGTTTTCCTGCGGTTCTGCGAAGATAACTCGCTGCTCTCCAAAGTGTGGATTTCCGGTCCCGGCCCCCGCAGGCAGGAAGCGTTCGACGCCGAAAACGCGTTCTTCCGTGCCCACCCGGAGTCGACCTGGCGGGAATGGATCCTCGAAGGCGTCCAGCACCTGCGTCGGTTCCCCGCCACCTCCGGACTGGTCGGGGAACACGCGGCCCTGTGGCAGGTCTCCCCCTCGGGTTCGATGGCCAAGGAAATCCTGGACTTCTGGCGCGCCACCGACGAAAACGGGAACCAGCTCTACAACTTCCAGGACGAAGAGCTCTCGACCCGTTTCCTGGGTGACCTGTACCAGGACCTGTCCGAATACGCGAAGAAGACCTTCGCCCTGCTGCAGACCCCGGAGTTTGTAGAGGAGTTCATCCTCGACCAGACCCTCAACCCTGCCCTGGCGGAGCGTCCTCTGGAGGGCTTCAAACTTATCGACCCGACCTGCGGATCGGGCCACTTCCTGTTGGGTGCCTTCGAACGGCTCCTGGACGCCTGGGATGCGAAGGCGCCGAACCTGGAAACCCGGGAACGAGTAAGCAAGGCTCTCGACGCCGTGCACGGAGTGGATTTGAACCCCGCGGCGGTGGCGATTGCACGGTTCCGCCTGACCATCGCTGCGCTGAAAGCGACCGGTGAGCTGAACCTCGAGATGGCACCGGATTTCCCGTTCCACCTCGCCGCCGGCGACTCCCTGCTGCACGGGCAAGCCCAGCGCGAATTCCAGTTCGAGGGCTTCGACGGCGACGCCAAGCTTTCCGGTTTCACATACGCCACCGAGGACCTGGACCAGCTCAAATCCATCCTCTCGCCCGGTCAGTACGACGTGGTCGTGGGCAACCCGCCCTACATCACCGTCAAGGACAAAACCCTCAATGCTGCCTACCGCAAGCTCTACTCGACCTGTAAAGGCACGTACGCGTTGACCGTGCCGTTCATGGAACGCTTCTTCGGTCTCGCCAAACATGGAACCGATACCCAGCCCGCCGGTTGGACGGGGCAGATCACCTCCAACTCGTTCATGAAACGCGAATTCGGATCCAAGCTGATCGAGGAATACCTCGTCCGGCAGGACCTCCGTGCCGTGATCGACACCTCCGGCGCCTACATCCCCGGGCATGGCACCCCGACTGTCATTCTCATCGGCAAACACCAGCAGCCGACCCCCGGACCAGTGCGCGCTGTACTCGGCGTCCAGGGCGAACCCGAACGACCGGAAGACCCTGCTCAGGGAAAGGTCTGGAGCGCAATCGTCGACAACGTCGATTCCCCCGGACACGACGGACAATGGGTCACCGTCGTTGACCTCCCTCGGGACAGGCTGGCCACCCATCCTTGGAGTCTCACCGGCGGCGGTGCCAGCGGACTCCTCGCGCTCATGAATGAGTATCACCACAGAGCTCTGCGCCGAGCGATTGCGGAAATAGGACGAACCACCCACACGGGTAACGACGAGGCATTCTTCCTTCCCCTCTCCAGTCGTGGAGTGCGAAAACTCGACGCGGACACGGTGCCTGTTGTCCTGGGCGAGGAAGTGCGGGATTTCCGACTGCAACCTGCCAACTGCACTGTCTTTCCGTATGACTCTCAGGGTGCACCGAAAGAGCTAACTGTCGCTGCACAACGGTACCTTTGGCGGGTTCGGCGGGGGCTCGAAACCCAGCTGGACTTCCAGCAAACTAAGGCGGAGCGCGGGTTACGCTGGTTTGACCACTCAATGTTCTTTCCTGCAAGATACCGCAACCCCCTTTCGATAGCTTTCGCATTCGTGGCGACGCACAACCACTTCGTGCTCGACCGCGGCGGGAAAGTCTTCAATAGGTCCGCACCCGTTATCAAGCTTCCGGAAGGTGCGACGGAAGAGGAACACCTTGCCCTGCTCGGGGTCCTGAATTCCTCTACCGCTTGTTTCTGGCTCAAGCAAAACAGCCACGACAAGGGAAACGGCGGTATTGGCGGAGGAATCGCCAGCAGCGAGTGGGAACGCTTCTTTGAGTTCACTGGGACGACGCTCAAAGACTTCCCGCTCCCTGCTGCGCTGCCTTTGAAGCGCGGCAGCCAGCTGGATGCTCTCGCTCAGTCGTTTGCAGCTTCCGCACCTGCAGCGCTCACCGAGGATGGCACCCCCACCGCTTCAGCCCTTGAAGAAGCACGCAAGACCTCCCAGAGCATTCTGGGTCAGATGGTGGTGATGCAGGAGGAACTGGACTGGGAAACTTACCGCCTCTACGGCCTGACTGATGAGGACCTGACTTACCACGGTGAGGACCTGCCCGAACTCCTGCTGGGCCAGCGAGCCTTCGAGATCGTCCTCGCCCGCAACATAGCCGTGGGTGAGCAGGCGCCTGAGTGGTTCCAGCGGCACGGTTCCACCCCAATTACCGCCCTGCCCCAGGAGTGGTCGTCAGGGTACCGGGACCTTGTCCAGCGGCGTCTGGACCTGATTGAGTCGAACCCGAACATCCGGCTACTGGAAAAACCCGAATACAAACGCCGGTGGGCCACTGAGCCGTGGGAGAAGCAGGAAGAACGTACCCTGCGGACCTGGCTGCTGAACCGACTCGAGGACCGCTCCTACTGGTTCGACGCCCAGGGACGTCCCGCTGCCCGCAGCATCTCCCAGCTCGCGGACATGGTCACCCGCGACGCGGACCTGGTCGGTGTCCTCGCTCTCTGGGACGGGACCGTGGACGTCGACGTCGTCAAGGCCCTCACCCGCCTGCTCACCGATGAGGCTGTCCCCTACCTCGCCGCCCAGCGGCTGAAGGAACCCGGGCTGCGCAAACGAGAAGCCTGGGAAGAGACCTGGGAGCTGCAGCGCCGGGAAGACAATGGTGAAGACGTCGGCAAAATCCCGGTTCCGCCCAAATACACCAACACCGACTTCCGGAAAGCATCCTGGTGGCAGGCCCGCGGGAAACTCGATGTCCCTAAGGAGCGGTTCATCCTTTACCCGGGTGCCGGGCGTTCCACCGATCCGACCCTGCTGCTGGGGTGGGCGGGGTGGGACCATGTGCAGCAGTTCCTGGTCCTGGCTACCCTCATGGACGAACGCCGCTCCGAAGGTGCCGACGACGCCCAATTGGTGCCCCTCGTGGCGGGGATGGCCGAAGTCCTGCCCTGGGTCAAACAATGGCACGCCGACCTGGACCCGTCCTTTGGCATGAGCATGGCCGATTTCTGCACCGGCCAGCTCGAAGAACGCATGACCCAACTCAACCTCACCGCCGCTGACCTCAAAGCCTGGCGCCCAGCGGCGGCCCCCCGCGGCCGCCGCACCCTGAAGGAGAACGCATGACCATTGGCAAGGACCTCACCCCGAAGCTGCAGAAGCTCGTGCTGCGGGTGGAGGATGACCTGCGGGTTCGGCTTCAGGACGACACTGAGCGGAAGGCACGTTGGCAGCAGGAACACCAGGCAGCACTGGACGCCGGACGGACCTCCTCCGCCTGGGTGTCCTGGCGCGATGACCGTATCACCCAGTCCGCGGTCGGCTGGGTCCTGACCACTGTGTTCCTGCGCTTCTGCGAAGACAATTCGCTGCTCTCCAAGGTTTGGATTTCCGGTCCCGGCCCCCGCAGGCAGGAAGCGTTCGACGCCGAAAACGCGTTCTTCCGTGCCCACCCGGAGTCGACCTGGCGGGAATGGATCCTCGAAGGCGTGAAGCACCTGCGCCGGTTCCCCGCCACCGCCGGCTTGGTCGGAGAACATGCAGCCCTTTGGCAGGTCTCCCCCTCGGGCGGGATGGCCAAGGAAATCCTGGATTTCTGGCGTGCCACCGATGAGAACGACAACCTGCTCTACAACTTTGCAGATAAGGAACTTTCCACCCGTTTCCTGGGTGACCTGTACCAGGACCTGTCCGAATACGCGAAGAAGACCTTCGCCCTGCTGCAGACCCCGGAGTTTGTAGAGGAGTTCATCCTCGACCAGACCCTCAACCCTGCCCTGGCGGAGCGTCCTCTGGAGGGCTTCAAACTCATTGACCCGACCTGCGGATCGGGCCACTTCCTGTTGGGTGCCTTCGAACGGCTCCTGGACGCCTGGGATGCGAAGGCGCCGAACCTGGAAACCCGGGAACGAGTAAGCAAGGCTCTCGACGCCGTGCACGGAGTGGATTTGAACCCCGCGGCGGTGGCGATTGCACGGTTCCGCCTGACCATCGCTGCGCTGAAAGCGACCGGTGAGCTGAACCTCGAGATGGCACCGGATTTCCCGTTCCACCTCGCCGCCGGCGACTCCCTGCTGCACGGGCAAGCCCAGCGCGAATTCCAGTTCGAGGGCTTCGACGGCGACGCCAAGCTTTCCGGTTTCACATACGCCACCGAGGACCTGGACCAGCTCAAATCCATCCTCTCGCCCGGTCAGTACGACGTGGTCGTGGGCAACCCGCCCTACATCACCGTCAAGGACAAAACCCTCAATGCCGCGTACCGGAAGCTTTACTCGACCTGTAAAGGCACGTACGCGTTGACCGTGCCGTTCATGGAACGCTTCTTCGGTCTCGCCAAACATGGAACCGATACCCAGCCCGCCGGTTGGACGGGGCAGATCACCTCCAACTCGTTCATGAAACGGGAATTCGGGACCAAGCTGATCGAGGAATACCTCGTCCGGCAGGACCTGCGTGCGGTGATTGACACGTCCGGTGCCTACATTCCCGGGCATGGCACCCCGACTGTCATTCTCATCGGCAAACACCAGCAGCCCAGGACAGAAACCGTGCGTGCCGTTCTCGGTGTCCAGGGCGAACCAGGACGACCGGAAAACCCCGCAGCGGGCAAAGTCTGGCGCTCCATCATCGACAACCTCGAAGCCCCGGGCCACGACGGACAATGGGTCACCGTTGTTGACCTTCCACGGGACCGACTGTCCACCCACCCTTGGAGCCTCTCAGGCGGCGGGGTTTCAGAAGTTGCCAAGCGTATCGAGGGATCGTCCAAGGCAAGCCTTGGCCAGAGGGTTTCCGGGCAAATCGGTGGAGCCATCCGAGCAGGCGCCGACGAAGCATTCATGCGCCCCATTGGGTGGAGGCCTCGTAACGAAAAAACCGTTGCCGCATTGCGGCCTTTCGTTATGGGCGACAACTTGCGAGATTGGGTATCGACGCTCGACACCCAACTGATTTTCCCGTACGAGTACGGGACAAAGAAGGTGATCGATGACGGCATCCGCCAGGAGTTGTGGCCCTGGCGAGCGACCCTCGTGTCGCGCAGTACATTCCAAGGCAACATGGCTGATGCCGGTTTGTCTTGGTGGGAATACATGCAATACACCCTGGCCCCCTACAGGTCACCGCTGTCCATCACCTTTGCCTTCGTTGCGACGCATAACCACTTCGTGCTCGACCGGGGCGGGAAGGTCTTCAACAGGTCCGCTCCGGTGATCAAGTTGCCCGAAGGTGCCACGGAAGAAGAACATCTTGCCCTGCTTGGTGTGCTAAATTCCTCCACGGCGTGTTTCTGGCTGAAGCAAAACAGCTACCCGAAGGGAGGGGACCCGGTGGGTAAGGACGGTGCGCGCGTTTCGCAGCAGCCCTGGTCCGACCGTTACGAGTTCACGGGGACGACGCTCCAGGACTTCCCTCTCCCTTCTGTGCTGCCGTTGAAGCGCGGCAGCCAGCTGGACTCACTCGCCCAGTCGCTTGCTGTTTCCACACCCGCAGCACTCGTTATGGACGGCACTCCAACCGCCTCCGCAATCGAAGAGGCACACAAGCAATCGCAGAGCATCCTCGGCCAGATGGTAGCGGCACAGGAAGAACTGGACTGGGAAACCTACCGCCTCTACGGCCTGACCGATGAGGACCTGACCTACCACGGTGAAGACCTGCCCGAACTCGTGCTGGGCCAGCGCACGTCCGAAATCGTCCTCGCACGGCAGCTCGCCGCCGGGGAATCGACGTCCACATGGTTCCAGCGGCACGGCTCCACACCTATTACCTTCTTGCCGGAGGAGTGGCCCGAAGCGTACCGGGACCTCGTGCAGCGACGTCTGGACATCATCGAGTCCAACCCGAACATCCGACTGCTGGAAAAACCCGAATACAAACGCCGGTGGGCCACTGAGCCGTGGGAGAAGCAGGAAGAACGCGCCCTGCGGACCTGGCTGCTGAACCGACTCGAGGACCGCTCCTACTGGTTCGACGCCCAGGGACGACCGGCTGCCCGCAGCATCTCCCAGCTCGCGGACATGGTCACCCGGGATACGGACCTGGTCGGTGTCCTCGCTCTCTGGGACGGGACCGTGGACGTCGACGTCGTCAAGGCCCTCACCCGCCTGCTCACCGATGAGGCTGTCCCCTACCTCGCCGCCCAGCGGCTGAAGGAACCCGGGCTGCGCAAACGAGAAGCCTGGGAAGAGACCTGGGAGCTGCAGCGCCGGGAAGACAATGGTGAAGACGTCGGCAAAATCCCGGTTCCGCCCAAATACACCAACACCGACTTCCGGAAAGCATCCTGGTGGCAGGCCCGCGGGAAACTCGATGTCCCTAAGGAGCGGTTCATCCTTTACCCGGGTGCCGGGCGTTCCACCGATCCGACCCTGCTGCTGGGGTGGGCGGGGTGGGACCATGTGCAGCAGTTCCTGGTCCTGGCTACCCTCATGGACGAACGCCGCTCCGAAGGTGCCGACGACGCCCAATTGGTGCCCCTCGTGGCGGGGATGGCCGAAGTCCTGCCCTGGGTCAAACAATGGCACGCCGACCTGGACCCGTCCTTTGGCATGAGCATGGCCGATTTCTGCACCGGCCAGCTCGAAGAACGCATGACCCAACTCAACCTCACCGCCGCTGACCTCAAAGCCTGGCGCCCAGCGGCGGCCCCCCGCGGCCGCCGCACCCTGAAGGAGAACGCATGACCATCCTGCTTCGCGACGTTTTCGATATCCCTGACCGGGCGGGCGTCGAAGACTACGTCCTTCGTCTCACTGACGCCGTCAGCGGCACGGGGGCACAACATGCCCTTGACGACTACGTTGTCACGCCGTCCCTGGTCGATGCCTTCGAGCAGGCACTGGACCTCGTGTCCGATGCGGTAACCACAGGCATCAACCGGGGTGCCTTCCTGACGGGTTCCTTCGGCTCCGGTAAGTCGCACTTCATGGCGGTCCTCCATGCCCTCTTGCTCCAGGACCCGCAGGCACGGGCCGTCCCCGAGCTGCAGGAAACGGTGCTCAGGCACGACCCGGTTCTGCGCGACAAGAAAATCCTGCCCCTGGCATTCCACTTCCTGGACGGCAAGTCCATGGAGCAGGTCATTTTTGACGCCTACATCAAACGGATTCAAGCCGTTCATCCAGACGCGCCTCTGCCCGGACTCTTTGCCTCGGATGCCCTGCTGCAGGACGCAGATAAACTGCGGCAGACAATGGGAGACCAGCAGTTCCTTCAGGGACTCGGCGGCGGCTCCGACGACGATGTCTGGGCCGGAGTTCTCGGCTCAACCGGCTGGGACCTGGAGCGATATGAGGCTGCCCGCACGGCCGCCCCACAGAGTTCCGAACGGCAGGCTCTGGTCAGCGCCTTGGTTCAGGCTTATTACGGCTCCTACGTCCGGTCGGGTGAATACGTGGACCTGGACACAGGGCTGGCGGCGATGTCTGCTCATGCAAAAGCCCTGGGCTACGACGCCGTCGTTTTGTTCCTGGATGAACTGGTTCTCTGGCTCGCATTCGGTATGCATGAGCCGGCCTTCTTCCGCCGCGAGTCACAGAAACTGACAAAGCTCGTCGAGGGTTCCTATGGAAGCCTGCCGGCGCCGCTCGTCTCCTTCGTTGCACGGCAGATGGACCTCCGAAAGTGGTTCGCCGACGCCGGTGCAAACGGCGCCCAGCAGGAGGCGCTGGAGTCCGCCTTCCGGCACCAGGAGGGCCGGTTTGCCCGCATCGAGTTGGGCGACGATAACCTGCCCTTCGTAGCCAGCAAGCGGCTGCTCAAACCCCGTGATGCCGATGCGCAGGCAGCGATCAATGATGCGTTCGTGCGGCTGGACCGCAATCCCAAGGTCTGGGACGTTCTTCTGGACGGGGTCAATGCAGACGATCGGCACCGCGGTTCGGATGAAAAGGCTTTCCGACTCACATACCCCTTCGCTCCTGCTTTAGTCTCCACACTTCGCTCCCTCTCCAGCGTTATGCAGCGTGACCGCACTGCACTCAAGGTCATGCAGCAGATGCTGGTGGACCGGCGAAGCAGCATGGGCATTGAAGACGTCATTCCGGTCGGAGACAGCTTCGACTACATCGTGAAGGGCCAGGCAGGGGCTGCTCTTGACGCGCAGGCTGCTGCTCTGTTCCGGGCAGCCAACCAGCTATATCAGGAAAAGCTGCTTCCGAAGATTTTGGCCAGCAACAATATGGTCGCGTCAGATCTCGATGACCCCGCCCGGCAGACACCTGCCTTCCACGCAGACGACCGGCTGGCGAAGACGCTGCTCCTCTCGGCTGTTGCTCCTAATGTCCCCGCACTCAAAGCGCTCACAGCATCGCGGCTGGCCGCCTTGAATCACGGCTCCATCGCCTCCCCCCTCCCCGGGGGAGAAGCCAACATTGTGCTGTCCAAGGTGAAGACCTGGGCGCGTGAGATCCCCGAAATCCATGTCAGCAGCGAACCGCTCAACCCCATCATCCGGGTTCAGCTCTCGAACGTGGATTACGAGTCCATCGTCGACAAGGCCAAAGGTGAAGACAACCCCGGCCGCCAGCGCGAACTGATCCGCAAACTTGTGGCCGAGGGTCTCGGCCTGGACCTCGGGGAGCCTGATTCCTGGAACGTTTACCGTCACACCGTCGTGTGGCGCGGTTCCCGGCGGGAGGTGGAACTGGTCTTTGGCAACGTGCGTGACGCCGGCTGGTTGACCGACGACCACTTCCGAGCATCTGCAGGGGCATGGCGCTTTGTGGTCGACCACCCCTTTGACGAACAGCAGCACTCGGCCGCCGAGGATGTTGAGCGTATCGAGAACCTCCTGGCCCGGAACTTCACATCCCAGACCGTTGTATGGGTTCCCCGTTTCCTCTCCCCCGATTCCATGCGGGACCTCCGCCGTTTGGTGGTTCTGGACTGGCTCCTGGACGCGAGCGGGGAACGTTGGAACAGCCATGCCAACCACCTGAGCGAGGTAGACCGCCAGCAGGCTCGGGGCATCCTCGAATCCCAGCAGGCGGCCCTCCGTGAGAGCCTCCTTCGTGTTGTCCAGCAAGCGTACGGTGCCGCTACACCGGCTCCGGGTGCGCTGGTGGATGACCCATCGCACGTTAAAGTTCTGTACTCTCTGGACGCCGAATACGCGCCGCAACCACCCGTCGGCGCGACGCTTGGGGCTGCTTTCCGACAACTGGTAAGCCGTGCCTTCGAATCCAGCTTCCCCGGGCATCCGCGCTTCGAACCTGAGGACAAGGAAGTCACCTCCGGCGAGCTGAAAGCTGTCGCAACGATTCTTGAGGCCGCATCGGCAGATCCGGAAGGGCGGGTGGAATACACCACGGACCCGCGCCCGATCCGTCGGATCGCGAATCCCCTCGAAGTTGGTTATGCCGGGGAAACCCATTTTCTCTTCGGAGATGGCCGGTTCGGCCCGTGGGGAGCCACAATTGAGCGCGGCCTGTCCAAGGCCGGCGTACAGGACAACGATCCGGTGAATGTCGCCAAACTGCGGGAAATTATCGACTCCGTTGAACCCGCTCATGGGCTTCACAACGATGTCTCCGACCTCATCGTTATCGGATGGGGCCTGCTCCGCCAGCGTGCCTGGTTCCAGTATGGAAGTCCCCTTCCCACCACGCCGTTGCCTGGCAAGGTGCAGCCCTCCATGGAGCTGCGCGCCCAGCCCATGCCTACGGCCGAGGAATGGGAAGCTGCACGAACCGTCGCCGGCGGGGTTTTCGGAATCGAAGCTAATAAATACCGAACGCCAGCGGCGGTAGCCAACCTGACTGATGCCGTCCATGCTGCAGTTAGACGCGCATTGCCGGATGCCGCCGGTCTCGTCCAGGTGCTTGAGGAGTCAGTACCCCGTCTGGGATCGGATGGCGGGCCGCGGCTCAAGCTCGCCCAACAAATGGCGAACGCCTTGGAAATACTGCAGCACCAGAGTGGTGTCACATTGATTCAGTCTCTGGCGAAGTTGGACTTCGGGGCCACTGCGCCGGAAGCCGCTGCATCTTTGGCAAAGGCTAAGGAAGTAACGACGGCACTCCGGAACTTTGATTGGACCCGGCTTGCCCCGGCTTTCAACGCTGCGAAGAGCCACGACGCCCGAGCCGACGGCGCCCAGGCGATCCTGGATCGCCTGACACAGGGGCTCCGTTCCCACGAACAGGCACAGCGAGCCACGGTAGTTCTGAAGAATGCCGTCGACGAAATGATTGCTTGGCTCTCCGCCATCGTGGTTGATCCCGGCCCCGTCGACCCCGGGCCCGGCCCCGTCGACCCCGGGCCCGGCCCCGTCGACCCCGGGCCCGGTCCGGTTGACCCCGGGCCCGGTCCGGTTGACCCCGGGCCCGGTCCGGTTGACCCCGGGCCCGGTCCGGTTGAGCCCGGGCCCGGTCCCAATAACGGCACTTGGCTGGGGGATGATGCCCATGACGCCGCCCGCAAGGTACAGCAGTTTATCCGGCAGCACCCCGGCAAGCGCGTTGAGGTTACGTGGAAGGTAATCGAATGAGCATTGCGGTAGGCCAAACCGGTGCGGTGAGCAACGCCGTCGTCCGCTCGCTGGTCGCCAACGCACGCAAGCACAGCAATCAGCGGGTGCTTGCTGTGCGCGGTGAACCTGCCCCCGACATCGAACGGCGGCTGACCGACGCAGGCCAGACAATCCATGTTCTGCCCTGCGTATCCGCGCTGGCCATGAGAGATGCGCTGTACCAGCACACCCCTGAAGAATGGCTTGTGATCGTGACCGACCGGTCTGAGGAGGATCTCGGGCCCGGGCTGCTCAGCCATTTCGCCTTTCAACGGATCCAGGCACCAGGCGCCTGGGACGCTGTTCGAGAGCGTTTCAGCGCGGATCGGTTGGACAGAGCCCTGGCCCAGGTCCCCCACCGGATGGCTGTGGCCCAAGGTCTGCTGACCATTACGCCCGACGACGGGTGGCCGGCCGCTCCCGGGTCTGTCCTGACCAAAGACCATGCCTTCGGGGCGGTCGCCACCAGGAAGCTCGGTCTGCCCGCAGGTCCTCTCGACGTTGTCAGCCTCCTCGCCTGGACCTTCCAAAACAACGCGGAGGCCCGCCTGACCGAACTCCGCGATCTTGCCGGGAGCGAGCTGGCGGATGCCGTATTGGACTGGCTGACGGCGAAGGCTGGTCAGGCTCAGGCACCGCTGAGGGAACTGCTGCGCGCAGGGCAGGGAAAAGACGTTCTTCCCTTGGGGCTGGCGCTGCATACGCTCACCACGGCAACTCCCAGAGAGCGTCAAGCGGCCGATCTTGGGCTCGCACGTCTGGAGCACCTGTGGCAGGGTTCCCCGAGTCCCGTTTCGCGCAACAACCTTGCCGCATTGGGCACTGCCTCAATGAGCCTGGTGAAGACGATGCTGGGACGGCCCGCAACATGGCAGGAGAGCCATGCGGCACTGCAAGCCGCAGAGCGGCTGCTGGGCAAGGCCCAAGCGTCTGATTTGGCTGCAAACTCGGCCGTGCTTCCCGCAGGTCTCACCAAAGCTCTGCGCAAACTGGCAGGCGCGCTGCGTTCTTTCCCCGCTTCAGGCATTGGGGCCGTGGAGTCAGCATGGGCTGTTGTTCAAGACCATGCCCTGGCCTACCCGGTTCGAGCCGATGCCCAGGATTCCCGAGTCGAGGTATTCCACTCGGCAGTCCGTCTTGCCCGCTGGTTGAATGCCGCGGAGGCAACACCTGCTGGCTTCGCCCAAGCGGTGCTTCTTCAGGCGCGCGAATACGCGTGGGTCGACGTCGCCTACAACGATGCCGCGGCCGGGGTCAGCGACGAAGAACTCGCCGAGGGCCTGGGGAATATTCTCCGGCTGACCGAGGAACGTCGGAGATCATACGACCGAGCGTTTGCCTCGCTCCTGGCTGCTTGGACTTCCGCAGATAGCAGCATCCCTGGCGCGAAGGCAGTCACGAAGGAGAAGCACGTCTGGCCCCTCGAAAACCTGCTCCCAGGGGTTATCGCACCCTTGGCAGCCAGCCACAATACCCTGCTCCTGGTGCTTGATGGCATGAGTGCAGCCACCGCAGCAGAGCTGGCCTCCGGGATCCTTCGGAGCAATGAGGGCTGGGAGGAGATTCTTCCCCAATCTTCAGAACACCGCATGGCAGCGGTCGCCGTCCTGCCGACCCTGACTACGCTCAGCCGTGCATCATTGCTCAACGGAAGGCTGATCAGCGGCGGCCAATCAGTGGAAGCGTCTGGGCTGGCAACGGTCGCGAAGAGTCATGGGATTGCTCGACATGCGCTCTTCCATAAGGCTCCGCTTGACTCTTCGAGGCCTGGTCTGGCTCTGCAGGACGACATAGCGACGGCGATTGCCGATCCGGAGACCAAGCTGGTGGCCTGTGTCCTGAATACCATTGACGATGCTCTCGATAAGAGCGATCCCGCCGGCACCACGTGGACGCCTGAGACAATCCGTCACCTGCGACCTCTCTTGGCTGCCGCCCAGTCCGCCGGCCGAACCGTAGTCCTGACCTCCGACCACGGACACATCGTGGAACGCCGGCGTGGAGAGCTGCGGAGCTTCGGATCGGTCAGCAGCGCCAGGTCGCGTTCGGCCGATGAAGGTACCGTCAGTGCAGATGAAGTGCTGGTGGCGGGCCGCCGCGTACTGGCCGAGGGAGGACGTGCCGTCCTCGCTGTTGACGAAACACTGCGGTACGGTCCTGTGAAAGCCGGCTACCACGGTGGTGCCAGCCCTGCAGAGGTAGTAGTCCCCATTGTTGTGCTTGTCTCCGGAGACGACATTCCCGAGGGTTGGAAGCTGGCCGCACCGCAGGAGCCGCTTTGGTGGTCCATCGCCGTTTCCGACCGTAGCGATGCTCCCCTTCCTGCCCGGAACGGAAAGCTGACAGAGTCATCCAAGGACCACACACCGTCCTTGCTGGAAGAGCTCGGTGCTGAGCAGCCCTCCGATGGAGAAACCTCGATCGGAGCCGCAGTGGTGTCCTCGCAGACGTTCAAGGCCCAGAAGACAGTTTCCGGCCGTGTGGGATTGTCCGATCAGCAGGTAGCTGCTCTCCTGGATGCCTTGGTCTCAGCGCCCGGTACACGGATGCCGCGAGACGCTGCCGCCGTCGTGCTCCAGGTCCCTGCCGCACGCATCAACGGCGCCGTCGCCCAGGCACAGAAACTGCTCAACGTGGAAGGCTACGGGGTGTTGCGCATCGACGGTCCCCTGGTGATTCTCGACAAACAACTGCTTACGGAACAGTTCGGGGTGAAAGCACGTGGCTGAAATCTCTCCTCGGCGACGCCGTGAGGTCATTGACGCGCTGCGCCGCGGTACGGTCCCCGCAAATGGTTTGGACATACTGGCCGTCGGGTTGGAACGCTTCCATCAGTCCGTCGAGGAGGAACTCGATTCTGTAGCCGGCGGCGGCGCGGTGGTCAAAGCCGTTCGCGGTGAATACGGGACCGGCAAGACTTTCTACACCCGACACCTCGCCGAAAAAGCCATGCGCCGCGGTTTCGCCTCGGCTGAAGTTCAGATCTCGGAGACGGAGACTCCTCTGCATAAGCTGGAGACCGTCTACCGGAGGATTACCGAGTCCCTCCGAACAGCGTCGGTTCCTCCGAGTGCCTTCCGCTCCGTGCTGGATGCGTGGCTCTTCACTTTGGAAGACGACGTTCTGGCTGCCGATCCCACCCTGGCTGACGGTTCAGCTGCAGCTTTGGCCACCGCCGCCGACGAGCTGCTGGACCGGCGGCTGGCTGCAGTCAGCTCGAAAACCCCGGCCTTCGCTCAGGCCCTGCGAGGTTACCGCTCGGCCGTGGCAGCAGGCGACACGGCCACAGCTGATGGGCTGGCAGCATGGTTGGCGGGACAACCCCACGTTGGTGCTGCCGCCAAGCGCTCGGCCGGGGTTCGTGGTGACCTCGACCACTTTGGTGCGCTCGGTTTTTTGCAGGGATTGTTACTGATCCTCCGCGACGCCGGGCATCCCGGGCTATTGGTCGTTCTGGACGAGGTGGAAACTCTGCAGCGGATGCGGTCCGATGTCCGGGACAAAGCGCTCAACGCCCTCCGTCAGCTGATGGATGAAGTGGACTCCGGGAGGTTCCCCGGACTGTACCTGGTGCTGACCGGCACCCCTGCGTTTTTCGAAGGGCCGTCCGGGGTGCCGCGGCTGGCTCCCTTGGCCCAGCGGCTGGCGACGGATTTCGGCACGGACTCCCGTTTCGACAACCCGAGGGCAGTCCAGATCCGGCTGGCCGGGTTTAACCGTGCCTCGTTGGAGTCGCTAGGCGCCAAGGTACGGGACCTTTACGCTGACGGGGCGAGTGAACCAGCCCGTGTTCGGTCGCTGGTCGACGACGTCTACATCGGTGATCTGGCTGGTGCGGTTGCCGGCGGGCTCGGTGGAAAAGTCGGGTTGGCTCCCCGGATCTTTCTCAAGAAACTGGTGGGTGATGTGCTGGACCGTGTGGATCAGTTCCCTGACTTCGATCCCCGCAAGCACTATGCGCCCACGCTCAGCACGGAGGAATTGAGTCCGGAGGAGCGTAACGCTGCGGGTTCATCACGGGCGGCTTCTCCTGCCGGCTTTGTTTCCATTGCGGATGACGTGGATCTGGACCTCTGAGAAGGATGTCGGACTTCGATTCGCTGAACCAGGTGGTTCAGTACAACATCGTGAACTCGCTGGGGTGGGACAGCCTGCGCCCGCTGCAATCACAGGCCATACAGCCCGTCCTTGGTGGCGATGACGCGCTGCTGTTGGCACCGACCGCGGGCGGTAAAACGGAGGCGGCTATGTTTCCGCTGCTTACCCGCATGGCGGACGAGTCTTGGTCCGGCACGTCCCTGCTGTATGTGTGCCCGCTCCGGGCACTGCTGAACAACCTTGAACCGCGTGTGGGCTCATACGCTTCATGGCTGGGCAGAACGGCGTCAGTGCGTCACGGTGACACTGGTGCCGGTGCCAGGAAGCGGCAGGTGCTTGCCCGGCCGGACATTCTCCTGACCACCCCGGAGTCCCTGGAATCGATGCTCGTTTCCACCCTCGCCGATCCGCGCAAGCTGTTCGCTGATGTCCGCGCCGTGGTGGTGGATGAGGTGCATGCGTTCGCCGGGGACGACCGCGGATGGCACCTGCTCAGCGTTCTTGAGCGTATCTCGGGGCTTGCGGGTCGGAGTATTCAGCGTGTTGGGCTGTCTGCCACAGTAGGCAATGCTCCCGAGCTTTTGTCCTGGCTGCAGGGCAGTAACAAGTCTCGTGGCGTGAAGTCCACTGTGGTCGCACCGGAGGCAGGCAGTGGTCCTGTGCCCGACCTGCAGCTGGACTTTGTGGGCAATGAGGCGAACGCCGCTAAGGTGATCTCCGCGCTGCATCATGGTGAAAAGCGCCTGGTGTTTACGGACTCACGGCGGACAGTTGAGAAGGTTGCCCTGTCTCTGCGTGACCGCGGAACGGAGACTTTCGTGTCGCATTCTTCGTTGTCAGTGGATGCGAGGCGACAGGCCGAGACGGCTTTCTCCGAAGCCCGTGATTGCGTCATTGTCTCTACCTCGACCTTGGAGCTGGGGATTGATGTCGGTGACCTGGACCGCACCATTCAGATCGGTGCTCCGCGAACGGTGGCCTCACTTTTACAGCGGCTGGGACGCACGGGACGGCGTCCAGGCACGTCCCGCAATATGCTGTTCCTCAGCACGGACGATGCACAGTTTCTGCGCGCCTGCGGCCTTCTTCTGTTGTGGTCGGAAGGCTACGTCGAACCGGTGAAGGCTCCTCCCCTGCCGCTTCACGTGGCTGCACAGCAGCTGCTTGGACTGACGCTGCAGGAACGACGCGTCGGGGATCAAAGCTGGTCAGAATGGTTCGACGGATTGCCCCTCGCTTCACCGGACGAATGGAACCGTATCGCCGAGTGGCTGGTGGAGACCGGTCATCTCGATTCCGATCAGGGCATGCTCTTCATGGGGCCTGAGTCAGAACGCAAGTACGGTGGTATCCACTATCGCGACCTGATGGCCGTGTTCACTGCTGACCCACAAATTACCGTTTTGCAGGGTCGAGAAGAAATCGGTTCTGTTGACCCAATGCTGTTTCAGCGCAAGGTAGATGGTCCGCGGCTCCTGACTCTTGGTGGCAGGGCCTGGCAGGTCACCTATGTCGATTGGAAACGCCGCCGTGCCTTTGTGGAGCCTTCACGGGCTGCCGCCGATTCTCGGTGGTCGGGGATGCCCCAGCCCGAATCCTTCGAGCTCAGCGACGCTACCCGGAGAGTCCTTTTAGGTGCGGATTTACCCTGCGTTCGTCTGTCCAAACGCGCTGTAGCCCAACTCGACCAGCTGCGTGATGAGTACGCGCTACGGGTGACTGCGGGCAGAACAGCACTGGTCCATGAGGACAACGGTCAGCTGCGCTGGTGGACATGGGCCGGTGCCCGTGCCAACGCTGTGCTGGTGGCTGGTCTGCTTGAGGTTGCTCCCGAGCTGCTGGACGAAACGCGCCACTTCAATAACTGGCAGATTGGGCTACATCGGGACGCCACCGTAGGAGCCCTTGGCAAAGCACTCAACTCCATTAGTGCGGCCCTGGAAAGTTCCCCAACTCGTTTCTCGCCCCAGGTGGACGCCCGTGCGCTGAAGGCCCTAAAATTCTCTGAGCTTCTGCCCGCTGGCTTGGCGCTGAACGTCGTTGGAGCAAGAAACGGGGATCCTAACCATGCCGCGCGGGTTGCTGGGATGGGTCTGGTCTCTGGGTAAACAGACAGAATTTTGTCACTAGTTCGGATTCAGGAAATCTAGCAACGCATCGCCTCTCCGGGTCTCTAGCTTGCCAGCCCAAGCCAGGGACCCGTGTAGTTCAGCAAGAAGACCCCAGCCTTCCGCCTGTATGGATACCCGCGACTCCTGATCGCGTCACCATCAACAAAAGCAAGCAGACTATTTCTTGCCGAGGAGGCCCGAGATTCCAGTGATAAACAGACCAAGCAATGCCCAGGACATCATTTTTATGATCGTCAGCCCCACGCTTAGCCAAGCATCTGTGCTTACCTGCCACGCGGTCGATTGGCCGGTCCCCAAAGGAGAAAGAACCACGTCAACCGCATAAAGCGGAGGGATAAGGCTAGGGTATGCAAGCGGAGCTGGCGTTGTAACCGCTGTTGCAACTTTAGATTCGGCCGTGGGCGTGGAGTCGGAGGCAGCGGGTTCTTCTACGGTTGGTCTTATGGCGGCAGCAGACGCATCTTCCGACGTAATAATAAATGCGGCCGACCGATCCGTTGGCGTAAAAGCTGCGGCATTCATTCCGACCAGCAATGTGGATATGACCCACAGAATTCCCAGCCAGGCTATTGCTGCCTGGGAGTAAAATCCATGTCCGATTGTCCATTTTGAGATGTGACGCCAGACGGTGTTGGAAAACCAACTCTTTCGAGTTCTGAGAAGTCGGTCAGCCGCCTCGTACCTCAATCTCCTTCCATCTGACTCCTGGCCACTGGATTCGAATACCCTAGCTACTTCCAACCAAGGTTGGGCACGAAAGCTGCGAGGATGTGAATCTGTAGGCGTTAAGGGCCCCGATTCATGGGCATCTATCTCATACGGCAGTGAGGAAGCCTCGGTACTGGCCTGAAGCCATGAAAGGCTCGCCTTCCAATCAGTGAACGGCAATCCTGAAACATTCGTGAGCGTAAAAGCTGTGGTCCCTGTAACAGAGGGCGCACTTGAGCTTCCAGACTCGAAGTTCAAGTGCCCAATGGCGGAACCGCTTAATATCAGACCGCCCTGCCATGCCGAGTCGTTGTGAACTTGTAAATGCAAGATGTTTGCGTTGCGTGCCCGCATCGAAGTCATTTCATGTTTAGCAATCACTGAACCAGATTTATTGGACGCATACTCATTCTCTCGGGAAGACGTGCCTCCGAGCTGCAGATGTGCAACGGTAGCACCATCAAAATTCATGGAGCCGCCCAATGCCGTGCTGCCAGTAGTCCGGAAATTTTGCATACGGGAGTTGGCTGCGTCGATCGCTGGGGAAGCGGGGACCGCCGTAGCCACAGAAGAGTTCAGGTGAATGACAAACTGTCCCGTAATGTTGGCGTGTTCGGCACTGACCCCATACTTGGTAATCTGGATATACCCCAGATCAACGCCTCCTTCAATCACCGCACGGGAAATATTGAGACCAGCCAGCACGGTCCGTGGATTTGAAGGTCTTGAAGTTATGGATCCCGCGATTGTGGATTGCTGGAAGTCTGCGACCCCCTGGAGGCGGCCCCCGGTAAGGGATACCGAAGCTAACGACGCCCCCGTCGCTTCGATACTTTTACCTTCAGAACTTCCCACTTGGGCATTATCTAAATCAAGGTCTTTCATCGTGGCGTCGTGAAGCGTCACGTTCCCCGTTATAAGTCCCTGCAATATGGAGTTATGCCCTATGTACGCGCCTGTTAAATCCAGCTGACAAGAAGAAACAGACCGGCCCTTACTCGTGACAGGATTACGGCGGCCAATCTTAGAATTTGTAAGTATTAACTGCCCCCCAATCTTTGCTCCCCGCAAGCGAACACTGCATCCGCAATCGAGGTCTCGTAATTCAAGCACTCCCCCCACTTCCACCGAGTCCATGCAAATTGCGTTATCCGTGCAATGCTTGTACGGCATATCTTCCTGGGTAGTCAAATGCCGTTCGCTGGTTCCACATTTTTTAGTTACCTTTGCGCCACTAAGGGCGAGGTGTCCACCAACTTTTGCCCCGACGAAGCTGACTTCACCCCGGCATTCAATATTATATGCGTTGACCGGCCCGCAAACTGTTAGACCTTGAGCCTTTAGAGCAGGCCATTCAGAAGCCGTGCGAGCGAATATAGTGGTGGAATCTAGACATAGTTCTCCGCAACTAACCTTCCCGATATCGAGCTGCTCCTCTATCGAGCATTCTTGGATTATCAGATTCTTATTGAAGCTCGCGTGCTCGAGTCTGATGCTTTGGAATCCGGATTTGTAGAAATCAAGCTGTGGCGAGTTGAATCCGTTCAGGTTGAGGTCACTATCCATGTGGACATGCTCGAATGCGATTGGGAAATCCAGGACCAGATGTTCGAGATCAAGTTCCCCCACAATCCTCACGTTGGTAATAGTTAGACCACGGGGATCGTGTTTTCCAACGAAGTTGACGAGGATATCTCTCAGCACGGCTGCATCTAGAGTAGGCAGCGAATCTGTACTGACGGGATACTTATCCTCTCCGGTTGGAGTGGAGCCCACCTGATCCACAGGTTGGACTCTCTCTCCAGACTCAATACCTTGAATTAGTCGTTTGCGCCATTCCTCAACATGCGTATCGGTCCGTATGTTTTCTATTTTTGCATCATTGATCACCGTCGACATTCTACGCAACCGTGATGTAAGTGCCGTGGGCGACATGGTCAAGTCACAATAAGCAACCTGAGGTAGCTATACCGGCTGTCCTTCTAGTTTCTGGTCAATACCCGGCTCTATGATCAGAACCCGAACGGCTCGCCGCAGCTAATAGTTGTGGACTAAGTCGGGATTACCCTGAATAAGTTGCTGGTCAGGTATGTGGCGCCCTGTGCTGGAGTCCCGTCCCCAACCCTGTCGAGGTAATCAGGTCACCCTGGATTCCATCAGATTAACCGCCGAAAGACAATGGACTCTGTTGATTCAGCGGTTCCCGAGATCCAGGCCTGGGCGTGCCGGTATACGCCGGCATCACATGTGGCCTGTATGTTGATGAATCAGCTTCCGGGAGGATAATCGGGAAGTTCGCCCATACGTGTGCCGCACCACTGCTACCCCAATATGAGCCGAGACTGAGAAGGACACTTTCTTGCTCGGCTGACAAAATCAGCCTGCTCTAGACAATCGGCTGTGTCACCTCATCCGTGAGACGACGTGAATAACAAAAGGCAACAGGAGATTGCGGAATGAGAAGGGCTGCCGCCAGGGGTGGCGTGCGCGCAGCGCGCCCACGCCACCCAAATGGCCTACACGTTCAGGTAGTTTGCAGCCCCGTTGTAGGCAGCCAGCAGCACAGGAAGTGGCCGACGAGTGATGTCATAGAAGTCGCTGACTGCGATCCTGTGTCCGGGGTGGGCATGTCGGATGGACTCAATGGCATGCGTCTGCTCGTTGTTGAACCGTTCCGGGCTTCGGGACCACAAGGGATGACTAACCATAATTGTCGTCTGAGCTTCGGGAATGCTCACGAGTGGAATGCCGCTGTCATCGTAGGTGATGCCGACGTCCGGGCTAATGCTGTTAATCATTGATTCCAGTTCGGTTCTACGGCCGAACCAACGTTCAGCATTTATCGGAGCCCCTGAACAGAGGTCCAACATGTCGAGTGCCAGTCTCCAGTCCAGGGCACCGTGAAGCCGCTGGTTATCCCAGGATCGCAGACAGTCAGGACAGGAAGCGGAGCAGGAAATATGCGAACGGTCCTCATACTGGTTGCGAAGGACTTTCCTCGTGTTTCTCAGCAATTCATTAAAAACGTCAGGCTTGGCAATTTCGACTGCGTACCCGGCACCGTTCTCCAAGGAATCAGCTAAGAAGACCCGCGCCGTGGGAGTAGCTCCCGCGGTGATGTACTGAAGACCTGCTTGGATCTCCTGAGGATCGATGTCGAGCTGCTCCCTTGCGCCGACTCGAAGAACTTCCGCCAGCGACCAAAGCGCCGCGTGCCCAGCTGGCAAAACTGACTGCTGGATGGGAATGCCGCCGTCGGCCGTCCGCAACGGGAGGAAGTCCACAGTCAGGGCATCGGTGGTCCGGATTTCTCCAATGGCCGCACTCCCAAGATCCTGTCCGGTCTCAGGCATGTCCCGCCATCCCGAGGGGTACAGGTTCTTGTCTGAAGCCACAACAGATTGGTCTGCTTGCCGCAACAACTTGAACAGTTTCGTCTTATTGTCGTTGTACTGCACCAGCTTTCCCTGCTCATACAGTCGAAGATCCACGTCGCAAACGCGGGACTGCAGGCTCATTTCCTGCTCCGATACGAAAGTCGGCATGCTTTTGGCATGGGTACGTGACTGGTCGATTCTGAACGGGCGTTCCACATAGGTAGTTCTGAACCCCAGCGGCTCGTACATGCGGAATTGCTGCATGGGCGCAGCACACGTGGGGCACGCGGCAACAGTCTTGTCGATGAAGGTCGTGGCACATTCCTGGCAGAGGGAGACATGGTGATTGGGTCCCAGCGGATCTGCCGCGACCCAGCCGTTGCCCTTCCGTACGTAATGCGCAAACCCTGCGGAGGTATGAACAAGCTGGTCCCGGACTACCTGCGACCCGGGAGCATAATTCGTTATGGCCATGCCCAGCGGCCGGTCCGATACGACTTGATCGTCAAGTTTACGTTTCGGAAGGTCCCGATAGAGGTTCCGGACTCGGGTGGGAAAGCCAAACATTGGCAGGACGCCGCCCAAAGCCAACGCCTGACTTAGTTCCTCCTCAGTGACATGCGGCTGTTTCAGGATGAAATCGATTCGTTCACACAGGGAGGTGCGTGCCCAAGAGATGAGATCCTCAACCTCAGTTTCCGTGAGCTTCGTGTAGGCCGTGAGCCTCCGAATAGTGGGGGCGATCTGCGAGCTCGTAGCCAGCCAGTGTTCCACCCCGCTCCTGTACCTTGGCCAATCCCTCGTCTTGCCGAAGGATCCGTGCAGGCTTTCACTGCTCCATTCGGGGCTCCCGGGCAACGAGAGAAAGGCCCTTTTCAACAGTTCTGCTGCCACGACTCGCTGGGCGATCCGCATACGCCCCAGATCCAGGAAAGGTTGAGGTGCCAAGTCGCCGGTTATCCGCTCCGCGTGGTTGAAGTAGTACTCATCGTGCGCGGAGTCACGGCACGATGTAATGGCGAAGCTGAAGGCTTGGCCGGCTCGGCCTGCTCGGCCAACGCGTTGCTGATAATTGAATCTTTGCGGCGGCATGTTGGCCATCAGCGTCACGTTCAGAGACCCAATGTCCACTCCCACTTCCATAGTGGTTGTCACACTGAGCACATCCAGCTGCGACGTCCGCGCGTTCTCCTGTGGAGCAGGGAGTCGCACACCTTTGAACCACCGCTGCCTTTTCCTCTGCTCCTCGGCCGGTTTCGTCTGAGCAGTGAGCTCGGCGACTGCAATCCTGCGGACTGGTTGTTCTGCCAGCCAGCTGTAGTAATCCTGCTCGTAGTCTCCGGTCTTCCGTTCGACGAGCTCCGTTGAAGCGCAACCTTTATGTGCGCAGATTCCTGCAGACGGTTGCAGATGCCTGAAGCCGCATCGAAGGCATTCCCAGACCTGCTCCCCTGCTGGTGCGAACCCTATCTGACTGGAATGCCCGTGCAACCTCAGGACCCATCCATCAGTGATGTTGGCGGTCTGCAGAGCCCGGTAGACCCATGCCTCTAGCGTCGCACGGTCAGTCTCAAATTTGGCAGCGACTTTGGTGAGGTACCCGTTAACTCCGGTGGGTGCTTTGGTGCCGGTATCCTGCAGCGCCCAATGGCCCTGATATTGCCGGTCCAGAGCCAGAATGCGCACACAGCTTGCCAGAATCTGCATGCTCACGTCTGTCTCCAAAGGACCACCGTCATGTGCCGGGGGTTTGATCCAGGCCAGGAGAGTCGACTCTATATCCCGTCGGCCGGAGTCGAAGAGCTGCATGGCTATTTCCTGGTCCAGCATTTTCGAAAAAGCATCACGGGCGGGTGCGCTGGCAGAGACGGGCGCTTCAATCCACATCCCTGGTTCCGGGGACGGATAGTACGTATACCAGGGTTCCCCGTCTTTCTTTTGAGCAAAAGCTCCACTTCCGCCGGGGCTGAGTCCGAGATCCACTAGTTTTGTTGTGGTCCTGGCGCGGAGTTCCGACCAGCCGATGGTGTCGCTGCGTCCCTGACGGATTTGCGCGATTGTTTCCAGGTCAGCTTCCGTCGGTAAACCGCTCCTGAGGCGAACTGCAGCAATGATCGCCGTCGGGTATTCCTGAGCAATTTGTTGTGCGACGGACACTTCTTCTTGGGTCAGATCAGCGCTCCCGTGGGCAAAACGGTCAACGAGGTCAATGGGATCCTGCTCGGAGGCTTCCGCAAGACCCTGGTGAAGCATTTGGACCAAAATATCGCTGTACTGTCTAGTCGCCAACGACGCAGCCGTCCGTGCCGCGGAGTCACGATTATCTGTAAAGACGATGGTGCGATAGTCCTCGGGTTTTTCCCCCAAGGTTCGGGGCAGCTGCCTCAGGTATACGGAGGTGGCCTGTGCCGGTGACGTGGCGTGGCCCTGCAAAGGCGTGGACACTGCACCGCTTTCAAACTCGGTCTGCCGTCCTCCTGACTGTCCGCATCGTGGGCATCGGCTGGACAATGCCGGCGTTGCCCCGGCATCGCCCTTTCCCGAGGCCTGGAATACCCATCCTGTGGCCTCCTCAGCGCCGATTTGAAGGACCCCTGCCTCGTCGAGACGCGCGGGGACCCATTGCAGTTTGAACTTGGCATGGGTCCAATCCGCTTGCCCGACCGGTCGGGTGCCGTCGGGTGACGGCCAATACCACCGGTAACTCTCCCGCCGGCGCCTGGTCACCAGCCCGGGGCTGTCGGACATGATGGAGGTCGGTGTAGAGCTCAGCGCCTCTTCCCCGTCTCCCTGCAGCGGCAGGCGGTAACCCCCCAGGCTTACATCGCCGCATTCGCTGCAGAGAATGAGCTCCAACACGCGCGAGCCACATGCGTCGCACATGGATACTGGACGGCCGAAAACCTTTCCCACTGTCCGATATACATCCGCTCGTCCGTCATCAACCCCTACGCACTTGGGGTTACTGCAGGCCCATAGCCCCGAGAGCACCCGGGCGAAAAGGTGCGCTCGAAGGGGAATGGTTCGCTGATCGCTCTGTGCAATGGCACGGAAGGCAGCGTCCAAACCTTTGACACCCGGGTCTGGGCAGCCAAAAAGCCGCTCGGCCACAGTGGGCAGTGAGTAGGTGCGGTAGCGTTGTTCGTCAGTGTCATAGCAGGCCCGGGCGACGGCCTCAGCAAGTTCGGGGGCCCTCTTCGTCAGTGTGTCTGCCTCATCTTCCTTCAGCACCTGAGCGAGATCCAGCGGCAACGTGTCCTGCAAGGTTTGGCGTTGCCCCTCCGTGATGTGGAATCGTTTCCTGTCGACCCCGAAGAATTCCTCCAGGAACTCGTATCCAGCGTCATCTGCATTGAGCGAGGCGCTCGCACCGATGATGCGTAGTTGCGGGCTGTCCGGCGTGAGCTCGAGCCTGTTGAGTAGACGCCTGATGAGGAGTGCAACTTCACTGCCGGATGTGCCCCGATAGGAGTGAAGCTCGTCCACGGCCAGTGTGAAAACGTGCGTTGGTGATGTTTTGAGCCATTCCCGCGTCGCTGCGAACAGGGGGTTTTCAAAGTCACGCATCAGAATGGCGTTGAGCATGGCAAAGTTTGATACGAGCACATCCGGTGGGTCCTGGACAATGTCCCAGCGAACCACCATTTCGTGCTCGGCGGGATTGGTGAACAGAGCCAGATCCTCATCGCTGGCTCCTGCTTTCACCAAATCAGTGAACTCACTCTCAAGGTTCTGCAGCTCTTGGGCTGCCCTGGCAATCTTGGATTTGGCGTTGCTGCCTTGAGGAATACCGTTCCCTCCCGGAGTCGCACCCGTGTAACGACCGAGCCACAGTCGGGCTGCCGGCTCTGTCTTCCCGATGCGTCGGAATGCGAGACGTAGGCGCGTCAGCTGGTCTTCAACCAAGGCGTTGGTCGGGTAGAGAACCATGGCCCGGACAGCAGCTGGGCGCTCCTCCGCCTTTCGGAGCCTGGTATAGGAGTCGGTTGTCCACCAGCGGCTGACGGGGCCGGGCGTTCCCCATGCCTCAGCTTCTTCCACTAGCCGCAAGAGGATGGGCAGGAGTATCGCTTCCGTTTTGCCCGATCCGGTTCCGGAGGTCACCACCACATGCTGCGGACCGTCCTCCTCGGACCGCCGGTTTACCGTAATGCTGGTCGCCTGATGGCTGCGGATTTGCGGATTGGAAGACGGCGCTGTGAATTGGCGAAAAAGCGCATCTCCTACTGTCCTGGCCACAGACTCGGAGTATCCTGCCTCCACGGCGGTGCGGATGAGGTCGTCTGTAGCTGGATAGGGGATGACAGGCTCAATCAAAGGATCCCGGAACACCTGCCCGGGAGACATGACCAGCTCGTCCCGATCGGCGGTTAGACCGGGGGACCTGAGCCGGTAGTGGGTGCTGAAATAGCGTTGGAAGGCATCGCGCAGAGCGGCCGAGACGGATGTAGGCGTGGGCACGAGGCTCATGAGGCAACTTTTCCAATCAAAAGGCGGGCAGTTTGAGGTTCCACTCCCCGGTAATTCAGTGATGATGTTCGGAAATCAGATTCAGGAAACCTTCCGGAGGCCATGACCGCGGCGCGTCCGTAGATTCCGGGAAGTTCGGCACCCATAGGCACGGAGAGCGTCTGCGATTCAGGATCGTAGGCGGCTAAATGGTGCCCGATTTGAATGGCTGCCAGGTGTTTCCCGAGTTCGACGTCGACCCTTGCTCCTACGCCGTTTCTAACGTCTGCCGGGGTACGGAAGAAATAGTGAGTGACGTATCCGTGACGGCTTCTAAACAGCCCTGCATGCTCGGCGGAGTCAACGTCCAGCCAGCTTGCGGATACCGGTTCAAAAAACTGACACTCGTGCACGTCCGGCAGTGAGGACCGAGTCAACGAGTGCCCAACAGTAGATATGTTTGGGAGCACCCGGGTAAGAGCGTCCGCTGCGCCTGGGCGAAGTACTACTTCCAAGTCTGCAGCCAGCTCCGCGACTGCTGTCTGATCCATGCCGCGAATGATTCTGCTGGCGTGAGTCGCTACATCGATCTGCTCAATGCGTCCTCCGCACGCCTGGGTTGCCTGCTCGACAGAAGCCACCATTTCCCGGTCCCACAACCCTGCAAGCAACCAAGAACCGTCACTGAGTCCACCGATGCTGCTCGCTGCCATTTCCCAGTGAGTGAGACGATGTGAGGAGTCGCGCTGAACCTCGATGTATGCCAGCGCTTCGAGCGCTGTGAGCAACCGTTTCTCGAAGAGAGGCGTGTCTTCATGCTGTCTGGCCAGGCCTGAGAATTCCTTGGCTGTGCCTGAGCCGATGTAGGCCAAGGCATCCATGAGCACCTCCCAATTGGGTTCTTCCTTAGTCGAGAGTGGAGGCAGCGGGGTTTGGTTTGACAGTGACTTTCGCTGGGTTGTTTTTTTGGTAAAACGGGTTGGAGCCCGACTGCTCAGGCGACACTGTTCGCATTCCCCATAGATCCATTTTGTCTGCGGCCACCCTCCATGAAACGTCGGAAAGATGAAATGGTGCCTTCCCGTTATCAGACAGGAAGTTGGGCCCGGAGGTGGAAGTCGAAGCACATTCCGGTTGGTGTTTCCCACCCTCCGCTTTGACCATGTCGCTGTCCTAGGAATGGATACTTCTCTCGTCGTTGTGCTATCCGCCGCTTCCTCTTGTACAAGGAGTCCGTCGATTCCGATCCGATCCGCCTCAACGGCGGGGACAGCCGTTACCGGCCACGAGGGGTCCCCAAAGTCCCTGCAGAGGAACCGGTAAGCGGCCGCTGACGCAGCCCTAGGTGATGAAGAGTCACGAAGTTTGACTGAAATCGATTGCAGTGTCTTCTTCCCGGCGCGCAAAGAGAGGCTGAAGTCCTCACGATCAATGTCGAGGTCCTCTAGCATCACAGCGTACGGTGCGAGCAATCCGTGTATGAGCACCTTCTCTTCTGCCTGCAGAGTCTCAGCATTCAGGGTCGTCATAACGAGTTCGAAAGGGCCATCCTCATCTGAGGCGATAACCAACTGCAGGGGGCTACGTGCGCTCCACCGGGCGACCCTGCCAGGCAGCTTGAGCCCTCCGTTTAGAGTCATCTGTGCGGACAAACGGAGCTCAAACCCAGCAAGTTCCTTGCTCGTAATCAGCGCGGCTGCCGGGCTTCTAAGCACTTGTACACGGTCAAACATGACCCATCCTGCGGGCAATCCGGCATGGCCTTCGAGGAGCCTGGAATAGCCGGGCTGCGCCGAATCAATGAGGATCTTCTCCACCGCATCTGCCAGGCCACTTTGCAAACGAACTAAGACCCGCGCGGGGGTACCCGGAGCTATCCGGTCTGTCTCCAGGTAGCGCTCAGTGACAGGGTCCCGAGTCAGAATCAGAACGTTCTTGGGGAATCTTCTGATCGTTTGTCCGGACTGCGTGGTCATTGAAACGGCGCCCTCGAGGAAACTTGCGTAATCCGGCAGCACACCTTTGAAATCGACGCCGGCCTGGCCTGGCGAGCCGGACCGAAGAACAACGCTTATGTCCTCGTGCTCTCCTGCTAGCGTCGCTTCTTCGTCGGCGACCAATTGCACATTGGCCACTAGCCCCAGTTGAAAGACAGTCGCGAGGCGCTGCCTGCTCTCTCTGAGTGTAAAGAAGCACCTTCTGGCAGAGACGTTGGTCTGCCCGTCGGTTCCATGACCTGGACCATCCCATGCAGCCAGTTCAGCAAGTGCGATGTCAGTTATGCGGTCCTGTGTGTCGCTGTTGGCCCACATCTTGATCATGGAGGCATTGGCGGATGTCCGAGCACTGTGGATCCACACATCTAGTGCGTTGAACATTTCGGTGTGGGACAAAGCAGTTCCCGGCAACAGCCCCTGCTCTTCGAACATGCGCCTCAGGTTGCGCCGCTCTGTTTCGCGGACGAGGGCCTGGGAAACCGGCAATCCCACATACCTGTGGGTCAGTGCATAAGCGCTCGGAAGGCCCAGAGCACCATCACGGTCTTCAAGCCAGAGGGCCAAAGCCTCCCAGTATGCCTCTGTCGAGGCCCTGAATGAGGTACGTAGACGTTGAGACTCCTCAGATGGAACTGAGAGAAGGTCCTCAAGCTGACCGTAGAATCCCGCTTCACTTTGCTTAAGCCCTTTGGACGAACTCCCCATTGTCTCCGCAGCCATTGAGAAGAGGGTCAGGAGAGCGATGTGGGGCGGCGCCTCAGGAGCCCTCTTTGTCTCCACTGAATGGTTTCGGTGCTCCAGCCACCGCTCGGTCATTTCGTCGAACCAGGCAAACATCGGCACGCCCGACCTTTTCCAAAACAGCCTCCCACGCACGGCAGCGACAAGTTGGTCTGGTGCCTGCTCCGCGGCGACGCCGAGCGATGTTGCGGCTACGTTAAATGCGTCGTCGTCTTGATCCAAGTAGACGAGCTTGCCCTCGTTTTCCTCTACGAAATACGCCTTAGCCAATGCCGTATTCCATTGATCATAGGCATTGTTACCGGCATCAGCGCCTGTGGATCTAATCATATTTCCCCCGGGATTGATCTTTATTTATTCACACTACCCAGTGCCTCTGACACTTTGCTGTCGGCTGCGGAGGGCTCAACTACGGAGCCCTGTTGCGCCCGACCCTGAGGCAAAAAGTCTGTTGGGTCGTCCTTCTGGGGGCAGGAATCCTGCCAATACGTCCTGGCAGGGCGACGTTACTCATTGTGGTGCAGCCCCTAAACCCCGGAAAGAATCTCGCCCGGCGCACGGATCTTTGTGCACATTTTCAGCCCCCGAAACCTACAACCAACGTTTCGCCGCGCTGCCTCGAACAGAGTATAGGAAAACGCCACACGTAGATGCCTTTGCATATAACGGAATGGAAACACATGGGGACACCGCTCGCGGTTGATTGGCCAGGGTCCCTGGAAATTCGTTCCTGCCGGGCTCCTGAGGACATATTGGTCGCGTTCCTGCGATACGTTACGGACAGAAGCCGGCACTCGCCGGATCGATGAGGGGGAATCGTGCGTTGCATACCGGACCAACCTGACTTTCCAGACGGCCACCATGCCGAAAAGGGACTTTGGGACACCCTGCGCGCCCAGCTGCCCCACGACGTCGTGCTGGCGCATTCCGTGCACGTCCGCCATGGACGCGCCGAACACGAGATCGACATCCTGGTCCTGTGGCCGGGCGTCGGATTGGCGGCCATCGAGGTCAAGGGCGGACGGATCACCGTCGAAAACGGAAAGTGGTACCAATCCGACGGCAGCACCAGGCGCAGCCTGCAAAGCCCCATCGCCCAGTCCCAGGGCGCCCAGCACGCCTTCAAGGAATTCATCACCAGCGTCCTGGGCACACCGCTCACCAGCCGCTTCGCCTACATGGCAGCGTTTCCCTACACCCATGTTGCGCAGGACTGGCAAATGGCGGGCATCCCCCGCAGCCTTATCATCGACCAGGACGGCATGGCAGATTGCGCCGCGCAGATCCGCACGGTCATCGAGCGCGAGGCACAGGGCGGCTCTCCCCTCTCCCCCACCTACCTCAACCGCATTCTTCCGCACCTGTCCGGAGACCTCGATACCTTCTCCCCCATCGGCAGCACTGCCGCCGAGCTCGAAGACCTGCAGGACCAGCTCACCGAGCGGCAGCGGGTGCTGCTCGATTCCACGCGTGCCATTGACCGGGCGCGCTTTGTCGGCGGTGCCGGCAGCGGCAAGACGTGGCTCGCCGTGGAGAAGGCCAAGCGGCTGGCCAAAGACGGCCAGCGGGTGGGCCTGTTCTGCTACAACAAGGGCCTCGGCGAGCATCTGCGCCGTCAGGTTGCGGGATGGAGAAGGCAAGCGAAGCCGGTGTTCGTAGGCGAATTCCACGAGTACGTCCGGTCCCTGGGCGTGCCCGACGGCACCGGCCAGGACTATTTCGACAAGGACATGCCGGAGCTGCTCAAGTACACCGCGGGGAGCATGGCCATCGAGGACAAGCTGGACGCCATCGTCGTGGACGAAGCCCAGGACTTCGCCCCGCTGTGGTGGGAAGCGCTCCTTGCCTGCCTGAAGAAACCCGACGACGGCGGCGTTTACGCGTTTATGGATGAGCGGCAGAACGTTTACGGCCGGTGGGATGCTGCCACCGCCGGCACCAGCACTGACCCGACCGCAGGGCTGGTGACCCTGCACATTGACGAGAACCTCCGCAACACCCGGCGCATCGCCCAAACGTTCCGGGGTTTCTCCAGTGAACGCTTCTCGCCCCGCGGCGGGGACGGGCTGCCGGTCCGGGTCATAGACTGCGCCACCGAAGATGCGCTGGATGTGGCCAGTGACTGCGTGGACGCGCTCATCGATGAGGGCTGGACGGCCAACCAGATCGCGCTCCTCACTACCAAGGAACGGCATCCGATTCATCAGGAGGCCTTTGAATCCCAGGGCATTCCCGAGTACTGGCGCCAGTTCCACGACAACGATGCCGAATTCTACGGGCACGTGCTCGGCTTCAAGGGGCTGGAGCGCTCAGTGGTGATCCTCTGCGTGAACGGCTTCAAGGACATGGCCCGCGCCCCGGAGCAGCTTTACGTGGGGCTCTCGCGAGCGCGGTGTCTGCTGATGGTGGTGGGCGATCAAGAACTTATCGCTGAGGCCGGCGGGCGTGATCTCGAGCTGGCCTTGGGGCGGGCTGAGACGTGGGTTCCGGGTGTCTGAACTAATTTGAAACAGTAGTCCCTAACCCGATATGAGCACCGGACGAGATCCCCAATCAACTTCGCAGGGAGGTGGCGTTCGAAAGACTGCCCAGGGCATAGAGCTATGATTTGAACAAAAGAAACATATTTTTCATTGAAAATTATGCGCCTCAGTTACACCACAACTGATAGTCAACCGGGGGATCAGAAAAATGCCATACACATACGACTTAGCTGACTGGAGAACCATAGTCGAACGTGCCCTGGCATCCACGCACGAGGGTAATCTCACCTGGGTAGTCAACGAAAGCCCCGACGCCAATGGAAATGCGCTTCAGTTCAAGGCACAGAAGAGACAGACAACCTTGACCCTCTTTGGGCGTCTGCGAGGCTTTTCATACAAAATGTGCGTCGCGCGGGAAGTGGAGGGGCACCCTGTATCTGGCGACCATATCAAAATAACGAATCAGAAGTCAGCAGAGGGCATTCCCTTTGACCTCTTGTTCCGTGCTGTTCGAGACCAAGTACACCAAAACGAGCTAGAAGCAGAAGATCATGCGGCATCCGTCTTCCTGGCTCGAATTCTTGAAAGCATAGAGTCTGGTATTCCAATGGGTGAGGAAGATCAAGAATCGCTCGCCCGTTCCATCCGTGACGAGGACTGGAACATCCTGATTGAACGATTGACCAGTGCCACGAAGCAGGGCGACGTCCAGTGGGAAGGCGACGAAGACGCCGCCGAGGGCGCTTCGTACAGAACTGAGAGGGGAGGCTTGAGCTACGTTCTCGAAAAAGAACCCAACCCAGATCACGGATACACCTTGTGGATTGACGATGGGGAATGGGATTTGGGCAACACCAGGCAGTGGGACGATAGCAGTCTCGAGCGCCTAGCTGAGACTGTTGGCATCCACACGCGAAAGACCGAAGCCCAGTTCGCAGCCATCGCAAAAGCAGCGGATTTGGAAGCCATGCTTGAGGACATCACCGCTGATTCCTGACGAATGTGAGCGGAACTTCTTCCGCTTTTGGCTTGGCTCTGAGCAGCAAAGAGCTTCGGCTGCCGCCCAGAGTTCGGCTCTTGGCGGCAGCGGTATGGCACTTTCTCTTGTGATGCTATCGGTGCCGCCGGCGGCGGTGGAGGGGAAGGCCCTATGGAAACGGGTAGTTGCCCCACCCCTCCGTACGGTAGGTGCGCCAGCGTTCCGATCTGTTAGAGCCGGAGCTGGCGGAAGGCTCGAGTGGAAGCTGCACAGCGAGAACCGTGCAGTCTAGAGCGCACAGCATCAGCACCAGTGGTGATAAAGCTGGGTTGGGAATCCACCGCACGTTTGTTTGCAACAATGCCGTCGGCTATCGAGAGCTGCCCTCAGATATCTCCCGATGATATGCCAGGTACCTCATGTCCAGCTGGTGCTGTGAATGAACGACAAGGTCGGCTTTATACTCACCAAATTGGTAAACCTTCCCGTCGCCATCCACTGTCACCGCATGACCATCAAATTCTTTGTGGCAGTTGGGGCAGAGACACAACAAGTTCGCCAGAATGTCTGGCCCCTCGTGCGGAATGCCTAAAGGCCGGATATGTGCCGCTTCTGCGTATGTTCCCGCTGCCGTCTTCAACTGCGTACCGCAGATCTGACAAGTGTTGTCGTACAGCCTTTTCACGGACTCAGCCACTTCCGCGCTGCGCACTCTGCGGTTAACGACCGTGTTCCGTCGAAGCGGGGGAAGATCCTCTCCACGGTTCAAAGCATGGGCAACTTCGGCGGGTGTATAGCTGTCCAAAGGCTCTGCCTGCAACTGGAATCGAAGGACTTTGTACCCGTCCCGTTCTCCCCAGCTCCACTGCGTCACGAAGAACAGGCCGAGGTACGTGTACCAGCTATCCTTTTTTCGTCCGGTCAGTACCGATTCCCTGGCCAGGACCCGCACTGGTCGCCCCACTTCGTAGTCCCGTACCAGTCCGGCATTGCCTCCGACCAATTCCTGGTCAGCCATGTGACGGCCTGTATTGGAGTCACGACCCCCGAATCCGGTATAGGTAATCAAGTCGCCCTGGACTTCATCATCTGAATAACCATCCGAAAGGCAGATTGACTCAGATCCATCAGCAGTTCCGGAGATTCCGGCTTGGGTGTGCCGGTGTATGCCTGCGTTGTATGCTGCCTGTCTGTTAAGAAATCGACTTCCGGGTGGATACCCCGGTATCTCTCCATACACACGTCGCGCCACCGTATACCCCCATAGAAACCGAGACTTAAACCAAGACATTTTCTGCTCGGCCGTTAACACCAAGCACAGTTGAGCAATCGTCTTAGAAAAAGTCTTTCTAGGGAAATTCACTTCGCAATCAGTCCGCCCCTTGGACACACGCCCGGGGACGTCGGTTTGTAAAAGGTCGCGGCCGTGCAATTGGGTGACCTGGGAGTACTTTGGCATGCTGCTCGGAAAACCGGGAATCAAGGCGGATCGGTGGATAGTCCATTTCGTCAACCGAGCGAACGGCCGCACCTGGGCCCGCGACGTGCTCGTAGGCCCAGGTGAGTCCATGGATATTAAGACCTTTTGCGTTGAAGCCGGACGCTGGGAGGCGTGCCAGAGCATCCACCGCCGCCTGGCACGGCGGGCACCCGTGAATGTCCGCGCCGAGCTGGCTTAGGTGCGCTCGGCAGGACGGCGGAGCTGGGTATTGATGCAGTGGTCAGTCTGTGCCGGTTGGGACGGATGACGTTACCGGCATCGCGCCGGAGAACCAGGCGACGTTCTGGCTGGTGGATTCCACCTCCCCGGAGTTCAACGCCTACGCCGGCTATGTCCTGCAGGAGGCTGCCGCCGCCGTCGAACGCTTCCGCGCTGAAAGCAAAAACCGTGTTGCTGCACTGTGTCCGGGCCGAATCCCGAACCCCGACCGTTGCAGCACTCTACGGTGCGCGTGCCGCCGGAGTGACTCCGTTGGGATCTCTGGAGCATGTGCGCCGGGTCCTGCCCAACGCTCATCCGAACCCCGCCTTCCGAGAGATCCTGGCTGTGGCCGTTGCTCAGGCAACAGAACCCGGCAACTGAAAGGGAACCGCGGCGACTCCCCCGCAAACCGGGCAGGTCCCAGCGCAGGCCGCAGCTCGTGATAGAAATCGCCCATGGGAGAATCGCACGTTTTCGTGACCAAAGGCAGTCTGACCAACTTCGCCTGTGACGCGTGGCTTCTGCCGACGGATCGGTCATACAGCATCAGGAAGCACTGGCGCGATGCGGTACGAGGGCTTGAGTCCGCAGTAAACGACAGCCGGGATGCCCCCTTTGGAAGCAAATCCAAGTTGACCCAACCTCTGGACTCCTGGCCCGTCGGGGAGCCGTTGCCCGTCCTCACAGCGGTGCCGTATGAGGGAATTTCCTCGGTGGACGATCTCATTGCGCCGCTACGCGAGTTTGTTCAGGTGGCGGCCGAAAGCAGCAGGGAACGGTCGGCAAAGGGACGAAGGGATACGGCCCGCCCAGTTCCCCTTCTCGGGATCCCGCTGTTTGGAACGGGCGGAGGCGGAGCGGGTTTTGTCCGCGGAGATGTCATCAAACGCCTGCTCGAGGAGGCACGCCGGGCAGCGGCCGAAGCTCAGGTTGATATTGCTCTGGTCCTCAGGGATGAGAAGGACTTCGCCTTCGCTCAGGAGCTGCGGAAGCGCAACGGCACAGACTGGTGGCCATCCTTGGACCCGGAGGTGCGGGGGCAGGCTCAGCGGCTGGCCGACTATGCCCTCGAGGGTAAGCTCGTGCCGTTCATGGGGGCAGGAGTCAGCATGAGCGCGGGTGCGCCCAGCTGGGGACAGCTTCTGGACGGGCTGGCTTCGGAGGCGCGTCTGTCCGAGCCCGATAAGACCTCCCTCCGGAAGCGCAGCAATCTGGACCAGGCGGGTATTCTGCGGTCCATCTTCAGTGAGCGTGCCGAGCGGGGTGGAACATCGTTCAACCAAGCCATAGCAAGTCGTGTGGACCTGAAACGCTACGGCCTGGCACCGACACTTCTGGCGACCCTGGGTTCCCGTGAAGCGATTACCTTGAACTACGACACATTGTTTGAAATGGCCTCGGCTGACGCTGGGATCCCTCGCACCGTGATTCCTGATGGAGCCCAGGAAAAGAATGCCTGGCTGTTGAAACTCCACGGTTCTGTGACGAATCCGGAGAGCATTGTCCTGACCCGCGACGATTACCTCGGTTTCAATGTCTCTCGCAATGCGCTTTCTGCTCTCGTCAAAGCCACGCTGATGACACAACACCTGTTGTTTGTGGGGTTCGGCTTGGAAGACGATCATTTCCACGAAATCCTCCACGACGTGCGCCGGGCATTGCCCCGAACAGTGCACGAAAAGGACGGGATCGCGACAGCACTGATGCTGTCCAAGGACCCGCTGGGCGAGCGCATGTGGTCCAACCAGTTGAGTCTGGTGTCCATGGGTCCAGATGCCAGTGGATCGACGGCTCGAACTCTTGAGATCTTCCTTGATTATCTGGTGGCACAGGCCGCCGACAGCCATTCCTACCTCCTAGCCGAGGGGTACGAACACGCACTTTCGAATGCAGAGCAGTCACTGCGCAAAAAACTGCAGGATCTGGATCTCCAACTCACGTCTGACGAAAAAGCAAGCAGCGGCGGAAGACGGCTAGAGGCAATGCTTGCTGAGCTGGGGGCCAGCAGCCGAATAGCGTAAAAGCCACCCCCAGGCGCAACAGTTTGGTGTTATTTCTTGAGCTTTACGGTTGTGGTGGTCCCTAGCATGCTGACCTTGTAACTGATGGAATCCCCTTCATATGTGAAGTCTTTAGTCGCATCAGTGGATGCCAAGAGTGCCGAGTCGGTCGCCGCGGCATCCCTCTGCGACGTCCACGTGTGTTTTTCCCCCGCCTGCGTTGGGGGTTCGAATGTTCCAACCCAGTAGATGGATGTCGTGTCGCCTCCGTCGCTGACCCAGTCAATCGTTATTGTGTCCGCAGTGATGGTGGCTTGTTGGAACGATTCCTCACTCGCGGCATTACTTTGCTTCCATTGACCGGTTAGGTCAGGAACCTCGGAGGTCTTTTCAACTGCATTAGGGCTGGAAGCGTTAGCTGGCGTCTCTTCTGATCCTCCGCACCCCGTCAGGGTCAAGGCCATGGCAAGAACGATCGGTGCAATAAATCTCTTCATACGGTCACTCTTACATACTCACGCGTATACGTTTGACTTTATATGCTAGGTATTGGCGGATATGGAGCCGCCAATATGCCACAATGAACCCCGTGAATGAACCCACTAATGAAGTGCCAAGCGAAGTCCAAATAGTTGTTTCCGGTGACAGCGCACTGGTAGCAGGCTCGGACGCGGCCGTAGCCATGCTGTTTGAGCGCCTGGATGTGAAGCCGTCGTCCGCCAAACCCACCGGGCAATCCGCAAAGGACCTGTTCGCGGGGATTCTCGGCATCGATGCACTCGCTTCCGGATTCGATCCTCGGTGGGTTCACATGACGAGTGAGAGCTACCAGCGCCTGAATGAACTGGGGAGTTTTAACCAGCTTCAAGGCGGTCTGCTTTCCGGCGTGATCCGCGGAGATATGGGCCGCATTGACCAGTACATGAAGTTTGATGCCCTTGGCATGAACCCCATGATCAAGTCGAACGCCGCGCTTCTCGTCGCCGTCATGGCGGTTCGCACCGCTATCGCCGACCTCGAAGCACTCGTCGCAGCCATGGATGTGAAGCTCGACCAACTCCTTGAGGACAACCGCATCGCTGCGCTTGGAGATATTCAGGGTCTAACCCACGTTTTGGGCCGGGTCTTCAACCTCTACCAAGAAACCGGCAAGATTACTGACACCGCATGGAGTCAAATCTCCGGTCATGCTTCCGCATTGGCGCAGGCTGAGGCTCGGGCGCGAGGACACGTGGACAGTCTCGCGAACGCGTTGGCTGTTAAATTATTCAACGACCGTGCCGATGCGGTGGAACGTGCCGCCAGCGGCGAATTGCAGCGATGGTTGGTCATTCTCGCAGCCACACACGTGAATCAGCAGCGCCTTGAGGTCCTTGAGTTGGCGCATTTGCGTCAAGCGGATGCTGAAGCGGTGGCCGCTCATGCCGAAGCCGCCCGCGCCGCTGTGGAAGAACGACGTCTCGCCCTTACCGATAGCGTGCAGCGGCTGGCGGATTCCCTGGGCGGCGCCGCCGATGTCAGTGACGCCAACCGTGTCCGGTCTCCGCTCAAGGCACGGAAACTCCTCCGGGAAGCTCAGAATACCCTTGAACTGGTCACTGCTTACGCCGATGTGGCGTCCCTCGACATTGTGGTTGGGGACGTCGAACGCGAATCCTGGCGCAAGTCACTTTCCGATTTAGCTAAGGGCACCGTGGCCGAAGTTCGCTCGTCTGCTGCATCCGTCCCCGACGAGCTGAGCCGCCTGCGTGAGGATCAGGTACTCAAGAAGGCCGATCGTATCGCGGAAAAAGCCGGCCGGATTGCGGAGAAGCGTGCGCTGATCGCTGCACCCGTGGACAATCTGTCCCAAGACCCAGAATTGGAGAAGAAATAGGAATCATGCCATTCCAGCTCCGAGAAGTACTGTTGGGGCGCCGCTAAGCCCCACAAACGATGAGACGACAGGCCGTGAATAGACCCCTGCTCTCTTCGCTCGTGCGGCTAGGCTGACCGTGGAGTATCACCCGCCCGCTCCGGGCGGCACACCGCATGCGCCGTCACGGCGAACTAATTACAAGGGGAATAACGCGTGAGTGAACCGACGCAGCCAAACGACCAGTCCGGAAACAACCCCGGACCGTGGAATTCCGGCCAGCAGCCCGGGCAGCCTGCACCCGGCCAGCAGCCGGGGCAGCAGAGCCCCTACCAGGGCGGACAGGCTAACCCCGGCGCCCCGGGCAACTACAACTACCCCGCGCCGGGAGCCCCGGGGCAGAACGGTTACGCGTATCAGGGAAGTCCCTACGGCCAGATGACTCCCGCCGAAGATCCGTCCCGCCCCAAGCAGGTGGATCAGGCGTTCTGGCTGCTGATCGCGAGTGCCGTCCTGGCACTGATCGCGCTGCCATTCGCATTGGTTTACGTGAACTCACCCGAATACCTCGACTCCCTTGAGGAGACGTTTCGGAACGCCGGGCTGGAGGTTGATTCCGATACTCTGGCCGCCAGCGTCGGGGCCGGTACCTTGACGGCTGTACTGTCCGCCATCTTCGGTCTGGCAGTCCGGGTGGCGCTGGCCTTCCTGGTACGGGCAGGCCACAACTGGGCGCGCATCCTCATCACGATCTTCGCAGTACTCGGGCTCATCGGGCTCATCGGCCTGTTCTCCTCAGGTGCAGTCGCCGGGACCCTCACGCTGCTGGCCACCCTCGCCACCCTCGCCGCCGTCGTACTGCTGTTCATGAAGCCATCCAGCGAGTACTTCACCCGGAAGAAGGCCTACCGGCAGGCCAAGAAGTTCGGCGGATACCAGGCCTAACCGCCTCGTTGTTCCGCTGTCGGGGTGCAGGCTGAACAAGCCTGCACCCCCACGCTTTTTAACGCCTAGACCACAGCCCGTTTCCCGACCTGCCCAAACGGCCCCTCACCTGCGAACGCATACTGTGCAAACCGCTCCCCGATCAGCCAGTGCGTGGCACTGTCCGGGTGCAGCGCATCGGGCAGCGGATGCGCTGCGGCGTCGCCGGCGCCATACAGGGCAATCCCGTCCAGATAGTGGAGGTTCACGTCCTCGGACCGGCGTTCCGCTAGGGACGCCAGCGCCTCGCGGATCACCCGTAGCGTCAGCTGGCCGGCAGCCACGCCCTCCGCCGAACCGGTGGCAATGAACTTCACCTGATCCGCGCCAAACGTCGCCGGGTCGAAGGCACCGGGGCCCGGAGTGTCCTCGTGGATGCCGCAGAAAATCGGCGACACGAGCAGCAGGGGCGTCTCCGGATGTCCCTCGCGGATGGTGTCCAAGAACCCGTGCACCGCGGGCACAAACGACCGCAGCCGCATCGAGTCCAGGTTAACCACGTTGATGCCCAGCTTCACGCTGATGATGTCGGCGGGGGTATCGCGCATCACCTGCGCGGTGAAGGGGTCGACGACGGCGCTGCCGCCCAGGCCCAGATTGAACAGTTCCACCCCGCCCAGCTGCGCGGCCACGGCAGGCCAGATGCCCGACGGCGTTGCCGCGTTCGATCCGTGGCTGATGGAGCTGCCGTGGTGCAGCCAGACCGGCCGGCCGGAGTGGTGCGGCTTCACCGGCGCATCGCTGTGCAGTTCCACCAGCTCCACCGATTCGTTGTGCGGCAGCCAGATCTCCACCACCTTTGAACCGGCAGGCAGACCGGAAAAGATGCTGGTGTGCGAGGGACCCTCCACCTGCCGGCTGGCACCGGTGGACATGTTCACCTCGGTGTATGAACCTCCGGTGAGCGTGTCGCTGTGCACCAATTCGCCGTCGACCATCAGGTCCACGTGACCGCGCGGCCGGTCCGCACCGAGGTAGACCACCCGGGTGGGATGCGTGACCAGCTCCAATTGCTCCGCCGTCGTAGAGAAGGCCAGCCGGACACCGGAAGGCTGCGACTCGGCCATCAGCAGCTGCGGGTCCGGGAAACGCGTGCGCACCGATGCGGGCAGGCGGTGCGGCCGCAGTCCCCGGGCGGTTGTTTCGAGTTCCACAGTTCCGTGGACGAGTTCGGATGTGATGGCAGTGGTGATCATGGTGACTTTCATCAGAGTTCAGGTAATTCCAGCTAGGCAACTTTAGTGCATCCGGCTCGGCGGGCACTTTCGGCGGAGGAACCAGCTGGGGACCTATGACCCGCCCGCGGACCGCCGGTAGCTGCTGGCGGTGAAGCCGAGGATCTCTCGGAACGCTGACGCCAGATGAGCCTGGTCGGCGTAGCCCAGCTCGGCGGCAATGTCCGCAATAGGGGTGGAGGGACTCAGCCTCACCCGCTCCGCGGCCTCCTGCAATCTGTATCGGCGGATCATGGCCAGCGGCGGCAGCCCCACATGCCGCCGGGCCAGCCGCTGTATCGTCCGGACGGAGACGCCAAGCTGCTCGGCGGCCTGTTCCACGCGCATTAGCGACGGATCCGACTGGATCAGGTCCTCCAGCCGGTTTGCCAACAAAGCATCCGCGTTCGGAACAGGAACCCGCACCTCCAGCCAACGGGCGGCTGCAACGACGGCGGCCGCCCGGCGGGACGCACCGCCGTCGTCGTCTTGGTCCGTCCTTATCTGTTCGTCGCGCATAGTGCCGTCCGAATCAGTGCCGCCCGACAGGGCAGCCGAGACCGCCGTCAGCAGCTCCGGAGCTTCGACCGGGATTTCAATGTCGCGCAGGCTGCCCGGATCCTGAACGAACACCGGCACCGCCGCCGGACGCAGCAGCATGCCCACTGCCCAGCCCCGTCCGGACAGGTCCCGGAAGGAGCGCCGGGTCGCGGGGCCGGAGAGCGTGACGCCGTCGGGCTGGACCACCAGGTTCAATGCGGGAAAGGGCAGCAGTTCCTGCCGGGACATCCGGCCCGGAGCCAGGTTCCATTCCGGAATCCAGAACCAGCGCACCCGGTCCGACAGCGCTTCAGCAGGCAGGATGCGATGGAAGACAGGCAGCCGCGCCGGGTATAGCGTGCCCCGCCACTGCTCCTCCACCTCTCCCCTCCCTCCCGGCGTCCCCGTCATTCCTGTCGCGAATCTCCAAGCCCGGCTCCGGAGCTGCTGCCTACGCTGACACCATGACTACATCAAACAGCCCAATGTCCAGCACGAATCCATCAACGACACAGCCTTCAAGTGCGCCGGCACCTCCTGACAGCACGGCCGGGGTCACCGGCGCCCACACCACCGGCGGCATTCCGCACGGCGTCACCAGCCTGACACCGTTCCTTTCTGTGCCGGACGCCCGTGCCGCCATCGACTTCTACCGGGACATCTTTGGCGCCCGAACTGTGGACGTCACCGAGATGGGCGGCGTGGTGGTGCATGCCGACCTGGACTTCGGCAACGGCAGGCTGCAGCTGGGCGAGCCGAACCCCCAGTACGGACTAGTTGTACCCGGCCATTAGGTTGGTAGCAGGCGGCTGATGGGTGGTTTGCCTCCGAGTGCGCTGTGGCGTCGTTCATTGTTGTAGTGCTCGAGCCATGGCGCAAGTGCCGCTGCCCGCTCGTCGTTGCTGGTGAAGATCCGTCGGTAGGCCCATTCGGTGGCCAGGGTGCGGTTCAGGCGCTCCACCTTGCCGTTCTGCCAGGGGCAGTGCGGTTTGATGAACTTCTGCGTGATGTCGTAGGCGGCGCAGAGATCACGCAGCGAGTAGCGGTAGGCCCAGGCGTTGTCGGTCATCAAGCGCTCGATCCGTGTGATGCCGTGTGAAGCGAAGTAGGTGATGGCGCGTTCCAGGAATCCCGCGCAGGTCGGTCCCTTCTCGTCGGGCAGGATCTCGCTGTAGGCCAGCCGGGAGTGATCATCGATCACGGAGTGGACGTAGTCGTAGCCGACTTTGATCTGCTTGCGCGCGTTCGTGGAGCCCATTTGCCGCCCGTGGGCCTTCCAGCCGCCGCCGTCGGGGATCTTGCCGAGCTTTTTGACGTCCATGTGCACCAGCTCGCCGGGCGTTTCGCGCTCGTACCGCACGGCAGTGGCCTTCGATGAGCGGATCACCTCTCCGGTGATCGGGTCGCAGTCACGCAGGAAGGCCGTGCCATGGCGGCGAAGGATCCGGGACACCGTTCGCGCCGGGACGCCCAGCATCGGTCCGAGCACGTCGGGCCCGGCGCGATGCTCGGCACGGGCAGCGAGAACCTTCTGCTCAACCTCGGTGCTGGTGCGCGTTGGCATCGTGTGCGGCCGGGAGGATCGTGTGGCCAGCCCTGCTTCGCCTTCAGCGTCGTAGCGGTCGATCCAGGTCTTCACGCACTTGCGTGAGACACCCATAGCGGCCGCGATATGGGCCTGTTTCCAGCCAGACTGGTGGCGATGGACGATCAGCAGCCGGCCATAAACGGTCAAACGGGCACTACTGTGGGACACGAGAACCTCCGGGTTGGAGCGGGCCTTTGACAAGCCACATCCCATCCGGAGGTTCTCCTTCGTTCAACCAGACACGCCGCTACCAACGTCCTGGCCGGGTACAACTAGTTCCGATGCCGGCCGGAGACGAAGACTGTTATTCGATGGGCCTCTACTGCGCCAACGTCGACGAGACAGTGGCCAAGGCGGAAGCAGCCGGGGCAACCATCCGTGAACCGCTGAGCACGTTCGTGTCCGGAGACCGGTTTGCCAGCATCCGCGATCCGTTTGGAGTGCGCTGGTCCGTTATGAGCCGGGTCGAGGACCTCTCCGAGGAGGAAAGTGCCAACCGGCTCGCGGAGTGGGCCGCGGAGCAGTCCGGCTAGGAGCAATCCCGCCAGGAACCGGTCCGGCTAGGAATCGGATCCCTCAATGCTGATCATCCAGCTGGTGCCGAACTTGTCATTCACCATGCCGAACACGTCGCCCCAGGGAGCCCGCTCCAGCGGCAGCGTCATCTGGCCGCCGTCGAGCAGCTTGTCCCAGTAACCGCGCAGCTCCTCGCCGTCGTCGCCGCTCAGTGAGATGGAATAACTGCTGCCCTCGTCCAGATTCATGCTGGCCGGGGTGTCCGAGGCCATGAGCACAAACCCGTTGTCCGTCTTCAGGGACGAGTGCATGATCTTGTTGGCCTCGGCGGGGTCGTCGGCCATGTTCATCTCGCCGAACGTGCTGCTCTCCAGGGTTCCGCCGAACACGCTCTGGTAGAACTCCATCGCTTCCCGGGCGTTGTCCCGGAAGCTGAGATAGGGATTCATGGTGCTGGACATGGCGATCTCCTTCAAAACTCGTTGCGGTCAGATACCCAGCCAGATTAGGCGCGGTACGGTCCTGTCGGAAGGGCTCCCGCAATCCCCAAAACCATTTCGGAAAACCCACCCGCAAAACGGCGGCCGGCTCCTCCCGGAACCGGCCGCCGTCGTCGTTCTGCAAACAGAAACCTAGCGTGCGCTCTTCCGCCGGCTGAACCCGAACGCCACCGCCAGCAGCAGCACCAGGCCCTTGATCACCTGCTGCCACGCTGTGTCCACGGACAGGATGGACAGGCCCTGGTTCAGCACGCCCATGACCAGGCCGCCGATCACGGCACCGATCACCGTGCCCACCCCGCCCTGCACCGACGCGCCGCCAATGAACACGGCGGCAATCGCGTCCAGCTCATAGCCGCCGCCGGCCGAGGCCACCGCTCCCCCGGCGCGCGCCGTGCTGACCACGCCGGCAAGCCCGGCCAGGAAGCCCATGTTCACGAAGATGAAGAAGTTCACCCACTGAGTCTTCACGCCGGACATCATGGCCGCGTTCAGGTTCCCGCCCATGGCGTAGATGTGCCGGCCAAACACGGTGCGGGTCAGCAGGAACGAATACGCCAGCACCAACACCGCCAGGATGATCAGGATGATCGGCGTGCCCCGGTTGTAGGCCAGCAGATAGCACAGGTACATGATGGCCACCACGGCCACGCCAATCTTGAACCAGAAGGACACGGACCCTTCGCGCGGCAGCCCGAGCCGCTGCAGATCCCGGCGGCTCTTGAGCTGCTGCGCGATCACCGCAATGGACGCCACCGCGCCGATGCCCAGCGTGATCAGGTCCGGGGTGCCGGTGGTGGGCAGGGTGCCCGAGCCGATCGCTATATAAGGGCGCGGCAGGCCGCTGACCGTGCCGCCCGAGAGCAGCACCAGGGCCAGGCCGCGGAATATCAGCATCCCGGCGAGCGTCACAATGAACGCCGGTATCCCCACAAATGCCACCCAAAAGCCTTGCCACGCACCGATCAGAGCGCCGACGGCGAGGGCCAGGACAACCGCGCCCCACCATGGCAGGCCCCAGTCGTTCATGGACAGCGCCGCCACGCCGCCGACCACGGCCACCACGGATCCGACGGAAAGATCGATGTGCCCGGCAATGATCACCATGACCATGCCGATGGCCAGGATCAGCACATACGCGTTCTGCTGGATCAGGTTGGACACGTTGCCGGGATAGAGCAGCCGTCCCTCGGTGAGGATCTGGAACAGCACAATGATGACGACGAGCGCGGCAAGGATTCCGTACTGCCGCAGGTCAACCCGCATCCGCCGCCTCGACGGCTTGGGACTGGGCGGGCGCGGCGCCTTCGCCTGCTCTGGAGTGGTGGTGGTCACGAGGCTTGTGCTCCTTGGTTCCGGACGGCGGTCATGTGGCGCATCAGTTCTTCCTGCGTGGCTTCGGCGCGGGGCACCTCGGCCGTGAGCTTGCCTTCAGCGATCGTGTAGATGCGGTCGGCGAGCCCGATCAGTTCCGGCAGCTCGCTGGAAATGACGATGACGGCTTTGCCCTGCGCCGCCATCTCGTTGATGATTCCGTAGATTTCAAACTTGGCGCCGACGTCGATGCCGCGCGTCGGCTCGTCGAGGATCAGCACGTCGGGACCGGAGTAGATCCACTTGCTGAGCACGACTTTCTGCTGGTTGCCGCCGGACAGGTTCCCCACAATCGAGGACACGTTCGGCGTCTTGATGTTCATCCGCTGCCGGTAGTCGTCGGCCACCCCGTATTCGCGGTTGCGGTCGATGATCCCCAGCTTCGCGAGCTTGCGCAGCGCTGCGGCGGACACGTTGACGGTGACGCTGCCGATGAGGTTCAGCCCGTACCGTTTGCGGTCCTCGCTCACGTAGGCCAGACCATGGCGGATGGCCTCCCCCACCGTCCGGGTGGAGATCTCGTTGCCGTCCTTGTACACCCGGCCGGAGATGCGGGAACCGTAGGACCGCCCGAAGATGCTCATGGCGAGTTCGGTGCGGCCGGCGCCCATCAGCCCGGCGAAGCCCACAATCTCTCCGGCGTGGACGTTGAAGGAGGCGGAGTCGACGACGACGCGCTCCGTGTCCACGGGGTGGTGCACCGTCCAGTCCTCGACCCGGAATTTTTCCACGCCGATGTCCGGCTCCCGGTCCGGAAACTGACTGTCCAGCGGCCGGCCCACCATGGCCCGGATGATGCGGGTTTCAATCTCCTCCGTGTCCTCGACCGGGAACGTGTCGATGGTCTGTCCGTCGCGGATCACCGTGACGATGTCCGCGATGGCCCGGATCTCGTTGAGCTTGTGGGAAATGATGATCGAGGTGATGCCCTGCTCGCGGAGCTGGTTGATCAGCCCCAAAAGGTGCGCGGAGTCGCCGTCGTTCAGGGCAGCCGTGGGCTCATCCAGGATGAGGATCTTCACTTCCTTGGACAGGGCCTTGGCGATTTCCACCAGCTGCTGCTTGCCCACGCCGAGTTCGAGGATTTTGGTGGCCGGGCTTTCGTCCAGTCCCACCCGCTCCAGCAGGGCCGCGGCCTGCAGATTGGTCTGGTTCCAATCGATCACGCCGCCGCGGGAGACCTCGTTGCCCAGGAAGATGTTTTCCGCGATGGACAGGAACGGGCTGAGCGCGAGTTCCTGATGGATGATCACGATCCCGTCCCCCTCGCTGTCATTGATCGTTCCGTAGGACACCGCCGCGCCTTCCAGCGTGATGGTGCCGTCGAAGCTGCCGTGCGGATACACGCCGCTGAGCACCTTCATGAGGGTGGACTTGCCGGCGCCGTTTTCGCCGCAGATGGCGTGCACTCCGCCGCGCTCAATGTCCACCGAAACGCCGTCGAGCGCCTTGATGCCGTTGAACTCCTTCACAATGCCGTCCATGGAGAGGATGACGTCATTCATGCCGTTCTCGTTTCGCTGCAGAAGTGAGAACCGGAAGCGGGACACGGACCGGCCGCACCCCGCTTCCGGTTCCTGACCGGGGCCGGTTAGAGCCCGACGTCGTCCGCAGAGACAAAGCCGGAATCCACCAGCGTGCCCTGCACGTCGTCCTTGACCACTACCTGCGGCTCGAGGATGTAGGTGGGAACCACTTTGACCTCGTTGTCGTAGGTCTCGGTGTCATTCACTTCCGGATCTTCCCCGGCCACGATCGAGGCGATCATGGCGTCCACCTGGCTGCCCAGTTCGCGGGTGTCCTTCCAGACGGTCATCGCCTGCTGGTCGGAGAGCAGCGCCTTGATGTTGGCGGCGTCGGCGTCCTGGCCGGTGATCAGAGGCCAGTCTGTGCCGGGTGTGTAGCCGGCTGCCAGGAGCGAGGATTCGATGCCCAGCGCCAGGCTGTCATTGGGCGAGAGCACGACGTCGACCTTGTCACCGCCGGTGTAGAAGGACTGCAGGCGGTTGTCCATTTCGGACTGGGCGTCCGCGGACTTCCAGCCCAGGATGCCGATGGAGGTCCAGCCGGCGTTGTCCGACGGCGACTTGCCCGAGGGCACCACCAGCTGGCCGCTTTCCACGTAGGGCAGCAGCACGTCCCAGGCTCCGGAGAAGAAGAAGGCGGCATTGTTGTCATCCGGGCTGCCGGCGAAGGGCTCCAGGTTGTACGGGCCTTCGCCGTTGGCCAGGCCCAGTTCCTCCTCAATGAACTCGCCCTGCAGCTGGCCCACCTGGTAGTTGTCGAAGGTGGCGTAGTAGTCCACGGCGTCGGTGCCGTTGATCAGGCGGTCATAGGCAATGACGGTGACGTCCTGGTCCTTGGCGCTTTCCAGGGTGGGGCCGAGGGTCTTGCCGTCGATCGCTGCGATCACAAGGATTTTGGCGCCGCCGGCCACCTGGTTCTGGATCTGGCTGATCTGCTGGTCGGTCTTGTCCTCCGCGTACTGCAGGTCAACGGTGCAGTCCTTGGCTTCGAGCTTTTCCTTCAGCCCTTCGCCGTCGTTAATCCAGCGCTCCAGGCTGCGGGTGGGCATGGAGATTCCCACGTTGCATTCGACGCCGCCGTCGCTCGCGTCCTCTGAGGCATTGTTGGAACCGGCCGGGGCGCAGGCAGACATGCCGGCTGCGAGTCCGAGGGCCAGGAAGAGGGTCGAAAGGTGCTTGATTCGAGTCATGGTTGTGCCTTTTGGGAAAGGACCCGAATCCGGCGGCGAGACTCTGGCATGGCGCCCCGGGATACGGCGGAAGCCCCCACACAACTGCCGCAGGACTGGATCGGACGGATACAACGCTGTAACGCCCCGTGACTAAAAGCAACCGTCAGGTATTTGCGGGCGGTGCCAACAATTCCACTCCGGCCGCATCAGGACAAGAGGTATTGGAATGTTTATGCAACCGCAACCTCTGCCCGTTCGGCCCGACCGCCCGTAGTTTCCTGTCCCTGTGTCCTGCCCTTATTTTGGCGTCGGCTGTCCGCGTACCGCGGACCATTCCTCGCCCACGGAGGCGTCTGCCAGCGGTTCCCACCCGTTGTCCTGCAGCAGGGAGGCCACGGTGTCGCGGTTGAGGTCGCGCTCCTCGGCCACCGCTGCCGCCGAGGGGTAGCAGACCCACAGCACGCCGCCTGGTTCCACGGCACCCGCGGCACCGGACAGGTCATGCGCCAGATCGGCTGCGGAGCCCGCAAACAGCACGACGACGTCGGCCGGGATCCGCGAACCGGATTCGGCGAGGTACGCCTGGGCGGGCAGGAACGGGGCGACCTCCGGACGGTCCAGCGCGCCGTAGACCGTGACACGGTCCTCGGTCGAAATCCCGAAGGTGTTGGCGGCAGATGAATCGGATGACATGTGGTGGAGCTCCATTCCAGGGCGTGAGACTGTTTTTGGTACCTGAGGTCCGGCGGGCACGCCTGCCGCCGGGAACTTCCATTCTTTCAGGTCCGCCGCCTCAGCCTGCACATCAGGCACGGAACAGCCGGACCGCATTGTTTCGCCATTGTCACCAGCAACCAGTAGCCTCAGGGAGACAATTCAATAGTTGGGGAAATCTTGCATCACAGCACCAGCGGAGCTCACTCCTCCGCAGTTCCAGGTCCGGATCTTCCGGAAGCCGGAAAACCGTCCGTGTCGGACCGTTTCTCTTCTCTCGATAAGCCGCTTCGATGATCGGGCGCACGAAAGTACTCGCGGCCACCGCCGCCGCTCTGGTTGCCGTAACCACCATCGCCGTCGCGTCCACGGGTAATGACGACGAAGGAACTGTCATTCGGGTTATTGACGGAGACACCCTGCTTGTGGACTTCGACGATCAGGAACTGACCGTCCGCCTGCTGAACGTGGACACCCCCGAAACCAAGGATCCCGACAAACCCGTGGAATGCATGGGCCCCGAGGCGACCGATTTCCTGACCGAGGCTCTGCCGGAAGGAAGCACGGTAACTCTCGCGTTCGACGTCGAGCGCGAGGACCGTTACGGCCGCACCTTGGCGGCCGTGTACGACGACGAGGATCTCCTCATCAACGCCGAGGTTGCCCGCCGGGGGTTGGGTGTGCCCGTGACGTACGAGCCGAACTCCAAGTTCCGCCCGCCGGTGGATGAGGCATATCAGGAAGCGCAGGAGCAGCAGGCCGGGCTCTTTGCCGAGGATATTGAGTGCACCGTTCCTGCGATGGTTGCTGCACTGGAAAACACCGCTGCCCAGGCTGCCGCGCTGCAAGACACGGGGTCAACGGCGGCGACGGCGGCTGCCTCCGCAGCTGCGGTTTTGGTGCTGGCGAAGCTTGTTGACGAGGGGTTCGACGCCTTGGAAGCGGCCACCCGAGAAGGAAGGTCCATCATGTGGGCTGCCCTTTCCGAGTCGGAGAAAGCCGTCTGGAAGGCTCGTGCAGACGAGGCCAAGGACACGGTGCACACACACCACGGTGACCTGGTGGCCCTGCAGGAAGAGCGCCAGAACGCCGAGAACGAAGTGATTCGGAAGGCCGAGGCGAAGGCTGAAGCGGACCGGGTGGCCGCCCAAGCGGAGGCTGAGCGTGTTGCTGCCGCCCAGGCCGAAGCGGATCGGATTGCTGCGGAGGCCGAAGCCAACCGTCGGGCTGCAGCCGTTCCTCCCGCGCCAACCTACAACCCGCCGCCCGAGCAGACTTACAACCCGCCCCCTGCGCAGAACGTTAATCCGCCCGGATACACCGGTCCCCGCTGCTACGCGCCCGGCGGCAAGTCCTGGCGTCCCTGCTAAAGCAGCGACGCGTTAACCAAAAGCACCGCCACGCAGCTGGAGCCCGGGACCTGAGTCCCGGGCTCCAGCTGTCTTTGCGCTAACCTCCGCGGTACGGGCTAACTCCGGCAGTAACCGCCGCCGCCGTGCCCACCGCCGCCGCGTCCGCCACCGCGTCCGCCGCCGCGTCCGTCGTAGCCCGCGCCCACACTGTCGAGCGTGGTGCCGCCGTGGCTCTTCGTCCCGTGGTCGTAGCCGGCACCGTCCCACTCGTTGCCGGCATCCGCGTACCTGTCGTGCCTGTCGTGACCGCGGTCGTGGCATTTGTTGCTGACAGACAGGCTTCCTTCCAGCCGCAGGTCCTCTACGGAGCTGCCGACATAGATGGGGATCTCGCCGGTGGGCGTCACCCAGGTGCCCGTGGCGACATCCCAGTACTGCAGGGACCGCGGGTCCAGCTCAATGTCCACTGTGCCCTTCTCGCCGGGCTCCAGCGTGATGTTGCCGAATCCGGCCAGTGCCAGCTCCGGTGTGGACACATCCGTCGGAAGGCTGCCGACGTAGACCTGCACCGTTTCCTCGCCCGCCACGTCACCGGTGTTCCGCACCCGCACCGAAACGGATGCCTCGGGATTCTTGGCATTCACCTTGCCGCTGACCTTCAGCTTCCGGTAGTCGAACTCGGTGTAGGACAACCCGTGCCCAAACGGGAACAGCGGCGTCAGCCCCTGCTCCAGATACCCGCGGTATCCCACGAAGACACCCTCGGTGTACGGCACCACCGGATCCACCACCTCAACGAGGCTGAACGGATTCGGCGCCGCCACCTGCACGGCCTGCTCATCGCTGGCCGGGAAGGTTACCGGGAGTTTTCCGGACGGATTCACGTCGCCGTACAGCAGCGAGGCCACAGTCGTTCCCTGCGACTGACCCGGGTACCAGACCTCCATCACGGAGGACACGTCGTCGAGCCAGGGCATGGTGACAGGGCCGCTGGTGGCCAGGACAACAATGGTGTTCGGGTTCACCGCGGACACCTCCCGGATCAGGCGGTCCTGGTCCTGCGGCAGCACCAGTGAACCGCGGTCCGCGGCTTCACCGGTGTAGTCACGGGCGACGACGACGGCGACTTCCGCCTCCGCCGCAGCGTCCACCGCTGCCTGCATCTTGGGCGGCAGCACGCCCTCCGGCGGGGTCCAGCCGAAGCGCATCATGGCTCCGGGCTGGTCATTGAGTCCGCCGTTGAACTGGTTGGGAGCGTCGGTGGTGTACTCGATCCGCACGGCGGCATTCTGGCCGGCGGTCAGGTTCACCGTCGCTTCCTGAGTGCCGAACGGTGCGGCCGGACCGGTGATGACTTCCTGGTCGTTGAGGAACAGCCGCGCGGTGCCCAGGTGGGTCAGCGAGAAGGTGTAAGCGCCGGTAACCGGCGGCACCAGGGTTCCGGTCCAGAGCGCACTGATCGGCTGTGAGGCCAGGGCGGCGCCGATGCCCGGAACCTGCGAGGTGTTGATCGTGTCGGCGGAAATGCCGGTTCGGAGGTTGACCTGCAGTTCGGACCGGGCCAGTGCCGGTTCGCCGGCGAAATTGTTGATTCCGAGCCGGTATTCGGCGTTGACTCCGGTGAGAATTCCGGACGGAACCGGCGGCGGCCCGGGCAGGGTATCCGCCAGGCTCACCGGATCGGTACCGGGTGAATACTCGACGGCGGCACCCTCGGCCCGGGCGGTGATCCCGTCCAGAATGGTGGTCAGGCGTGCCGGGTTGGGAATGGCGCCGGATCCGCCGCCGTCGATGTACCAGTCGGCGTCGGAACCGATCACTGCCAGCGAGCCGGTGTCCGCCGCCAGCGGCAGCGCGGAGTCCTCATTCCGAAGCAGCACGGCTGACTTGCCGGCCACTTCGGCGGCCACCGCCGCGTGCTCATCGAGCATGGCGGCGGGAATTGCCGGTTCCACCGGTTGGGGATTCACGAAGGATCCCACCGGCGGGTTGTCCACAATTCCGTACTTGAACATGGTCAGCGCCACGCGGCGTGCGGCATCGGTAACCCGGGCCTCGGGCACGGTGCCGTTCTGGACTGCCGCGAGCAGCGCCGGCCCGGCAAATTCGAGTCCCGGCCCGGCGACGTCGAGCCCTGCTTCATAGTCGGCGAAACTCTTGGCGGCGTTGAAGTCCGAGGACACGAAGCCCTCGAAGCCCAGCTGGCCCTTGAGGATCTGGTTCAGCAGCACATCATTGCCGCAGGCAAACTCGCCGTTCACCTTGTTGAAGGAACACATCACGGCGCCGGGGTCGGCCTGGCTGACCAGCCGTTCCCAAGGGCGGGTGTACGTTTCCTGCAGCGTCCGCTCATCAACTTCAATGTCGACGTGGCCGCGCCGGGTCTCAAAGTTGTTCAGGTTGTAGTGCTTGACCAGCGCGGACACCTCGGCGCTCTGCTCGCCGTCGGTCTGCGCGGCGGCAGTGAATCCGCTCAGGACTGGATCCTCCCCCAGGTCCTCCCACATGCGGCCGTTGAAGGGCGTACGGACCAAATCCATGGTCGGTCCGGCAATGGCGTTGTAGCCGGTGGCGCGGGCTTCCTCGCCGGACACTGCGCCGTAGGCCTGTGCGAGGTCGGTGTCGAAGGTGGAGGCCAGGGCCACGCCCACCGGCAGCGCCGTCGTCGGCGTGCTTTCCAGGGCCAGCCCGCAGCAGCCGTCCTTGCTGCGGATCGGAGGAAGGCCCAGTTCAGGGACACCGGGGCCGCCGCTCTGCACCAGATAGTCCACCTTTTGCTCCAGTGTCATGGCCGCGACCACCAGGTCCGCCCTTTCTTCGGGCGGAAGTTCGGGGTCCATCCAGGGCATGCCCGGCGGAGCCGCCTGCGGCGCAAAATCCGCGTGCGCCGTCGGAGTCAGGGGTGCAGCTGCGGCGCCGGCCGGAAACAGTCCAATGGCGACGAGCAGTGCGGTGAGCGCGGCGAACCCGGTTCTCCGGGCTCTGCGGTGTTGTGGTTTGGGCATGAAAACTCCTCATACGGTCATGACGGCGCACGCCAAGGACGTGAGCGGGGGTACCAGATGGTGCGGCTGATGCAAATGTCAGCGGCTGTCCCTGCGGGCGGGCGTCGTCGGCCTGCCGGGGAGGGGAAATGCTGCCCGTGAAACGGGATCAGCGGTGTTGGTGCGGCTGCGTGCCGGTGCGTTTCTTGCGCACTAGTGTCTTCGTTCCATGAAGCGTTCCCTCATACGGGCCGCGATCACCCCCTGGGCGCGGCGGCTACCGCTGGATTCGCATGCCGGTGCATGCGGTGTAACGGAGCGGTGGTCCGGTGTGAACGGGCGCACCCGCTCCGTCTGTGCCGCCGCGGAATCACGGTGGCGGGCGCGAATGTACGAGGCACGGTATGGGTGCAGTGCTGAGGCGTCAACCGAGACAGGCCAAAGTTTCCGACCGGGTCCCAACTTGCCTTCTGGTCGCAGTTCCACCGCCGGCTCAGCTCGGCCCGGCTCAGCTCAGTTCAGCTCGTGAGGGGCGAGAGTACTTCCACCCGGTTGTTGAAGGGGTCCCGGCAGTGGAACCGCTCGTAGCCTTCGAAGGTGTGCCGTTCCTCCCAAGACACGTCAAAACCGGCCGATTCGATGCGGGCGCCGAGGGCTTCGAGTTCTTCGGCGGAGCCCGTGACGAGCGCGGGGTGCGCCTTCTTGGCGGGAACAAAGGGCGAATCAACGCCAAGGTGTATTTCTGCCACCACGGTTTCACCGTCGAAGGCACGGAACCAGCAACCGCCGCGTCCGGCGAGGGACGGAGGCTTGGGCACCTCGGTCAAGCCCAGGGCGTCGCCGTAAAAGCTGCGGGCCTGGTCTTCGCCGCCTTTGGGTATCGAGACCTGCACGTGGTGTAGCCGCATTGTTCCCCCCGGATTCCTGCACGGCGAAGCCGGCCGCGCAGGATCATCATGGCATACCGGCGCCGCGGGCGTGCGCAGCACCGTGCTCAGCCGAGTCCCAGTCCGTGCTCGGCGAGCGCACGCTCAATAATGTCCAGTGCCTTTGGCCCCAAGCCATGCAGCGCTGACAGATCCGCCCGCGGAATCCCCGCAAGTCCCTGCAGCGTTGAATAACCTGCGGCCTCAAGGGCGCGGGTCGCCGGCGCTCCGACCTTGGGAAGGGCGTCCAGGGGTGTTGTCATCGGCGGTCCACGCCTCCCGAATGTTGCTGGCGGTGTCCTTCCACAGTCTGGGTTGGCGCACCGGAGCCGTCAACCGGGTGCTTCACCCCCGCTCCGGAGGAACTGGACCTTCGCTCGGCAAAGGGGTTGACTGGTGGCCATGCCTCTTACCGGTGAATATGCCCCCAGTGCCAGCAAACGTGCCCGCGACCAGGCGGAGCTGATCGAAAGTTCCGGCGGCACCGAGGGCACCACCCTCAACGGACGTCCGGTGGTCCTGCTGACCACCGTCGGCGCCAAGTCCGGAAAGCTGCGCAAGACGCCGCTGATGCGGGTGGAGCACGACGGCGAGTACGCCGTCGTCGCCTCCCTGGGCGGCGCGCCCAAGCATCCCGTCTGGTACTTCAACATCTTGGCCAACCCGCATGTGGAACTTCAGGACGGCCCGCAGAAGTGGGACATGCGGGCCCGCGAAATTACCGGCGAGGAAAAGGCGCTCTGGTGGGAGCGGGCCGTGGCCGCGTATCCCCCGTATGCGGACTACCAGGCGAAAACGGACCGGGAGATCCCGGTGTTCGTCCTGAAGCGGATGGACTAACTCCTAAACAAATTGAAACGACGACGGCGGAACCGCTTGGGCTCCGCCGTCCTCGGTATTCTGCTGCCGATTTGGGATTTCCCTGCCGTTCCGCAGTGGCAGGGAAATCCCACAACGGTCGACTTGCCTAAAGGGGAGGGAAAACAACCGGAAGCTCACGGGATCAGGACGACGCTGCCGCACACCTGGCCGGATTCCAGCCGCCGCATCGCTTCGGCAACGTCGGCCAGCGGGTACCGGCTGTCAATCCGGGGTGTCACCTCTCCTGCCTCGATCAGGGCGGAGAGCCGCTCAAGGTCTTTCCCATTCTCCCTGCACATCAGCCCCTTCAATCGTCGGTTGCCGAAAAGCGACAGGACCGCACCGCCGGCCTGCCGTTCGAAGATGGCCCCGGTCAGCCGGTTGCCTCCCTCCCCGCCGGCAAGCACGGCCGTGCCGCCGGGCACCAGTGCGCGGCGCAGGCGGGCCGGGGACGGGTTGCCGGCGACGTCGATAATCGCGTCGAACCGGGTCCCGGCGGCAGCGAAATCCTCCCGCGCATAGTCGATAATCCCGGCGACCCCAAGCGACCGGACAAACTCCGCCTTGCCCGCACTGCACGCTCCAGTGACCTTGGCCCCGGCCGCCCGGGCCATCTGCACTGCGAAACTGCCGACGCCGCCGGCCGCTCCCAGCACCAGGACCTTCATCCCCGCGGCCACCCGGGCGGCATCCAGGGCCTGCAGCGCAGTCAGCCCTGACACGGGAACCACTGCCGCCTGCTGGAAGTCCAGTCCGGCGGGCTTCAGCGCCAGCTTCTCCTCGGCTGCAGCGGAGAAGCCGGCAAAGGTGCCCCGGCCGATTCCAAACACCTCATCCCCGATCCGGAAACGAGTGACGGCGGCGCCGACGGCGGCCACGGTGCCGGCGAGGTTGTGACCCAACACGGGCTGCCGGGGCCGGCGCAACCCGAAGGCCGCGCGGAGCAGATACGGTTCACCCGTCATCATGTGCCAGGCTCCGCGGGCCAGCCCGGCGGCGCGTACCTGCACCAGCACATCTGCGTCCTCCAGCTGAGGAAGCGGATGCTCAGCCAGGCGCAGGACCTCCGGGCCACCGTAAGCGATTTGCAGCACGGCGGGGGCTGTAGCCGGCAAGCTGGCCGGCGACGAAGCGGCAGGGACGGCGGACGGAGTGGACGGACGGGACGGGTCACAAGATGCGGCGTTATTGGAAGTGCGTGACGTGCGGGACATGGCGGGTCCTTTCGCGGAAGTTCGTTCTTAAAACACATCAGCCTTACTTTGTAAGTGGGACGGTACCTTACTAAGTAAGCTCGCGGTAGACTTGCCGGCAATGACTTCAAAACCGGCCCCGGACCAGCCCCGCTCCCCTTTGACGCGCGAGCGGGTGCTGCAGCAGGCTGCCCGCATTGCGGACACCGGCGGGCTGGCGGCGCTGACCATGCGCGCCCTGGCCCAGGCCATGTCAGTGCAGCCCATGTCCCTCTACCACCACGTCAGCAACAAGGACGACATCCTGGACGGCCTGATCGACCTCGTCTTCTCCGAGGTGGACGTGCCGGACGGCGCACCCGGAGACTGGCGCGCCGCCATGGAGCGGCGCGCCCATGACATGCGGGCCGCACTGACCCGCCACCCCTGGGCCGTCGGCCTGATGGAGACCCGCACATCACCGGGCACGGCCAACCTGCGCCACCACAACGCCACCCTCGGTGTGCTGCGGCGCGCCGGATTCTCCCTGGCGGCAGCCGGGCATGCCTACGCCCTGCTGGACAGCTATGTCTATGGGTTCGCGCTGCAGGAGGCCGGACTGCCAGTGGGGAGACCCGACTCGGATCCGGAAGTGGTGGAAGCCATGGCCAGATCCTTTTCCCCGGACGACCTGCCGTATCTGGCGGAAATGGCCATGGACCGCGCCATGCAGCCCGGCTACAGTTTCGGCGCAGAATTCGACGTCGGACTGGATATCATCCTCGATGGTCTGGCGCGTCTTTTGAAGCAATCAGCGTCAGATTGTTGAACAATCGGACGTGATCGCGCACACTATAGGAACACCTTTACCGAGCGAGCGCGGAGGCCACCATGCCGGTCATTGATCTGAACAGCGACGTTGGAGAGTCCTTCGGCAACTGGAAGATGGGCGATGACGCCGCCATCTTCGAATCCGTCTCCAGCGCGAATGTGGCCTGCGGCTTCCACGCCGGAGACCCCTCCACCATCGCGCAGACCTGCCGTGACGCCGTGGCCGCCGGCGTCACCATCGGCGCGCACGTGGGCTACCGGGACCTGGCCGGCTTCGGCCGCCGCTTCCTGGACTGCTCCTATACCGAACTCTTCGACGACGTCCTTTACCAGCTCGGCGCCCTGCAGGCCCTGGCCCGGGCCGCGGGCTCCGAAATCAAGTACGTGAAGCCGCACGGCGCCCTCTACAACACGATCGTGACCCACGAGGTCCATGCCCAGTCCGTGGTCGACGCCGTCCGCACCTTCGACAAGACCCTTCCTCTCCTGCTGCTGCCCGGCGCCGTCGCCCTGGACAAGGCTGCCGACGCCGGACTGCGCGGAGTCGCCGAAGCGTTCGCGGACCGCAACTACAACCCCGACGGCACCTTGGTTTCCCGCCGCGAGCCCGACGCCGTCATCCACGACACGGACCGGGTCACCGCCAACATGGTTCGACTCGCCACCGAAGGCATCATCACCGCCGTCGACGGCACCGACATCCCCATGGACGCCGCGTCCATCTGCGTGCACGGTGACACTCCGGGTGCCGTGGCCATGGCGAAGGCGGTCCGCGCCGGACTGGAACACGCGGGCGTTTCCATCCAGAGCTTCGTATGACGCCGCCCGTCACCGGCATCCGCCCCGCCGGTACCCGCGCACTGCTGGTCGAACTCGGCTCGCTCGCGGAGGTCACCGCCCTCCATGCACAGCTCAAGGCGCATCCGCTGCCCGGCCAGGTCGACGTGCTCGCGGCTGCCGCCACGGTGCTGGTCCGGTTCGCGGGCCGGCGCGAGACCGTAACCGCCGCCGGACTCATCGAGGCCCTTGACCTAAGGCACGCTGATGCCCCGGACACCCGAACGGTCACCATCGAGACGGTGTACGACGGCGGTGACCTCGCCGAGGTTGCCCGCCTCACCGGCCTCTCCGAGGAAGCCGTGGTCAACGCACACATCGGCACGCCCTGGCTCGGCGCCTTCGGCGGTTTCGCCCCGGGCTTTACCTATCTCACCGGCGGCAACCCTGCCCTGAACGTCCCCCGCCGCAACAGCCCGCGCACCGCGGTGCCCGCCGGTTCCGTGGCCCTGGCCGGCGAATACTCCGCAATTTATCCCCGCGAATCCCCCGGCGGCTGGCAGCTGATCGGCCGCACCAACGCTCCCCTGTGGGACCTCGCGCGGGAAGACCCAGCCCTCATCCGCCCCGGCGATCAGGTTCTCTTCCGGCCCGTCCGCGAACTGGTCACCACGACGACGGCGCCCGCCGCCCGGGCAGAAATCCGCCCCGAAGCGGCCGTCCCGGAGAACGCCTCCGGGTTTCTTGAGATCCGCTCCGCCGGCCTCCAATCGCTTATCCAGGACCTCGGCCGCCCCGGCTACGCCGATCTGGGCGTCTCCGCCGCCGGTGCCGCCGATCCCCGATCAGCCCGGCAGGCCAACCGGCTTGTCGGCAATCCCGCCGGTGCCGCAGTGATCGAGAACCTCTTCGGCGGCCTGGAACTGACTCTGCGCGGCGGCGACACCGTGCTGGCCCTGTCCGGGGCGGAACTGCCCGCAGCTGTTGTCTCCCCGAACGGAGACCGGGACCGCCCGGCACCGCTGAACGCCCCGTTCCCCCTGCTCGAAGGGGAAACCCTGACCCTCGGCACTCCCTACCGCGGCGTGCGTTCCTACCTGGGGGTCCGCGGCGGCATCAGTGTTGAACCCGTCCTGGGCAGCCGCAGCAGCGACTCGATGAGCGGCATCGGGCCGGCACCGCTGAAATCCGGAGTCCGGCTGCCGCTGGGAACCGTACCCGCATCCGGTGCCTTCCCCGTGGGCGCGCCGGAACCGACTTCCCTGCCGGAGGGCACCGGGCCAGGCCTGCTCGGCAGCGGCAACGCTCCGGCTGAGCTGCGCATCACCGCCGGGCCGCGACAGGACTGGTTCGGTCCCGATGCCGCCGCCGCGCTCACCGCCCATACCTGGCACACCACCAACGAATCCAACCGGATTGGCGTCCGTCTGGAAACCGACCCGGAGGACCCCGAAGCGCATCCGCTGGAACGGATCCGGGACGGCGAGCTGCCCAGCGAAGGCGTGGTGGCCGGCTCACTGCAGGTCCCGCCGTCGGGCCTTCCCGTGTTGTTCCTCGCCGACCATCCGGTGACCGGCGGCTATCCGGTGATTGCCGCCGTCGTGCCCCAGGACGTCCCCGTTGCCGCGCAGCTGCCGCCGGGGCACCCCGTCCGCTTTGTTTTTGTGAACGCCGACACCCTGGCGCCGCTCTCCCCCAGCGCGGTTTCCGGGCTGTTTACGGAAGGAACCCCATGAAGAAGGTCCTGATCGCCAACCGCGGTGAAATTGCCGTGCGCGTGGCCCGCGCCTGCGCCGACGCCGGCATCGCCTCCGCCGCCGTGTACTCGGATCCCGACGCCGATGCCCTCCACGTGCGCTTGGCCGACGAAGCCTTTCCGCTGCACGGCGCCGCCGGTGCGGACACCTACCTGAACATCCCGAAGCTGATCGACGCCGCGCGGCGGGCCGGTGCCGACGCGGTGCACCCCGGTTACGGTTTCCTGTCCGAGAACGCGGACTTTGCGCAGGCGGTGCTCGACGCCGGACTCACCTGGATCGGCCCGTCTCCGCAGGCCATCCGCGATCTGGGCAACAAGGTCACCGCCCGCGCCATCGCCGTCCGCGCCGGAGCGCCGCTGGTGCCGGGCACCGAGGGACCTGCCGAAAGCTCCGAGCAGGTCCGCGCGTTCGCTGAGGAACACGGCCTGCCCGTCGCCATCAAGGCTGCCTTCGGCGGCGGCGGACGCGGCATGAAGATTGCCCGCCGGATGGAGGATGTAGAGGACGCCTTCGAATCAGCTGTCCGGGAAGCCATCTCGGCGTTTGGCCGGGGCGAATGCTTCGCTGAACGCTTCCTCGACAAGCCGCGGCATGTGGAGGCCCAGGTGCTGGCCGATACGCACGGGAACGTCGTCGTTGTGGGCACCCGTGACTGCTCGCTGCAGCGCCGCAACCAGAAACTCGTGGAGGAGGCCCCCGCACCGTTCCTGACCGATGAGCAGCGCGCCACCATCCATGCCTCGGCCAAGGCCATCTGCCGCGAGGCCGGCTACACCGGCGCCGGAACGGTGGAATACCTGGTCTCCCCGGACGGGCTGATCAGCTTCCTCGAGGTCAACACCCGGCTGCAGGTGGAGCATCCGGTCACCGAGGAAACCACCGGCGTGGACCTTGTCCGGGAGCAGTTCCGCATTGCCGACGGCCTGCCGCTGTCCACCACCGAGGATCCGGTGCCGCACGGGCACGCCTTCGAGTTCCGGCTCAATGCCGAGGATCCGGCGCGCGGATTCCTGCCCGGCCCGGGCCCGGTGGAAGCCTTTGAGCCGCCCACCGGCCCCGGCATCCGGATGGATTCGGGCGTGCGCTCCGGTTCGGTGGTGCCCGCCGAGTATGACTCGTTGATGGCCAAGCTGATTGTCTGGGGCGAGGACCGGCCGCAGGCGCTGCGCCGGTCCCGGGCGGCCCTCGACGAGCTGGTGATCCGCGGGCTGCCCACGGTGATTCCGTTCCACCGGGCCGTGGTCCGTTCCGAGGCGTTCACCCGCGACGACCGGCTGGGCGTTTACACCACGTGGATCGAGTCCGAGTTCGCCGAACCGCTGGCGGCGTCCCCCGAAATAGCCGCATCGCTGCCGGGGACCGAGCGAGAGACCATCACCATCGACGTCGACGGCCGAGCCGTGGCTGTCGGAGTGCCGGCGGCGCTGCTGAACGCGCTGCGTGCCGGCGGCGGTGCGGGTGCCGTTGCAGGTGCGGTGGCCGGATCTGCCGGGGACGGAGCCGACGGCGGCGCCTCCGCTGCCGCACTGTCCTCCCCGATGGCCGGAAACCTGGTGAAGTGGCTCGCCGACGACGGCGCACAGCTGGCCGAGGGTGATCCGGTGGCCGTGCTGGAGGCGATGAAAATGGAAACCACCGTCCGCGCCCACCGGGGCGGAGCGTTGCACCGTGCCGCGATCGAGCCGGGTGCCGCCGTCGGGCGCGGGGATTCCCTGGGCCGGATCGGCTCCTAAATTGTCCGGAGTGCCGGCCGTCCCCCAGCGGCCGGCACTCCGGGTCCTTCTTTGCCCGCTAGATTAGGGGGATGCTCGTGAACCAGGAGGACATCATCGCCGACCGTGCCGATCATGCAAACACCACCGCATGGGTCGCCGATGTGCTGCGCAGCCGGATCGCTTCCGGGGATCTGCTGCCCGGTACGAAGCTGTCGGAGCAGCAGCTCGCCGCATCACTGCAGGTCTCCCGCAACACGCTGCGCGAGGCGTTCACCATGCTCAGCATCGAATCCGTGGTGACGCGCTATCCCAACCGCGGGGTTTTCGTTGCCTCCCCTGACGCCGATGCGGTGCGTGAAATCTACCGGGTGCGGCGGATGCTGGAACCGGCAGCGGTCCAATGGGGGCCGAACCTGGATCTGCCCCGGTTGGATGCGGTCATTGCCAAAGCCCGGGCCGCCAAGTCCCGGGGACTCGTCGCCGAAATGGCTGCGGCCAACCAGGACTTCCATCAGGCCCTGGTATCCATGTCCGGCAGTGTGCAGCTGCAGCAGATGATGGCGCGTGTGCTCGCCGAGATGCGCCTGGTGTTCCATGCCATGAGCAGTGAACCCGACTTTCACACCCGCTACGTCGAGGAGAACGCCTCGTTGGTTGAACTGCTCCGGGCGGGGCGCCGGGCCGAGGCCGCCGAGGTGCTGCGTGGCTACCTCGACGCCGCCGAGGCTGAACTGCTGGGACATTTGGTCCCCTAGCTACATTCTTCGTGTCTGTTATTTACGCTGAACTCGTTGGTTCCCTGACGTCGCTCAAACAAGGTACGAGCTGTCCCGCGCGTCCGTGATCAGCATGTGCCCGGGAGCATGGCCAATCGCCAGAGCTGGCCTTGACTCCATCACCGCGGCCTGCGGCGTTACGCCGCAGGCCCAGAACACGGGCACGTACCCTTCCTGAATCTGCACCGGATCGCCGAAGTCCGGCCGGCTCAGGTCGGTAATACCAAGCTCCTCAGGGTTTCCCACATGCACCGGAGCCCCGTGAACCGCAGGATAGCGCGAGGTGATCCGGACGGCGTCGGGCACCTGGGAGGCCGGGATGGGACGCATCGACACCACCAGCGGACCACTGATGCTGCCCGCCGGCTGGCACCAGATCGAGGTGCGGTACATGGGCACGTTGGTGCCCTGGTCGATGTGTGCAATGGGAATGCCGCCCTCCTGCAGCGCCGCTTCAAAGGTGAAGCTGCACCCTACGATGAAGGTCACCAGGTCCTGGCGCCAGTAGCCGGAGATGTCCGTCGGCTCTGCAACTTTTTCGCCGTCCACGTACACCGTGTACTGCGGCAGGTCCGTCCGGATATCGCCGTCGGCCAGCAGCGGTCCGGAGGTCTCACCGGCGTCGAGCACTCCGAGGATGGGACAGGACTTGGGATTCCGCTGGGCAAAAAGCAGGAAGTCGAAGGCTTGGGCTTTGGGCACGATGATCAGGTTCGCCTGCGCATAGCCGGCGCACCAGCCCGCCGTGGGTGTGACCACGCCGCCGCGAAAGAGCAGGCGCGCTTCAGCCGGCGACAGCGCGGCCGTGGACACCTCGTCAGCGAGCATGCGCCGGGAACCGGTTCCGTCCTTCATGGGGAGATCCTTACTGCCAGAGAGCGGCGAGGCCGGACAGGGAATTCCAGCCCAGGAACAGGGTGAGCAGCCAGGCCAGCACGCCGATGCCAAGGAGCCACTTCGGATAGTCGTACCCCTGCAGCAGGTCCCGGCGGCGCCACGCGGCGTAGAGGAGGATGCCGAAACCGAGCGGCAGGATCAGGCCGTTGAACGCACCGGCGAAGACCAGCAGAGTCTGCGGCGCCTGGCCGGCCAACAGGTAGACCGCCAGGCAGAACAGAATGAACACCACGGTGATCAGGCTGCGGGTGCGGTCCTTCGTGGCCGGGGTGGTCACGAACGAGACCGAAGTATAGGCGGCGCCAATCACGGAGGTCAGAGCGGCCGCCCAGAAGACAATGCCGAACATCCGCAGGCCGATCTCGCCGGCTGCCGCGAGGAAGGCATCGGCAGCCATGTTGCTGCCCGTCAGCGCAACCCCGCTGGACACCACGCCCAGGATGGCCAGGAACAGCAGCACGCGCATGACGCCGGTGACGATGATGCCCAGCAGTGAAACCTGGGTGATTTCCTTGACGTGTCCCGTGCCGGTGTTTCCGGAGTCCAGCAGGCGGTGTGCGCCGGCGTACGTGATGTAGCCGCCCACGGTGCCGCCGATCAGGGTGGTGATGGTCAGGAAGTCCACCTCGGCCGGCAGGACAGTGTTTTTGAGCGCTTCTCCCACCGGAGGAGCCGCCACAATGGCCACGTAGAGCATCAGCAGGATCATGATCGCGCCGAGCATCACCACAATCCGGTCCAGCGCCAGTCCGGCCCGCTTGGACAGGAACACCAGGATCGCGACGACGGCGGAGATGACGCCGCCGATCTTGGGATCCAGCCCCATCATGGCGTTCATGCCCAGGCCCGTGCCGGCAATGTTGCCGATGTTGAACACCAGGCCGCCAATGAACACCAGTCCGGCGAGCAGCCAGCCTGCTCCGGGCAGCACTTTGTTGCCCAGCACCTGGGCACGCAGGCCGGAGACGCCGATGATCCGCCACACGTTCAGCTGCACTGCGATGTCCACCAGAATGGACACCAGGATCGCGAAGGCAAAGGCGGCACCGAGCTGGACGGTGAAGACGGTTGTCTGGGTGATGAAGCCGGGCCCGATCGCGCTGGTGGCCATCAGGAACATCGCACCGAGCAGTGCCGTCCGTTTGGCATTGGGCTTGATCTTCGCCGTGCGGGGCGGGGTCTCGTTCGGGGCCGGGGTAACCATGTTGACTTCCAATCGCCGGGGGATGTGGCCGCTGCCACATGACTTTCAGCAGTCTATGGGTTGTTGAACAATCTAGTGGTAATTGTGTTTTGCAATCCGGTGATTTTTACCTGCTGTTAACACGTGGCTGAAGTTTGGCCTGCCCCTGCGCGCTCGGCCGGTTACCGATCTTCTCCCGCTGCCACGTTCCGCCCGTAGGTGGGTTCGGCGAAGCCGCCTGCTGGTCCCGGCACCACAAATCTGCGCTTGGGAACCGCCGCGCGTGCGCGCACGGTTCCGACCGCCGGCCCCATCGCCGTGCGGACGGCGGGTCCGTGACCGGGCAGCAGCAGCGAAGCGTCCAGTTTTCCCAGCTGTGCCAGCGAGCGGCGAGCGCCGGCCTCATCCGAGTGGAACATCGCATCCAGCATTTGCGGCCCCCTGCGCCGGCTGATGGCGTGGCCGGTGACCAGAGCATCGCCGGTCACCGCGGCGTGGGCCGCCGGGAGGTAAAAGGCGGTGTGGCCGGGTGTATGGCCAGGGGTGGGGACCGCTACGGGAGATCCCGGCAGTGCGGCCAGCTCGTCGTCGTCGGCCCACGCGGCCGCGGTCAGGACCGCCACCCGGGAGGCACCGCCCGAAGCAAGCACATGCCAGGCCCAGTGCAGCACCGAGGGCTGCCACGCTTTGCCCATGATGCTGCGAACCGAGACCTGGTCCCGGTCCTCCCCCAGCAAATACGGAAGCTCGGGCACACTGCACAGAACGGGAATGTTGTGCGCTGCGGCGAAGTGGCCGGCGGTGCCCGCGTGGTCAATGTGCGCGTGCGTAATGAGGACGGCGGATGCGTCAGCGGGATGCAGGCCGGCATCCGCAATGGAGGCCAGTACCAGCGGCAGGTCCCCCGGGTAGCCGCCGTCGATCAGGGTGAAGGCGGAACCGCGGCGCAGAATGATCCAGTTTGACGCCGGACCCTCGACAAAAAACACGTCATGGGCGGCCTCACTCAGTGTGTATTTTGGTGCTTCCCGGCCGTTTCGCATCCCGTATTCCTCCTCTACAGAGATATAGCCCCGGAGTTGCCGCGCCGCAATCCCCTTCCCCGGGGATGGGGTGGGGAATGCCCTGCACCGGTGTGCGGTTGTGCCGGCATGACTACAACCGACCCCGCGCCGTCATCTCCAGCCACACCTGTCCGTCAGCTGCGCCTAGTGATTGCGGCTGAGGACTATGCGGCGGCCCTCGCCTTTTACCGTGACACCCTGGGCCTGCCTCAGCAGGAGGCCTACTCGGGCGGCGACGGGGCCGAGGTCACCATCCTTGATGCCGGCCGGGCCACCCTGGAGATCGCCAATGCCTCCCAGGTGCGCCTGATCGACCGGGTGGAGGCCAACGGCAAGCCAAGCCTGAAGCTGCGGGTGGCTTTCGAGGTTGACGACGCGCGGTCCGTCACCGCGGCGGCGGTCGACGGCGGTGCGCAGCTGGTGGCCGAACCCCGGGAAACGCCGTGGCGGTCGTTGAACTCCCGGCTCAACGCGCCGGAGGGCATCCAATTGACCTTGTTCGAGGAGCTGGACTGAACGCTCTGGCGGCCCTGGACCTACGGCCGGTTTTGTAAGGTGGACAAGTGACAGCATCCCCCGCCTCCGCCGCGACAGCAGGAGCCGGCCGCTTCGCTCCCAGCCCCACGGGCGATCTCCATGTCGGCAACCTGCGGACCGCAGTCCTGGCCTGGCTGTTTGCACGGTCCTCCGGACGCGGATTCCTGCTGCGCGTGGAGGACCTGGACCCCGAGCGGTCACGAACGGAAGCCGCGCAGCTGCGGGACCTCACCGCCGTCGGGCTCTCCTGGGACGCCGTTCCCGTGCGGCAGTCCGAGCGCACCGAGCTCTATCTGGCCGCCATTGACCAGCTGGCCGGTGCCGGAAGAGTGTATGAGTGCTTCTGCACCCGCAATGAAATTGCCGACGCACCGCGCGCCCCGCATGCACCCCCCGGCGCCTACCCCGGAACCTGCCGGAATCTCACGGAAGAGGAACGGGCACGACGACGCCGGGACCGTCCCGCCGCTCTCCGCCTGCGTGCCGGCGTGGAACAGTACACCGTGAAGGATTTGCTGCACGGGGCCTTTACCGGGCCGGTGGACGACATGGTGCTGCTGCGCAACGACGGGGTGCCGCCGTACAACCTCGCGGTGGTCATCGACGACGCCGCGCAGGGCATTGACCAGGTGGTCCGCGGCGGGGATTTGCTCACCTCCGCTCCCCGGCAGGCGTATCTCGCCTCGCTGCTGGGCCTGCCCGAAGTGGAGTACGCGCATGTGCCGCTGGTCCTGAACGGAGCCGGCCGGCGGCTGGCGAAGCGCGACGGCGCTATCACCCTGACAGCGCTGGCTGGCATCGGCATGGATTCGGACGACGTGCGGAACCTGATTCTGGCCTCTTTGAACCTGCCGGCCGGAACGCTGGAGAATGCGCTGGCGGCGTTTTCTCCGGCCCTGCTGCCGCGGGGATCATGGGTTTTCGACTCGCCGGGATAACCCTCCCGGACGGTCATCACTGTGGAATGCTAAGCCCTGCCCAGATGAATGCCCAGCGCCAGGATGAAGGCCGCCAGTCCGATGACCGCCACGATGGCCGCGTCCCGTCGGTGGTGCAGCCACAACCAGGAGGGCCGGTGCGTAAAGAAGGCATACAGGCCCGTCAGCAGCAGGATCAGCCCGGCCATCCCTACGTAGCCCGGCAACCCGGAGGCCACCCCCTGCGCGATCACCAGCAGCAACATGATCAGTCCGAAGACAAAACTCCCCCAGTGGAAAGCGGGCTCGCCGCGGGGATGGGAACGCGAAACCGAACTAGTCATGCTCCATTGTCCGGCGGGGGCCGGTGCCTGTGAATACCGACGGGCACGCGCGGACCCTAAGGCTTCGACAATCTTTTACGGACCCGTTGACGGCGCCGGGGCACGGGAGTAGCTTCGTAATCAACCAACAGGTTGAACAACCAGCACCTTGATTACCGGGTGGAACCCGCACCCGAATCACCATTCACAGAAGCTGACCCAACGCCATGGACCCATCAGGTGACGAGGCAGGACTGGACCGGGCTTTTCTGGCCCTGGCCGATCCGGCCCGCCGCCGCATTATCGCCCGGTTGTCCCGGGGCCCGGCCACGGTCAACGAACTTGCGGAACCCTTCGAGATTTCCAAGCAGGCGGTCTCGAAGCACATTCAGGTCCTCGAGCAGGCACAGCTCGTCACGCGCAGCCGCGACGCCCAGCGCCGTCCCGTCCATCTGAATCCCGCACGGTTGGAGGCGCTCACCGCCTGGATCGGCCAGTACCGGTTGGTCCGCGAGGAGCAGTTCCGCAGCCTTGATGCCGTGCTTCGCGCACAGGCCGCCGCGAAAAGCGGCCCGCAGGCAAAGGATTCACCATGACCAACGCACTGCAGCTCACCGTCCCGGACGGACTTCCGTTCATCGATTTCACCCGCGAGGTTGACTACCCCGTGGCACAGGTCTTCCGCGCTTACGCCGAACCGGATCTGATCGTTCAATGGCTCGGCCCGCGCGGCATGAAAATGGACATCAACCACTACGATTTCCGCACCGGCGGCTCCTACAGCTACATCCACACCGGGCCGGAGGGGGTCCCCTACGAATTCCGCGGCATTTTCCACACCGTGCGGGAGAACGAGTCCGCCATCCAGACCTTCGAGTTCTCCGGTTATCCGGACGTCACCAGCCTGGAGTTCATGACGCTGGAGGCGCTCGACGGCGGCCGCACCCGGATCAGCGCCCACGCCGTCTATCCCTCGATGGAGGCACGGGACGGCATGGCGTCTTCCGGAATGGAGGCCGGCGTCGCCGAGGGCTTTGACCGGATGGATGAGCTGCTCGCCCAGCTCCAGGAAGGTGCCTTGCAGGGAGAAGGTGCGCCATGAGCAACCCGCTGACCCTGAGCGCTCCCGCGGACGAGCCCCTGATGGAGTATTCGCGCGACTTTGATTTCCCCGTGCATGACGTTTTCCGCGCCCATGTGGAGCCTGACGCCTATGCGCAGTGGATCGGACCGCAGGACGTGACCACGCGCATCGACCGGTTCGAACCGCGCACCGGCGGGTCCTACCGGTTCGTACATTCCAGAGGCAGCGACGAGTATGCCTTCCGGGGCGTCTTCCACACGGTGCGCCAGGATGAGTTCCTGCTCCAGACCTTCGAGTTTGAAGCCGATCCCGAGGTGGTGACGCTTGAGTACAGCACCTTCACCGCGCTGCCCGGCGGCCGGTGCCGGCTGACCGGCCGCTCCCTGTACCCCTCGGTGGAATCCCGGGACCAGTTTCTGGCCAATGGGATGGAAGAGGGCATGTCTGACGGCTACAACCAACTGGATGAGTTTCTCGCCCGGAACGGATCCACTGGCTAGAAAGAAGGCGCACCATGGATTGGACACTGGAAGTGATGGTCCTGCCGGTCAGCAACCTGGACCGCTCGATCGCCTTTTACCGCGACCAGGTGGGCTTCATCCTGGATCACCGCACCGTCAGCGGGGACATGGACTTTGCCCAGCTGACGCCGTCGGGATCGGGATGTTCCATCGTGATCGGCAATCCGGCCCAGCAGCAGATGGAACCCGGGTCGATGCACGGAATGCAGCTCGTGGTCTCCGATGCGCGGGCGGCCCGCGAGGTGCTTCTCGGCCGCGGCGTTGAAGCGGGCGAGATTACCGTTTTCGACAAGCGCGACGGCGGCACCTTTTTCGGCTTCTCCGACCCGGACGGCAACAGCTGGATGGTCCAGGAAATGAAGGTCCGTGCCGAGCATCCGTTGATTCCGCGCAAGGAGGTTACGAGAGAACAATAAACGTGAGAGCAGCCCAGACCGAGACAGCCGCAACGGTTGTCCACAGGATGATGGCTACTCCCTGCCAGAGCAGGACCCAACCGCGCGGAGTGCCGGCGGCAACGAGCATTGCAGAGGTGAACTGCGTCGGAATCGCCAGCGGGCCGAGGATGCTGGCCCCCGGGACCCCGAACCGCACAAGCCACCTCTTGAACCGCTGCTGGCCCTTGGACTCAGGTTTCAAGGAAACGGTTGGGAGCGTTTCCACCGATCCTCCGCCTGCCGCCGCCCCCGCCGCCACGGCATGCACGGCTCGGCGTTCCACCACGGCGTGACGCGCGCGGGAACCGAGAAGGACAACCACAAGAACGCTGAGGAAGTTGCCGGCCGCGGCGGCGATCGCGGCGATGACCACGTGCATTCCACCGACCACGCCGATAATCGCACCTCCCTCCCCCTCGACGAAAGGGACTGCCCCGGCCAGCGCCACGACCAGCGGCTGAATAATCTCGGGCACCTGGGCAGCCAGCTCCTGTAAATTGCTGACGAGACTCTCTATCGGGTTCATGACGGTTCCTGACTGTTGGTTGGCGTGCCGGATATATCTCCGGACGTTCCATCAGTAGAAACCGTGTTCCCGGAACAGGGTCAACCCCGGCGCAGAGGGCACTCTGCCTCCCGTGCACACGCGGGGACGCTGATCCATCGACACCTCGTCGTTAACGCACTTGACTGGTTTCTACGAACAACCTTCTTCCGCAGGCGTGGACCAACTGGCACAGGGGTGATGCGTGGAAAACCTGCACGTGGTCCTGGATCCGATGTGGGCGACGTATGTGGTGCTCGTACTGGCCGTACTGGGCTTCATGACCAACCGGGTTCCGCTCGTGATCGTTGCCCTGTTTGTCCCGCTGGCGCTCTGGGCCACCGGGGTGCTTCCGCTGACCGAAGCACTGCAGGGATTCAGCGATCCGGTTGTCCTGTTCATCGCCTTCCTGTTTGTCCTCAGTGACGCGCTCGATGCCACGGGCATCACTGCGTGGATCGGACAGCAGCTCGAAAGGCGCTCGTCGCTCCGCGGCGCCGGGCTGCTCCTGGCGGTCATGGCGGCCGCCGCCGCACTCTCCGCCGTGATCAGCATCAACGGTGCCGTTGCGGCGCTGCTGCCCGTCGCCGTCGTCGCCGCCGGACGGTCCGGCGTCGTTCCCTCACGCATGCTGATTCCACTGGCCTTTGCCGCCGGCGCGGGATCGCTGCTGACCCTGACGGGAACGCCGGTGAACATCATCGTCTCCGAAATGGCTGCCGAATCAGGCGGACGGGAGTTCGGCTACTTCGAGTTTGCGCTGGTGGGCCTGCCCCTCGTGGTTGTGACCGCGCTCGTGGTGGTGGCCTTCGGGGGACGCCTCCTGCCTCAGCGTTCCCCCGAGCGGCTCGAGGGAGCCACCGCCGATCCGCGGGAACGGGTGCGGTCCTGGCAGGAGAGATACCCGGCCGACCTCGAGGCCGGACGGCTTTTCACCGGCGGTGAGGGTGTGGCCGAGGTTATCGTCGCACCGCACTCGCGGCTGATCGGACGCACGGTTTTTCCCGGAGAGACCATCGGGGACGGGGACCTCGTGGTCATCGCCCTGCACCGCGGCGGCGCACCGCCGACCGGCCCCGAGGCCCCCGCACCAACGGGTGAACTCACCCTCCACACGGGCGACGGCGTGCTGATCCACGGGCCCTGGGATGCTCTGCACCGCTATACCGAGTCATCCGATGTGATCGCCGTCGAGCCGTCCCAAAGTCTCCAGCGGAGCGTTCCGCTCGGCCGCGGCTGGCGCCGCTGCCTCGCCGTGCTTGTCGGAACCATCGTCCTGCTGGCCACCGGCGTTGTTCCTCCGGTGATCGCGGGACTGCTCGCGGCAGGTGCCCTCGTGGTCATGGGAGTGGTCTCCGTGCCCCAGGGATTCCGTGCCGTCTCGTGGGACACCGTCATCCTGATCGCGGGGCTCATACCGCTCTCGAATGCGTTCGTCTCATCGGGTGCGGCGGATGAAATCGCTTCGCTCGTCGACCGGCTCACGGGCGGAGGATCCCCTCACTTCGCCCTCCTCGTCATCTGCGTGCTCACCCTCATCCTCAGCCAGTTCATCTCCAACGTGGCAACGGTCCTGGTGATGGCGCCCGTGGCGGTGTCCTTTGCCCAGTCGCTGGAGGTCAGCGTGCAGCCGTTCATGATGGCGCTGACCGTGGTTGGCGCCGCAGCGTTCCTCACCCCCATCGCCACACCGGCGAACCTGATGGTGATGCAGCCCGGCGGCTACCGTTTTGGAGACTACTGGCGGCTGGGCCTGCCGCTGGCCCTCGTTTTCCTCGCGGCCGGCGTGTTCTACGTGCCGCTGATCTGGCCCTTCTGACTTGCTTGGTCCTGCTGAGCCTGCACCCGTTCGGCGGCCAGGGCGCCCGCCCGCATCATCACATCCAGCTGGGCCGGGTTGTACAACTCGGCCAGGACGTCCCCCACTGTCTTTGCGGTGAAGTGGGCGTCATCGGACTGCAGTGATGCCGGGTTGCCCAACCACGGGTAATCGGTCATGTTCCGCGCCAGAACCTCGGCCATCCTTCCGGCCAGCTCCTGCCGGGTCTCCTCGTCAGCATCGGCCGGCAGCCGGTCAATGTCAGGGCCGGTGTCATCGGTTTCATCCGCCGTCATCTCCAGTACATCGGTCAATGTCTCCCCGTCGTACAGGTGGCTCATCAGGTGGATCACCGCGTTGTCGTTTTCCGACAAACGGGAGGCAACGGCTTCAAATCCCGCGGGAACATCCGCCGGCGCCCGGTGCGCGATGATCGCTGCAATTTGGGCCCGTGCCTCCTGCAGGCGTTCGATGCTTTTCTTCAGCTCAGCGTCAATATCATGCAGGACATCCGGTGTGCTGCCGGATCTGGTGCCCACCTCGCGCATCTGCGACAACGGCACGCCGAGCGCCGCAAGACGCCGGATGCGCAAAAGACTTACCAGGTGACGGCCTTCGTACTGCTTGTAGCCGTTGTACCGCCGGTCAGGCTCCTCGAGCAGACCCAGCCGATGGTAGTGCCGGATGGTGTTCACGGTTGTCTTCGCCAGCTCAGCCAGTTCGCGGGTGCTCCACGCCATCCGATCCCCTTCCCGAGCCACGACAGTCAAAGAATACCCGCCCGAGACAGCTCAGCCGAGTGTGAGGCTAGGCCAGGGCGCCCGCAAACCAGCCGGTAATGGTGGTCGGGTGCGTGATGGCGGTGCCCACGACGACGGCGAACGCGCCCGCGTCCAGGCACGCACGGGCCTGCACCGGGGAATGGATCCGGCCCTCTGCAATCAGCGGCCGGCCCAGATCCAGTGCGGCGATCTCGGCGATCAGGTCCAGGTCCGGCCCGTCGGTTTTCGGCCGCTCCCCGGTGTAGCCGGCCAGGGTGGTGCCGATCAGGTCCGCTCCCGCATCGGCTGCGGCCTTCGCGTCCAGGGCGGAACCGCAGTCAGCCATCACCAGCGCCCCGGTCTGCTCATGCAGCGCAGAGATGGTTTCAGCCAGGGAACGGCCGTCCGGGCGGGGCCGGCGCGTGCCGTCAATCGCCACGATGTCCGACCCGGCAGCCACACAGGCCAGGGCGTGCTCCAACGTGGGGGTGATGAACACGCCGTCCTTACCGTCCTTCCAAAGGCCGATCATCGGAACATCCACCGCGGCACGGGTCTGTTCCAGGTCGGAGATCCCCTGGATCCGGACCGCGGCGGCTCCGCCGATCACCGCGGCCTGCGCCATCTGCGCCATCGTCCGCGGATCGCGCAGCGGCTCCCCGGGGTAGGCCTGGCAGGAAACGATCAGCCGGGAGGCCAGAACGGAAAGGTCAAACATGGTGGTGCTCCTGTGGTGCGTTGAGTTCAGCGGAAAGACGGTTGTAGGCGAACCGGGCGGCTCCCACGATGGCGGCGCCGGAGCCCAGGGCCGCCGGAACCACGGGAAGATCCGCCAGCGGGTCCATCAGCTCGGCGCGCAGCGCGGCCCGGAACGGCGTCCACCACAGGTCACCGGCTCCGGCCACCCCGCCGCCGACCACGACGACGGAAGGATCCAGCATGTTGGCCAGCCCGCCCACGGCCTGTCCGGCGGCTGTTGCTCCCGTGGTCAGGGCACAAAGGGCCAGCGGCTCCCCGGCGGCAGCCCGAACGGCAACATCCACGGCAGAAACGGGATCCGCTGCAGCGTCCCCGCCGGCGAGCCGCCGATACAGCAGGGCGATGGACGGTCCGGAGGCAATGGCCTCCACATGCCCGGCCCGTCCGCAGCTGCATGGCAGCGGACGGCCGCCGTCGTCGTACGCCAAGGGCGATGCCAGATGCCCGGCGTGCCCAGCCACGGCACGTGCGCCCAGGTGCGGCGCACCGGCCAGGATCAGGGAGCCGCCCACACCGGTGCCCACCGCCACCAGCAAGCTGGAGTCCGCGCCGGCCGAGGCACCCACCCAGTGTTCGCCCAGGTTGTGGGCATGCACATCATTGACTGCGAAGGCCGGCAGCCCCGATTGCTCGGCGACATGCGCCGCCAGCGGAGTGCCCGCCCAGCCGGTGAGCGAATCGGTCGCTGAAACCACCGACCCGTCCAAGGTGTTGATCACACCGGCCGAGCCGATGCCCACCGCCACCGGGTCCAGCCCCGCAGCGCGGGCCTGTTCCAGCATGCCCGTAACGAGCCCGACGGCGGTGGCCAGGATCGCCGCCGCTCCGGCAGTTGCCGGGGTGGGCCGGGATCCGGAGGCATGCACCGTGCCGTCTTCGTCAACAATGCCGGCGGCCGTCTTGGTGCCGCCCAGGTCCACCCCGATGACGCAGCGCCGGGCCGGGGAAAGGAGTGCGCCGGAAGGCATGGCTAGATCAGGCCGTTGCGCTCAAGGATGGTGCGGATGGCTGCTGTTTCCGCGTCGTTGAGGCTCAGCATCGGCGCGGACATGATGTTGGTGTCGATGACGCCCATCAGCATGAGGGCAGTCTTGAAGGCGCCCAGGCCGGCTGCGCCGCCCGAAACCCGGCCCGGTGTGGGCGTGTAGACAATGTTGAAGACGTCGGCCAGGCGGTCCTGTTCCGCGGCCGCCTTGACGAAATCTCCGGCCGCGGCGGCGTCGAACAGCCGGCGGTAGCCCGCCGGGTCCACGTTGCCCAGACCGGGCACCACGCCGTCGGCGCCGCCGAGCAGGGCGCCGTCCACCACCACTTCGTGGCCGGTGAAGATGGAGAAGTTGTCGATGCCGCGCGCGGCGAGGACGAGCTGACGGAAGGACACGTCGTCCCCGGAGGAATCCTTGACGCCGGCGATGACCTGGTCCCGGCCCAGCTGGATCAGCAGGTTCAGCGGCAGCTTGAAGTGGGTGCGGACCGGCACGTCATAGGCGAAGAGCGGCACGTCCAGGGCGGCGTGGATGCTGCGGAAGTGGGTGTCGGTTTCCTGCGCGTTGGGGATGGCGTAGAACGGGGACGTCACCACCAGCGCGTCGGCGCCCAGGCCCACCATTTTCCGGCCCTCCTCGATGACGCGGTTGGTGGTCTGCTCGCACGCCCCGACGATCAGCGGGACCTGGCCGGCATTGACTCCGGCAATGGTGGTGACCACCAGTTCCCGCTCGTCGTTGGTCATGTACGGCACCTCGGCGGAGGAGCCGAGGACGAACAGGCCGTGCACGCCGCCCTCCAGCAGGTGCTTGGTAACCCGGGTCAGGGAGTGGGTGTCGATGCTGCCGTCCGCGGAACGCGGGGTGACGACGGGGGGAATGACGCCGGTGAACTGGCGGATGGGCTGAGAGGCCACAGATATCTCCAAGGTGCTGGTAATGGGTTGGTGCAGTGGAACAAGGTGCTGCAGTCAAACAGAGTAAAAATCAGGGGTGCAGCAGGCTGGGCGCGGCGCCGAGCAGCTTGCGGGTGTAGTCGTCCTTCGGGTTGGCGAAGATGTCTTCGGCCGGTCCTTCTTCGACGATCCGGCCGTAGTACATGACGCAGATGCGGTCGGAAACGTAGCGGACGGTCTGGATGTCATGGGAAATGAAGACCATGCCAAGGTTCAGTTCGCGCTTCAGGTCAGCCAGCAGGTTCAGCACCTGGGCCCGGACGGAAACGTCCAGCGCCGAGGTGGGCTCATCCGCCACGATCACCGCGGGATCCAGGGCCAGGGCCCGGGCGATGGCCACGCGCTGCCGCTGTCCGCCGGACACCTGGTGCGGGGTCACCTCGGCCGCGGTGTAGGGCAGGCCCACCAGCGCCAGCAGGTCCTTGACCTTGGCCGCCCGGGAGCGGGCGTCTCCGATGCCGTGGACCTGCAGCGGATCGGTGAGGATGTCCTGGATGGTCATCCGCGGATTCAACGCGGTGGACGGATCCTGGAAAACGACGGCGACGTCCTGGCCGAAGCGCTTCCGTTCCGCTGCGCGGCGGATGCTGACGGGTTGGCCGTGGAACAGGACCTCCCCCGCCGTAGGCTGCTGCAGCCCCACCAGGACCGAGGCCAGGGTGGACTTGCCGCAGCCGGACTCCCCCACCACGCCCACGGTTTCGCCGCGGCGTACCGTGAAGTCCACGCCGTCCACGGCCTTGACGATGTTGGGGCGGAAGATGGATCCGGTGCGGGTTCGGTGATGGACCTTGAGGCCGCGCAGTTCCAGGACCGGTGTGGTCCGGGCGGGCGCCTCGGTGCTCATGGAATCGGTGCTCATGCTTGTCCTTCGGCACTGGTGCCGGCGGCGGCCAGAGTGGCGCCGTCGTCGTTGTGGCAATCTGTCAGGTGGCTGGCCCAGTAGTGCTCGCCCTCGCCCACGCGGACAAAGGACAGGACCTGGTCCGGATCGGCGTCCGGACGCAGGGAGCGTTCGGCAAACCGGTCTCCGGCGGCGAATTCACGCGGCGACGGAACCGTTCCCTGGATCTGGTGCAGCCGGTCGGCGTCGGATTCGATGGACAGCACGGCGCCGAGCAGGCCGCGGGTGTACTCGTGGTGCGGATTGCGCATCAGCTCGGAGGCGCCGGCGGATTCCACCACCTGACCGGCGTACATGACCGTGATCCGGTGTGCCAGGGATGCCACCAGGGCCAGATCGTGGCTGACGAAGACCATGGCGAAACCGAGTTCCTCGCGCAGTTCGTTGAGCAGGTCCACCACCTGTTTCTGGACGGTTACGTCCAGGGCGGTGGTCGGCTCATCCGCGACGATGATCTTCGGCGAGCGGGACAGTGCCATGGCCACGAGCACGCGCTGGCGCTGTCCGCCGGACAGCTCATGCGGATAGCTCTTGAGCGTCCGCTCCGGATCCAGTTTCACCAGTTCCAGGAGTTCGCGGGGGGACTTGCGGCCGTTGCGGCGGGTGAGCTGCAGCAGCTGGTCCTTGATCAGCATGGACGGATTGAGCGAGCTCAGCGCGTCCTGGTAAACCATGGCGATCTGCTCGCCGCGCAGGCCGCGGTAGCGCTGGTCGCGTTCACGCTTGTTGTTGGTCAGCAGTTCCTTGCCGTTGAACTTGATGGATCCGCTGAGCACCGCGGTGGGCGGCAGCAGTCCCATGATGGCCAGGGAGGTGATGGACTTTCCGCAGCCGGACTCGCCCACCAGGCCCATGGTTTCGCCCTCGCGGACGGTGAAGCTGACCCGGTCCACAATGGCGGTGTCGCCGTAGCGGCCCGGGAAGCGGATGGACAGGTCCTTCACCTCGAGGATCACCGGCGCGTCGGTGCCGACGGCGGGGAGCCGGTCGGTTCGGCGGTTCTCAACGGCGGCGAGCAGCTGCAGTTCCTCGGCCAGGGCGGCCAGCGAACCGGGCTGGTTGATGAGGGTTCCGGCTGTGGTTTCCTCCACCACGGTTCCTTCGGTATCCGCGGGCGGGGTTACGACGGGTGCGGCTGCGGCGGGGGTGGGAACGACGGAGGCGGGAACGACGGAGGCGGGAACGGCGGCTGCGGCTGCCGCGTCCTTCACTGTGATGTCCTTCAACAGGGCTTCCTTCACCGGTGCGGCCCGGCGCGGACGCGGGTTGACCATGGCGTCGGTGAGGCCTTCGGCCAGGATGTTCAGGGCCAGAACGGTGAGCAGGATGGCGATGCCGCCAAACGTCGTCGGCCACCAGGCGCCGCTGAAGACCACGTTGCGGCCATCGGCCATCACGTTGCCCCAGGAGGCGGACGGCGGTTGGACGCCGGCGCCAAGGAAGGACAGCGATGCCTCGAGGATGATGGCGTCAGCCACCATCACCGTGGCAAAGACGAGCACGGGAGCCGCGGTGTTGCGCACCACGTGCCTGGTCAGGATGAACAGCCGGCCGGCGCCGATCACGCGTTCGGCGCGGACATAGTCCTCGCCGTACTGGGCCAGCACGTTGGCACGGACCACCCGGGCCAGCTGCGGTGTGTAGACAATGGCGATGGCGAAGATGATCACCGGAACGGTGGACCCGAAGAGGGCCACTGAATAGTCCTTGAGCGCGAAGAGCAGGGCGGCGGCCAGGGCGATGCCGGGGAACGCCATCATGATGTCCAGGACCCGCATGATGCCTTCGTTGACCGCTTTCCGGGAGGTCGCGGCCAGGGCTCCGAGGACGGCGCCCAGGACCACGGCCACAAGCACTGACCCGAGGCCGATCGCGGCCGACACCCGGGCACCGTACAGCAGCCGGGAAAACACGTCGTAGCTGTTTCCGTCGGTGCCCATCAGGTGTTCTCCGCCGGGAGGAAGCACCGGGGCACTGGATTCGTTCTCGCCGAACGGGGCGAGCATGGGCCCGGTGACGGCGATGAACGCCACCAGGACCAGGAACCCCAGGGCGAGCTTGGAGCTGAGTTTCAGGGAGGTGAAGCGGGCGCCGGAAGTGGCGAGCCGTTCAGCGAGTCCGTTGCGCATGGTTATACCGTCCGGATCCGGGGATTGATGAGTACGTAGAGAACATCCACCAGGATGTTGACGACGACGAAGGCCACTGCAATGGTCAGCACCGCACCTTGGACGAGATTGGTGTCCGAGGTGTTGAGCCCGACAATGATCAGGTCTCCCATGCCGTTGAGGTTGAAGATTTTCTCGATCACCACCGCGCCGCCCAGCAGGTACCCGATGCGCAGACCCAGCACGGTAACCGGGGTCACCAGGGCGTTGCGCAGCACGTTCCGGGCCACGACGGTCCGGTACGGAACTCCGTTGCCGATGGCCGTGCGGACGTAGTCGCGGTCCAGCTCCTCGACCATGGAGGTCCGCACCACCCGGATGAGGGATGCGGAAACCGGCAGGCCCAGGGCCAGCGCGGGCAGGGCCATGGAGTACATCCAGCCGACAAAGCCGTACTGATCGGCCCAGTCCAGGCCGCCGGTGGGAAAGATCGAGCCGGCAGGCAGCGCAAACCACTGGATGAGCAGGATCGCGAGCCAGAACGACGGCGTCGCAATGGCGGCAATCGAGAAGACTCGGATGGCTTGGTCGGGCCAGCGGTCCCGGTACAGGGCGCTCGTCACGCCCAGCACCAGGGCCAGAAACACAGCCAGCAGGATGCCCAGCAGGGTCAGCTGCAGGGTGACCGGGAATGCCGAGGCAATCTTGGAGGCCACCGATTCCTCCGGCGGGTTGGTGAACCCGAAATCCAGCCGCACCACTCCGCCCAGGTAGCGCAGGAACTGCACCAGCAGGGAGTCGTTCAGGCCGCGGTCCTCGCGGAAGGCGTCCTTGGCCTCTTCACTGGCGTTTTCGCCCAGGACGGCCGTGGCGCGGTCCGCCGGGATCACGGACAGAACGATAAAGACCATGATGGTCACGCCCAGCAGCATGAACGGCAGAGCTGCCAGCCTGCGGCCCAGCAGGCGCAAAAGTGTTGCCATGTTTTATTTCTCCAAGTGGTGCGGGGCCGCCCTGCCGGAGGAGGGCGTCTGGGGGATGTCCCTCATCCGGCAGGGCAGGTCTTACTTCCGGCCGACGCCGACGAAGGAGAGACCGGTGGTCGGAAGCGGCGCGAAGCCGTCGAGCGTGCTGCTGTCCCACGCGGTGGGAAGCTGCCGGTGGAACAGCGGGTACAGCGGTGCCTCTTCGGCAACAATGTCGACGACGGCGGCGTGCAGCTTTTTCGCTTCGGCCGGGTCCATCTGGACTGCCTCGTCCAGCTTTGCCTGGACCTCCGCGTACTCCGGGGTGCCGGACCAGGCCATGCGGTTCTTCGCCCAGGTGTCGCCTCGGTAGAACCAGCTCAGCAGCAGGTCGCCGTCGTTGCCGAAGACGGAGGGATCGCCCGGAGCAACCAGGACGTCGAAGTTCTGGCCGCCCACCTTCTCCGGAGCGTAGACCGCTGCGGACTGCAGGGGTTCCAGCGTGGTGGTGATGCCGATCGCGTCCCAGCTTTCCTTGATCAGCGGGGTCACCTTGGTGACCCACCCGGCGTCGGTGGAAGTCAGCGTCACGGTCATGTTTTCCATCCCGGCTTCCTTGAGCAGGGCCTTGGCCTTCTCAGGGTCATAACCGTAGACGGTGCCGGCCTCCGTGTAGGACGGGTGGCCCTTCTGGAAATAGGAGGTTGCTGCGGCGGCGTTGCCCAGCAGTGCCTTGGAAATGATGTCCTCGGTGTTGGTGGCGTAATGCAGTGCCTGCCGTACCCGCTTGTCTGCAAACTTCTCCGAAGCGCAGTTGAACATCATGAACAGCAGGCCGAAGGACTGCACGGACTCCACATCCAGCTTGGCCTTGAGCTGGTCCACGTCCAGGTACGGAATGTCCTCAATGGCCTGGGTCCGGGACGGAACCGCTGCCACCCGTGCCGCAGGGTCAGCCAGCAGCAGCCAGGTCATATCGGTGACCTTGGCCGGGTAGGAACCGTTGTATTCCTCGAACTTCTTGAAGACAATCCGGTCTTCCTTGACCGCTGAGACAAACTTGTACGGTCCGCTGCCCACGGGGGCCAGATCGAAGGCCGCCTGGTTCGAGGCCAGGGCCTTGGGAACGATCTTGACCACGGAAATACGCGGACCGAATTCGGCGAAGGGGTACTTCAAGGCGAACTTCACCGCATCGCCGTCGGCGGTGACGGACGCGATAAAGGGGATGAAACCGGCAAACAGGGAGGCGTTGGCCGGGTCGAGCACGCGCTCAAAGGAGTAGACGACGTCGTCGACCGTGACGGGCTCGCCGTTGTGGAAGGTGGCCCCGTCACGGAGCGTGACGCGGTACGTGGTGTCGTCCACCTTTTCGGGTTCGGCTCCGGCCAGGGCCAGGTACGGCTTCCGGGTGGCCGGGTGCAGTTCCGTCAAGCCTTCGAAAATGTGGAGGTTGGCGGCCACCGGGGTGGCGCCGGTTGCGGTCATCGGGTCGAAGCCGGTGGAGAGGGAATAGGAAATGCCTGCCTCAATGGAGTCTGCTGCAGCGGCGCCGGTGCCGGTTGCAGCAGGAGCGCCGCCGGGGCTGCATGCAGCCAGGGAGCCGGCAAAGGCCGAAGCGGTGCCCAGGACACCGGCAATGCGCAGAAAATCGCGCCGGCTGGCGTTCCGGAGAAAGCCGGTGCTCTCGGAAGTTGTACTCATGAAGGTGCCTCACCATTCTGGTGTGATGTGGATATCGGACGTAGGACATCCCATGCGGGTTGAGTAGACTGTAAGCTGAATCACAAGGCGGGTCAAGGAAGAGTTTGCGCAGGGTCCGGCGGTTTTGCCCCATACCCAACTGCAGCCTTGAGCCGTTTAGTTCCTGACCGTTTCTAAGGAGTTCCGACTTTGGTGAATGACGCCGCACCGACTTCCCGCCAAGCCGCCCCGGTCTCCGCGGAGTCCCCTGCCCGCATAGCCGCCCGGGCGCCGCGGTTCAGCGCCCAGGCACGGCTTGCTGCCCTGCAGAGCGACATCATGGACTTGATTCTGGACAGCAAGCTGCAGGCCGGAAGTCCGCTGCCCACCGAGGCCGAACTCTGCTCGGCACTGGGCGTTGGACGGAACACGCTGCGCGAATCCCTCAAAGTTCTCCAGGCCCTGGGCGTCGTGGAGATTAGGCACGGTTACGGCATGTTTGTCGCGCCCACCAACTTCGATGCCCTGACCGCCGGGCTGAGCTTCCGGGGGCGGTTATCGCTGCGGCAGCAGGGCAAGGAGGCACTGGAACTGGTGGACGTCCGGCAGACACTGGAATCAGGATTGATCGGTCAGGCAATGACACTCATGACCCCTGAGCATCTTGCCGCCATCGAGACCACCGTCCGGGAGATGGAATCCCTGGCAGATCAAGGCCAGGCCCTGGCTGCAGTGGACTCGGAATTTCACCGGCAGCTGTTTGAGCCGCTGGGCAACGAGTTGCTGACCCACCTCATGTCGGTGTTTTGGGATGTTTACAGCCGGATCCATGCCGAAGCGGGAATGAAGGCCGCCAGCCTGCACGCCACCGCGCAAATGCACCGCGGGATCTTCGAAGCGGTCCGTGCCGGAGACAAGGCGCTGGCGTCCGAACGGATCAACAGCCACTTTGACGGCATCCGCGAGGCTATTGCCGAACTGGTCAGCCGATGACCGCCTCATATGTCGGAACTGCTGCCAAGGACCACGCCATGAAGGTTTTGACCAGGGAAAGCCGGGAAGCCGCCGGTGCCGCGGGAGCCGCCGTCGTCCGGGAGTGTGTGCAGGCCAAACCCGATGCGGTGCTGGGCTTTGCCACCGGTTCCTCCCCGCTGCCGCTCTACGACGCCTTGGCGGACTTCGGTCTGGACTTCTCCGGTGTGCGCGGATTTGCCTTGGACGAGTACATCGGGCTGCCGCCGGGAGATCCCCGCAGCTACCGTGCCGTGATCGACAGTGAAGTGGTGCAGCGGCTGGGCATGCGGCCCGGATCCGTGCTCCTGCCCGATGTCGCAGCCGCAGACCTGGAGGCCGCCGCACGGGAGTATGAGCAGGCCATCCGAGACGCCGGCGGCGTGGATCTTCAGATTCTGGGTATCGGCCACAACGGCCATCTGGCGTTCAACGAGCCCGGTGCCGCCCTGGATTCCCGCACCCGGGTGGAGCAGCTCGCCGAACGGACCCGCCGTGCCAACGCCCGCTTCTTCGACTCCCCCGACCAGGTGCCCACCCGCTGCATGACCCAGGGAATCGGCACCATTTTGGATGCCCGGCAGCTGCTCCTGATCGCGCACGGCGCTGATAAAGCCGACATTATTGCGCGGGCGCTGCAGGGCCCCGTCACCCCGGATTGTCCGGCATCCGCGCTGCAGCTGCACCCGCGGGTCACTGTAATCCTTGACCAAGCTGCCGCCGCCGGGCTCCGCTGATGAAGCCGGTAAACCACACCCAGCCGGTCACGGTTGTCCGCGGCCGGGTGCTGCTGGGTTCGCGTGTGGTGGAGAACAGTGTTGTTGCCGTGGCCGGAACAGCGATCATTTATGCCGGCTTGGAAACCGGACTTCCGGACGCGCTGACGGCAGCCGGCATCGCCGCTTCCGATGTGACAACGCTGGTGCTGGCTCCCGGCCAGTTGGTTGCCCCCGGTTTGGTGGATGTGCACAACCACGGCGGCTACGGCGTTGATTTCCTGTCCGCCGACGCCGTCGCCGCCCGAAGCTCCTTGCACCGGATGCACTCCGCGGGCACCACCACCGTGCTGGCGAGTCTGGTCACCGCGTCCCCTGCCGATCTGTTCGCCGGCTTGGACATGTTCGCCGGGCTGGCCGAAACCGGTGATGTCGCAGGCATCCATCTGGAGGGACCGTTCCTGTCCGCTGCCCGGTGCGGCGCGCAGGATCCGCGGTGGCTGCGCTCCCCCGATGCTGACTTCGCCGAACAACTGATCACCGCAGCCCGCGGGCACCTGCGCACCATGACGTATGCTCCCGAACTGCCCGGGGCCCCTGATCTGGTGGACCTGCTGATCTCGCACTCAGTGATTCCCTCGCTGGGGCACACCGCAGCCTCAGCGGACGACGCCGGAGCTTCCCTCAAGCGGGCAGCCTTCGGATTGGGTTCCCGCCACGGGGCAGTGGCCGGCAGGCGGGCTGCGGTTCCCACGGTGACCCATCTGTTCAATGGGATGGACCCCCTCCACCACCGCTCCCCCGGCGCTGTCGCTGCAGCTCTGCGGGCAGCGCGGGCCGGTACTGCCATAGTGGAACTGATTGCCGACAACACGCATCTGGATCCCTATCTGGTGGCGTCCATGTTCGAGCTGCTCGGGGCCGACAACATTGTCCTGGTTACGGACGCGATGGCTGCGGCAGGCCTGTCCGACGGACAGTACCGGCTGGGACCGGCCGAGGTGAGCGTATCGGACGGCGTGGCCCGGTTGCAGTCGGGGGCGCTGGCGGGCGGCACGGCCAGCATGCTGGACCTCGTCCGCAATGCCGTGGCTGCCGGCGTCCCGATGGAAGACGCCCTGCATTCAGCTACGACAGTTCCCGCCCGAATCCTGGGGATGTCCGGTCGGATCGGCACCCTGGCCGCCGGCGCCTCGGCCGATCTCCTGCTGCTGGACGCGAACCTTCGCTTGAGCCGCGTTCTGCGCCGCGGAGTGTGGATCTCCGAGGGGTAAGGAATCCCCGGCCACGAAAAACTATCAGGTGAAAAAACTATCGGGTTAAACAGTTGAGGCCCGTACCAAAAGATACGGGCCTCAACCTCTCAACCAAAATATTGTCCGGCGGTGACCTACTCTCCCACATCCTCCCGGATGCAGTACCATCGGCGCTGTGGGTCTTAGCTTCCGGGTTCGGAATGGGACCGGGCGTTTCCCCCACGCTATGACCGCCGTAACCCTACCACCCGCACCACCAGCCAAAACTCCTGGTGGAGGGGAAAACATGGGTCACAACCAAACACACCCTTTACGGGGTGCCTGTCATGAAAAAGATGTTCACGCGTAAGAATGAACACTTCCTTTATTCTACGGCACCAAACCACCCATAACAGATGATTCAGTACCAGTTCCTTCGGTGACAAACCACACAACGGGTTTGTTATCCGGGAACCACATAGTGGACGCAAGCAGCATGATCAACATGATCCTTCTTTGGCGGGAACGTTTGAAGTCGTTTCCTGCCCAGATCATGGTGTGGTGTAAGTTATCGGCCTATTAGTACCGGTCAGCTTCACGGGTCTTTAGTCCCCGCTTCCACATCCGGCCTATCAACCCAGTGGTCTGGCTGGGGGCCTCTCACACACAAGGTGTATGGAAATCTCATCTCGAAGCGGGCTTCCCGCTTAGATGCTTTCAGCGGTTATCCCATCCGAACGTAGCTAATCAGCGGTGCACTTGGCAGTACAACTGACACACCAGAGGTTCGTCCGTCCCGGTCCTCTCGTACTAAGGACAGCCCTTCTCAAATTTCCTGCGCGCGCAGCGGATAGGGACCGAACTGTCTCACGACGTTCTAAACCCAGCTCGCGTACCGCTTTAATGGGCGAACAGCCCAACCCTTGGGACCTACTCCAGCCCCAGGATGCGACGAGCCGACATCGAGGTGCCAAACCATGCCGTCGATATGGACTCTTGGGCAAGATCAGCCTGTTATCCCCGAGGTACCTTTTATCCGTTGAGCGACGGCCATTCCACAATGTACCGCCGGATCACTAGTCCCGACTTTCGTCCCTGCTCGAGATGTCTCTCTCACAGTCAAGCTCCCTTGTGCACTTACACTCGCCACCTGATTGCCAACCAGGCTGAGGGAACCTTTGGGCGCCTCCGTTACTCTTTAGGAGGCAACCGCCCCAGTTAAACTACCCATCAGGCACTGTCCCTGACCCGGATTACGGGCCGAAGTTAGATATCCAGTATGACCAGAGTGGTATTTCAACGATGACTCCACCCGAACTGGCGTCCGGGTCTCACAGTCTCCCACCTATCCTACACAAGCCACACCGAACACCAATACCAAACTATAGTAAAGGTCTCGGGGTCTTTCCGTCCTGCTGCGCGTAACGAGCATCTTTACTCGTACTGCAATTTCGCCGAGTTTATGGTTGAGACAGCGGGGAAGTCGTTACTCCATTCGTGCAGGTCGGAACTTACCCGACAAGGAATTTCGCTACCTTAGGATGGTTATAGTTACCACCGCCGTTTACTGGGGCTTAAATTCCCAGCTTCGCCCGTAAGGGCTAACCGGTCCTCTTAACCTTCCAGCACCGGGCAGGAGTCAGTCCGTATACATCGTCTTGCGACTTCGCACGGACCTGTGTTTTTAGTAAACAGTCGCTTCCCCCTGGTCTCTGCGGCCCCGATCCCCTCCGGACAGCAAGTGTCCATCAAGGTTGGGGCCCCCCTTCTCCCGAAGTTACGGGGGCATTTTGCCGAGTTCCTTAACCATAATTCTCTCGATCGCCTTAGTATTCTCTACCTGATCACCTGTGTCGGTTTGGGGTACGGGCGGCTAAAACCTCGCGCCGATGCTTTTCTAGGCAGCATAGGATCACCGGATTCCCCCCTAAAGGGGTCCCATCAGATCTCAGGATCGTCATCAAAGACACAGCAACGGATTTACCTATCGCTGACCCTACATCCTTAGACCAGGACAACCATCGCCCGGCCCGGCTACCTTCCTGCGTCACACCTGTTAATACGCTTACCTCCCAGGTTACGGTCCCGCGCTCCACCAAAAACCGGGTCGCCACAAGGGCGGCCGGTCAGGTATTGGGCGGTTAGTATCCCCCGCTTGGTATTGGCGGTTTTTCGCCGGTACGGGAATATCAACCCGTTGTCCATCGACTACGCCTGTCGGCCTCGCCTTAGGTCCCGACTTACCCAGGGCAGATTAGCTTGACCCTGGAACCCTTGATCATTCGGCGGACGGGTTTCTCACCCGTCTTTCGCTACTCATGCCTGCATTCTCACTCGTGTAGGCTCCACCGCTGGTTTACACCGCGACTTCACTGCCCACACGACGCTCCCCTACCCATCCAAACGCTTGAACGAAAATGGATAAACCATCCGCTTGGCTAATATTTGAATGCCACAACTTCGGCGGTGTACTTGAGCCCCGCTACATTGTCGGCGCGGAATCACTTGACCAGTGAGCTATTACGCACTCTTTCAAGGATGGCTGCTTCTAAGCCAACCTCCTGGTTGTCTGAGCAACTCCACATCCTTTCCCACTTAGCACACGCTTAGGGGCCTTAGTTGGTGGTCTGGGCTGTTTCCCTCTCGACTATGAAGCTTATCCCCCACAGTCTCACTGCTGCGCTCTCACTTACCGGCATTCGGAGTTTGGCTGACGTCAGTAACCTTGTAGGGCCCATTAGCCATCCAGTAGCTCTACCTCCGGTAAGAAACACGCAACGCTGCACCTAAATGCATTTCGGGGAGAACCAGCTATCACGGAGTTTGATTGGCCTTTCACCCCTACCCACAGCTCATCCCCTCCATTTTCAACTGAAGTGGGTTCGGTCCTCCACGCGCTCTTACACGCGCTTCAACCTGGCCATGGGTAGATCACTCCGCTTCGGGTCTAGATCACGCCACTGCATCGCCCTGTTCAGACTCGCTTTCGCTACGGCTTCCCCTCACGGGTTAACCTCGCGACGTAACACTAACTCGCAGGCTCATTCTTCAAAAGGCACGCTGTCACAAGCACAACACCACAAGTGGCATCGCCCTGCTCCAACGGATTGTAGGCACACGGTTTCAGGTACTGTTTCACTCCCCTCCCGGGGTACTTTTCACCTTTCCCTCACGGTACTTGTCCGCTATCGGTCATCAGGGAGTATTTAGGCTTACCAGGTGGTCCTGGCAGATTCGCACGGGATTTCTCGGGCCCCGTGCTACTTGGGATCCTCTCCAAGCGGCAGCATACATTCCGGTTACGGGGCTAACACCCTCTACGGCCGGGCTTTCAAACCCGTTCACCTATGCACCTGCACTCACTTCACCGATCCGGCAGAATCGATACGGAAAGTCCCGCAACCCCAGTGATGCAACGCCCGCCGGCTATCACACACCACTGGTTTAGCCTCTTCCGCGTTCGCTCGCCACTACTAACGGAATCACTGTTGTTTTCTCTTCCTGTGGGTACTGAGATGTTTCACTTCCCCACGTTCCCTCCACGCACCCTATGTGTTCAGATGCGGGTCACCCGGTCACTCGCGCGCCGGGCGGGGTTTCCCCATTCGGACATCCTGGGATCAACGCTCGGTTATCAACTCCCCCAGGCTTATCGCAGATTCCTACGTCCTTCTTCGGCTCCTGATGCCAAGGCATCCACCGTGTGCCCTTAAAAACTTGACCACAAAGATCAATATATTATCGCTATCGAGAAAACCATGGAGGCCGGAAACAAATCCGGTCACCAGGTTTATCTGAAATTGCACTTAATAATTTAAGATGCTCGCGTCCACTATGTAGTTCTCAAACAACAACCCCGTCACACCCCTCCACCACCACGTATTCACCGTGGACAGTCTCAGGCCTGCGCAGGAACAATCAGAAACAACACGAAACCCGTGCCCTTCCCAACCCTTCCAAAAAAGGCTTGAAAATTCTTCGGTCCTGTTATTTCAGGACCCAACAGTGTGCCAAACGGAAAAACCCGGTACTTGAAGACACCGGACACCATTTCCAACCATCCCCCGTGGACCGCCCTTTTCCGAAGAAAAAGAAGACCAGGAGTACGGCGTACTCTGCTGCCGGGCTCAACGCCGGGCACCTGCCTATTGATATTCCACCCTTGAGCACCCACCGGAAAACAAACGTTTCCGACATGGGCATCTCCTGCAAAGCACACATCCAACACTGTGGAAGGACGGGCCACTTTGAGGTGCTCCTTAGAAAGGAGGTGATCCAGCCGCACCTTCCGGTACGGCTACCTTGTTACGACTTAGTCCCAATCGCCGGTCCCACCTTCGACGGCTCCCTCCCACAAGGGGTTAGGCCACCGGCTTCGGGTGTTACCAACTTTCGTGACTTGACGGGCGGTGTGTACAAGGCCCGGGAACGTATTCACCGCAGCGTTGCTGATCTGCGATTACTAGCGACTCCAACTTCATGAGGTCGAGTTGCAGACCTCAATCCGAACTGAGACCGGCTTTTTGGGATTAGCTCCACCTCACAGTATCGCAACCCTTTGTACCGGCCATTGTAGCATGCGTGAAGCCCAAGACATAAGGGGCATGATGATTTGACGTCGTCCCCACCTTCCTCCGAGTTGACCCCGGCAGTCTCCTATGAGTCCCCGGCATAACCCGCTGGCAACATAGAACGAGGGTTGCGCTCGTTGCGGGACTTAACCCAACATCTCACGACACGAGCTGACGACAACCATGCACCACCTGTAAACCGGCCACAAGTGGGGGACCTGTTTCCAGGTCTTTCCGGTTCATGTCAAGCCTTGGTAAGGTTCTTCGCGTTGCATCGAATTAATCCGCATGCTCCGCCGCTTGTGCGGGCCCCCGTCAATTCCTTTGAGTTTTAGCCTTGCGGCCGTACTCCCCAGGCGGGGCACTTAATGCGTTAGCTACGGCGCGGAAAACGTGGAATGTCCCCCACACCTAGTGCCCAACGTTTACGGCATGGACTACCAGGGTATCTAATCCTGTTCGCTCCCCATGCTTTCGCTCCTCAGCGTCAGTTACAGCCCAGAGACCTGCCTTCGCCATCGGTGTTCCTCCTGATATCTGCGCATTTCACCGCTACACCAGGAATTCCAGTCTCCCCTACTGCACTCTAGTCTGCCCGTACCCACTGCAGACCCGGGGTTGAGCCCCGGGCTTTCACAGCAGACGCGACAAACCGCCTACGAGCTCTTTACGCCCAATAATTCCGGATAACGCTTGCGCCCTACGTATTACCGCGGCTGCTGGCACGTAGTTAGCCGGCGCTTCTTCTGCAGGTACCGTCACTTTCGCTTCTTCCCTGCTGAAAGAGGTTTACAACCCGAAGGCCTTCGTCCCTCACGCGGCGTCGCTGCATCAGGCTTTCGCCCATTGTGCAATATTCCCCACTGCTGCCTCCCGTAGGAGTCTGGGCCGTGTCTCAGTCCCAGTGTGGCCGGTCACCCTCTCAGGCCGGCTACCCGTCGTCGCCTTGGTGGGCCATTACCCCAACCAACTAGCTGATAGGCCGCGAGTCCATCCAAAACCGCATCAAGCTTTCCACGAACCCCCATGCGGGGATCCGTCGTATCCGGTATTAGACCCGGTTTCCCAGGCTTATCCCGAAGTTAAGGGCAGGTTACTCACGTGTTACTCACCCGTTCGCCACTAATCATTTTGTGCAAGCACAAAAGTCATCGTTCGACTTGCATGTGTTAAGCACGCCGCCAGCGTTCATCCTGAGCCAGGATCAAACTCTCCGTAAATGTGTTACAGACACAGCACCGGAGCCAAGGAAAATTGGCTGCACAGTCCTGCACTAAATTCGAAACCAGCTAAAAAAGCTGTCCCATACCCACGGGGTGGGCGGTAACAACCAGTTCAACCAATTAAAATAATTGGTATCAATAAACTTGGCACACTATTGAGTTCTCAAACAACAGATGCATCCGAAATACTCGGAAAAACAAACAATGTTTTTCTTTTCTCTTCGCTGCAGTGTTTCTTTATTCTATTTCATCCGGACCCTATTTGGCAATTCGGGATAATTCCCGAAGTCTGCTTCATTTTGTCCGGCTGAGCCCGCGCAAAAGCCCCGGCTTTCCGTGTCCGTGCACTCGGCACAGGCAGGATCACCAGAATGTTTTTGGTGGGGTTTGGCCGCCCTGCTCGGTAAGTTTTCCAACTCCCGGCCGCGGCGACTTAGAAGACTCTACACGGGGTTTCAGGGCCGCGCAAATCGGCTCCCGGCCGACGTTCAGGCGGCCGGCCCTGGCACCGGAAAGACCAACGGCGGCCGGCAGTTCGAGCTGCCGGCCGCCGTCGTCCGTTCCTTCGTCGTCCGTTCCTTGATTTCCCTAGCGATTTCCCTAGCCTGGTTTCCTGCCTTAGTTCCCGCCCTCGGCCAGGGTCACCTCCACGGGCTTGTAGTCAGCGCCCTTGGTGTCCACGCCTTCCTCTTCCAACTCTGCCAGCGCCTTCTCCACGTACTCGTTGGTGTAGGCGGTTTCCGGCGGCTCGGTCGTGAGGATGGTGGCTCCGGTCTCGTTCTGCGTTCCCATGGCGATGTCCACCGTCTTCTCCCACGCGGCCTCGTCGATCATGCCGACGCCGTTGGTGGAAGGAAAGATCAGCTTGTTGGTCTCGTTGGTCATCCACAGCTGGTGGCTCTGGCCCAGGGTGGATCCGGATTCGGTCACGATGCGTGCCGCGTCCTCCGGATTGTCCTTGGCGTAGATCCAGCCCTTGATCGCAGCCTTGATGAACGCCGTGGTGGTCTCCTGGTACTCGGAGTCATCGGCGAGCCGGCCCGCGTCCGCCCAGATGGCGTCCTGCAGCATGGCCGACCCCTCGTCATTCCAGTCAATGACGGTCAGGTCATCCGGCTGGTACAGCTCCCCCGTGTCCGGATTGACGGTTTCCAGGACCTGGGCATATTCGTTGTAGGTCATGGCCTGCGCTGCGTCGATGTCCCCGGAGAGGAAGC